>NZ_BAAJOA010000001.1:0-753743 GCF_057541095.1 Companilactobacillus sp. y65-5
GATGTTGTAGAACATTATATCGAGAATCAAAAAACGCCTCACGGCGTTAATTATCAAGCATTCATCTACCTGATTAAGATCAGGAGATTTTTGCCTCAATTTTTAATTAAACAAATATTATTAATAGATCGGAAGATAGCAATGAACGGAGTAATTCCACTAAACAAAGAAATTGGGATGACAAGTTCTGATTATGTATATAAACTAAGAAAGATTTTACATACAAGAAAAATCGGTCATACGGGTACACTGGATCCATTAGTGGATGGAGTGTTGCCAATTTGTGTCGGTCAATCGACGAAGTTAGTCAATCGGTTGACAGGAACTCCTAAGGAGTATGAGGGGGAGATAACATTGGGTCGCTCAACGACTACCGAAGATCGTGAAGGTGATACTGTCAAAGAAGTTAAACTGACAGCCGCATTTTCAAATGACGAACTTAAAAATAACTTTCAGAAGATGATTGGGGATCTTACTCAAATCCCACCCATGTATTCTGCTGTAAGAGTCAATGGAAAAAAACTGTACGAATACGCTCGAGCAGGTCTTGAAGTTGAACGCCCAGAAAGACACATTCATATTTACGATTTCTACATGATGGGTGAACCACGATTCGATAGCGAATCTGGCCAACAAAAGCTCAAATTTCATGTAAAATGTTCTAAAGGTACCTATGTCAGAACTTTAGCGGTTGAATTTGGTGCTTTATTGGGAGTGCCTTCATTTATGTCCGAATTAACTAGGACTAAGAGCGCAGGTTTTAGTATCGATCAAACTTACAAGTTGGCAGATATCGAACGTATGGTAGCTGAAGGTAATTATGGATTTTTACGTACGACTGATGAAGTGCTAGCTAATATTCAGGCACACGAATTAACTGATGAGGAATGGGAAGTTCGCGTGCTACATGGTGGTTTTTTAGACCTATCAGGTTATGACACTGACAGTGTCATGAGAGTGACAAGGAATCAAGTCACAAAGGCGATTTATAAGTTCAATGCTGAACGACAACTTTGGATTCCAGAAACGATGTTATTGAATAACGATTAAGGGGATGAACTGATGGAAATTGTAAATATTAAGCATCCGTTGAAAGATAATCAAATACCTAGCTCAGATGTTGTTATGATAATGGGCTTTTTTGATGGGGTTCATCTCGGTCACAAAAAAGTTATTCAACGTGGAGTAGAGTTGGCACACGAGAAGAATCTGAAATCGGTATTGATGACCTTTGATCGTTCACCACGAGAAATATATCAACATGAAGAAAATTATAAATATATTTCAACAGTCAGTCGCAAAGCAGAATTGATTTCAGAATTAGATGTAGATTATTTATATTTTATTGAATTCACTTCCGATTTTGCTAGTTTAGCACCGCAAGACTTCGTTGATGATTACATGGTACGAATGAGAGCCAGATATATTGTGGCAGGATTCGATTATACTTATGGCAAAAAGGACGTAGCCAACATGCAGACGTTGCCAAAATATGCAAATGGTCGCTTTGAAGTAGTAACTGTACCTGAACAAACTATCGATGGGAAAAAGATCGGTTCCAGTACGATAAAGAAATTAGTGCTGACAGATCGAGTAGATGTTGCCAATAAATACTTAGGCTATACGTATCAAAACCAAGGACATGTTGTACATGGCCTTCAGCGTGGGCGTACGCTTGGTTATCCGACTGCTAATGTAGTTACTAGCAAAGAACAATTAAAGCCTTCTATCGGTGTTTATATCACTCGTATAGAGATTGATGGCGAGTGGTATCCCTCAATGACGTCAGTTGGCTATAATGTGACGTTCAAGGAAGATACCGGTGTGACGATCGAATGTAATATTTTTGATTTCGATCAAGATATTTATGGTAAGGATGTCAGAGTCGAATGGGTGCACTATTTGCGTGGAGAAGTTAAATTTGACGGAGCACAAGGATTAGTTGATCAGCTTCATCAGGACAAAATAGATGCATTGGAATATTTTAAAAATCATAAACAATAGTGGGTTCAAAAGACCTGCTATTTTCTTTGTCTGAAATCGAAATTTATGAGTTTCAATACTTGACACTATTAGTATAGATTGTTATATTTTACATTGTTAGCACTCCAATATGAATAGTGCTAAAAGGAGGACGGTAGAATGTTATCGGAACGTCAAGATGCAATCTTGAGAGAAGTCGTGCGCATTTTCACAGATACCGGCCAGCCGGTTGGTTCAAAAACATTGATGAACGCATTGCCATTTAATGTCAGTTCGGCAACCATTAGAAATGAAATGGCTGTACTTGAGGAGATAGGCTATTTGGAGAAGACACATCTTTCTTCTGGTCGTATCCCTTCAGCAATGGGATATCGTTATTATCTAGATAATTTGGTACAACCAACTACCGTACCGCAAGATATCGCAAAGAGAATCGACGAGGATTTTGGTCAAACGTATCATCAAATCGATGATATCATTGAGCAGTCGGCTAAGATCTTATCTCATTTAACTAGTTATACCGCAATTACATTAGGTCCAGAGAGCAGTACAGTTCGATTGACGGGATTCAGGATAGTACCATTGAATGCACGTCAAATAATGGCAATAATCGTAACTAGCGATAATAACGTCGAAAGTAATATTTATACAATTGATGAAAACTTTGATACAGAATTAATTGAAAAAATCGTAAGAGTAGTTAATGACAAATTAGTCGGTCAACCTTTACCTAAGGTATTACGAATGCTACATGATGATATACCTGCTATTTTGTCTGAGTATATGTATTCAAACAATGGATTGATCGATATGATAGATCAGTTGTTCAAAAAAGCTGGCTCAGAAAAATATTTTGTTGACGGTCAATTGAACCTGTTGAATTATGCAAATAATGAAGATCTATCAGAAGTTCAATCGTTGTTCTCAATTATTAATCAAAGTACAGATTTGAAAAAATTACTTGATCCATGCGATTCCAATGATGGAATCAGAGTTCGTTTAGGTAGTGAGTTAGGTTCAGACGCACTGAAGAATTATAGTATTATTACAGCAAACTATGATGTTGGACATCATGGTAAGGGAGTAATCGCATTGTTAGGTCCAACGACGATGCATTATTCACAATTGATAGGCTTGTTAGGTGAGTTCAGACAAGAACTTGCCAAACGTCTGATTGATTATTATTCAAGGTATGATGATTCTTGATATTTAGGAGGAAGTAATGGCAGATAAAGAGAAACAAGAAGATGTAAAAGCTTCTAGCGAACAAACTAAAGAGGCACCTAAGACTGAGGAGAAGCCAAAGGCAGATGCCAAAGTCGAAAAGAAGGATGCTGAAAAAGTAACCAAAGTTGATCCTAAAGATGCAAAAATAAAGGATCTTGAGGCTAAAAATTCAGAACTAGAAGATAAGTTTTTGAGAAGCCAAGCTGAAATTCAAAATATGAATAATCGTCATAAGAAGGAAGTGGCTGGCCTACTCAAATATGACGGTCAAAAGTTGGCTACCGAAATTCTTCCAGTTCTTGATAACTTAGAACGAGCTTTGGCAGTTGAAGTTAGCGATGATGCTGGCAAACAGCTGAAGAAGGGTATCGAAATGGTTCAACAACACATGGTCAAGGCTTTGACTGATAATCGTGTAACGATTATTGACAATGCTGGTGAAAAGTTCGATCCAACAGACAGTCAAGCTGTACAAACTGTCCCAGCTGATGATGATCATGCTAAGGATACCGTTGTTCAAGTGCTTCAAAAAGGTTACAAACTAGAAGATCGTGTTCTTCGTCCAGCCATGGTCGTCGTAGCACAATAGATTTAGATAACAAATTAATTAAATAATTAAAAAATCAAAAGAGGTTTATATTTATGTCAAAAGTTATTGGTATTGATTTAGGTACAACTAACTCAGCAGTTGCTGTACTTGAAGGTGGATCACCAAAGATTATTGCTAACCCTGAAGGTGCAAGAACTACTCCTTCTGTTGTTGCTTTTAAAGATGGTGAAATTCAAGTTGGTGAAGTTGCAAAGAGACAAGCAATCACAAACCCTGACACAGTTTCATCAATCAAGAGACATATGGGTGAAGCAGGATACAAAGAGACAGTCGCTGGCAAATCATATACACCACAAGAAATTTCAGCTATGATCTTGCAACACATCAAGAAGTTCTCAGAAGACTATCTTGGCGAACCAGTTACAGACGCAGTTATCACTGTTCCTGCATACTTCAATGATTCACAAAGACAAGCTACTAAGGATGCTGGTAAGATTGCTGGTTTAAACGTTCAACGTATCGTTAACGAACCAACAGCTTCCGCATTAGCATACGGTCTTGACAACGATAAGGGTGATGAAAAAATCCTTGTTTATGACCTTGGTGGTGGTACATTCGATGTTTCTATCCTTGAATTAGGTGATGGTGTTTTCGAAGTTCTATCAACAAATGGTGATACACATCTAGGTGGAGATGACTTCGACCAAAAGGTTATTGATTGGTTAGTAGAACAATTCAAGAACAAGAATGGCGTTGACTTATCACAAGATAAGATGGCTCTACAAAGACTAAAGGATGCTGCTGAAAAAGCTAAGAAAGACTTATCAGGTGTTACACAAACATCAATCAGTCTTCCATTTATTTCATCAGGTGCTAATGGTCCACTTCACATGGAAGAAACATTGACACGTGCTAAGTTTGATGAATTGACAGCTGATCTAGTTGAAAAGACAAAGATCCCAGTTGACAATGCTTTGAAGGATGCTGGATTGTCAATCGGTGAGCTTGACAAGGTCATCTTAAATGGTGGTTCAACTCGTACACCAGCTGTTCAAGATGCTGTTGAAAAATGGACTGGTAAGACACCAGATCATTCAATCAACCCTGACGAAGCTGTTGCACTTGGTGCTGCAATTCAAGGTGGTGTTATCTCTGGTGATGTTAAAGACGTTGTTCTACTTGACGTTACACCACTTTCATTAGGTATCGAAACAATGGGTGGCGTGTTCACTAAGTTGATCGATAGAAATACTACTATCCCAACAAGCAAGTCACAAACATTCTCAACTGCTGCTGACAATCAAAGCGCTGTTGATATCCATGTCCTACAAGGTGAACGTCCAATGGCTGCAGACAACAAGACATTAGGTCGTTTCCAATTGACAGATATTCCTGCTGCACCACGTGGTGTACCTCAGATCGAAGTTAAGTTTGATATCGATAAGAATGGTATCGTAAATGTTTCCGCTAAAGACCTTGGTACTAATAAGGAACAAAAGATTACTATCAAGAGTTCATCAGGTTTGAGTGATGATGAAATCGATCAAATGATGAAAGAAGCCAAGGAAAACGAAGCTGAAGATACTAAACGTAAAGAAGAAGTAGACGTTAGAAATGATGTTGAACAAGCATTATTTGCTACTGACAAGACTCTTAAGGATATCAAGGGTAAAGTTTCTGACGATGAAATCAAGAAGGCTGAAGACGCTCGTGATGCTTTGAAGAAAGCTCAAGACTCTGGCGATATTGAAGACATGAAGAAGAAACGTGACGACTTAAATAAGATCGTTCAAGATCTTTCTGTAAAACTATATCAACAAGCTCAAGGTGCTGAACAAGCTGGCGGTGATGCTGGTGCAACCGGTGCTGACAATTCTACAGATGGTAAGAAGTCTGACGATGGTACAGTTGATGGAGACTTCGAAGAAGTAGATCCTGATAAAGACAAGAAATAATAAATATTAATTCGTGATAAAGAGCAGTCATTTTAATTACTACACCAACAATGGTATAGTATTAACAACTGCTCTTTTGAGCATAAAAGATAAAATCGGACAATTAAGTCCAGGTCGACACAAGGGTGATTTTTAAATGGCAGATAGAGATCCATATGAAACTTTAGGCGTTGATAAAAACGCATCTGAAGATGAAATTAAAAAAGCTTTCCGTAAACTTTCTAAGAAGTATCATCCAGATATCAACAAGGATCCCGGTGCTGAAGATAAGTTCAAAGAGATAAACGATGCTTATGAGACCTTAAAGGACCCTCAAAAACGTGCTGCTTATGATCAATACGGATCAGCCGGCATGAATAACGGTCAAGGTTTCGGCGGATTCGGTGGTGGAGCTGGCGGTGAACAATTTGGCGGCTTCGAAGATATCTTTAGTCAATTCTTCGGTGGTGGTACTGCACGACAAAGTCCTAACGCGCCAAGACAAGGCTCAGATTTACAATATCGTATGGATTTAACCTTCGAAGAAGGTGTCTTTGGTAAGAAGACTGATATTTCTTATGATCGTGAAGAAATCTGTAAGACTTGTGATGGTAGTGGGGCAAAACCTGGTACTCATCCTGAAACATGTTCTAAGTGTCACGGTTCAGGTTATGTTGAAGTAGATCGTCAAACTCCACTTGGCCGTATGCGTACAAGAGTTGTCTGTGACGTCTGTGGTGGTACTGGTAAAGAAATCAGAGAAAAGTGCAATATTTGCCATGGTAAGGGTAAGGTTAACGAAAAACATACTCTTAAAGTTACCGTTCCTGCAGGTGTTGAAGATGGTCAACAAATGCGCTTAGATGGTCAAGGTGAAGCTGGTGAGAACGGTGGTCCTTACGGTGATCTATATATCGTCTTCCACGTTTCAGCAAGTAAAGAATTTCAACGTGATGGTGCGACAATTTATTCATCAGTGAATATCAGTTTCCCTCAAGCAGCGTTGGGTGACGAGATTCAAGTCAATACTGTTCACGGACCAGTTAAGTTGACTGTGCCAAGTGGTACACAGACTGGTACGTCATTCAGATTACGTGGTAAAGGTGCTCCAGTACTCAATAGTAAGAATATCGGTGATCAAAAAGTAACCGTTAATATTGTTACTCCACGCAAGATGTCTGGTGAACAAAGGGATGCTCTAAAGAAGTTTGCGGAAGCAGGCGGAGATAAAGTCAAAGAAAAAGATAGTAACTTTTTCAATAAATTAAAAGATGCTTTTAATGGTTAAATTTAAAAAGTCGCAATTTATGGTTGCGACTTTTTTGATATATTTTGGTAACTTATCTATGATGGTGGTATTACAATAATTAGTGTAAAATAGATAAGATGAGAATTAATTCATATATGATAAATAATTGATAGAAGGGAAATATTTATGAATCTGGATCTCGATAAATTAAAAGAACGACAAAAAAGAATTCGTAATTTTTCTATCGTAGCGCACATCGATCATGGTAAATCAACAATTGCCGATCGTATTTTGGAAAAAACACATACCGTATCAAAACGTGACATGAAGGCTCAAATCCTTGATGATCTTGATCTTGAACGTGAACGTGGTATTACGATCAAACTGAATGCTGTTGAGTTGGAATATACGGCCAATGATGGCAAAGAATATATTTTTCATCTAATCGACACACCGGGACACGTAGACTTCTCGTATGAAGTTTCTAGATCATTGGCTGCCTGTGAGGGTGCCTTGTTAGTTGTTGACGCTGCTCAAGGTGTTGAAGCTCAGACATTAGCTAATTCTTATTTAGCAATCGATAATGACTTGGAAATCGTACCAGTTATCAACAAAGTCGATCTTCCTTCAGCTCAACCTGAAAAGGTTCAAGAAGAAATCGAAGAGATGATTGGTATCGATGCATCTAATGCCATTATGACTAGTGCTAAAACTGGTTTAGGTATCGATGAGTTATTGGAACGGATCGTCAGTGATGTACCCGCTCCAGAAGGTGATATCGATAAGCCTCTCAAGGCTTTGATCTTCGATTCAGTATATGACAGCTATCGAGGCGTTGTCCTCAACGTCCGTGTCCGTGAAGGATTGGTCAAGGTCGGAGACACGATTGAATTGATGAGTAACAAGAAGAAGTTTGAGGTGACTGATGTCGGTGTTATGTCGCCTAAGGCAGTTTCTCGTGACTATTTGATGGCTGGTGATGTTGGCTATATTACGGCAAGTATCAAGTCAGTTGTTGATACTCAAGTCGGTGACACGGTGACCTTAGCTGACGATCCGACTGATGAAGCACTAACAGGCTATCGCCAGAGTACACCTATGGTTTATGCTGGTATGTATCCTGTTGACAATGGTAAGTATGAGGACTTGCATGAGGCTCTAGAAAAACTAAAACTCAATGATGCCGCATTGGAATACGAACCTGAGACTTCTCAAGCGTTAGGTTTTGGATTCCGTGTAGGATTCTTAGGATTACTTCACATGGACGTTGTCCAAGAGCGTCTCGAACGTGAATTTGATCTTGACCTGATTATCACTTCACCGTCAGTAGATTATCACGTGACGACGACTTCGGGTGAGAATATCGTCGTTGATAATCCAGCAGAGTTACCAGATGCTTCGGAGATTCAAGAGGTTCGTGAACCCTATGTTCGAGCTGAGATCATGGTACCTGAGGACTATGTGGGTCCTGTAATGGAATTGTGTCAACGCAAGCGTGGTCAATTTGTTACGATGGATTATCTTGATAAGTATCGAGTTAACGTGATTTATAAGTTACCACTTCTCGAAATCATTTTTGACTTCTTTGATGACTTGAAATCTAATACTAAAGGTTACGCGTCATTGGATTATCGGGTTGAAGAATACGAGCCAAGTAATCTAGTTAAGATGGATATCCTACTCAATGGTGAACCGGTCGATGCCTTGAGTTTCATCGTTCATAAGGATTTTGCTTATCAACGAGGACGTGATATCGTATCTAGATTGAAGGAAGTAATCCCACGTCAGATGTTTGAAATCCCAGTTCAGGCTGCTATCGGTAACAAGGTTGTGGCACGTGCCACGGTGAAAGCCTACCGTAAAGATGTTACAGCTAAGTTATACGGTGGAGATCGCACACGTCGTGACAAACTTCTGAATAAACAAAAAGCTGGTAAGAAACGAATGAAAGAAGTGGGAAAGGTTTCGATCCCACAAGAAGCATTCATGTCAGTACTTAACTTGAACAAAGGTAAATCAGACGACTAAGCAAATAACTAAAGAAAAAATAAATAGACTCCTATAATAGAAATATTATGGAGTCTATTTTTTTATCTTTGGAGGTAGATAGTATATGAAACAATTTGATGCAATAGTTATCGGCGGTGGACCAGCTGGTTTGGCGGCGGCTTACGGGCTTAATAGTGCCCAAAAAAGAGTAGCAGTGATCGAAAATTACCAATGGGGTGGAACTTGTCCCAATCGTGGTTGCGATCCTAAAAAAATGTTGCTCAGTGGTGTGCAAGCACGAGATAGAGCTGTTCAATTGAAGGGAAAAGGATTTGGTGAAGTTCCCTTTGTCCGGTGGTCAGAGCTGGAAGCATTTAAAGACACGTATACTGACAAAGTTCCAGAGGGTAGTCGTAATGGCTTGGTCGCCGCAGGTATCACTGCAATCGATGGTAGTCCAAAGTTTATTTCTGAGAATCAGTTAACCGTGAATGATGAAGTATATCAAGCAGATAAGTTCGTTATTGCGACAGGACAGCGTCCAAGTAAGTTAAATGTCAAAGGTAATGAATATTTACTGACGAGCACTGATTTTATGAATCTAAAAACAATGCCAAAGAAAATAACTTTTATTGGCGCAGGATACATCGCATTCGAACTTGCGACTATTGCGAGTGCAACTGGGGCAGAAGTCCATATTGTTCATCATAATCAACGTCCTTTAAAAGAATTTGATGCTAGTTACGTGGATGAATTAGTCGAGCAATTGCGGAATCGTGGAATCAAATTTCATTTTGATATTGAAACAAAGTCGATTGCTAAATTTGGTGAACAGTATGTTCTAGACGCTGGAGATTATAATATCGTAAGTGATTTGATCGTTGGTGCTACCGGCCGCGTGCCCAATGTCGATAATTTGGACTTGGACAAGGCAGGAGTAGAATTCTCGAAGAAGGGTGTCAAAACCAATGGTAGATTGCAAACAACTAATCAAAATATCTATGCTATTGGCGACGTCGTAGATAAAAAGGAACCTAAGCTGACACCAGTCGCAGGTTTTGATGCTAGATATGTTGCTAATATTATCAATGGCAAGTTGAATCGAGATATTAGTTACCCAGTTATACCTACACTAGTCTATGGTTCTCCGGAATTAGCCAAGGTGGGAATCGACCCTATTGAGGCAGAAAAAAACCCTGATGACTATCACGTAGTCGATCAGGATTTGACAAAATGGTTTACTTATTATCGTACTAATGAGCCAGTGGCAAAGGCAAAGGTTGTCTTTGATAAGAACAAGCAAATAGTTGGCGCTACATTGTTGAGTAATGAAGCTGATGAGGTCATTAATTATCTAACACTTGCTATCAATAACCATCTCACACATGCTGATATCGTTGATACGATCTTTGCATATCCAACTCCCGCCAGTGATTTGCAATATCTAATCTAATTACAACAACATCTCAACTAGTTTTTGTAAGTCGTGCTTTTCTGGTATTTCTGGCAACATATTGATGTCAAACAAAGCTTGATCTTTGTATTCTTTGACCATGACTTGTGACGCATCGACACCATTATCGATGACTTCTTCGGCTGTTTCAGCTAAGGCATCATTTCCAGTTTTTCCGGCTTCGGCGATCTTGTTCATAAAATCTGGGCCTTTTTTACCTATGGCAAAAATCACTGGTAGTGTGAATTCACCACTTTGGAGCATGTATAGTGGTCCGAATTCGTCTTCTGTTGTGTTGATTCCTACTAGATCAAGGACTTCGCTCTTAATTTGATAGGCGATACCGATAGTTCTGCCAATTTGACCTGCGGATTCCACGATAATATCAGACGCGTGGGCAGCTTGTGCTCCAAAACGGCAAGCAAACTCAAACATAATGGCTGATCGTCCTTCAACTCGTTTGATATACTCGCCAATATCTTCAACTGGTTTGACCATCTGTTCGTCAGCTAATAATTGTTGAGTTGTAATCTCTTGAATCGCATCAATTTTACCTTGCAGTGCCTCATCATCAGCTGAACATTTACGTAGTTCCACATCGATCAAGTCAGAGAAATATTCGACCATGAAGTTCAACTTTATAGAGTCTGGTCCAGCTTGATGGCGACGCATCATTTCATTTCTAATATAAAACATTTGCGTGGCTGCTGCGGCTGACTGTAGAGTGTTGTCGCGTAGGTTATCGGTTTCTCCAAAGCTAGAAAACAAATAAAAAAAGGCGCTATGTAAGAAACGGCTGGATTTTAAAAAGCCACTGGCTTCAGAAATAATGTCGTCTTTATTTAGCTCGATTAAGCGGAGAATATAATCTTCAAGATTTATTAGTTTGGGATTAAGATGCTCGAATTGTTCAAATGGTGATGCCATTGTGATTGATTCTCCTTACTTAAATTTATCGACTTCAACTTCCAAATTTTCTGCGATCGGTAAGAAAACTGAACTGAAGAATTTTTGAGAGTTGAATTTCTTTTCTTGTTCGATGATGTCGTTAGACTTTTTCCATGCGTCATTACGCATGATGGTGGCTAGATTTTTGCGAAGCGTCTGCAGGTGTTTTTTTAGTTTAGCATCTTTAGCGCCATAAACCTGTATATAGAAGTAAAGTATCTCGTTGAAAGTATTGTCCAGTACATAGAAAAAAGTATTGCGCATCTCTGATAAATTCATCATTTGCGGGAATAATTTATCTTTTAAAATTTGTTCCTTCGTGAATGAACTGGAGGAAGTAATGATCGAGTTGACCTGACTCATGTCAGCAATGTAGCTAGAATAGTGTTCAAGTTGATCTTTTTTCAGTGGAACTCCTAATTTTTCTTTGAGCTCCGTCTCATTGAGTGGAGTAAGTTGTTTCAATGTTAGATTTTTGACTTCTAATCGCTCATCGGCTAATTTTTTCTCGATTTCTTTGAGGATAGACTGGTTTTCATTCAGATACTTCATTACAGTGGGCCAGATATGATCGTTGAAGGTGTCATTGAAGTGATTGAACATATCGTCAGTATAGACATCAAGAACTTTTTTCTCAGGTGAAAACTCTTTGACATGCGACTGGAATTGAATGACTAGTGGCATCCCAGTGCGATCATCTGGATTACCTACTAGTATCCCAGTGTCCTTACGTTGTTGGTTCTCCCAGTCCTTTAATTCATTCAAGTCTAGAAGTCCCAATGGCATCAAGGTTATCTCTGAATGTGTGCACAAAATTTGTAGTGCAAAGGGAGTGATCATTTTTTGTGTTTCAGTAAATGATTTTAAGGTAACTCGAAGTTTTTTTTGATTATCAAGGTGGTCTTCTGGGTCAGCGTAGAAGGCGGAGGACTGGATCGGTGAATTCTCGAAGCGACCGCTCATTTGTTTCTTTAAATCATCGATATCCATTACTTTTCTTCCTCCACAGCGTAAATTTTTTTGAGTTCGTTAAGTTTGTCTATACCATCTTTGGTAAGTGTGGCAGACTTCAAAGTGGCAGTAGCCAGTGCGTAGTTTGTGATCTCTTCTAGTTTTAGGTCGTTGAACCAGTTCTTACCTTGAACTGCTTCGATAGTCTGATATAGCATTGATTGTTTGTTTAACTGACGATTGGAAGTAAAGTAATTGCGATTTACGTCGTTTAATAATTGATAAATAGATTGTTCCATGCTTACATTTTCAGCCATAACTAATTCTCCATTCTGATTACTATCACTTATATTTTATATTACTTATATTCTAGCCTTTTTCGGGTTAATTAAAAATTAGTAAAATTCCTAAGTTAAATTAATCTCTTGCAGTAGTATTATAAAATAGTAATAGAATCAATCTATCGGAGGAATATATTATGGAAAAACAAATTTTAGTAAGTGGACTACATTGTGCGAACTGTCCAAAACACATTGCTGAAATGATCAAAGACGCAAAAGGTGTTGAGAAGCTCGAAGATAATATGGACAAGATGACTTTGACGATCTCTGGAAATGAAGAATTAGATATAGATGAAATTAAAGCTGATTTAGCAAGTAAACCATTCAAGGTTGAGGAAATAGCTTAGTGAATTCTGTTACTACCAAAAAAGCTCAACTTTTAGGAGTTGAGCTTAATTTAATTTCACTATTGTTCAGTAGTATCAGTCCAGTTCTTAATAAGTTTTCATTAGTCAGCTTGAATCCAGTAGTTGGAGCATTATTTACTAGTGTATTTGCGGCAATTTTCAATTTAATTTTGATATTTGTGATGTATCATGATTTTTCTATCGTCAGGAACAAGTGGGTGATTGCTTTAGGATTATCCAACGCTGTTGGAGTGATTTTACAATACATCGCCTTAATGCTATTGAGTCCTGTTACTGTCACTCTGATAGCTAGGATATACTTGGTCTATATCTTTGGATTATCCTATATATTTTTAAAAGAGAAATTAGTAAAGTGGGATTATCTGGCTATCATCATGTGTATTGGTGGCTCAATATTTGTTTCAACAGGTCGTATTCAAATCGACAGTATCTTAGGAATAATTTGTGCTTTTATTTATCCGTTAATGTATGCCATAAATAATATCATCGCCAAATATTTGGTTGAAGATAATAATCCCGGGAACGTTTTATTTTATAATCATTTAGTTTCAGCAATATTATTGTTTGTCTATGCTTTGATCATCCCGGGAACCTTTGGTGGAATTGAAGCTAAGGCAGTAACATTCAATTTCTTCGGTGCTTTTTTCAATGGATTTTTATCGCTATTATTGTTTTATACGAGTCTAAAGTTCATTACAGCTGGAAAGGCAAATATCGTTCGGGCATTGGGTCCGATAGTTGTGATCATTTACTCTTACTTTTTCTTTCCCATCCAAATTACAACAAACATAATTATCGGTGCGTTACTGTTGATCACTTCAACAGCCATCGTTACATTTACACGTGCTGATACCAATTGATCATCTAAGCCTGAATTGCGCTCAGGCTTTTTTGTTGTCTAAATATTTCTTAGGGCTTTCACCAATTCACTTATGTGGCTAAATAATCCATAATTAAATTATATAATTTACAAGTATTTATGTAATATTGGAGGCACCATTTATGGAAAAACTATACGATCAGTACAATAGGATTCATGATTATGTGAGATTGTCGATTACTGATAGATGTAATCTTAGATGCGTCTATTGTATGCCAAAGGAAGGGTTGCCGTTCTTTCCAACTGATAAGGTTTTATCACAAGATGAAATCGTGCAAATGATCCAAAATTTCTCAGAAATGGGTATCTCCAAAGTTCGTATTACTGGTGGTGAACCACTATTAAGAACGGATGTTGTAGAAATAGTCCGTCGAATCAAGGCGGTTGAGGGGATTGAGGACGTCTCAATCACCACTAATGGATTGTTCCTCGCTAAGAAGGCGCAGGCGTTAAAGGATGCTGGATTAGACCGTTTGAATATTAGCTTGGATACCTTCAATCCTGACCGCTACAAAGAAATAACTCGGGGTGGAAATATCCAACAAGTACTAGATGGAATCGAAACAGCCGCTAAATTGAACTTTAAAAAAATAAAATTAAATGTTGTATTAATTAAAGGTCAAAATGATGATGAAGTATTGGAATTTTTGAATTATACTAGAAGTAATAATGTAAACGTACGCTTTATTGAATTTATGCCAATTGGTAACTCAGAAAAAACTTGGAAAAAAGAATATGTTGGACTTGATAATGTATTTAAAATTTGTGAGGAGAACGGACTAGAATATTCGCCGATTGAATTGAAGGGTAATGGCCCATCAGATAATTATCAGATTAAAGGATTTGAAGGTAGCTTTGGTTTGATTCATCCGATTAGTTCTAAGTTTTGTGAAAACTGTAATAGGTTACGTGTTACAGCTGATGGTTATATCAAAGCATGTTTGTATTGGAACGAAGAGATAGATATTCGTAAAGCTATACCCGACAAGGACGAGTTCAGGCGTTTGATTCAGAAGTCGTTAGATCGTAAACCTCTGAATCACGAGATGGCCATGGACGAGTCTGATCGCATTATTGATAAGGCACCAACTTGGAGACATATGAGCCAGATTGGTGGATAAATTATAAATTAACGACCGAAAGGCGGATATGTATCATGACAACAGAAGAAATGGCAGATCAAGTAAAGGAATCCTTAATGGACGTAATCGATCCAGAATTAGGAATCGACATTGTTAACCTTGGATTGATCTATAAAATTGATATAATAGATAGTAAATGTATTGTAACAATGACTTTAACGACTATGGGGTGTCCTTTAGGGGATTATTTACATGATGAGATTGCCGACGCAGCTGAACGTGTCGACGGTATTGATACTGTTGATATTAATTTAGTCTGGGAACCTGCTTGGGATTTGAGCATGGCAAGTCGATTCGCACGGATATCTCTAGGTATATATGAATGATGGCAAAACTTTGGAGTGTTAAACGTGAGAGAAATTAATATAGATGTATTCATAAAGAGACGTAAGGAACTTAAATTATCACAAGTTAAACTTTGCGAAGGAATTTGTACGCAGGCTACTCTGAGTAAATTTGAAAATAACGGACGTGTACCTTCACTGACGATTCTAAATAAGCTCTGTGCGCGATTAGGATTGATGGTAGATGATTTGTATCAAGACTCAACTACTTCTACGGCTAAGATTCGCGATAACTTGAATCACGCAGAAAAAGAGTTGATGATGGAGAACTACCAAGAAGTTATCAATCTTCTTTCAGAGATCAAACCAGAAAAAATTGAGTTTATTCCGTTGAAGACCCAATTTTACTACCTTCGTGGTTTACTAAATGCCCTAACTAATCAACAACCAGTTGATATTCTATTTGATTTCTCGCAAATTCTAGATGACTTGGATGATAAGCATCAATCCATCTACACTCAATTGGCCTACCTAGGTTCAGGTGTCATGTATTCGCGTGAGAACCAAAATGAAAAAGCTGATTTTTATTTTGATAAAATTTATCAATTTATCGAATCTTATCATCACGAGCCGGTCAAGGATTCTGATGATGAGGATGATCATTACTTGAAGATACTAACTCTGATTTTCTTTACATCAGAGTACTACGCTACTAAGGGCGATGTTGACTTGAGTAATAAATTGGTTAACATGGGTATCGATCTCTGCTCTGAATATCACGTGACTTATTATTTACCAAGATTAAAATTACAAGCAGCACAAAACGCTATCAACGAAAACAAATCTAGTATTGAGATCAATCGCTTGATGAACGAAGCACTAGCATTTGCTCACATCAATAATAACCAAGTGGTAGAAATCAGAATTGCGGCTATGAGAACTAAATATGAAAAGAGCCATAAAAAAGAAGAAGCCTAATGGCTTCTTTTTTGTCTCTAAAATTCAATTAAGTGATGGTGGATGGCATAACGGACTAAGTCAGCACGTGTATCGAGAGCAAGTTTACGAATTATGTTCGCTTTATGGGCCTCGACAGTCTTGGTAGAAATAAACATCTGAGAAGCAATCTCCTTGTTAGAATATCCTAAGGCAATCAAAGGGAAAATTTCTTTCTCACGCTTCGATAGGCCGTTATATCCCTGCAAATCAACTTCGACGCCGTCTGAATTTATTTCTTGGACGTCTGACTTAGTTATCATGATATTTTTGTCGATGTAATTTTGACCATTGGATAAGGACTTTAAGGCCTTGAGTAGCTCATCATCAGGCGAACTCTTGAGAATATAAGACATGGCACCATTGTGGATGGCACGATTGATATATTCTTGTTCCTCGTGCATGGACAGTATCAAGATCCGTACGTCTGGATATTTATCGTGGATTCGCTGCGTGGTAATCAGACCACTCTCACCAGGTGGCATGCTCAGATCCATCACGAGGATATCTATACCACCTTGCTCGACACGCATGTAGGTATCAGTCCCGTTCGCTTCTTCTCCGACAACTTTAAAATTATTTTGCTTGTTGATCAAAAAAGATAGACCAGATCTAACAACGGCGTGGTCGTCCGCAATTAATACTTTGTACATAATGTCCCCCCTCAAGCGACTGGAAATCTGACTGTAACAGTGGTTCCTTTATTTTTATTAGATTTAATGTTGAACGCTCCGTTGAGTGCTTTGACGCGTTCATTCATATTCATAAGTCCGAGTGATCGCCCATTGAAAGTCTGATGTGCGGGGACGTCGAAACCATCTCCGTCATCAATGACTTCCAAGGTGATAAAGTGGTCATGCGAGACTAACAAAATAGATATTTCGTTAGCATTGGCGTGTTTCAGGGCGTTATTGATCGCCTCTTGAGCAATCCGATAAAAAACACTCTGAATGTCACTAGACAAGCTACTAGTATCAGCATTACCAATGACATCGATCGTTACGCCAGAGTTTTCTTGTAGCCGTTTGGCTAAAACTCTCAAGGCTGCTAACAGACCAAAACTGTCAAGAACGGACGGCCTTACGTCAAGTGCCATGCGTTTGACTTCGGTTAATGTGTCGTTTAATTGCGACTGGATGACATCAGTTAATTTTTGAAACTCCACCGGAGATATCTTGTCATCATTGAGCCGACGGATCCCCATGATTGCTGAATAAACACCTTGAGCAATGCTGTCGTGTAAGTCCTCGGAGATTCTCTTGCGCTCTTCTTCGTATGCACGGTTGACGTATTGAGTTAACTTCCGTTGCTGGGCCAGTTGATCCATTCGATTGATCGTTCCACGACTTTTTAATGTCAACGAGAAGACACGCTCGTCTTTGTCGATGACATTGTAAATCATAAAGTAGGGTAGTGGATGTGGCATATCTTTGGCAAGTGTAACGGGGATGAAAATTTGCTTCATTTTGTTTTGGATAATACAGTTGAAACAATCGTCAGTCGATGAAAATTTTTGTTTAACCGAGGAGTCGGCAATCTCTAGCAAATACTTTGGATCAAGGTGTAATTCTTCTTGTAGATTCTTGGCCGTGTGGTTACAAACAATTAGTTCATTATCTTTAAAAATCATAATCGCATCAGAAGATTCATCGAAATAATTATTTATCCATTGTGTAGTTTCAAGCAAAAAAAATCAGCCCCTTCTCAATTTAGTAATTACAGATATTGGGAAAGAATTTGGGCTGTTTGGTTTGATACGGTAGTTTTTGTACGATAGCCTGCCAATAGGACGCCGGTAACGCGATTATTAATACCGACAACTGGAAGTGCAACTGCTGTTTGTAGTCGTTCAGTCCTAGCGATTGGCGTGTACATTTTACTAGAGTATTCATATTCAGATAGATTATTGTCCCAAAAGGGTTTGCCGGTTCTAACAACAAGTCCAGCGATCCCAATACCACTGCGTAAGACGATCTTTCTAAACTTCTCGTTAGAATTTCCAGCAACAAATGACCATTTGATAGAATGCGGAGGATCCGGAGATTGAGTCGCAATACCTACGAAATCAAAATCCTCCTGATGAAATATTTGATTAACAATTTTTTGATAGTCCAACGGATAATCAAACGAATTGTTTTGTTGATCTGGGTTCACGTCTTATTTCCTCCTAATAATAACATTTTTAAGGTTTATTAACATTGATTTCACTGGTTTTTTATTTAATTTTGGAATATTCAAAAACATTTTTTTATATATCATTAGATAATATCACTTTTTACGAATGTAATCGGCAAGCACTGCAATTCTTCAGTGATAAATTCCTGATAATCATAATTTTCTAAATTCAAGTAGGAAACCAAATCTGAAAATTTAATCCGAAAATGACTGATTGAATAAAAATTTTTGTTCGTAGTAACAGCATAACTATTTTGATTATCGATCAGGACTGACAATACTTCAGGGCTGATATGATAATTGCTCGGCGACAGTGTCAAGAAGTCAGTCGTCGGTTGGTAATGATGACTAGCGGAGTATATATCTGTAAGTTCACCACAATTTTCAAAAGGTGTTTGATGTCTAATAATTTGAATATTTTTTTTAGACGCAAAATGAGATTCTAAATTAATATAATCATCATCATTTGCTGAAATGATTACATTTGAGGTCAGTAGCAAGAGTTTATTTGCTGCCAAATCAACTTTTTCAATTGAATTATCACATAATTGTTCATTCAAAATAAGTCCAATCATGATTAACCTCCTTCGATGATGCGTTATTCGTAGGTGAAGTGACCACTTTTACCGCCGTCTTTTTCGACTAGATGAACGTCGGTCAATAACATGCCTCGATCAATGGCCTTGCACATGTCATAAATCGTCAAAAGTGAAGTTTGAACTGCTAGTAGTGCTTCAATTTCGACACCAGTAACATGCTTGGTTTTTACTTTGGCAGTGACGGTTATGGTCGATTCATTATCGTCTTCAAAGTTTATATCGACGCCAGTTAGAGGGATGAGGTGACACATTGGTATCAACGAACTAGTCTGCTTTGCTGCCATGATGCCGGCTACTTGGGCCACTGCTAAAACGTCACCCTTTTTAATTTTTCCATCTTGGATGCGAACCAAAGTCTGATGATTCATTTTGATTTTTCCAGTTGCGATAGCAAACCTAGAAGTAACTTTTTTATCAGTAACATCAACCATTTTAGCTCTATTTTGGTCATTGAAGTGAGTCAATTCGTCCATTTTAATAACTCCTCGTAAATAATATGAATATATCTTTATCCAAAGTATATCAAGCAAATTAATGATTAAGTATTAGGGGAATTGCTCAAAAGGAAAGTAAATCCATTTTTGGATAAAAAAAAGAGGCGTTAGCCTCAATTTGTATAAAATGATACACCTTACTTGCGAGATTTATCAGCCATTAACTTGGCCTCACATTTGTAATCACAAGCGGCGCATTTACCTTGTTTGGATTTTTGTGTGACTTTGAAAATTTCATAGCCAGCTAAACCAATAATTATTGCAGCAATTAAGATGTTAATAAAAAGTGACATACAATCCCTCCTGACTTAACTAAAAGAATAGACTTCCGACTTGGAAAATAACGAATGACATAAAATACGCAATTGCTAAACTAGAAACTACGGTATAAATCGCCCATTTAGTAGAGCCAGTTTCAGATTTAACTGTTCCGATAGTCGCAAAGCACGGTACATATAGAAGTACGAACACTAACATTGAGTATGCGGCAACCGGTGTGAACAATTGTCCGAATGTTGCGATCAAGGCAGTTTGACTAGAAGTGTGGAAGAGAACCATCATACTGGAACTGATAACTTCTTTAGCCATGATTCCAGTGAATAGGGCGCTGATTGCTTCCCAAGATGTGATTCCGATTGGTGCAAATAGTGGTAACAAGACCTTACCTAGTAGCGCTGAAAAACTATTGTCAATATCGCTTACGAAACCACTAGGTCCAAAATTAGACATTAACCAAATCAACACGGTACCAGCGAAGATGATCGTTCCGGCTTTTTTAACAAAGCCTTTACTCTTATCCCAAGTTCCACGCCAGATAATATCTAAACGAGGAATATGATATTTAGGAAGTTCAACGATGAAGACAGTGCTTTCTTTAACTTTAAAAATGATTTGATAAATCTTTGCCATTGTCAGAGCCACGGCGATTCCTAAGAAATAAATCGATAAGACGATCAGAGCTTGATTTTTGGGGAAGAATGCGGCAACGAATAGACTATAAATCGGCAATCGTGCGGAACAACTCATAAACGGTGAGATCAAAGTCGTAATTAGACGTTCTTTGGGTTGTTCGATCGTACGTGCTGCCATGATGCCAGTAACGTTACAGCCGAATCCAATAATCAGTGGGATGAAGGCTTTTCCGTTTAGACCGATCATCTGCATGAGCCTGTCAGTGACTAAGGCTGCACGTGCCATATATCCTGAATCCTCTAGGATGGATATACAGGCAAATAAAGTGAAAATCTGAGGAACGAAGGTCAAGACTCCACCGACACCAGCGATAACTCCATCGACGATCAGTGAACGTAGGAACGGCATTGCACCAACGCTGATCAAGAATTTGTCCGCGTAGGTGGAAATCGGTCCTGACAATAAGGCATCTAATTGGTCGGAAATAGGTGTCCCGACCCAGTCGAATGATAGTTTGAACATCAACAAAAAGATCATGATAAAAATTGGTAATCCTAAAAGTGGATGAGTGATGATCTTGTCGATTTTTGAAGTCATTTCGACGTTTCTAGTAGATTCGAGATTTTTAGTTGCGGCGGATAGTGTCTCGTCGATAAAATTCAATCTAGTATTGAAAATTTTGTTTTCAAAGTTTTGTGCATCATAGTAACCTTGTTGTTCGATCAAAGGTTTTAAATCGTGTTTGATGGCATATTTACGAATGATCTTATTTTGGTTGATATATTGAATCGTCACCCAACGTGCAAAGGAGGCTTTCATATCATATTCAGCGACCAATTTTTGGCTGGCTTGACGAATTGCTTGTTGAACCATGAAAGGATAGTCTAGTTCTAGTGCCGATCCATCTGGTAATTCATCGATAGGCATGCTCAGTAGTTGATCACGTAATTCCTTGATACCGTCCTTGTTACGAGCGTTGGTAGTTTCGATATGACATCCCAAGCGCTCGGATAGGGTATCGATGTCGTAGTAGATTCCTGACCGTTTGAGATCATCGATCATATTCAGAGCAATGACGGTCGGTCTACCGAACTCCAATAATTCAATTGAGAGTAACAAATTTCTTTTGAGTTGACCAGCGTTGGTAACGTTTAAAATGATGTCAGCGTCGTCGGTTAATAAATAATTTATGGCAACGGATTCATCTTTTGTGATTGGATTCAGAGAATAAATCCCCGGTAGGTCAGTAACAACGATCTCAGAGTGCTTGATATTACCCATCTTTTTTTCGACAGTAACACCCGTCCAATTACCAACATATGCGTAAGTGTCAGTTATCTGATTAAATATCGTCGTCTTTCCCGTGTTGGGATTTCCCATTAGAGCAACTGTCGTCATTAGCCTTGACCTCCGCAGAGTAGTTTGAAGACTTGATAGCGAATGCCAATTTGCTGTTGTTCAATTTTGACGATCACTGGACCGTGCATTGGAAAATATCTAAGTACGGTCACCTCACTGCCATTGTGAATCCCCAAACTGTGGAGGCGTTGGGCAGTTTGGGCATCTAGTTTTTCAATATTGCATAGTTCAAAGTTTTGATTGTTGACATGTTCAGAAATTAGTTCCATAAAAATCGGCCTCCAAATATTCCAAAAGTGAATAATTTATAATTTGTTAGTTAGTGAAATGATTAACTATTATTATGGTCTATTATCCCACGATTTCGACCGAATGTGTATGAGTATTTTATTTAATTTTATTTTGGAATATTTGTGTAAGAATAACGAAAATAAAATGATGCTTTTTGTTATTTTGGAATTTTTTATCAAACAATAGTATTTTCTTATATATAATAGGAATATTAGAAAAGGGTGTTTATTTAATGGAATTTAATAATGACTTTTTAGAAGACTTTGAACTAGATGCTAATGATCATGGTGAACCACATTGGTTGATTGACAGACGAATTGAGGCGCTAAAACAAATCAATAAGCTGTCGATGCCAAAATCTCACTGTTTCGCGAATAACAATGTAGGCGAAATCACGTCTCCGCAAAGGATTCGTTCATCAAAAAAATTGCTTCCAGAAGAATCGATAGTTGATGATACGATTTGTCAGTTTGGACAAACTGTGATAAAAAACGACTTGCCAGAGGTGATGGAAGAGCGAGGAATCATTGTGACTGATATTTTCAATTCATTCAGGATTCATCCTCGTTTAACACAGAAAAATTTTATGGACAAAGTAATTGCGCCAAGTGAAGACAAGGCTTCCGCATTTCATTTGGCCTGTATTAATTCCGGCGTTTTTGTATATATCCCAAAAGGGATAAAAGTCCCTGCACCCATAAAAATCGACTTGATCCAAGACGACACCAGACAGTTGCTTTTGAATACCCATGTACTGGTAGTGGTTGAAGATGATGCTGAGGTAACGATCGAACAAAGCTTGACTAGCTTTGGCGATTATCAAAATAAAACTAATTTATTCGTAGAGGTCGTCTCTCGTGCTAATAGTAAGGTCAATTATCATTTGCACAGCCACTCAAGTTCTGAATTTGTATTCTTAAAGGCCAAGTCACACCTGAGTCGTCAGGCTGAAGTCGAGTGGGATGTGGACTTGAATAACTTGGGTGATACGTGGGCTGAATTGAGTGATAATTTATTCGGTTCAGATTCACAGTCGATCACACGACTAAAATCTCATCTAGACGATGACCAAAATAATCGAATTGAAGAAATAAATGTTTCAGTGATCGAACATGGTAAGGATTCAAAGCATCGATTATTTAAGGACTTATCCAGTCCATCTAGTTCGACCATTACTGTCAATGGTACGAAATACTAGTATAATTATATTTTAGGTATACGTTTCTAATTAAAAATATTTTTATGACTGTGAGGGCATTAGAAGAGTAATGATATTAGAGCGTCAAAATAGAATCAATATCAATCAAATAAAAAGAGAACTAGGACTGTATCTTGGGCGTGACGAAATGTTGAATATAAGCAAGTTAGTTAATTATTATCAATTGTGTCATTCCGCGGTAGGAGAATTTGGAACAAAGTTGGAAAATCTAGATTCAGATTATCAAGTGCGTCACAACCACAATCCAATTCATCACATTGAAGTCAGGATGAAAGATGTTGGTAGTCTGATGGAAAAGTTAAATCGCAAAGATCTGCCGATCAAGTTTGAAAGTATCGAAAACAATATTTTTGATGTCGGTGGTATCAGAGTTATCACCAATTATATTGATGATATTTATACCGTAAAAGAAAATTTATTGGCACAAAATGACGTCAAATTGATCAAGATGAAAGATTACGTGAAAAATCCTAAAAAGACTGGTTATCGTAGCCTGCATTTGGTGACTAGCGTGCCAGTATTTCAATCCGACGGGGCACAGATCGTGCCGATCGAGATTCAAATAAGAACCGTAGGGATGGATATGTGGGCTAGTCTAGAACATAAATTGCGTTATAAGACTAGTGAACCAGATGAAAAAGTCGCAGAATATTCAGAGTCACTACAAGATTATGCTGATGAGATCAATGGCATCGAGACAAACATGCAGGACATATTTCATAACTTATAAAAAATGGCTGAATCCTTTCGGGTTCAGCTATTTTAATATGGTCTAAGTCAAATCGTATTGGTGGAGATTTGACATTTAATATTCCGCTTCCGAAGTTTCAAAGTCCGGATCAGAATATTGTTTATAAAAATCATAATCTTTTTTAATTAACATAATACGTCGTTCAAGACGCTCGATTGCTTCATCTTGTTCTAATGTTCGTAGATCATCACGCTGTGATTGTTCTTCATTTTCTAGTAAGGTTCGTTGAATACTCAAATCATTCAAACAAATCCTGATTAGTTTTTGGAAGTCACCACGGCTCATTTCGTTTTGAGTTTTCATATTAAGTCCTCCGGATAGTTAATGTTTTTTAAAGTGCCATCATATTCAAGTGCTCCACAATCGGTGGCCTTCAGCAAACTACGCCATCGATAATTGTCATTTTGTATTTGTCGCTCTAACAAATCCATACTAATCGTTAAGTGACAACAAGTGTAGTAGGGAAGATTCTTAATTTTGATATATCCGACCTGTTGATTCAAGAAATTGATTGCCTTCTGATCAATGACATAGTCAGTTGCGACAACTAGCAGTTCCGCATTTGAAGTCGCTTGTTTATCAGAGTTTTTGATATATTGAAAATACGCCCAGAGTGCTGACAACGGACCACAATCGATCATTGGTGGTTGATCTTTGATCACTTTTATCTTGGAGTCATTGAACAGGTCACTGATCTTGGAGTCATTATTGGCATTGGTCGAGATATAACAATTATCAACATAGGGCAATGTCAAATCTGC
This sequence comes from Companilactobacillus sp. y65-5, assembly GCF_057541095.1. Classification (NCBI taxonomy): domain Bacteria; kingdom Bacillati; phylum Bacillota; class Bacilli; order Lactobacillales; family Lactobacillaceae; genus Companilactobacillus; species Companilactobacillus sp. y65-5. Next base: position 24,857 of record NZ_BAAJOA010000001.1, read on the forward strand.
TGTATATTTCACGTTGGGAATGATGGTGTCATTAAAATGTGCCAAAGCTTTATCACTTTTGAAGCGGACGGACTTACCGCCAGCTAAAATCAAACTATCAGTCATTTTTCATCTTCCTCAAAAAAACTTCAATGAATTTTTCACGGTCAGTCATTTTTTCAATATCGAGCACATCTGTCCCGTGATTTCCTTGGATCGATACGAATAATTTAACATTAGTAACGTCCGAAAAATCCTCTGGTGATTCATCAGGTTTTAGTAATACGATTTTTGGAAAATCCAACTCTTTGATTCCTTCAATAACAATAAAATCAAAGGGACCATTTTGTAATGCTTGAATTTTTTCCAAGTTGGTCGTTGGCAAATTACGTTGGTAATGGATGGTTTGTTCATTATTCAATAACAACACATCATCTGAATGTGAAAAGAATTTTCCAGTGTCGTTTGTGGGTGCCACGTCGATTGGCAGATGGGTATGCTTTACTACGCTGAATTGGTATTGATGTCCTGTCGTCAAAAAGTTTTGAACTAAGGTCGTTTTGCCACTTTTTTTGTGTCCAATTATTTGAAAGGTAACAGCCATGTGCGTAATCTACTGCCTTTCGGAGTAATAGAATCACCACGAGGGATTTCAAACATACAGGTAGCTCGTTGTAAGTTGTTCAAATTACCTGAGGCATCGCCACCAATTCGACCGATTTCGATTTGATCACCATCGAAGTGATATTGTCCTCTCAGTATCCGGTCATACATATTGGTCTTGGTATATTCAGCGTTCAATGTGCCAGTACATTCGAGACAGCGACTAGTCTGATGTTGCATTAAGCGCAAGGCATATTCAACGTAGAGGTAGAAGCCGGTGAAGCAAGCACCGGGATTACCTGACAAACCAAAGAACAAAGTTCCATCATAAATAAATGCGGTTGTGACACTACCGGGACGCATCTCTAATTTGTTGAAAAGTAATTTTTCTGAAGCTTTTGCCAAGTCAGCGATAATGTCAAAGTCACCAACTGAGACGCCACCATCTGTAATTATGACATCACATCTCCCTAGTAAATCATCAACGGCAGACTTGAGTGCGTCGTGGTCATCTTTGATTTGAGTATAACTGATGACATTTGCGTCATTTTCCACACATAATTCACGGATCATGGGACCGTTACTATTGAATATTTTACCGTTAGTTATTTTTTCACCTGGTTGCAAGAGCTCTGAACCGGTAGTGATGATTCCAATAGTTGGTTTTTTGTAGACAGAGATCTTTTGAATATCGAAGGCGCTCAATAAGCTAATCCCTCCGGGATTGATCTCAGTATCTTTAGCAAGCAAGACGTCACCTTTTTTGAAATAATCGCCAATAGGAGTGATATTGTCCTTTTTTTGGATTTCAGTTATTTGGACGGTATTCTCGTCGATCATTTGAGTAGTTTCAAGCATTACGACGATATCTGCTCCATCAGGTACATATCCACCAGTCATGATCCTGACCGCTTCGCCAGCAACCAATGGACGATCGAAGTCAGCTCCAGCAGGGATGTCACCGACGACTTTTAGGTTGACAGGTAAGTTTGTTAAGTCAGCTTGGAGCATGGCGAAGCCATCATATCCAGAGCGTCTAAATGTCGGAAAATCGTTTGGAGCAGTGATATTTTCGGCAATGACTCGGTGGTTAGCGTTGGCGGATGAGATGTTTTCGGTAGTAAGTTTCACACTATCGATATTGTCGGCCAGCACTTGTCTAGCGGAATCAATACTAATAGCGTTTCTATTATCAACTGGTTTATACATTATTTAGTTATCTCCTTAATTAAATGATCGATATCAGGTAAGATTATCCGTTCCAATGCTGTTTTGCAGGCATTAGTCGATCCGGGCATTAAATAGCAAATTTGGTCACTGTCAGTGATTCCTGCCGTTGCTCCTGATACTAGTGCTTTCAAGCCAATATCTTCAATACTGATTTGACGAAAGTATTCACCGAATCCAGTGATCGTCTTGATGAATCTAGGCTCTAGCGTCTCGATCGTGACGTCACGTCTAGCGATTCCCGTGCCTCCGTTTACAAAAATCAGTTTGCATGAAGTTGTCAATAGTTGATCATAGGCGTCGGTTATTTGTTGAGCATCGTCTTTGACGATGTATTTTTTGATGAATTTATTGCCAGCCTCAGTCATAGCTTCTTGAATGTAACTACCAGACTTGTCGGTTTCCTCAGTTCTAGTGTCGCTGACCGTGATGATTCCAAAATCAATCATTTAATGATCTCCTCCTCAAAGTAGCGATTTATTTTATGGGACAGTCGCTTCTCTTATTTACTTTAATTTTTCTAAAATCAAATGTCCAATTATCTATTACCAATAATTTCCCGGCAGTATACTTGCCACTTGTCAAATATTTCATGGCGAGTGATGCTTGTAGGCTACCAGTCAGCGCTACGATCATTGGATTAGTTCCAATGTTGGCACTCAGACCAAGCTGGGCTACGTTATCTTGGGGATAGAGACATTCAAGACAAGCTGAGTCAGAATCTATGAACATGACTTGACCTTGATTGGCGGCGCAAGTACCGAAGATGTGTTTGATACCTTTATTCTGGCAGTCATGATTGATTTGATATTTAACTGGAAAATTATCAGTACAATCGATGACTAAGTCGTAATTATCGTCCAACAATTCGGCTGAATATTTTTGATTGCGAGTATTAATGATGACAGTGCTATTAGTTGCTTGCAGATGCTGCTTCATCGCAATCAGTTTTTCTGTTCCGACATCTGCCTCTGTATAGAGATTTTGACGATGTAAATTTGTCAGTTCGACAACATCATAATCTACCAAAGTTATTTGACCGATTCCGGCTTTGACTAGTTCAGAAGCAACAAAACTTCCTAAGCCACCAACTCCGATCACTAAGACGTGTGAATCTCCCAACTTCCTTTGCCCACTGGGCCCGACCTGTTTTATTTTTAGTTGTCTATCATATCTATCGTATTTGTCGTCCATTTTCTTCACCTCATATGCAAAAGGTTAGGGAAAATCCTAATCGAAGTCAATTAGGATAAGTGCTAGATTTATTATAAGGAATATTAAAGTGAACTAGGTGGGAGTTGCATATGCTAAAATCTAGATTTTTTAAAAAAGTTGATAAGTTTAACGGTAATTTCACCCAACTAGAAGAACATTCTCGTCGTTGGGAGAAGTTATACAAGGAACGTTGGGCACATGACAAGGTCGTTCGTACAACACACGGTGTTAACTGTACGGGTTCTTGTAGTTGGAATGTCTACGTTAAGCAAGGTGTAGTTACTTGGGAGCACCAATCTACTGATTATCCTTCATGTGGACCCAATATGCCTGAATATGAACCTCGTGGATGTCCTCGTGGTGCCAGTTTCAGTTGGTATGAGTACAGTCCGCTCCGAATTAAATATCCTTATATTCGTGAGCGTCTCTGGAAATTCTGGGAAGATGCTCGAAATGAATATGATAATCCTATCGATGCATGGGAAAGTATCGTTACTGATCCTGAGAAGACGAAGTCATACAAGTCTGCCCGTGGACATGGTGGTTTGATTCGTGTTAAATGGGGCGACGCTACTGAGATGATCGCGGCAATGTTGATCTATACGATCAAGAAATACGGACCTGATCGAATCGCTGGATTCTCTCCAATTCCAGCCATGTCTATGTTGAGTTACTCATCAGGGGCTCGATTCATGTCACTGATCGGTGGGGAAATGCTGAGCTTCTACGATTGGTATGCCGATTTACCACCCGCATCACCACAAGTGTGGGGTGAACAGACTGATGTCCCTGAATCAGCTGATTGGTATAACAGTCAGTACTTGATCATGTGGGGTTCAAATGTGCCATTGACTAGAACACCAGATGCTCACTTCATGGTTGAAGCCCGCTACAAGGGAACTAAAGTAGTTTCAGTCAGTCCTGACTATGCCGAGAATGTTAAGTTCTCTGATAACTGGCTAGCACCACATCCAGGTTCAGATGCTGCCTTGGCTCAAGGGATGACGCACGTAATTCTGAATGAATTTTACAACAACAAACAAGTGCCATACTTTACGAATTATGTTAAACAATTTACGGACTTGCCATTCGTAATAATGCTAGATCAGAGTGAAACTAATCAAGAACATGTCGTATCAGGTCGTTTCTTGAGAATTTCTGATATCGAAAATACGACTACACCAAACGCCGAATGGAAACCAGTTTTAGTCGATGAACCGACTGACGAATTAGTTGTTCCTAATGGTACGATCGGACAAAGATGGGAAAAAGACAAGAAGTGGAATCTTGATCTCGATGGAATCAGTCCCAAGCTATCATTTCTTGGTGAAGCTGAACGGATTATTGACATGCCTAGTTTTAATTCAGAAGGTAATGGAATTTTCCAACGTACGCTACCATGTCGTGAGATTACTTTGAAAGATGGTACTACTCAACTAGTAACGACAGTCTTCGACCTCTTGATGGCTCAATACGGAATTCGTCGTAAAAAAGTAGACGAGTATGCAGCTAAGGGATATGACGATGCCGAAAGCTTATTCACTCCAGCTTGGCAGGAGAAAGTTACCGGTGTTAAACCAGAATTAGTTGTTCAAGTCGCTCAAGAGTTCGCACAAAATGCGGCTGAAACTCATGGTAAGTCCATGGTCATCATCGGTGCAGGTGTCAACCACTGGTTCAATTCAGATATGACATATCGTGCGGTCATCAATATGCTGATGCTGACAGGCTGTATCGGTGTTCAAGGTGGTGGCTGGGCTCACTATGTGGGACAAGAAAAACTTCGTCCGGCAGAAGGTTGGGCCAATATCTCATTCGCTAACGACTGGCAACCGGGCGGTGCTCGTCAACAACAAGGTACTTCATTCTTCTATCTCGCTAGTGACCAATGGAAGTATGACGAGATAGATAACGAAGGTATGAAGTCACCAATTAAGACGATCAAGGATACTTTCAAGCATCCAGCTGATTATCAACAAATGGCGATCAGGCTAGGTTGGATGCCATCTTATCCTCAATTCAACCGTAATAGTTTGGACTTCACCAAACAATATGGCACGACTGACATCAAGGAAGTTTCTGAAAAAGTCGTTCAAGAATTAAAAGATGGTTCGTTGCACTTCGCAGCCGAAGCTCCAGATGAAGATATCAACCAACCAAAGGCAATGTTCATCTGGCGTTCTAATTTATTTGCTTCATCTGGTAAAGGTCAAGAATATTTTATGAAGCATATATTAGGCGCTGAGAATGGTTTGTTAGCTAAGCAAAGTGAGAATTTCAAACCAAAAGATATGGAGTGGGATGAAAAGAGTGTAACTGGTAAGTTGGATCTCGCAGTTGATTTTGACTTCAGAATGGTTACGACACCACTTTATTCTGATATCGTTCTCCCTGCTGCCACTTGGTATGAAAAAGAAGACTTGTCAAGTACCGACATGCATCCGTTTATACATCCTTTCAACAAAGCTGTTGATCCACTGTGGGAATCACAGAGTGATTGGCAAGCGTTCAAGCATATCGCCTATGAGTTCCAAGGCATGGCTAAAAAATACCTGACTGAGCCACAGTATGACTTGAAGACACAACCATTAGGACATGATTCGATGGGTGAGATCTCACAGCCATTAGGTAAGATCAAAGATTGGAAGCGTGGTGAGATCGAACCGATTCCTGGTAAGACCATGCCCAGTCTGTCATTAGTAAAACGTGATTATACAAAAGTTTATGACAAGTATATTGCATTAGGACCCAATGCTGGTGGCAAAGTCGGTTCCAACGGATACAGTTATAGCGTTGCCGATGAATACGCCGAATTGAAAGACATTATTGGAACCTATGATGAAGGTCCAAACGCTGGTCTACCAAGACTAGACGAGGATAAGAACGTCGCTGAAGCAATACTTCATCTCTCTAGTGCTTCTAATGGACATGTTGCTAAGAAAGCTTGGGAAGATGCTGAAGAAATAACTGGTAAGAAATTAACTGATATTTCAGCAGGTTTGACTGAGAAACAAATGACATTTGACAATATCACAGCACAACCGAGCGAATCTATTCCAACGCCTATCTTCTCCAGTGCTAAGCATAATGGTGATAGGTATTCACCGTTCTCTGTCAATATCGAGCGTAATGTTCCATTCAGAACTCTGACTGGTAGGCAACAATTTTATCTTGACCATGAGATTTTCCAAGAATACGGTGAGGAATTGGCAACTTATAAGCCAACACTCCCACCACACGTACTCGGTCCTGCTGATACTAAGGTGGAGCCAGCGGATAAAGAAGTTACTTTGAGATATTTGACACCACATGGTAAGTGGAATATTCATACAACTTATCAAGATAATTTATACATGTTGACACTATTTAGAGGTGGTCCGACAGTCTGGTTGAGTCTGGACGATGCAAAGAAAATCGATGTTAAAGATAATGACTGGGTCGAGCTATACAACAAAAACGGAGTCGTGACCGCCAGAGCGGTAGTAAGTCAACGTATGCCAGATGGCACGATGTATATGTATCATGCTCAGGACATGGAGATCGAAGAACCATTGTCTACGATCACTGGTAACCGTGGCGGAAGCCACAATGCTCCAACTCAGATCCATGTCAAACCAACACAAATGGTCGGTGGATATGCTCAACTGAGTTATGGCTTCAATTATTACGGACCAATCGGTAATCAAAGAGACTTGTACGTAAATGTTAGAAAACTAAAGGAGGTCAAGTGGAATGAAAGTTAAAGCACAAATTTCCATGGTATTGAACTTGGACAAATGTATCGGTTGTCATACTTGTTCAGTAACGTGCAAACAGACGTGGACTAATCGCCCCGGTGCAGAGTACATGTGGTTTAACAACGTAGAAACTAGACCTGGTGTCGGTTATCCAAAAAAATGGGAAGATGAAAGTCACTATAAAGGTGGCTGGAAGTTAAATCGTAAAGGAAAAGTAGAGCTACGTGCTGGTAACAAACTGAATAAAGTGGCACTAGCTAAGATTTTTTATAATCCAGATATGCCTAACTTGGATGATTATTACGAGCCATGGACTTACGACTACCAAACATTATTTGGTAAGGAAAGCAAACATCAGCCAGTAGCACGTGCTAAATCACAGATCACTGGTGAATACATGAAACTGAATAATGGTCCTAATTGGGATGACGACTTAGCTGGTTCAGATCGTAGCTTTGGTGAAGATCCTAACATGCAAAGTATCGAAGCAGATATCAAGGGTAACTTTGAGAAGACTTTTATGATGTATTTGCCAAGATTATGTGAGCACTGTCTTAACGCAGCTTGTGTAGCATCATGTCCTAGTGGTGCAATGTACAAGCGTGACGAAGACGGTATCGTCCTAGTTGATCAAGAACGTTGTCGTGGTTGGAGATTCTGTATGACAGGATGTCCTTATAAGAAGGTTTACTTCAACTGGAAGACTAACAAAGCTGAAAAATGTACATTTTGTTATCCAAGAATTGAAGAAGGATTGCCAACAGTATGTTCTGAAACTTGTGTAGGTCGGATTCGTTATATCGGCGTTATCTTATACGATGCAGATAGAGTTGCCGATGCCTGCGAAGAACCTGATGATACTAAGCTGTATGAGAGACAACTCGACTTGTTCCTAGATCCTAATGATCCTGAAGTGATCGCTCAAGCACAAGCAGATGGTGTTGATATGGAAACCATCAGATGTGCCCAGAAGTCACCGATCTATAAGATGGCCGTGGAAGAAAAGATTGCCTTCCCACTACATCCAGAATATCGTACGATGCCGATGGTTTGGTACGTGCCACCATTGTCACCAATCATGAATTATTTTGAAGGTAAGAATTCAATCAAATACCCAGATATGATTTTCCCAGCAATCAACGAAATGCGTATCCCAGTAGAATACTTAGCCAACCTCCTAACTGTTGGTAACACTGAAGTAATCAAGAGTGCACTATATAAATTAGCAATGATGAGGCTATACATGCGTGCAATAACTAGTGGTAAAGATTTCGATGCCGAAAAACTAGATCGAGTGGGATTGACTGAAAATTCAGCAACTTCACTCTATCGTTTGTTGGCAATCGCAAAATATGACGATAGATTCGTAATTCCAAAGGCAAAGAAAGAAAATGTCGAACATGTTGAAGATGAACAAGGTGGACTCGGTTATGAAGCATGTAACGGATGTTCACTAGCTCCTGTCCACGGAAGTGTCTTGCGCAAGGCCAAGGCTGGCGAGTCTGGTAAAGATGCCTATGCCGAGAGTTTCTATGGAGGAATTTGGCGTGATTAATATTGCAAAGCTAAATACTCTAAAGCAAAGTTTCACTTTTCTTTCACGCCTGTTAGATTATCCAGACCAAGAAATTTTAGACGACGATTTCCTGGAAGATTTTCGTAACAATTACAGTCAGACACCGTCAAAGGCGGATATTGAAGATGTAATAACTCAAATGCGGACATATTCACTGGAAAAATTGCGGACGCACTATGTGTCACTTTTCGAATTAAATAATCGTTATACTTTGTATATGACGTATTACAAAATGACTGATTCTCGTGAGCGAGGACAGTTGTTAGCAAAATTAAAAATGTTATATGAAATGTTTGGTGTACGTATCGATGGTTCAGAATTATCAGACTATTTACCACTTATGCTAGAATTTCTTGCATACAGTGATTGGCAGGATGATGAGCGTCAACAAGAATTACAGTTGATGTTTTCAGTTGTTGAAGATGGAACTTATAGTTTGCTGAAGAATGCCGAAGTTCAAGAAGATGATATGTATTTCAAGCTAATCAGAATTGTTCGGGCAGAGTTCAAATCATGCCTTGAACAAACTGAAAAAGAGGGGGAGATGCAGTAATGAAAGACGCACTGGATATATTCTTATGGGTTATTTTTCCTTACCTTGCTCTCGGTTCGTTCATTTTTGGAACAATCGGTAGATTCGCAATTTTTCATGCAGGCGTAACTGCGGAATCAAGTGAATTATTGGAAAAGAAACAACTGATGATTGGAAGCATTCTCTTCCACGTGGGAATTATTTTGGTATTTGCTGGACACGTTGTCGGGATATTGATTCCTAAGTCATTTACAGATTGGTTAGGGATCCCAAATGAGGCTTACCATATCGGAGCATTGGTGATGGGTGGTATTGCCGGATTCATGGCACTCGCCGGAATGATAATTCTTTCGTATCGTCGCTTCACCAATAAGCGTGTCTTTAGGACTAGTTCCTTCAGTGATTTAATGGTCAACGTTTCATTCTTGATAATTATTGTTTTAGGATTGAGTGCTTCATTTATTGACGGGGCCATCTTACATCCAGAATTCAATTATCGTTTGAATTTGTCAGTTTGGGCTAGACAAATATTCGTCTTCCATCCTGATTATCATTTGATGTCACAAGTACCAATAATCTTTAAGACCCACGTCATTTGTGGATTCTTGATCTTTGCTTTCTTCCCATACACTAGATTAGTTCACGCTCTAACATTACCTTGGCAATATATCTTTAGACGTCCGATCGTCTATCGAAAACGTCCAAGGGTATAGCATAGTAGGTGATAATTATTATCAAGAAGCGACAAAACAAACTTGTGATGGGCTTGGCTTTATTGACACTGGTAGTTTTGATCTTTGTATCAATGATGATGGGGCGATTTAACTTATCGCTATCCGATGTTTCACAGTATTTTGTCGGTCGAGCTGATAGCTCATCAAAGTTGATCTTAGAGCTTCGATTTATTCGAGTTATAGCAGTTGTATTAGTTGGCGCGGGTCTTTCGATGGCCGGCGCCACTTTTCAATCTGTCTTCAGTAATGGGTTGGCGTCACCCAATTTGTTGGGTGTTTCGACTGGATCGAGTGTTGGAGCAGCGATTGCTATTTTGAACGGTAAGTCGATCTACTGGATCGAAGTCAGTGCATTTATCGCAGGTATCATGACGGTATTTTTAACATTAATGATCAATAAGATATTAAATAATCATTCTAATATTACGCTGATCTTGTCAGGAATTATTATGTCAGGTCTGATGCAGTCCGTCTTAGGGTCAGTTAAGTACATTGCGGATCCAGAAAATCAATTGCAGAGCATTGTGTATTGGGAACTGGGAAGTTTTATGAAAGTTGATACACAGGCGTTGTTATCAGTTGGACCGATATTAGTCCTAGGAATTATTTTCTTACTATTAACACGATGGCGCCTGAATGCGCTATCATTAGATACATACACAATAAAAACAATTGGGATCAATCCGACCGTGAATAGAAACTTGATGATATTATTTGCAACATTATTGACAGCGGCTTCAGTCTGTCTGTGCGGAGTAGTGGGTTGGATCGGTCTAGTAGTTCCCCATGTCAGTCGTAGTTTAGTAGGCGAGGATAATCGACATGCCTTGCCGATGACCGCCATTGTCGGGGCAATTCTACTGCTGGTCGCGGACACGATCGCCCGTAGTATTTCAGTGAATGATATACCATTGAGCATTATCACTGGCTTCATTGGTGTTCCAATTTTTATTGTGATTCTTATAAGGAGAAAGAATGTTGGAATCTAAAGTTACGACAAAGGATTTGTCATTTGCATATAAATCAAAACAAATTATTAATGGCGTCAATTTGAGAGTTGCAAGCGGCCAAGTCTTAGTTATTTTAGGTCCTAATGGAATTGGTAAGAGTACTTTATTGAACTGTCTGAGCGGTGTCCTAACCAAGTATACCGGCGAAATCTTGATCAATGATCAGTCACTTAAATCTCTGACGATCAAAGAACTGTCTCATCAATTGGCATTAGTCAGCCAGGGCGTCAATATCAAATCAAATCTGACACTATTCGATTACTTGTTACTGGGAAGAAGCTCATTTCACTCGATTTTTGATCAACCCAACCGCCATGATCATGAAGTAGTATCGAATGTCATCGAGCAAATTGGTTTGTCAAACTATAATAATGTTAGTTTGCAGAGCATGAGTGGTGGTCAACGGCAATTGGCTATCATCGGGCGAGCTTTAACACAGGAACCACAAATATTAGTGATGGATGAACCGACATCAGCACTTGATTATCATAATCAAATGGTAGTTTTGAAGTTGATCAAAAAACTATCGAATCAAGGTATCTCAATTGTGATGAGTACACATGATCCTAATCAAGCACAGATGATCGGCGATGAAGTTGGTTTGTTGGTCGATAATCAGACGTATGATCAAGGTTTGGTCAGTGAGATATTGAATGATGAACATTTGACAAGACTCTATGGTATACCAATCGTGTCGACATTTAATGAATCATTAGGTAGGAAGATTTTTGGAATAGGGATGGATTAATTTATGAATAAAAAACGAAATATTATTATCCTACTACTCGGATTATTAGTCTTTTTCGGTAGTGGTATTAGTGTAAAAGCTGCATCAACGAAAGTGATTGTTGACAATACTGGCGCACCAGTAAAAGTCCCCAAAAAAATCAATCGTGTAGCTGACTTATGGCATGCGAATAATCCGATTTTTTTGATGTTGGGTGGAGAAAATAAATTAGTTGCTACAACTAAATTAACTCATGATAATGCCTTATTGACACAGATGTACCCGAAGGTAAAAAAGCAAGCAGTACCATTCAATGGTGAGGACTTCCAGATCGAGGAATTGATCAAACAAAAACCTGACATCGTCATTAGTTCGGACACTTCACAAATCAGTGAATTAAAAAAAGCTGATATCCCAGCAGTCAATTCAATGTTTCAAGATTATACAGGTTTGAAAAAAACTGTGAAGTTGACAGCGGAAGTTGTCGGAACCAAGGCTGCCAAGAACAAAGCTAAGAAATACAATAAAAAATTAGATTCAGATATCAAAGCTGTGAAAAAACGTGTTTCGAAGGCTAAGACTAAGCCGAGTGTATTGCATATCGTGAATACCAGTGACTTAACCAAAGTCGATGGCCGCAATACGATCGTAGATGAGTGGATGAAAATTGCTGGTGGTAAAAATGCGATCGAAACTGAAGGTAATATGATTCAAGTTTCAGCTGAGGAAATAATCAAAGCCAATCCTGACATTATTGTTATCGGAGGAACTACCGACAAAAAAGCTTTGAAGTTGCTTAAAAAGGATAAACGCTACAAGTCACTAAAAGCAGTTAAGAATAAAAAAGTTTATGGCAATCCTACGGGAATCTTCATGTTAGATCGTTACAGCGCCGAAGAAGATCTACAGATCTGGTGGGCTGCCAAGAAATTCCATCCAGAACAGATGAAGGATGTTAACTTAACTACTAAGTTCAAATCATTTTACAAAGAGTTCTTTGATCATAAATTCAGCAACAAAGAAATCAATAAAATTATCAATGGTGAGGTTATCAAGTGAAAATAGAAATTACACATGAACCCATCGACACAGATGAATTAACTAAAAGTTTAATTCACAATGAATATGGCGGTGTAGATATTTTCATCGGTAATATTCGTCAGTTTACTGACGAGATCGAAACAACAAAGATCGAATATACCACATACGAGAATATGGCAGTCAAAGAGATGCAAAAACTGGCTGATGTAGTGCTGAAAAAGGGCATGGACGTCGTGATGGTCCACCGTGTTGGTGAATTACAACTGGGGGATGTTGCAGTCTTTGTCGGCGTATCAGCACCGCATCGAGCTGAAGCATTTGAGAATTGTCAGTTTTTGATTGATGAGTTGAAGCATACAGTACCTATTTGGAAAAAAGAATATGATCGGGACAAAATCCGATGGGGAGGTCTTGGAGATTGAAAGTAAAGTTATTTTCTATCTTAGCTGAGGAAATAGGTTCGACCATAGATATTGACTTGAATTCGGATTTTTATCCGACAGAAGTCAAGCAAGCTATCAAAGAAGCCTATCCAAAGTACAGTGAGGTTTTAGATCAATCTTTAGTTGCTATCGATGAAGAATATGCAGATGATAAGCAGTTTGTACTGAAGGATGTTGCAGAGATCGCAATTATTCCACCAGTTAGTGGCGGCTAGAATTTCAAGGGGGTTTTTATTATGGAAAATAAATCAAAATCAATAATTGCCTTGACTATGGGAACATTATCAATGATGGTTTGTTTCATGGTCTGGCTAAGTTTATCGCCATTAATTGGTGTTATTTTGAATCATAATGGAATCGAGCTGAGTGAGTTCCAACGGACTTTCTTACTCGCAACTCCAATTCTTTTAGGCTCGATCATGCGTATCCCAATGGGTATTTTGAGTGATAAGTATGGTGGTAAGAAGATTTATATTATTTTAATGTTATTTTTGATCATACCAGTATTGATGATTCCTAGAGTGGGGTCATTCGGCATGATGATGTTTGCTGCTCTACTATTGGGTATGAGTGGTACATCGTTTGCAATCGGTATCTCATATGTTACAGGATTCTTTCCACCGGAGAAGCAAGGTTTGGTCCTAGGTATTGCCGGTGTTGGTAATATCGGTACAGCTTTTTCAGCTTTCTTCTTCCCTAGAATCGAAAAATCAATGGGACTTAATAGTGTGTTTTATTTATTAATTATCTTGTTGGTCATTTTTGTATTATTGATGCTGTTCATTGCACCAGAATCAAAGACTAATAAGAATGCAAGTATGGGTAAATCACTTGCTGTTGCCAAAGAAAAAGACACGTGGTATTTAGCTCTATTTTATTTCTTAACCTTCGGTCTATTCATGGCCATGACCAATTTGCTATCAACATTTATGGTAAATCTCTTCCATAGTAATCTAGTTGATGCTGGTTTGTGGGCAGCTATCTTCGCCGTAATCGGTACTTTGATGCGTCCAGTCGGCGGTTATATTTCTGATAAAATAAGACCAATGACACTTTTGAAATATGATTTCATCGGAATTATAATTGTGTCTATTATTTTAGGAATATTCTTGCAGACTCAAGGAATATTTACGACCATCATGGTATTGCTTGGAATTTTAGTTGGTATAGGTAATGGAATTATCTTCAAAATGGTTCCATTCGTATCAGATAGTAACACTGGAGCTGTTACTGGATTTGTCGGAGCTATGGGTGGTCTAGGTGGATACTTCCCTCCAATTATTCTAGGATTTATTAAACAAGCTACTGGCGGATATGAAATTGGAATATATTTGATTGCAATATTTGCTATAATATGTTTAGTGCTACTGCAAAAAGTATATATTTCTGGAAGTCACAAGATTGTTAAGTAATTGAATTGAGGTGTACCTATGAGTGAAGATAAAGCAACAACTAAACAAGATGAACAACGTGAAGCAATTATGGAAGCGTTAGAAGATGTTATCGATCCTGAATTAGGTATCGATATCGTTAATCTTGGATTAATCTATGGTATTGATATCGACGGTACAACATGTACAGTGACAATGACATTGACAACTATGGGGTGTCCATTGAGTGACATGATCTCTAACGATATTCACGATGCTGCCGAATCAGTTGATGGCATTGATAATTGTGACATTAACTTAGTTTGGTATCCTATTTGGGATATGAGCAAAATGAGTCGTTTTGCCCAGATTGCATTAGGTATTACTGGCTAATGTCGAACTATTTTATAAAAAGTACTTGAAAAATTCAGGTACTTTTTTTAGTGCAATTTTTATACAAAAGAATTAAACTATAGATTATTAAAATTAATTTAATAATGGAGGATTACATCTTGACCAAAGCAACCGATTATTTGCAACAAGTTTACGAAGTGATTGAACAAAGAGATCCGAACCAAACCGAATTTTTGGAAGCTATACATGATTTTTTCCAAACAATGACACCTGTATTTGAAAGTCATCCCGAATATATTGATGCTAATATATTGGAACGTTTGACAGAGCCTGAACGTGTGATTCAATTTCGTGTTCCCTGGTTAGACGATGAAGGACATGCCCGTGTTAATCGTGGTTTTAGAGTTCAATTTAATTCCGCAATCGGACCATATAAGGGCGGTTTGAGATTGCATCCATCCGTTAACCTAAGTATCGTTAAGTTCTTAGGATTTGAACAAATTTTTAAGAATGCTTTGACCGGACTGCCGATCGGTGGTGGTAAAGGTGGATCAGATTTTGATCCCAAGGGTAAATCTGACAATGAGATCATGCGCTTCTGTCAAAGTTTCATGACGGAATTGAGCAAATACATCGGCTTAGACGTTGATGTTCCTGCCGGTGATATCGGAGTAGGTGGTCGTGAAATTGGCTACCTATATGGACAATACAAGCGTCTCCGTGGTGCTGACCGTGGTGTCTTGACTGGTAAAGGTCTCAATTATGGTGGTTCACTAGCTAGACCGGAGGCTACTGGATATGGATTAGCTTACTATACTGAAGAAATGCTTAAAGCTAATCATTCAGACTTCAAAGGTAAGCGTGTAGCCATCTCTGGTGCTGGTAACGTTGCTATCTATGCTATCCAAAAGGTAACTGAAATGGGTGCTAAAGTTGTGACCGTCTCAGACTCAACCGGTTATATCGTCGATGAGCGTGGTATTGACGTGGATACTGTTAAACAGATCAAAGAAGTCGAACGTGGACGTATCAAAGAATACGCCGAAAAAGTCGCAGGTGCAGAGTATCACGAAGGATCAGTTTGGGATGCAAAAATCTCATATGACATTGCTCTACCATGTGCAACGCAAGATGAGATCAATGGCGAACAAGCAAAGAATCTCATCTCAAATGGAGCCAAAGCTGTCGCTGAAGGTGCAAATATGCCAAGTACACCTGAAGCTATTGAAGCTTATCAAGATGCAGGTGTCCTGTATGGACCTGCAAAAGCTGCCAATGCTGGTGGTGTAGCAGTTTCTGCACTTGAAATGAGCCAAAACAGTATGCGCTTGAGCTGGACTTTTGAAGAAGTTGATAATCGTTTGAAACAAATCATGAAGGATATCTTTAGTAACTCAGTTGCTGCAGCTGACGAATATGGTGTTAGCGGTGATTACTTGAGTGGTGCAAATATTGCCGGTTTTACCAAAGTAGCCGATGCAATGATTTCTCAAGGTTTGGTTTAATTTTAATAGGGACTCGATATTTAACGATATCGAGCCCTTATTTTTTTATCATTGTGAATGTTTTGTTATGATAATAATATAAATTAATTTTTGAGGGAGTATACAATGGCAAATTTGAATAGCTTAGAAGATACATACACTCTTAGCAATGGAGTGGAGATTCCTATCGTAGGTTTCGGTACATGGCAGACACCTGATGGTGAAGTTGCTAAGCAGAGTGTAAAGACTGCGATCGAAGCTGGATATCGTCACATCGATACTGCAGCCGCATATGATAATGAGGATAGTGTCGGTGAAGGAATCAAGGCATCTGGTATCAAACGAGATGACTTATTCCTAACTACAAAGTTATGGAACGAAGATCATGGATATGACGCAACTATCAAGGCGATGAATCATTCCTTACAAGAGTTAGACGTTGACTATGTTGACCTGTATTTGATTCATTGGCCTAATCCGGTCAAGTTCCGTGATCACTGGCAAGAAGTTAACGCCGAGACATGGCGTGCCATGGAAGACCTGCTAGAAAGTGGTAAGACACGTGCTATCGGAGTATCTAATTTCCGTGGGGAACATTTGAATGAATTGATGCAAACAGCTAATGTGACACCAATGGTCAACCAAATTTTCCTTAATCCAAGTGATTTACAACCGGATGTCGTTGATTACAATAACGAATACAACATTTTGAGCGAAGCATATAGTCCACTGGGTACAGGTAAGATTTTTGAAGTTCCAGAATTACAAGAAATGGCAAAACGTTATAACAAGTCCGTTGCACAGCTAGTATTACGCTGGTCATTACAATTAGGATTTTTGCCACTTCCTAAGTCAGTTCACGCTGATAGAATCAAGGAAAACACACAATTATTTGATTTTGAGATTTCAAATGAAGATATGAAGACAATCAATGGTTTACACGGTGTTGCTGGTTTAGCACAAGATCCCGACCAAGCCAAATTTTAGTCAAAATAAAAAAGTTGCCGATTTTATTGATCGGGCTATACTCCTTCTTGGGTAGACAAGCAAATAATTAAAGCTTGTCTATCTGGGAAGGAGTTTTTTGTATGGGCCGAAAAGGTTCCAGATATACAGTAGAGGAGAAACTCTTCTACATTGGTTTTGTGACTAATCAAGGCTTGAGCACCTATGCCGTGGAACAAAAGTACAAGGTCAAAAGGGATCAATTCCTACAATGGATTGAACGATTTGATCTTTATGGCACTGAGGGACTCAAACCAAGACAAAAAAATAGAACCTACTCTCCGGAGTTCAAGTTTGAGGTGGTCCAGAAATACTTAGCCGGAAACACATCTTATCCACAATTAGCTCGTGAATATAAGATTCCCAACGTAGCCGTCATCTATCAATGGGTTTCCCTGTATAATAGTGGTAAATCATTCAGATACACTAAGGGGAACAGACCAATGAAGGATGGACGTAAGACCACACAAAATGAACGTATTGAAATTGCACAATGGATAATTGCCAATAATTTTAACTATATTGGAGCTACCGAGCGCTTCAATGTTTCAAATGGTCAAGCCCACTCATGGGTCAAGAAGTTCCGGCGTGGCGGTGCGGAAGCGCTAGCCGATCGCCGGGGAAAAGCCAAAGAAGACAACGGCCATCTCACTGAATTAGAGAGAAAAAATCTTGAAATCAAACGTCTTCAAGCACGACTAGAATATGTTTCAACCGAAGCTGCCGTGTTAAAAAAACTTCAGGAAATAGAAGGAAGGAATGCCAATCAAACAAGAAATATCATACCGTTCAACAACTCGCACAAAAAGTGAACCCTGATGCAGGTAAACCTTATGGTATCAGTGCTATTTGTCGAATTCTTAACATTTCACGATCTTCTTATTACAAGCGGCTTCACCGCAAGCCCACAGCTCATCAACTTGAAAATGAGGCCATTTTAGAGTACATGATCAAGTTAGAACAGAAAAATCACTATACCTTCGGTGTGAAACGCTTAACGTTGTATATCAATAGAGAAACTCCCTACCATGTCAGCCCAGAGAGAGTGCGTCGGCTTATGCGTCGAGGCAACATTAAGTGCTCTATTCGTATAGCCAAACACAATCGTAAGGCAGAAAAGAAAGAACATATTTTGGAAAACAAACTATATACACCTGGTAAAGGGCATAACTTCCATCCAGCTTGCCCTAACCTGATCTGGATGACAGATTGTTCTGAACTGACTTATGGAGTAAATAAGGAGTAAATAAGGCGAAAAGTCTTCGCTTAAGCTCAATCAAGGACACCTATGACCACAGTATCATTGCTTGGTGTGTTGAGCCAACGGAGACGGCGCAACTAGTAACAGATACGATTAAACAAGCTGTTGAGAATAATAAATCTATCAAACCCATGTTACTGCACACCGACCAAGGTTCTGCCTACACTTCCGGAATGTACAATACATATCTAGCTGGCGAAGGAATCGAACATAGCATGTCTAGACCCGGTACTCCTGGGGATAATAGCCCCGTTGAAAGTTTGTGGAGTCATCTAAAAGTTGAACGTTTTGCGTTCGAACAAGCACTATCACAAGTAGAAATGGTGAAGAATATCGAAGCGACAGTCGACTGGTATAATAATGAACGACGCCAAGAAACACTAAACGGCATGACCCCGATAGAATATCGGAATCATGCCGTGAAGGAAATCATATAGAACTTTAATTATTTGCGATGTCTACTTGACTAATGGTAGACCCGATTTTATTGATCGACAACTTTTTTTGTACCATTTTGTTCTTTCTTTAATGTGGCATTACGAATCAACTGATAGATTGTTGCTACGATCGGTACACTCAGTAGCATTCCGATAATTCCACCTAGACCACTTCCGACTGTGATAGCAGCTAGAACTAAAATCCCGGGAAGACCGATCGATCCACCGACAACACGTGGGTAGATCAAGTTACCTTCTAATTGTTGTAACACGATGATATAAATAACGAATAGCACACCTTGGAGTGGGGATGTAACGGCAATCAATACGAAACCAACAGCTCCACCGATCCATGCACCAATCATCGGGATCAAGGCAGTCATCCCAACTAAGGCACCGATCGAAAGTGCATTTGGAAAACGGAAAATCCACATACCTAGTGCACAGAGAGTACCCAAGATAAACGCTTCTGTAACTTGACCAGTAATGAAACTAGAAAAAGTTTGATTCGATACATGAATGACATAGCGAGTTTTATCCATGATTTTTGCAGGTACAAAAGCATCAAAAACACGACTCAAACGATTTCCGATTCTTTCCTTACCACTAACTAAGTATATCGCGAAGGTGAAGGCAAGAATGAAATTAAACAATCCTTTGGATAAACTTCCAAAAATTGTGATCGATGAGGAAAAAATTCCAGAGATTCCAGCAGAAACAACCTTCATCAGCTTGGATTGGATCGATGTCCAATCAACCTTCGTTGTTTCTAATTGCGAAGCAATCGCACTGGCTTGGTTGGAATTATTTAGCCACTTGTTGAAGTTATCTATGACATCAGGAAGGCTGGAGAAGAAGCTACTGATGGCTGAAATAAATTGTGGTAGAACTAATCGTAAGACCCAGGCTATGATAGCGATGATTATTAAGAGTGCTAACAACAACGCGGTTGGTCGACGAAGTCCTACGGCCCATTTGTTGTTTGACTTTGGCCAAAACCAGCTTTCCAATTTACTACTCAATAGATTGATACAGTACGCTAACGCTGCACCGATGATTAGTGGCAGTGAAACCGAATAGATCAATTTGAAGATACTGAATATTTGTCCTGGATACACGAGCAGAACTAAGAAAATAGCTATAAGAACACCGTAACGAATCACTTCGTTTTTTGTTATTTTCATTGATTGCCCCCCTTAATTTATTATTTAAATAAATAGATTAATATTAGCAATATTATTTTACCATTTACGGACTGTTACAGCTACAAAAGCGTGGTAATAGGAATTTGTGAACAAAAAAAGCTATGGATTTTTCCATAGCGATTGAAGTTGAAGCAATTATTAGTCTTTGTAACCATTCGGATGTTTTGACTTGAAGTTCCATGCGTCCTTGATGACGGTATGAACATCGTCATATTGAGGTTTCCAATTCAATATTTCTCTAGCCTTGGTCGAGTCGGCAATCAAGGTACTTGGATCACCAGGGCGACGTGGGCCGATTTCAGCTGGTATTTCTTTACCAGTGACTTCACGTGCGGCTTCTAAAATTTCTTTGTTGGAGAAGCCAGTCGAAGAGCCTAGATTGAAGATATTGCTGTCATTGTCGGCACGTAAGTATTCCATTGCCAGACGGTGAGCCTCTGCTAAATCTTCAACGTGGACATAGTCACGGACATTTGTACCATCTTTAGTGTCGTAATCATCACCGAAGATTGTCAATTTATCACGTTGACCAGCAGCCGTTTGGAGAACGACAGGGATTAGATGAGTTTCGGGGTTGTGGTCTTCACCAATAGTTCCATCAGACTTGGCTCCTGCAACGTTGAAGTAGCGTAGAGCGACAAACTTAATACCATAGGCTACATCAGACCAGTGCATGATTTTTTCCATGGCTAATTTACTTTCGCCATATGGATTGGTTGGGATAGTTGGATCAGTTTCTTTAATAGGAATTTGCTTAGGTTCACCGTAGGTTGCGGCAGTTGATGAGAAGACAATATGTTTAACATCAAAGTTCTTCATTACTTCCAACAGTGCGATCATTCCGTAAGTGTTGTTGTCGAAATATTTAAGAGGGTGCTTCATTGATTCTGGGACGATTGAAAATGCCGCAAAATGAATAACGTCAGTTATGTCCTCAGCTTGAAATAACTTGGTTAGAAATTCTTTATCACGAACATCACCTTGATAGAACTTGGCTTGATTATTAACTGACTCACGATGTCCCGTCTCTAAATTATCAGCGACCACGACGTCGTAGTTCATGTTGCATAAGTGATCAACAGTGTGTGAGCCTATATAGCCCGCTCCACCTAATACAAGGATACTCATAGAATTACCTCCGAAATTGAATTATGTCTATTATAACGTATTTTTGTAGTCTAAAGTTTTTAGCTTAATTCCAACTTAAAAATTTAACTTTTTTTGTGTTATGCTTTAATATATTGGTATGAAATAAATTATCTGAACGGAATGAAAAGCCATGAAGAAGTTTTTTACAATTTTAGGAACGGTAATTCTTTTAGTAGTCGCATTAGCACTTATTTTTAATGAGCCTATAAAAGAATATGCGGTGAGTCGTATTTCGAATCAACATCTATCATCATTGACTGCCACAAAGGTTGAGAAGAATGAGAGTAAAAAAGGGGAGTTCGACTTCAAAAAAGTCAAACCTATCTCCGCTTCTCAAGTAGCTAAGGCGTCGGTAAATAACGAGTCTGCAGTCATAGGTAAGATGGCGGTTCCAGAAGTAAATTTATATTTACCTATTGTTAAGGGATTGAGTGATGATTCTCTTTCAACTGGTGGTGGAACGATGAAAGAAAATGAAAAAATGGGTCAGCAAAATTACGCACTAGCTGGGCATTATATGACCGCTAAGGGAGCGTTATTTTCACCGCTTGAAAATGCCCAAATTGGAGATTTGGCGTATATCACCAATATGAAGCGTGTATATACTTATAAGATTTTTTATAAAAAAATAGTTCCGCCAACTGCGGTTTATTTATTAGATGATGAGGAAGGACAAAAACTTCTCACACTTATTACCTGTGCAGATGGTGGTACTAATCGCTGGGCTATTCAAGCTTCACTTGTAAGTAGTATGCCCGCAAACAAAACAACACTAGCGGTATTTTCTAAATAGGCTTGGCTATGTCAGGCTTATTTTTTTGTTAACAAGACTGTTATAATGATTTAGTTAGTAGGTGATGTAGTGGTATTAATCAATTGGGAAAAAAGAAAGAATCCCACTAAAGAAGATATTTCAAGCTTTGCTAAAGAGAATAATGTCAGTCCGATCTTAGCCGAACTATTGATTTCACGTGATCTGACCTCAAAAGACAAGATTGAAGAATTTATTCATGCAGATGTGACTGAACTGCAAGATCCGTTTGGATTACATGATATGGATAAGGCGCTAGAAGTCATTGATGAAGCAGTTGAAAATGGTAGCAAAATCGCTATTTATGGTGACTACGACGCTGATGGGGTGACGAGCACTTCGATCATGAAGCTGACACTTCAGAAGTTGGGAGTTAAGCCGATATTTTATATTCCAGATCGTTTTAAGGATGGATATGGTCCTAATTTAGATGTATATAAATTCTTAGCTGATCAAAATATTGATTTGCTAATAACAGTCGACAATGGAGTTAGTGGTAAGGATCAAATCAAATATCTCAAGGATCAAGGGATAAAAGTGGTCATTACTGATCACCATGATCTACCAGATGAGTTGCCAGAAGCTGATGCGATAGTACATCCAACTATTCCCGGTTCAGAGTACGTTTGTCCGTACCTGTCTGGCGCAGGAGTGGCTTTTAAGATTGCCGACGCATTATTAGGTGATGAAGCGCTAGACTTGATCGATTTAGCCGCCATTGGCACAATTGCCGATGCTGTACCATTATTAGGTGAGAATCGAGTCATTGTAACTGAGGGACTGAAACGCATGTCTAAGAACAATCACGTGGGTTTGAGCGAGCTTATAAAAAAATGCAAGCTAAAGATCAACCAAATGACAGAAGAAGATATTGGATTTAAAATTGCGCCTCGGATCAATGCACTTGGACGTTTAACTAATGCTTCATCAGGCGTCGAACTGTTGACAACTGGGGATGAGTCATTTGCTAAGGAAATCGTCGATGAGACTGAAGAAATCAATACTCAGCGACAACAATTAGTCGCAACGGCATTTAAAGATGCAGAGACGCAAATTACCGAACAGCAAAATGCTGATTTTTTGATTTTGAAGAGTGATAAATGGCATCAAGGTATCCTAGGAATCGTAGCCAGTCGTGCGGTAGAACAAGAACATAAACCTACGATAGTTATGCAGTTTGACGAGCAGTCACAGTTGTATAAAGGTTCTGGGAGAAGTCCTGAGGGTTTTAATTTATTTGACGCCTTAAATGCTCATAATGAATTGTTTGCGAGTTTTGGAGGTCATGCTCAAGCTTGTGGTTTTTCTATTTCAAAAGACGGACTTGAAGAAATATCACCGTTTTTACAAGAAGAACCGAACAAGCAAAACTTTAGCCCTGATGGTTCGATCACGAAGTACTTTGATTTGGATGCAGACCTTCAAGATCTGAGTTTTGATTTCATCAAAGAAGTCAACCAACTAGCACCATTTGGTGTAGGAAATCCCAAACCGATATTGAAGTTAAGCAATGTTTCGCTATCACAGGTTAAGGCAATAGGTAAAGATGGAACGCATTTAAAAGCCAATGTTGTTGGAGGCGGTCGTCAAGTCGGTGCTATTGGTTTTGGGATGTTTGCTAAAGCAGAGTCAATGAATACTGATGTTTGTGATGTTTATGGTCAAATTGGTATCAATGAGTGGGCAGGACGTAAAAACTTACAAATCACACTTGATGACTTTGAAGTTTCGGCAGAAGGATTAAAAATTGATCAATTAAACAACGTTTATTTTGATTATCGGAACAGACAAATTTCAGGGGCTATTTTAAATAAGTTCGATGCAGTTGTATTTTTCAATCAGACCTACTATGAGGCCGCAAAACGTTCTCAACCGAAAGTTCGCTTAATCATGTATAATGAATCTTGTGATGGGCAAAATATCTTAATTTATGATCGACCACATAATTTGGACTTGTTCAAAACATTTATTAAGAATAACCAAACTAAACATGTAGCGTTGTATCTACATACAGATTTGACCAGTCGCTACTTGAAGCCTGATATGGATGCGATGAAGAACTTCTTGAAGTATTTATATAGTCATCCAAATATCAAGGCGGATGGAATGGATTTAGTTGCCAAATACCTTGGATACAAAAAATCTGACATAGATTTCTATTTAAAAGTGTTTTTTGAGTTAGATTTTGTTAAAATGGTAAATGGCTTTGTTGAAAAGGCTAATGCTTCACAACAACGCGAATTGATTGAATCTCCAACATATCTTAAGAGATTACAACGCAATGATGTTGAAAAAATATTAATTGAGTCTGATTTTGATAGTCTTCTAGCTTGGATGAGCGATTACGATTGTCACTGTTAGATTGAATGGAGAATTTAAAAGATGGATATTGATTTTAAGAAATATGTTGCTAATGTTCCGGATTTTCCAGAACCAGGTGTACTATTTCGTGACATTTCACCATTAATGTTGGACGGTCAGGCATATGCGGCCGCAACTGATGAGATAGTCGAATATGCTAAGAGCCGTGGTGCTGAAATGATTGCCGGACCCGAAGCACGTGGATTTATTGTTGGGTGTCCAGTAGCCTATAAACTAGGCGTTGGTTTCGCCCCAGCTCGTAAAAAGGGTAAGTTGCCTCGTGAGACCGAATCGATAACTTATGATTTGGAATACGGACAAAGCTCACTTTATATGCAGAAAGATGCCGTTAAACCTGGACAAAAAGTCTTAGTAGTTGATGATTTAATGGCAACTGGCGGAACATTAGCCGCAACAATCGAATTAGTTGAAAAACTTGGTGGTATTGTTGTTGGAACTGCCTTTTTAATCGAATTGACTGATTTACATGGTCGTGACAAAATAAAAGGCTATGATATGTTTACTTTGATGCAATATTAATAATATAATATAGGGTGGAAATGAAATATAGAATTAATTCTGTATTCACATGCCATCTTTTATGGAGAGTTGGCAGAGTGGTAATGCACCGGACTCGAAATCCGGCGAACCGGTTCATACCGGCGCGCAGGTTCAAATCCTGTACTCTCCTTTTAGACCTAATTTTAGAACATCTTCGGATGTTCTGTTTTTTTGCTTAGAATTGTGTAATAGCTGATATGACGGGCTTAGAAAGATATTAAATACAAGAATGTATTTTTGAAATCTTCTAAATAATTCTAGATTCTTGAAATCATTTGCCCCAAAACAGTGTTTTTTGCCCCAATTTATGCTGTTTTGGGGCAAATGTTGATATATCAGTCATTAGATTGTATTTTTCTTAATTCATTCAACGCTGAGATAGTCATATTTTCTTGTTCCGCATTTTGCTCTTTTAAGAGATGTTCATAGGTTCTCATGGTAATCGCAGTATTAGAATGACCTAATAGTTCAGACACATACTTAATCTGGATACCTTGTGAAAGAAGATATGATGCTAAAGTGTGTCTTAATCCATGAGTCCTGATAGTTTCTGAATCATCTAATCCAATTTGTTTTTGAATGTATTTTAGTGTTTTTATGCATCCGGCATCACCAGGTATTTTTAAGTCAGTTGGACGAAATACAGCATTTTCAGGATCTCTATACTGTGATTTTAGTTGCCATTCGGTTTGTATCTTTTTTAACTGTTTTAAAATTATTGCTAATTCAGGGAGCATTGGAATAGTTCGCTTGGAACTTTCAGTCTTGGTGCGAGGTACGATTTTTCTTTCGTATGTATAATCATATACTTTATCCACAGTTATCTTATTATTTTTAAAGTCGATGGAGTCCCAAGTTAAACCACTAATTTCCTCAAATCTTAATCCAGTGTATGCACCAGTTAAAATAATATAGTATGTGATTCCATTTAAAGATTTGTTTTTATTTGCGTAATCTATCAATTTAATAAAGTTTTCAATTGATAGATACTTCTTTGCCTTTTTTCTACTGCTGGTTCCATTAATTGTGACTTTTCGTGTGAAATCTGAATATATTATTTGATCATCGATAGCATCATGAATACAAGAACGTATTATCGAATTAGTTTTTTTACAAGTGACTGTAGAACGATCTCGTTGATAATCGTTCATGAACGATTGATAATCCATTTTTGAAATATTTTTTATTTTTTTGTCTGGAAAATAATTGTCAATAACGTTAGCAATATTATTGAAACGGCTCATAGATGATTTACCGACATTGGGTGTTTTGTATATTTCAACCCACTGTCGATAGTAATCACTTAATGTAATATTACTTAACATAGGATTGGCGCCTTTACTAATTGATATTTCTACTTCAGAAGCGGCTATTTTAGCCTCAGATTTAGTATTAAACCCTGTTTTTGATATTCTTTGATAGTTTCCCTCAGAATCCTTATAACTAACTCTGTAACGCCAAGTTTTGCCATGCTTTTCTATTGTTGCCATAATATGTTTCCCTCCAATATGTTATACTTAAGGAGCTAAAAAGGGCGCAGTAGCCCCGTTTAGTATATATCTTAGTTAAAGTCATATCCCACAACTTTGGTCGGTAGGGGATATGGCTTTTTTGTATTGTCTTTAATTTAATTTAAATGTCATGGATCCAATGTCTTTACCGGTTATCATATTTTGAGCTGTTAGTTTAACCGGTGTAGTAGTGTCGTCTAATTCGTAAGATACAGCCATTTCAACGGTGCCACCGACTTTGATTTTTTCAGATTGACTATCTGTGAATCTTTCATCTGGTAGCATACCGACGTCAAGTTCATTAACTGAATCTTTATTGTTATCTTGGATAGCCTTGAATATCGAAATCCAAGCTCCATTAGGATCTAAATCTTTTGCCTTTTTGTTATGTATTTTGAACCAAAAAGCAATAACTGGTTTTTCTCCATATTCATTACCAGTTTCTCCAACTTGAATAACTTTGGTCTGAGTTATTTCAATGTCGTAATCTTTTGTTACTAGTTTATTATTTTTGAAATAAGTAGATGCTTTTTTCTTTACGTTTACAGTTTTGTTGTCACTATTATCTGATTTTGATTCTGTTTGACTAGAAGAACATGCTACTAATGTTGAAGCTAAAAGCATAGTCAATCCCGTTAAAGCTAAACTTTTGGTTTTCATATATTTAATCCCCCATAAAATCAGTTTTTAGTGTCATTCAGATTTTGGACAAATTCAAACGTACTCTTTAATAAGCTTAATTGATGCTGGGCAATGAATCAGCTTGCCAATATTCATCAACAAAAACTGGTATTTTGGTTGAATCAAAGTTTTTTACATTTAGTTCGTTTAATTTTTGTCCTGAAATTTTTGCAGTAGCAACTATTTCATCATTAGTATTACCACCCGCGTCAGTCATTGGCAATTTGGCAAAAATATCAATAGTAGATATTTTAGAATAATCAAATTTCTCTTTTGTTGTTTTCAAAGAATCCGCCATTACAACCAAAATACCCCGAACAGCCATTTTTTCAGTCATCGCTGTTTTTACGGTGAAGTTGATCACAGCAACCTTTGAACCAGTCTCATCATCTGAAATATTTACACTGCCATATTTAACATTTGGACTACTATCTTTTGATATTTCCGTTTTATAGTTTTCTGTAGTTAAATCTAGTGGCAGTGACTCCTTTGGCTCAGATTTTTTCTTTTTAGTATTTTTTGGAGTACCAATTTTAGCGACCTTCTCAGTTTTAACTTCATTTTCGTTACTAGATTTCGAATTACCATCCCCAAGTGATTGACCATATGCTGCGAATCCCAAAACTATTACTATCCAAAACCAAGTCTTTTTATAGAAAGGTTTTTTCCCCTTGGTTTCTTTTTTCCCCTTAGTAGCCATTATACTTAACCCCCAAATTTTCAGCTTTTATTGTCATCAGATTTTGGACTGGTGCAATAACTACTTAAATATACTTTAATTCTTTCATACGGAATCCGTTATTTACGTCGAACTCATAACCTTTATATGTGAAGCATAATCCCTTTTTTATTTTATATGTGTCGATTGCTTTCCAAATATAGCTTTCCGAAACTTCAAAAAAATCTGCCATTTCCCAAGGTGTTCTTATACCAGCTTTATAGCATGCAATCAGTCCATCCAAATCAACAATTAATGTATATCCTAAACGTCTAGCTTGTATTTCCTGTTTTACATTTTTTTCTTTGGAATAATCGGTAATATTCCCCTCTGTAGTTCGTATATGCCCAATCTCCTCAGCTATATTTTCCAATTGTTCTTTGGTACTAGTATTGCTATTTATTAAAATATTATTACCATAAGTTAATGCACCTAGTCCGTTGGGCATATTGTTTTTATAAATAAATTTGATTGCGCCATCGTAAGTACCAATGAATCGTTCTAACTTATTCGTTTTTACCACCCTCATTATTTCTAGTAATAAAATCAATGTATTCAGTTATTTTTTTCATTTGTTCATCGGTAACGTTTTCGTCAATATGTGCAGCAAGTAAATTAGTGTTGTTTTTTTCCTTAGGTTTGTTCTCGCTTTTAGGAAAAAAAGAATCAACAGAAGTGTTAAATAATTTGGAAAGCTCAAATAATGTATCTTGTGTTGTTTTTCTATCACCTTTTTCATACCTGCTAATCGTTTGTCGTGTGGTATGTAATTTATCTGCCAGATCATCTTGCGTCATATTGTGATCAATTCTATTTTTTTTGATCTGTAAACCAATATATTCATTTAAGCTCATATTATCGATTCCTTTCTATGACGATATCTTAACACGTAAATCACCTTTTTGGAACGTTTTTTACAAGAAAAGGAACATTTTGTTTACATGTTACCATTTTGGTGCTATCATTATAGGCGTTCAGGAGAGGAGATAGCAGATGCAGTGGAAATTATTACAATTAAGAAAAGAAAATGGATATTCTCAGCAACAACTCGCTGACATGCTAAGTATTACAATCAAAACATATGGATATAAAGAACGTGGCATTACATCGTTTGATTCAGATGAAATGTTTGCTTTGTCAAAGTTGTTTAAAAAACCTATGGATGATATTTTTTTGCCAAGGAAGCACCAAAATGGTAACAAGAGAAGAGGCAATTAAATTGAATGAGTTAGTAGTATTAAAAAATCAGCAAGTTGTAACAAGCAGTATTCAAATTGCTGAAATATTTAATAAAAATCATCAACATATTCTAGAAGCGATTGATAAACTCACAGTCGAAAATTCGACCGTGAAAAAAATGTTTTTTGAGAGTACATATACGAATTCAAGAAACCGCGAATATAGAGAATTTTTTATGAATAGGGATGGATTCGCTCTTTTGGCTATGGGATTCACCGGGACAAAGGCAATGGAATTCAAGCTTGAATACATAAAAGCCTTTAATTCTATGGAGAATCAAATAAAAAATGGCGGATATCACATCCCTGTGTCGATGTCTGAAGCGTTAAGGTTGGCTGCTGACCAGCAAGAAAGAATTGAAGAAATGAAACCTAAAGTATTATTTGCCGATGCGGTCGAGACTAGTGACACAAGTATTTTAGTTGGAGAGCTTGCTAAGCTTATTAGTCAAAACGGTGTAGATATTGGTGCCGTCAGATTGTTTAAATGGCTAAGGCAAAACGGCTACCTCATTGGTGGTAATCGATCAGATAGGAATATGCCAACCCAACGATCGATGGATTTGAAAATATTTGAAATTAAAGAACGTACATTTAACAATCCTGATGGCTCGGTAAGAGTAACTAGAACACCAAAAGTTACCGGAAAGGGACAAACATATTTTGTTAACAAGTTTTTAAAAAATAATAGGAGGTTATCCTGATGGCTCAGAAAATAAAAGTTCAAGCAATTTTTGAAATTCCTGAAGATAAAGTTATCATTGATCGCTCAGAATACGAGGAACTCAAGAATACAGTTGATGAGGGAGAATGGTGGACTACTAAGGATTTAGAATTTAGATATAATCACAAACTTGATTGGTTCAAATCAAAGCTGTTCTATATTCCTAAATATAAAGAAATTCTATCGACGGAATTCGGTGGATGTGTTCACTATTCCGACAATGACAATGGTAGATATTGGAGCTTTGAACCAAAAAGATTCAAAAAATTTATGTCCGAGCACTTCACGGAAATAAATCAATAGGAGGTTAAGCCGTGTATTTAGAGATACCTTCAATTGTGTGGTTGCTAATTTTAGTCGTAATAGCGTCAGCATCATCTACATATTTCACTATGAAATTTCATAGTTGGTCCAACTTTTTAAATGAGTATACCGATTTTAGCACAGAAGAGATCCATACATTTTTGAACCTTTTTAAGAAAAATAAAGATAATCGAAAGTTGGATACTAAAAATGAACAATAATAGAAAATCGATTTTATCAGAAGCTAGAAGAAGTTTGACAGACCCAAATAACATGTATATCGGTATTACAGGGCTGCCAAACGGTGAAGTGATTTATAAATCCTCCTCTGAGGACAATATTACAAATATAGCTATACTTGAAACACAATTAATACAGTTAGTCATTGACCAAAAAGGATTATCGGGATTAGTTTCGGTAGATTCGTTGGACTTTGACAAGGTATCTGAAACAATTATTGACGGTATTGGTAATGAAATAGGTGCCGCACTCCGAAGAAAATCGATTATCAAGATTGATGTGAAGCATGAATGATCGTCAGTTAACAGAACTAATAGATTTAGCAATTAATTTTGAGCACAAAAAAATCCTGGCAAGGATATTTCCCACCAGGAGCAATATTCATAAATTTGTTAAATCGGCAAATGAATTAAATAAATTAAAAAAGTCGCTGTCATCCGACTGACAGCGACCGCCAAATGTTGAGAACACAACATACAAACATATGTATTATAACGTGTTCTCAGCATTTCAGCAAAAAAGAAAGTATTAGGTGATCAATATGGCTGAGGAACTTAAAAGAGATTTCAAAGGGATCTGGATCCCTAAAGATATCTGGTTAGATGAAAATCTTAATAAAATGCAAATGCTACTTTATGTCGAAATAGATAGCTTATCTAGCACCGATAAGGGATGTTTTGCAAGCAACAAGCACTTTGCTAGCTTCCTGAGAATAACTCCTTCTAGAGCCTCTCAATTAGTCTCAGAATTGAAAAGCAAGGGCTATATTAAAATAAAATTATTTTACGCTCCAGATAATCCAAAGCAAGTTATTAAGAGAGAAATCTACCCAGTTAATAAATTAAATAGGGTAGTTAATAAATTTGATGACCCTACTAAGGATATTAATTCCCCCTACTTAATAAATTGTGAGGAGAGTAATACAAGTTCATTAATACATATTAGTAATAAAGATATTGTCGAGCAAGCTCAACCTGACATCCCTTACTCACAAATAATTGAATATCTAAATCAAAAAACATCTAAACATTTCAAGAATACTAAAAATAATCAAAAACTTATTAGGGATGTATTTTCAGATGGCTTTAATTTTGAAGATATTAAACATGTGATCAACAACATGGTCGTCAACTGGGGGAGTGATGACAAGATGAGTACATATTTGAGACCCTCAACTCTGTTTGGAGACAAGTTTGAAGAGTACCTGAACAGTGCTCCGATGAATAAAAGAAAAATCGAGAAAAGCACTAACTGGGAACAATTATCTGAACGTTCGGATAATTTGAATGAAGACGAATATGACAAAAGAATAGCTGAATTAAAAGAACGATTAAGAAATTTTAGGTCTAAAGAGGGGGTGTGCGAATGATTAATCGAGTTGTATTGGTTGGACGTCTGACGAAGGATATTGAATTAAGATACACAGCCAAGGGTAAGGCGGTGGTGCAATTTATTTTAGCAATCAACCGGCCGTTCACTAACTCAAACGGTGATCGTGAAGCGGATTTTGTCAACTGCGTAATTTGGGGTAAGCCGGCGGTGAATTTTGAGAAATACACCCAAAAGGGCTCACTAGTCGGTATTGATGGACGGGTCCAAACTAGGCACTACGATCCCAAAGATGGTGGTAAACGAGTTTATATTACCGAAGTGATTGCTGAGAATTTTTCATTTCTGGAATCAAAGGCTGAATCTGATCAGCGTAAAAAGAATAATGATGGCGCAGTGCCACAGCAAAGTAACGATGTGAATGAGCCGTTTGATTATGATTATGACCACAAGAATAAAATTGATTCAACAACGGATCCGTTTAAGGCGGACAATAGCAAGCCTATTGACATATCAGACGACGATTTACCATTTTAAGAATTGGATGTTTAGGTCATTAGAATAATATTTAGAGTTTATAGCAAATCACAGAAAGATTATCTTTATGAGTCATGTGCATAGTATTCCAAATTGACAATGGTCAGGGATGCTATTTAAGGAGACTTGCTGAAATAGACAAATGAAATAAATGGGGAGTGTAGTAAAAATGAGCAGACCGCTGTTAACAGTAAACGAATTTAGATTTGTTGGGGAAGCTTTTAATCAACTCAAAAAAAATGGTTTCGGTGCTAGATTTTGGCGAGTAGGAGAAGTAACAATTGCCCATAAATTAATTAGAATTGTAAATACCTATGGTGGATCATATTTCTATTTCGGAAAGATAAATGAATTTGGAAATGATCGAGTTTTTTATAAAGATCCAAAGACAAAAAGATATGTATGTGTTGATTCAATCCAAGAGGCAATTGAAAGAGGAACCAGCAACGATGGTTAAAGTTTAATAAAAATCCTTTGTAAAAGGGCTTAGGTGATGAATAATGGAAAACCAAAAATTAATTATACTAGCAAACAAAATGGACGGTTTGATTAGCAGACCCCCAACTTGGAATAATTATGATCAATTAGTTTCAGCATCAAAGAAGTAGTATTGGAGATTAAAAAATATGACAACGAAAAATAAGAGTTCAATCAATTTTAATTTATCAGAAATTGCAGACGGTGGATTGCAGGAGAAATTTGCTAAAGAGGTTGCTAGAATTGTTCAAAATATCATGGATCCAAACACGGATACTAAAACCAAAAGAAAAATAACAATTGGATTGACTTATAAGTCGAACGATAATAGGGATGCCGTTGACGTGCTAGTTGAAGTTAAATCAAATTTAGCTCCTCAAATTGGGTTGAATACAACCATGTTAGTTGGACAAGATTCGATTACTGGCGAACTTGCAGCTAACGAACTTAAATCTGGAACTCCTGGCCAAACTTATATGGATCCCGATGATGGAAAAACTAAAACTGATTCTGGAATTCCTGTTGAAGAAGTCGAAGTGAAAGATAAAAAAATCGTGGATTTACAAAACAAGAAAGCCTAGGTGATCAAAATGGATATGACCGATACAGCAATTAACAGACTTTACGAGATTGCTAATGAAGCAGGCAAAAACAAAGTGGTAAAGATTGGAGAACGTAATTACAGTATTGACGGTGCGGGGGATATTAAGTTAATTATCCCTAAGACGTCGGCAGAAAATCCAGTTCATCTATCTACTCTAAGCGGAATAGTCTCTCTCATTAAGAACATGGATGAGCGTGCTGATTCAAAATTATTCTTACAAATAACATCTCCAACCTCGATCTATCTTATTGGGGAAATCGATGAATACGGTCAACGCGAACTGTTGGCAGTCATCGACGCCGTGATACCAAAATTTCAGTTTGGATGTTTTATCGATTCAGAGATATTTAATATCTCGTTACAGTCGCAGTTTGTTCAGAATGCTGATCGTGATATTTTACTAAAAGTGGTTGGCAACTTAGAAGAAAATGGGGTGCATAGAGTAAGTGACGACGGTGTTAGCCAAGCAGTTAACATCAAATCCGGCGTTGCAAGTGTAGACACAGTGAAGGTCCCTAATCCGGTATTGTTAAAACCTTTTAGGACATTTACAGAAGTAGGACAGCCAGAGAGCCGGTTTGTGTCAGAATGAAAGAAGGGATGTTGTGTTCCCTTTTTGAAGCAGATGGAGGCGCCTGGATTCATTCGGCGATGGAGAACATATCTAATTATTTGAAACATGAATTATCTGATGAGATTGCCGATTCACACGTTGTTGTAATTTCGTAGGTGTTCCTATGGATATCATAGATACACAGACAGATGTGTTACAGATGCGATTAGCAGGTCTTACTAAAATTCAAATAGCGGATAGATTGGGATTATCAGATGAATCGTTAGAAAGTATATTGAAATCAATTGAAAAGAATAAAGGCGCAGTTAAGTATCGATATAGACAGCGAATAATGAAAATGAGTTTATCAGAGTTAAATAAGCTTAAAGTAAATAAATTCAATCTGAGTGCAATTGTTTCAAGGCTCGAACATTTGTATTGTGGATTTGATAATATACCGTTTGATAGCACAGCATACCGCCACGTACTTGAATTCAACGCTGTGATTAAGACACACAGAGTTGTGTACCACAGAAAATGGGATGTCAAAAAGGCTCAACGTTTGTTAGACATGGGAGTAGAGAAGAAGGTTATATGCCAAAAGTTGGGAATAAGTTTAACACTTTTGTATCAGCAAATAAGAGATAGAAAGCTTGATGCAACTAAATGGAATAATTTGAAAGAAGACAGTTCAGGTAATTATGCTCTTTACGCTGATTATAATTTGATAGCTACTGGTTCCATATTGGATATATCCAGTGAAACTAACTTATCAAGAGAATTATTACGAAAAAGTATTGATTGTTATTTTGATGACCCTAGAACAGGTGAAACGTTATTGCTAGAAAAAACGTCATATTACGAACGGACTAAATTTAATACTTAATAAGTAGGTGATAAAGTTGATTAAAAAGTATATAAAAAAATCAATCGTCTATGCTGAACGTTTTGATGGTTCAGCAGATATGATCAACAAATATAGCATTGATAAAAGTAAAGATGAAAGAATAAGTAAATACTTCCTACCAACACATAAAGGTAATTTACTTATACGTGAAGGTGATTGTATAGCCACCGGTTCCTTTGGTGATAATTGGTGCATAAGAGATGATGTATTTAGAATGACTTATGAAGAATTCCGAGATAAAGAGGGGAACTAAAATTGATTAAAAAAATCAACAGTCAACATATCTGTTGCATGTGTGGCCAGAATGCAGATTTTAGAATGGATGATGGTAAAAGTATATGCAATCAATGTTATACGTTATATATTGATACCGGATTCTTTGACAGTAAACCAGCAGAACAAAGTCAAGATATAGATAATAGGCTATAGATGGTTACATAACAGTTGTTGGAGGGATGGTGATCAACATCAGGAAGAGTACAAGGAATTACGTTGAAACAATTTTAAAAGATTATCCTAAACTTGGTTCTTACATCACTGAACGCAAAGAGGAAATAACTACGTTTAGAAAGTCTGACGATGATAATTTTGGTGGCGGTCGGTCAAGTAATGTGTCACGACCGCAAGAAGAATATATGGTTACTATTGATGCTGATAGGCGATTAGCAGTTTTGGAACGTAATAAGAAGGCTGTTGAAGTGTGTTTAAAAGACGCCAATGTTGATACTACTCACATCATTGAAGAGCTATACTTTAAAAAATATCCGGAGTACACACTCGGAGGTCTATGCGTTAATCATAAAGTTCACTGTTCAACACGGACCGCATCTAGATTAAGACGTGAGTTCTTGGAGGATTTGGCTAAAGAACTAAAATTGGCGTAATGTTGGCGGATTGGACACCTAATTATGTGTTAAATTGATAGAGTAAAGAGTTGGCGGAAAACAGTTCTTTACGTCGGTGTTAGCCTCCTTTCAGCTAATATGTTTACTCCAAGTATGTGGTACTAACCACTTTAATTCACCTAGCAGACTACTGATGACTTCAGTGGTCTTTTTATTTACATACCCCCCCTACATAACCTGTGTGCTCGTATTCATTTTATACCCCCCACCCCATAAGGACTGACAGCGCCAGTGCTTGGCACCCCCCTATATTGAAGTACTCCTACTAGTTGTTACGTACTCTGGGGTAGAAAGGAGCCTACTACATGACGCTTAGAGCAGATCGCACCGGTCAACACCGTGTAGCGTTCGATAAGAACAAGAGGATAATACTTAGGACACAGAATGTGTGCGGCATCTGTGGTAGACCAGTTGATAAGAGTTTGAAGTATCCTGATCCGATGAGTCCTGTTATTGATCACATCATTCCAATCAACAAAGGCGGTCATCCAAGTGACATAGATAACCTGCAGCTAGCACATTGGTCATGCAATCGACAGAAGTCAGACAAACTTTTTAACAATAAAGAAAAAGAAATAAATAATAAAACTATTGGTAATAGGAATTTACCTCAAAGCGTTGATTGGTTTAAATATCGGTCATAGCATCGTTTTAGGTCAGTTGATGTAATTGATTGGGCAAAGATTTTAAAGGGGGCATAGTACCCCCAGCGCCCGTCTGGCGGAGCTTCACGCCGTCACTGTACATTTTTTCTCATGAAATTTTTTGAAAGGAAGTGATATATTGAATTTTAAAGGTTTGCCATATTTACGAAACAAATTAAGTCTTAAATCTCACCGCGTTAATATGCGATATGAACAATATTCTATGAAGCATCGTGACAACGATTTTAGTGTTACTATTCCCGAACCGATTCGGCAGCAATACCGAGCTGTTCTTGGCTGGTGTGCTAAGAGTGTTGATAGTTTGGCCGATCGTTTGGTTTTTCGTGATTTTGACAATGATGATTTTGAAGTGAATGAAATTTTTAGTCAGAATAATCCTGATGTATTTTTTGATAGTGCGATTTTGTCGGCGCTAATTGCTTCTTGCTCGTTTGTTTATATCTCAAAAGCCGATGACGTTGTTAGATTGCAAGTTATCGAAGCCAATAACGCAACCGGCGTTATTGATCCGATAACCGGATTATTAACCGAAGGCTATGCAGTTTTGAAACGTGACGATTCCGGAAGCCCGAGCGAAGAAGCATATTTCTTACCAGACAAAACATTTTTTATTGTTGGCAATAAACAAACTGAAGTCAAAAATCCGACTGGTCACCCGCTATTAGTGCCGATCATTTATAGACCTGACGCCGTTAGACCCTTTGGACGTTCAAGAATAACCCGGTCAAGTATGTATTATCAAAGATATGCTAAACGAACTTTAGAACGTGCCGATGTAACGGCAGAATTTTATTCATTTCCACAAAAATACGTGGTTGGATTAAGTAACGAAGCTGAACCGATCGATTCATGGAAAGCAACGGTATCAAGTATGTTGCAATTTACGAAAGATGATGATGGTGACAGCCCAAAACTTGGACAATTCACTGCGCCCAGTATGACGCCATTTACTGAACAACTGAAAACCGCTGCGGCTGGTTTTGCTGGTGAAACGGGTCTAACTCTTGACGATTTGGGCTTTGTTTCCGAAAACCCCTCAAGTGTCGAAGCGATTAAGGCTAGTCACGAAACTTTGAGATTATCAGGTCGGAAAGGCCAACGATCAATTGGGTCAGGGCTTTTAAATGTAGCCTATTTGGCAGCCTGCTTAAGAGATAGTTTTCAGTATCAACGTTATCAATTTATTCAAACTAAACCGCGGTGGGAACCACTTTTTGAGGCTGATGCGAACATGCTTTCAATTATTGGCGATGGAGCTATTAAACTTAATCAAGCAATTCCAGGATTTATGGACAAAGATACAGTTCGTGAAATTACTGGTGTTAAAGGTTCAGATAATCCAATTCCACCGGTTGGTGATGATAATGGTTAGGGATATTGTTCCGGAACTTCTGATAGCCATTGATGAAACGTTTGATAATAAAAATTCTAAAAGCAGAATTTTAAAAAAGTCTATCAAGTTATTAGAAGATGGGAATGCTAGTTATAGGGATGTCAACGATTTGGCGGTTGAAGTTGGTCGTAATATGGCGGATTCAATTAACGAAAATATTGAACAACAATTACTACCAGATGAAAAAATGTATTTTAATATCTCTAACCGATTGATGAATCATACTTTGAAGAATAATTATGATATTGTTACTGGTTATGCCAAAGATGTTCAAACCCAATTAAATGTGAGTTCAGGATTGCATTTAAAAGCTCAAGTTCCAGATTTTAATCAAGAAAAAGTTAAAGGCTTAGTAGAGCGGTTAACTAATGCTAAGAATTTTGAATCTATCGAATGGATATTAAATGAGCCAATTATCACCTTCACTCAATCAATTGTTGATGATTCCATTCAAAAAAATGTTGATTTGCAGGCTAAGGCAGGTTTACAGCCTAGAATTACAAGAACAGTGGTTGGTAAGGCTTGTAAATGGTGTCAAAACTTAGCGGGTTCATATTTATATAGTGAAGCACCAAAAGATATTTATCGAAGACATGAACGGTGTCGATGTGTCGTTAACTATTATCCAGGTGATGGAAGACACCAAAATGTTTGGTCCAAGCAATGGAAAGACCCTAATAAAGATGATAAAATTAGAGCAAGAAAGCGGCTAAATATAGATGTTAAAAGTAATAATCGAAAAATTGATTCGGTTCAATTTAAGAAATATTTAGAGGCTTTAGGGAATAAATCCATTCCTGTTTCCTTAGCAAAATTTCAAGAATTAAAATATAATGACGCTGAAAAATGGCATGTGCTTGAAGATCATTATTTTGTTAAGAGCAGGATTAAGGATGGAACTTTTGGAAGTAAAATCAATCCAGAAAAACAAGCTACACACATGGCTTCAACTAGGATTGTTGGCAAAAGTTATTTTGGCGATAATGTTGATGTTCAAAAACTATTTGATGAGTATGCTGGTACCGGTGAGATTGAATTAGATAGAAATGGTAGACGTAAGAACATTGAAATTATTCGAACAAATAATTTTTCTGGTATTGCTGTAAGTATAAATGGTGAGAAAAAAACAAATGTTTTTAAAATCCATCATTCAAGGAAACGTACCCATATTGTTCCAATTAAAAGAAAGGAGTGAAAGTTATGAATTTAGAACAATATCTCGGAAGGAAGATTAAAGTGATATTTATTGATAACCAAGTACTTGAGGGAATTTGTAATACTTTCACGCCCAAGCTTGATACTGATGATGAACTTTATGATGAAATAACAATTCAGACAAGGGGAAGTAAGTACGTTGGTTTTAATGAAAGTGAAATAAAATCTATTGAAGTAATTTAAAAGCACTTAATTGTGAACCTGATTGAGTGCTATTTTTGTACCTAAAATTAATAGGAGAAATTTTATGACTGATTACAAGACGTTAGTGGTCTATCTATTTGAGCGTGATTGGGAATTTGATTACATTGGCGATATCTATGAAAACGACAATAACTTAGAATTTGATTTTATGGATAAAAAACAAAATGTAAAATGCCACGCAGTTTTTAAGTTGTCTGAAATTATCGGGTATGCTTATCAAATATAAAAATTTGACCCAAGCAAGTCATTAAACTGCGGGATTGGGGGATTTATATGACTACTGGTGTACGTCTTGGTAATCAAAATCCTACTCAATCGGTAATACTTCCATTTGATAAAAGCCTATATCGCCCTGCGATTGAACTTTATGAAAGATCTGGACGGACTGCACAAGAATGGCAAACTAATTTAACTGAAGATTTGTTTGCTGTGAATGCTGAAGGTTTGTGGGTACATACAAAATTCGGTTATGGTGTGCCACGGCGAAATGGTAAAACTGAAGTTATCGGTATTCGGGAACTCGGAGGTTTAATATTAGGTCAACAGATTTTATACACAGCCCACAGAACAACAACATCACATTCGAGTTGGGAGAAACTTTTAAAGATTCTTGATGACGCCGAAGTTGAATATAAGTCTTTAAAAGCTGTTGGTCGTGAGCGAATCGACATACCATCAACCGGTGGACGAGCTGAGTTTAGAACACGTACTTCTACAGGTGGTTTAGGTGAAGGGTTTGATCTGTTAATAATTGATGAAGCTCAAGAATATACGAATGAACAAGAGTCAGCTTTAAAGTATGTCGTTACCGATTCAAAGAATCCACAAACTATTTTTTGTGGGACACCGCCAACGCCTTTATCTAGTGGTACGGTTTTTGTCAATTATCGCAATGCGGTTCTTGATGGAAAAGTAGAAAATGCCGGGTGGGCCGATTGGTCGGTTGAAGAACAGTCTGACATTCGTGATCGTGAGCTTTGGTATTTAACCAATCCGTCTTTGGGCACTATTTTCACAGAGCGATCAATCCAAGACGAAATTGGCTCTGACGAAATCGATTTTAATATTCAACGTCTTGGCCTTTGGATTAAATATAATCAAAAATCTGCAATATCAGAAAATGAATGGAATGGATTGAAAGTTCATTCTATGCCGATTTTTAAAGGTCAATTATATGTTGGTATTAAATTTGGAAATGACGGCGCTAATGTAGCAATGAGCATTGCGGTTAAAACCTTATCAGGAAAGATTTTTATTGAAACAGTTGACTGCCAAAGCGTGCGAAATGGTAACGATTGGTTGCTGAACTTTTTACGATCAGCCGATATTAAACAAGTAGTCATCGATGGTGCAAGTGGTCAAAATATTTTGGCTGCCGAAATGAAAGATTTTAGACTGAAAGCACCAGTATTGCCGACAGTTCGCGAAATTATCAACGCTAATTTTTCTTGGGAACAAGGAATTTATCAGCGATTAATTTGTCACAATGATCAGCCTTCATTACATTTAGTAGCTACTAATTGCGACAAACGAAACATTGGATCAAGTGGCGGATTTGGCTATAAATCACAGATGGACGATGTAGACATTATTCTAATGGATAGTGCTCTTTTGGCACATTGGGCTTGTTCAAATGACAAGCCAAAGCAAAAACAAAGAGTAACTTACTAAGACGTTAATCAAAAGCGTCTTTTTTTGTACTCAAAATTACCGATACCGTCGGGAAAACGGGAGAAAGGATTTTTAAAATGACATTTAAAACAATTGAAACACAAGAAGATTTCGACAAGGCTATTTCTGAACGAATTAATCGAGAAAGAGAAACTTTGAATAAGAAATATTCTGATTATGACCAGCTCAAAAAACAGAATGAAAGTTTGACTAGTGAAGTTACTTCTTTGAAATCGACAATCAAAGATTCAACTGAGAAATATTCCGATTATGACAAAAACATTGAATCATTGAATTCAAAGATTTCAGAATACGAAACTTCTAATTTAAGAACCAAAATCGCGCTATCCAAGGGTATACCTTATGATTTGGCGAATCGCTTAACCGGTTCTACTGAAGAAGAACTCAATAACGACGCTGACAAATTGGCTAGTTTTGTTAAATCCAATGAACCCACGCCACCACTGAAATCAACCGAACCAAACGAACTAAACGATGAAAATCAAAGCTATGTGAGCTTGATCAACAACTTAACAAATAAGGGAGAATAATAAATTATGACATTATCAAAAGGCGATTTATTTGACAAAAAACTAGTAACAGATTTGATTAACAAGGTAAAAGGTAAAAGCTCAGTTTCAAAATTATCTAATCAAACACCAATTCCGTTTAATGGAACAAAAGAGTTCGTATTCACAATGGATTCTGACATTGACATTGTGGCTGAAAACGGGAAGAAAACGCATGGTGGTATTTCATTAGCACCTGTTACAATTGTGCCGCTGAAAGTTGAATATGGCGCCCGCGTCTCTAACGAATTCATGTATGCGTCAGAAGAAGAACAAATCGATATTTTAAAGGCATTCAACGATGGATATGCTACAAAGTTAGCTCGTGGTCTTGATCTGATGGTATTCCACGGGATTAACCCTAGAAGTAAAGAAGCGTCTGCAATCATTGGCGACAATAATATTGATAGTGCAGTAACTCAAACTGTTGATTTTAATGTAAAAGACCCTGACCAAAACATTGAAGACGCTGTTAAATTGATTCAAGGTTCACAAGAATCAGTTTCAGGTATGGTCATGGATTCTCAATTCTCATCAGCATTGGCTTCGATGAAGAATAGTACAAACACTAGACTGTTCCCAGAATTAGCATGGGGTGCTAATCCAGGCACAATTAATGGAACCCCAGCAGACATTAACACTACCGTTTCCGAAGGGTCGAACGATTTGGCTATTCTTGGGGACTTCGCAGGTGGATTTAAGTGGGGATATAGTAAACGAATTCCGTTGGAAATCATTCCATATGGTGATCCTGACAATTCTGGAATGGATTTGAAAGGTTATAACCAGATTTATCTACGTTCAGAAACATTTTTAGGTTGGGGGATCATGAACTCCGATGGTTTCGCTCGTGTCGTAAAACCTAACGTGGAGGGATAACGATGGAATATAGAAATAAAGAAAATGGGATTGTGATTGATGTTGAATCAAAGATTTCCGGGAAAAATTGGGAACCTTTTTCCGGATTAAATAAGAAACCGGTTTCACAATCAGCACCCACCCCAATTGTTAAACCTGAACCCGAAGTCGATAATTTGAGCGGAATTACTAAAAAAGAAATCATGCAGGAATTGAAAGCGCAGGGCGTTAAGTTTGACCCTGCTAACACAAAACAAGTTTTGTATGATTTGATGATGCAAAAGGGTAATTAGGTATGAATGATTTTGCAACTATCGAAAACTTACAAACATTGTGGCGAACTCTAAAGCCTGATGAAGTTGAAAGAGCCACAAAACTTCTAAAAATTGTATCTGATTCTTTAAGGGAACAAGCTCTTAACGTTGGTAAGAATTTAGATGAGATGGTTAAAGAGCGCCCGTCTTATGCTTCGGTTGTTCAGTCGGTCACGGTCGATGTTGTAGCAAGAACTTTAATGACTTCGACAGATCAAGAACCAATGACACAGACAAGTGAGGCGGCGCTTGGGTATTCGTGGTCAGGTTCCTACTTGGTGCCGGGTGGTGGTTTGTTTATCAAAAACTCAGAATTAACCCGGCTAGGCTTTCGCCGTCAAAGATATGGGGTGATTGATTTTTATGACAAAGATTAAAGGTATTACCGTTACCTTGTTTGAGAAAATCAAAATCGGTGAAGATCCTTTTGGCAGCTCCATCTACGAAGACGTAGCGGTTGATATTGATAATGTTTTAGTTAGTCCTACGTCAACGGATGACGTTACTAATCAATTGAACTTAACTGGTAAGAAGGCGATTTATACGTTAGCAATTCCCAAAAACGATAATCACGATTGGGTTAACCGTGAGGTTAATTTTTTTGGTCAACGTTGGTGTACAATTGGCGTGCCATTAGAAGGAATCACTGAAATGATTCCACTGGACTGGAATAGAAAGGTTTTGGTAGAAGCCTATGAATAAAAAAATGAAGTTTGAATTAAATCGTGGTGGTGTTTCTCAATTATTGAAATCTGCTGAAATGCAAAGTATTTTGGAAGAAGAAGCCAGAAACATAAAAAATAGCGCTGGTGAAGGTTATGAACAAGATACTTTTGTGGGGAAGAATCGTGCCAACACGATGGTTTACGCTAACACGTATCAGTCTAAGAAAGATAATTACAAAAACAACACTTTGTTGAAGGCGGTGCATAGATGATAGAACAGATGATTAAAGATTATTTGGACGGTCACATAAATGTTCCGTCTTTTTTGGAACGCCCCGAGAACCCGCCAAAAAGCTATATCTTGATAGAAAAAACGGGAAGTTCAAAAAGTAACTACATTAATTCCGCGACGCTTGTATTTCAAAGTTATGCGCCAAGTTTGTACGAAGCGGCAGTTTTAAATGAAAAATTAAAAAATGTTTTGGATTGGATCACTAATGATGTTGAGATTAGTAGTTCTAAACTAAACTCAGATTACAATTTTACTGATCCAGAAACAAAAGAATACCGCTACCAAGCGGTATTTGATTTTGTATATTAGGAGGATTTAAAATGTCAGATACAAATAATGTTTCAACGGCTAAACCAAAAGTTGGGGGTGCTGCATATACGGCACCGCTCGGAACGATATTACCAAGTGATGCGACTTCAAAATTAGAGGATACGTTTAAAGCGCTTGGTTATATTTCAGAAGATGGACTAACTAATACAAATAGCCCTGATTCTGATTCAATCAAGGCTTGGGGCGGTGATACCGTCGCTGTGGTTCAAAAAGGTAAAGAAGATACTTTCCAATATACCTTAATTGAATCCATGAATATCGATGTGTTGAAAGAAGTATACGGCGAGAAGAACGTTAGTGGAGATTTAGAAACAGGAATCAGTATCAATGCTAACTCAGATGAATATGAACCACATATTTTAGTTTTCGATATGATTTTGAAAGGTGGGGTATTAAAACGTATTGTAATTCCTAACGGAACGATTTCTGAGATTGGCGATATCACTTATGGTGATGAAGATGCCATTGGCTTTGAAACTACATTCACTGCATCACCAGATGAAAATGGTAACAACCATTATGAATATATTAACAAACCAAAGAAATCAACTGATGGGGAGGTCAAATAATGATTAAAGGTACAACTAAATCAGGATTCCATTATTGGATTCCTGAAGAAAGATTGGATAATTATGATTTGTTTGAGGCAATTGGTGAAATTGATGATAATCCGTTTGTGGTTCCTAAGGTTTTGAATCTATTATTAGGGAAAAAGCAAACTCAAAAATTAAAGAAACATCTGGAGACTAAAACTGGAATAGTTTCCATAACAAAGATGACTCAAGAAATTCAAGAGATATTTGAAAATCAGCAAAAAGTAAAAAAATAATATTCCTTGCCTATTTGATTAAGTTTGATGAGGATGCATTGTTATGCGATCTTGCGGAAACATATAACATATACGATTTAAAACAGTTACCTGTAACTAAGGTGGCTGTTTTTTCTTACGGTTTACGAGATGATTCGAGAATCAAAATGAAGATTAGACATCAAAAATTAGACTTGGAAAAAATGTTTCTGATGTCTGTTGCGGATAACTTGAAATTACTCCTTTGGTCCAAAACGAAGGATGCTCAAAGAGGCAGAAATAAGCCTGTGCTTTGGTCCTCATTGTTTGAAAAGCCTAAAGAAAAGAAAGAAATTGTATTTGAGTCAGGTAAGGAATTTAAAGAGGAACGCAAGAGATTATTGATGAAAAGAGGTTAAAAAATGGCTACCGATTTAGGTA
The DNA here is from genome assembly GCF_057541095.1 of Companilactobacillus sp. y65-5. NCBI lineage: Bacteria > Bacillati > Bacillota > Bacilli > Lactobacillales > Lactobacillaceae > Companilactobacillus > Companilactobacillus sp. y65-5. The sequence goes on from NZ_BAAJOA010000001.1 coordinate 69,810, forward strand.
AAGCATACGTTCAAATTGTTCCGTCAGCTAAGGGGATTAGTGGAGCTATCAAAGGACAGTTAGATCCTGAAGCGGCTTCAGCGGGTGAAAGTGCTGGATCTAAAATGTCTCTGGGATTAAAAGCTACTTTGATGGCAGGGGCAGTTGCAATTGGTGCTGCTGTTGGTAAGGTTATTTCATCATCATTAACAGAAGGTGCAGCATTAGAACAATCCATTGGTGGTGTTGAAACTATCTTTAAGAAATCCGCTGGAAAAGTTAAGCAATATGCAAATGTTGCTTATAAAACAGCTGGTATGTCTGCTAATGAATACATGCAGAATGTAACAAGTTTTTCCGCTAGTTTACTTCAGTCTTTAGGTGGTAATACAAGTAAAGCAGCTGATGTGGCCAATATGGCAATGATTGATATGTCAGATAATGCTAATAAGTTTGGTAGTAATATGGGTGATATTCAAAACGCTTATCAAGGTTTCGCTAAACAAAACTACACGATAGAATTAATGTCCGCTGCATAGGTGACTATGCAGATGAAAGTGTGTGAACCTTACTAAGGGTGTGAAGTTGAAATATAGCAGGAAATGGCTATTGAGATAACTTTGCTAACAGGGGAAGTCTAAAACGATTGTAGCTTTCGTCATGATTATCCTGTGCTAAGCTTTATAAATTAGCCAAATTATATAGACTGATAAATGATAATTCGGCATAATTGTAGTATAAAGAAAGTCAAACGACTATGAGTTTGTTACTCAGTACTGTATCTATTAGTACGATATAGGAAGTGCACACCAACTTTGAGGGAGAATGATAATCAATGGAGATGTGGAAGGAAATAGAAGATCTACCAGGTTATTCTGTGAGTGACAAAGGCAGAGTCATGAAAAATGATACAGGTCAAATTATGGTGTTAGGTAAAAATAACGGATATGTTAGGATTGTTGTTGCTAAACATGTTCATAGACTTGTAGCTAAAGCTTTTCTTGACGAGCCTGAAAACGAAGAACAACTATGGGTAGACCATATAGACGGAAATCGTTCTAATAATGATGTTTCTAATTTGAGGTGGGTTACTCCATCAGAGAATAGGCTAGCATTTGGCCATGAACAAAGAAGCATAAATAAACAGAAAAAAGTTAGAGCGACACATCTTAGTGGCAAAGAAATCATTTTCGAATCAAGGAAAGCCTGCGCCGAATATTTTGGGACCTCTGATAGTGAAGTTGTTTACAACAAGCGATATCAAAGGCACTCGTCAAAAAAAAGGACGAATCCAAAGGCGCACGATAAAAAAGGCTGGCTTTTTGAAAAAGTTGAAGATATAGTCTAATCCCTTAAGGTTTACGAAAAATCGTAAGCCTTTTTAAATACCATGAAAGTGGGGGTAATTAATGGTTAGATAATCTTAAGTTAGGTTATGGCGGTACCAAAGAAGAAATGCAACGTTTGCTTGATGATGCTACTAAATTAACGGGTGTTAAATATGACATTAATAATCTATCAGATGTTTATAATGCGATTCACGCAATTCAAGGTAAACTTGATATTACTGGGACAACAGCTAAAGAAGCTGCTAGTACATTTAGTGGTTCATTTGATGCGATGAAAGCATCATTTAAAAATGTTTTAGCCAATTTAGCATTTGGGGATCAATTGATGCCTTCCCTAAGTGCCTTAGTTGATACCACTTCTAATTTTCTACTAAACAATTTTATTCCAATGGTAACTAGGATAATTACTAGATTGCCAACTGCAATTGGAACAATTCTTAGTGGATTAGCTTCAAAGTTTTCATCTGCTGGTACTGATGCAGCCATTAAGCTGGGTATCGGTTTGGACACGGGAATGTCCGGAATTGGTTCTAAAATGATGACTACAATACAACCAATAATTACAGGATTCCAGACAGCTTTTAGTCAATTACCACAATTATTTACTACTATAGTTAATTCGATTATTCCAATTATTGATACTATTGCCATTGCTTTTACGAAGTTAGATTTTAGTGGGATTCAATCAATGCTATCTGCCATTATTCCAGCGATAACAGCAGGCTTCAGTACTATGATGAGTATTATGCAACCAGCTATTGATATGGTAGTTAATTCATTTGTTAATCTTTGGAATGCTTTACAACCGATAATTACAGCATTGGCAAGTGCTTTAATGCCAGCTTTTCAAATTCTAGGAGCATTTCTTGTTGGTGTTTTTGTTGGTATTATGACGAGTGTATCCGCAGTGTTTAATGTTCTGTCTGGAGTTATTAGTTTCCTAACTCCGGTTTTTCAATTATTGGTAAATGTTTTTAAAGCAATTGCACCTGTATTAACGGTGGTCGCTCAATGGATAGGAACTTTAATCGGATTATTCGGTGGATTTGGTGGTGCAGGTACCACTTTAAAAACAATTATGAGTAATACTTGGGAAGGAATTAAAACTGTAATTTCTACTTCTGGGAATATTATTAAAGTTGTTATTGATGCTATCAAGGCTGTATTTTCTGCATTAGGTTCTGCAGGTGGTTCTTTGAAAGGTTTATTGAGTGCAGCTTGGAATGGCATTAAATCGGTAATATCTTCAGCAGGTTCAGTTATTAAGGCTGCAATAAATGGAGTTAAATCAGTATTTAGTGCATTAGGTTCTGCTGGATCATCTCTAAAATCATTGCTTTCAAGTGCTTGGTCAGGAATAGTTAGTGCTGTATCGAGTGCAAAAAGCTCGATTAGTGGAATCGTTTCTGGAATCAAGACCACTTTTAATAGTTTAGGTAAAATAAATCTGCTTTCGATTGGTAAAAATATAGTTCAAGGATTGATAAACGGTATTAATTCAATGATTGATGCCGTTGGAAAGGCCATTGGTAATCTCGCAAATAAAGTTACTAGTGGAATCAAAGGAGCTTTAAAGATTCATTCACCTTCACGAGTGACTGGTGAACTTGGTATGTATACTGGTGCAGGGTTCGTAAATGGAATTGAATCAATGATTCCCGCAGCCGGTGAAATGTCTAAAAAATTGGCTAACGAGGTGAATCAAGAGATGGGTTCATCATCAGGGTTGTACGGTCTGGACCCAATTCAAATTAATAAGATTACAAGTATTGATTTTAACCAAACTAGTTCAACTGACACAGAATCAACGTTGGTAAGTCAGCTGAATCAAATTATGGATCTTCTCTCCAAGAGTGATCCACAGTACCAAATTATGTTAGACAGTGGTGCCTTAGTTGGTGAGCTCACGCCGGGCGTTGATAAACAACTAGCCACAAATTGGCAAAAAAATGATAACAGGATCGGTAGGTGATTAGGTGTTTGATAGACAATTTACGTTCAACGGTAGAAGCTCCAACGATTTTAATTTGTTGATTCAAAATGATTTTGAGATTGAATCTGGGGATGCTGACGTATCATACACCTCAATACCTGGTCGAAATCTTGATATTGTTAATTCCAATAACCGTTATAAAAATGGAACCTTAAAATATGAATGTTTCATTGATATTAGAAAATTCAATGATTCGTTTTATCAAAATTTATCTGATTTGAGACGTGATTTAATTTCCTGGTTAAATATCAATGAGAACTTTGGAGGATATTCGAGATTACAGGATAATCTGGATGAGAATTATTACTATTTAGCTAGACTATCAAAATCTCCAACGATTTCGTATATAAATCCTTATTGCGCTAATTTAACAATTGAGTTTAATATTGGACCAGTTAAATATAGGTTAGATTCTGATGAATTTCATGAAGTCCATTCCGGAGACAGTATATTTAATCCTGAACCTGTGAATAGCTATCCTATCATCAAAATTCAAGGGTCTGGAGCCATTAATTTAACTGTGAATGGGATTATATATAAACTCATAAATATTGGTGGAATTGCCTATATTGACTGCGATAAACGCCGCATTTATGATGATTCAAGTTTAAAAAACAATATTGCAATATTTCCAAACTACCAATATCCAATTTTGAAATATGGTGAGAATCAAATCAGTTGGGATAATGAATCGGTTGCTGTTTCAATCAAATTTAATTGGAGGACATTGATATGAAATATATGGAATATCCAGTTTTATTTGATAACTCAACATCTGACTTTTTGACGCAAGGAGTGGGCATTCTAACTGATTGTATAAGTGTAGAGGTCACCAACGAACTGAACGAGTTACCAGAATTGACCCTCAGCTACCTTGCTACTGGCGATATTGCTAATGAGTTAAAAAAAGGTCGCATAATTGTTTGCGACGTCGGCGAAAATTATTTGAAACAACGATTTAGAATCGACAGCGTTAAAAAATCAATTAACAATGTGATCGAAGTAACCGCTACTCATATCCTTAACGATCTAAGTTACAACACTTTAAAAAATAATATCAACGCTCAAGCGGTGACTCCTGTCGCCGCTTTTAATTTGCTTAAGAATAACTTAGAACAGTCTGAATCATCATTGATTATGAAATCTAATATTACGACACCTACTAATATTGATTGGTCTATGAATGGGATTACAGATGTAAAAAAAGTTCTTGGTGGTGCCAACGGCTCGTTGTTACAGATTTATAAAGGTGAGTACAAATTTGATAATAATACAATTTACTACAATTCAAAAATTGGACAGAAAACTGGCAAAGTTATCCAATACGGCAAAGATTTAATTCAGGTCAGCCAAGAAGAGAACATTACTGAAACTTATTCAGCAATTAAACCATTTACCAAAATTGGTTCTGGCGAAGAAGAAAGATTAGTCTATCTACCTGAACGAATCATTAAAGTTAATGATGATAAGTTTGAGAAATTGCGTATTCTAACTAAAGATTTCTCTCAAGACAAAATCGAAACCGTTGATCAATTGAGAACTAGAACTAATCAATACATTTATGACAATAAAGTCGGTATTCCAAAAGTTTCTTTAAAATTTGAAATGATGGACATTAAAGATGATTTAGACTTTGTTGATGATTTAGACATGGGCGATGAAGTTACTGTTTATTTTGCCAATTTAAATATCGACACAACCGCCCGGGTCATCAAAACGGTTTGGGACGGGTTGCTACATAGATACAAAACTGTATCTATAGGAGATAAGCCAGCGACTACGTCTGATTACCAAAATCAACAGAACACTAATATTAATAAAGTAGATAAGAATGTTGAGAACGTATCTAAAGATGTTTCGACGATAAAAGAAGATGTTTCCGATTTAAAAGATAGTGATGCTGATAAAACTAAGCTGATGGATGAATTAAAGAAAAAAGTAACAGACACTAGGGATGACATGCTTAGCTACATAAATGGTAGCGGTCGGGATGTAATCCAATTTATTCCAAATCGAGAGAATCCAACTGATCTGGTCGCTAGTCCAAATGGTAACAATTACGGATTAAGACTGAATTCCAAAGGGTTTTACTACGATGGGAAAGGTACTGTAGCAATCGATAACCGTGGAAATGTATATGCTGATAATTTTGTTGGTCAAACAATTACAGGAGTGATGATCCGCGGTGGTGAATTAAGTGGTGTAACTATAAGTGGTGATACGGATATATCACTAGGATCTGGATCGAGTAGAACATCAATAACAAGTTACGGTATTTCAACGCCAAATTTGACTGTCTATAAGATTGATGGTCTAAGAGGGATGGCCACTGTTGCCGACGGATATGTGTATATTAACGGTGCTAAGCTCACTGGTACTTCTGATGGAGATTTATTAGTGAATGGCAGAAAGGTGTTGACGTCCTAATGAGTAGTAACGCTGATGAGGTAATCAAGGATATATCTCAAAAGTTAGCTAATACGCAAGTTGAAAATTCGATTTTATATATTGAAAATATTCATCTTAAAGCAGAGTTGGAAAAAATTAAGGGGGAAAAATAATTGGCAAATATCTATATAAAAATCAATGAATTTGGTGCTGTGATTGATTATTTAAAATCTGCGGATGATTCAGAATATAATTTTGAACAATCTGATAGTTTTAAGTCAGATCCAACTTTGGTAGAACAAGGCTATATATACGTGCATTTAATTGATACTGAGGCGCCGCTATTTGAAAAGTTGCATCAATACTACACATATTACGACGGTCAGTTACACCGTCCTTATAACTTTGATAGACAAATAATTGAAAATATTTTAAAAGGAGGTAATTAAATGAGCTTACCAAAAATTGTTTTAGAGACAGAAAAAACGACCCCAGTTTATGGCTTGCCGTTGCGAATTAGACAGGGCGACAAAGGGGACGCTTTAGAAGTTCTATTAGGAAAATCGTTTGTAACTTATCCAGATTTAACAGATATTGATGTTACTTTGATTGCTGAAAGAAGTGATCAAACTTTAATTAAGGCTGCGGCTGCTACTAAAAATGGTAATACCTTTAGTGTGACATTGCCAGACGCAATGTATGTTAAACCTGGTGTGTTTAGGCGTGTCTATTTTAAGATTGGTGATGACTCCACATCTGATATCAAGGTAGAGGTATTGAGTGGTACTGGTTCTAGTTCTGCAAATGGTAATTACATTCAAGACTTTGAGGACTTACTAGATCAAGCCATGAGTTACGTTTATGCACTGAACTCCTTAGCTGGTACATATGATGCAGTAATAGATAAGAAAATTGTTGAATTAACAGCAAAGATGACAAGCTTCGTTGCCAAAGCCAGTGATGATCTTGAAGCGGCAAAACAGTCATATTCAAATAGTCAGGTTAAGTCTGAACTTGATTCTAAGAATCAACGTGATGATTTTGATACGAAATTTAACTCTTTAATCGATTCTGACAAAGAAGTATTCGATGGTCTAGCTAGTGATTACAGTTCAAAAATACAAGCAGCAGATGCTTTAAATCAATCGACTACTGAACGTTTTGATAAACAGGCAGACAACAATAAAGCGGCACTCGAAGGTCAAGCTAAAGACTTTGAATCACGTTTTGTTACTCAAAATAAGATTTTTGAAGACCGCTACACCAATCAAAAAAATGATTTTGATAGCGAAGTTGCTAACAAAATTACAGAATTTGAAACGGATTATGTCAATTTTAAAAGTGGTTTAAGCAAGGATGTCGAAGACCTTCAAACTCAAATTACAAATAGCGGCATTGAAGCAGATCAATTAGAAGTTAAGTTAAAAGAAATTAATGATAATTTGGCGACTGTCGACTTCACTAATTTCGTTACCAAAAAAGACTTAAACGAGCTGGAAACTAGCTCTAAAGAATATGCAGATTCTGTTGGTGTAGCTTCAAATACTGACGCCAAAGTTATGGCTGATGCAGCTGAAAGTAATGCTATAGAACATTCTAATAATGCTTCCGCAAAGGCAACAAGTGAAGCTAATAAGTATACAGACCTAGCTATTACTAATTTAACTAGCGGTGATGCCGGCGAGCTATTAACTGAACAAAAGGGTAATGAGCTATACGCCAAAGTTGACGTTAACGGTGATTTGCTCATTGATGACAAAATTTTGAAAGCTAATGAGACTGGTGAACTTGAATACAATTCTAAAAAATTATTAATGGCCGTGGTTCCAACCGCTCCAATTATCGAACTGGGTAAAGCTGTTGTACCTAACGAAGTGAGCTATAGCATTACACCACCCAAGAATTTAGGTGGTTCAGAGCTTCGATACTACACAATTAGTTATAAACTTAAAGACTCAACCGATTGGACGTCTAAAGATGTGTCTGATCTGACTGGATCAATCGACAATTTGGCTGAATTTGGAACTTGTCAATTTAAGGTTAGTGTCACAACTTATGCCGGGAGTAGTGACTATTCAGAAATCAAAGAAGTAAGATTAGTTGATAATAGAATTTTTGGCGTGTCTTGGGATAGAAAATCCAGTCCTGATTTAACAAGGACTGATAGTTCGATCGGCTGGGTGGCTGGAATTAATGGCGATAAGAACGATTTTGACAATGCTGATTTGTATAAAGGAATTCATGACGCAGAAGATGATTTAGGTAATTTTTTTGTGAGAGTTCCAAAATGCTATATAAAAAAAACACAAACTGGCGAAGTTGATAACGGATTAGCGACTTGGCAGATATCTTTGGGAAGTCATGGCGAAGGCTGGTATTTACCAAAATGTTTTTGGGATTTTAAAAATGAAGAAGAGCTAGATTATGTTGATGTCGGTAAATACAACGGATCAAACGTTAGTAGCAAACTAGTTTCTAAGAGCGATCTTAGCCCTGCAGTGAGTACAACATTCACTGATTTTCGAAAGTACGCTTTAAATAACGGGACAGGATATCAACTATTGGATATTCACACAGTTGATTTATTACAAGTTCTATTTACGATTGAATTTGCTACATTGAATTCTCAAAGCATTATGAAAGGTCATACTGATGATCAATCATCTGCCTTGAAGTCGGGTGATTCGAATGGTCATCTTGGAAGTTCCGGGAATAATTCTGAATACGGTGCTATGAATTATAGAGGAATCGAAAATTTGTGGGGCAATTTGTATCAAGCCGTTGATGGTGTGAACTTTAGTGGCGGCAACATTTGGGTATGTGATGATTCAACAAAATATCAATCTGGACTGTTGGCAAGTCCTTATCAAAAAGTTGGATACTCAAAATCTACATCTTCTGCTCAATATACGAATGCTCTAGGTTTTGATAATTTGAATCCATACGCTCAATTTCCGACGAGTTACGGCGGAGATTCCCAAACATACTACTCAGACCAGTATTATTATGCAAGTGGTACAAACGTCGCCTATTTTGGGAGCTATTATAACCAGTCCGTTGGAAATGGTGGCTTGTGGTTTTGGTACTCGTACTGTTCCGCTTCGGATTCGTACGCGAATTACGGTTGTCGTCTGCTTAAAAAAGCTTTGCTTTGAGGGGGACTGGGGGAAACTTCCCTCAGGGTTTAAAATATAGGGATATTTGATGTTGGTGGCTTGTGGTATTGGAACTCGAACTATTCCGCTTCGAATTCGAACGCGAATTACGGTTGTCGTCTGCTTATTATTATATTGCATCGAATAATCCTTGGCGCTTGCCAAAAATTAGACCGAAAAAGTACGAGCTAGTAACCAATGTGAAAGTTCGTAAGGTTAATAAGATTTTAAACTGCATAAACGCAAAAACAGAAAGGAGATAACAATCTGAAAAGAGTTAATAATTTATTTGAAAAGATAGTTGATATTGAAACTATCAAGCTAGCTATTTTTGAAGCATCGAAAGGTAAAAGAAATCGTAAAGCTGTTAAAGTGATTCTTGATAACCCCGATTTCTATGCTATGAAAATTCAGGATATGATTTTATTTGATAGCTATGTACCAAGCGAGCTATCCGAACGAATAATTAATGATGGCAAGAAAGAAAGGATTATCGTTAGTCCAAAATTCTATCCTGATCAAATTATTCATTGGTCAATCATGTTAATTCTTGAACCTATTTTGATGAAAGGCATGTATGAATATTGTCTTGGTTCAGTTAAAATGCGAGGCATCGAGCTCGGCAGGAAAATGGCAACTCGCTGGATTCGAGGAGACCCAAAGAAAACAAAATATTGTTTAAAAATGGATATTCATCATTTCTATCAAAGTGTGGACAAAGATATTCTAAAACGAAAACTTCGCCGAAAAATCAAAGACGATAGAACTTTGCATTTATTAGACTTGGTAATCGATTCTTATGAAAGTGATGGGCTTCCAATTGGGTTTTATACATCGCAGTGGTTAGCTAATTATTATTTAGAAGACCTCGATCACTTGATCAAAAATGAATGGCAAGCTGTTTATTATTTGAGATATGTTGATGATCTAGTTATATTTGGTCCAAATAAAAAGAAACTTCACAAGTTACATTTGAATATTATTAGTTATTTGGAACAAAATAAGTTACAACAAAAGCCAAATTGGCAGATTTTTAAAATCAATGCACGTCCATTAGATTTTTTGGGTTATAAATTTTATCGCGATCACACAACGATTCGCCGAAGAAACTCATTAAAAATTAAGCGAAGAATGATAAAAATCAGCAAGAAAGATAAACTCAATCATTATGATGCGGCTGCTATCATCAGTTTTTGGGGCTGGTTGAAACACTCTGATAGCTACAATTTTTACAATAAATATATTAAGCCGGTTTATCCAATGAAAAATGCTAAAAAGGTGGTGTCAAAAAATGCAATTAGAATTTCAAGGGAAAGTTCCTGAAGGATATGTAGTCTATCAGGCTGATCCGATTACAGTTGATAACGAAATCTACGTTGGCTGGAAAATGGTCAAGCAGAAAGCTGTCACAAATAAAGATGGCGAAACTGATTATATTGATGATGCTGAAGCCCTCGTTATTTACGACAAAATAAATCAATTATTTAAAAATGATGAGGAAGCTCAACTCAATAACGCTAAAACGTTATTAAACCAAGCTAATCAACAAATCTTCAATACTGAAGTCCTGAAAAAAATGGCAGAACAGGAGGTCAAATAATGAATTATTTTAGAAAAACAGTTATCGAGTATTTTAAAAGAGGCTTGTATTCAAATGATGACTTGTCTACTTTTTTAAAAGCCGGATGGATAACTGAAGATGATTACACGGAGCTAACTAAAACTAGTTAGCTTTTTTTATTTTTAAATTAGGGAGGTGGTTAATTTTGCCACCACAATCATTAAGTTTAGAACAAATAGGTATTCTAATAGGGATAGTCGGTACACTTGGCATTGGATTTGTTTGGTTATTTAATATGTGGATTATCCAACCGTTGACCAAGTCGATGGATGGTCTATCCGACGAGATTAAGGAGTTTAAAAGTGCGTCACATCTAGAACATTTAGATTTTTTAGACAGATTTAACAAGTTAGATAGTCGATTGGATAAGCATGATCGAAAAATCGACGTATTGGCTAATGATATGGATAATTTGAAAGAGAAGGTTAAATAAATGGAGATATTTCAGAATTTGAATTTGGTTGATGCAACGGAGCTAGTATTGATTGCACTATGCTGCTATGGTCTAACATCCGCGGCCAAAAAGTCTAAATTGAAGAACAAGTATATGCCATTTATATCAATGGCGGTAGGTGCCATTGTAGGCATTACAGTAGCCCTAGTGATGCATGATTATGAATTGGGAAAAGCAGGACTGATTGGATTCTTAGTTGGAGGTTGGACATCAGGATTATTTACTGGGGTTAAGGCAGTAATTAATGACAAAGAGGAAGTGACAAAGTAATGACGGATTTTAATATTGATAAAACTTACATGCTTGGAGCCAATGAAGGTTCAAGCCAACGTACAGCCAATAATTTAATTGTGTTGCATGAGACTACCAATGTTGGTGCTAAAAATAATGCCATCTATTTCAAAAATAATGTAAATACAGCACAGACATATGTTCAATATGTAATCGGGGATGGTGGCAGGATATATCAAGTAGGTGAGGAAGGTTATGTTGCTTGGGGTGCTGGGAGTTATGCTAATGCTAATTCACCTGTACAGATTGAACTGGCTAGGACGTATGATAGTGTCACTTTTGAAAGGGATTATGCAACATTCGTTAACTTCGCACGTGCTAAAGCTAAACAATATGGAATACCAGTAGAACTGGACACATCTAATCAGCGTGGAATTAAAACACATAAATGGATATCAAATAATATTTGGGGTTCACATGTGGATCCAGTTGATAGCTATTTGAAGCCTATTTGGGGGATCACTCAAGATCAGTTAGCGCATGACATTGCGAATGGTATAGGGAACACGGCCTTAGAAGTCGCCTCTCAGACTCCAAGTAGAGATCAAATTACTATTAAACATGGACCAATCACAGGTATTGCTGGTTGGACTAAAGACGGTAATATTATTAAAGGTTCTAACTCAAAATTAGTAAATGCTTCTAGCTGGAAAACGGTAGGTATTAAAAAGATCAATGGATTACCGATGTATCAAATCGCTACTGATGAATTCGTACCGAAAAAATATACTGATCAAGCAGGAATAGTTACTATAAATGCTATTGCTGGTGTAAATACAGTAAATTATAAAGGTGATAAATTAGGACATGTTTTACATGACTTATCCCAATGGAAAACTGAAAATAAGTTATATCAAATTAATGGACGTGATTATTTTAAAGTTGCAACAGATGAGTATATTGATGCATACTACACAATTGGCGGTGGGAATAAGTAAACTAAAGAAGCTATCAATCTAGTTTTATATAGATTGATAGCTTTTTTGTGGGATTGAATAAATCCTATATGTAATAGTGTTAGTATAATATACTAGATTAATAATGACTTTTATTTAGAGAGGGATTGTAAAATGGTGTATAGCTTTAATGATATTAAGGGATATCATTCTTTATCAGATCAAATAATTAAATGCTTAATGAATAAGGGTTATTTTAGTGATTTTAATGGAATCCAAGACACAGAAAAAATATATCATTATACTAACTTTGAAGTTGCAAAAAAGATTTTGGAAAATGGATGTCATATACACAAATCGGACACTATGAATGATTCTATGGAACAAAAATACACTTATAACTTATTCGCGGATACATTAAAAGAAGTATATCCTGAAAAGGAATGGTCAGAGTGGGTAAGCGGAAGTGTTTCGGAAATTAAACAAGATTTTCTTGATTTTTATATCTGGTCATTCAGTAAAAATAGAGATAATCAGGCTTTGTTTGGAAATTATACATCACCGAACGATGGCGTAAATATCGGCTTTAACGCAGGACTATTATTTAACTCATTAGTCAATAGATTTTCTAGTGATGTTAATCCATTGTTGGGTACTACAGATAAGCAAATTTCTGTTATTTATGGTAATTGTGTTTATGATTATAATTTTCAAAAATCTTTGATGAAAGATATGGTGAATGAATATTTGGACGCTTATTATTCGTTACGAGATGGTAAAATTAAAGATAGTCAACAACTTCTTTTGGATTGTAGAAGATCCGTAGCATTTTGCAGCTTGATTTTTAAAAAAGAAAATCTTTATCAGGAAGAGGAAAGTAGAATTATTTTATGTCATTCTAATCGTAATCATTTGATTTTATCTGATGGAACAGATGGGGATAGGCAGTATTTGAATTATGATGTTAATAATGATCCTCAATCATTAGATTGTATAACACTTAGAACGGGTTCTAAAAATAGTATAGAAAATGTAAACTTATTTTTAAAAAGCTCAGGATTTAAAAATTTGGCCAAAGAATCAGAGTTAGATTATTAATTTCTAGTGTGCTGTAAGATTATTTTTTTGCCCCAAAGTTGCCCCACAGAAGGACATTGTTTACTATTTAAAAGGATTTGTATAGCATTAAAAAATCCTGTACTCTCCTTAGCGATAGTTTCCTGTTTATTACCATAAATGTAGAAACATATAGAAAGCGTATCATATCAAGTATATGAGCGCTTTTTTGTGCTCTTATTTTCTTAACCAGTTTATATCTGTTCCTATTCAGAAGAAACCGTACCATATGAGTGTATAGGGACAACGGAGATTTTTTAGGTGTCATAATTGCTAAATTCAACAATGAAACATTAAGTAATAAAAACATTTTTGATAATTATTATTCTGGATTTTTTGAGACCGCTATGAACTTTGGTTTTAATTCAGAATCAAATACTTATAATCAAGTGAATCAGGCGATGTCGAACAAATTAAAAACTGAAATGAAATTAGATGGTGAAATTAATTTATTTATTGATAGGGCATATTGTAGCTATTATTCATGGATTCTAATTTCAGTGTTTCTCGATACTCAGCTGCTTCAGGCACTTCTTGAAAATCAATCGTGAGGTCTTTATAATTCTCTAATTCTTTTTCAATCTCACTGATACTTATTCTGAAATATTCTTTCCTTTTATTTACTTTGTTGATTCTATAATCTGAAAATCTTTCATGCAATTGGGTTTCTAACTGGTATGCGTTATAACTGAATATCAGTGCGTGTACATCAAATTTGAACGGCACCGATGCACTACCGAGTTCTTCAACTCGTTCCATTGGATCCAGTCGTCTCGTAACGCCAATTTTGACGACGTCTTTGTCAAAAGAACCGATGTTAGAAATAATATATACGTACCCAGCTGTCGCATTAGCTTCTCTGTAATCTAAATTTTGTTTGTCATTGTTGGCTGTATCAATGTTCTGCTTCAATTCCAATAAGTCATTTTTTAATCTTTCAATCTCTCTAATGTTTTTTTCATTGGATAGTTTATATTCTAATTCTCTTTGAAGATTACCAAAGTGTGTTAAATCCTTGTTGATTTTATTACGTTTCTCCGCTAATTCTTTTTGAAGAACTTTTTCTTCACGTTCACGTTGTTTTTGTTCACGCAAAGCCTCTTTTTCGCTTTGTTTTTTGTTCGAGTATTCAAAAGCAAGACTGAGTTCATTGAATTTTAAGTTGAGATATTGTTGTGTTAATTGAATTCCATTTTCTTCATTTAACTTATTAAGTTGCTCAAAAGATCTATCTATACGCAATTTTATTCTGTCAAAATTAGAATATGTGACTTTGTTGATGGCGGCCTCGCACTCACCATTAAATGATCGCAAAAGTTGCTTTATATTTTTCTTCTGGATGGATTTTCCTAATTCGGCTGAATTATTATATGTGATAGGTGTAGTGATTTCAGCGGCGACCTCAGCTCTGATCATGTTCTTCTGTGCCGCTCTAATAGAAGTCAATGCATCTTTGAATTCCAAAGAGGTCGCAAATTCATATCTAGGCTTATATATTCCGAATGATTCTATTTCCACTTGATCGGATAGATCAACTATCTGATTCTGAAGGTTATCTCGTACAGTGTTAAGTTCGGAAATATAGTTATTAAGTTCATTAATGTAATTCGAGGCGTTATTAATTCTCGTATTAAAATCATTCAGTTGATTTTGACGATAATTTATCATATTCTCTAGTTCGATAGGTTGCATTTGTTTTATTGACAGTTTTTCACGAACTAAATAGTTGAGTTCAGAATTTTGTTTTTTTAAGTTTTCTATTTCACTTTTGTATTCATTTGATTTAAACATATCTCCTAAAGCCATAATTTCCCCCTATGATGCTTTCAGCTTTTATGGTCATCAGCATTTGGACATTAGTATAATTATAACAGCGCTTACTTGTTAGCTATAATGCACCTTCATATACTATATAATGCCCTGACAGCAGTATTTAGACAAGTAAATTAGTACATATACTAGTCTTTATTAAAAAGATGAATTTCTGGTCAATACAGTTAAAAACAAGTATATTTATTTAGTGATAGCAAATTATCGTCTTTGGGTTATGAACTAAACCAAGAAATGTAACTATTAGGAGATCAAAATGATAGCATTAAAATCAGCACGTGAAATTGCAGGAATGCAAGAAGCAGGGAATATTTTAGTTGGACTATTTCATGAATTAGACGACTACGTAAAACCGGGTTTATCAACTTGGGATATAGACCATTTTTCATATCAGTATATTACTCAGCATGGAGCAACTCCAGGTGAGTTGAACTTTGAAGGGTACAAGTACTCGACTTGTATCAGTGTCAATGACATGATTTGCCACGGATGCCCTAGTAAAGATCTGATTATCAAAGATGGGGACTTGATTAAGTTAGATACTGTTGTAGACTACAAGGGTTATTTAAGTGATGCATGCCATGCGATAGTTGTAGGCACAGCCAGTCCAGATGTAAAAAAACTTATGGATGTAACTTTAAAGTCATTGTATTTAGGAATCGACCAAGCAATCGTAGGTAATCGTATCGGGGATATAGGTTTTGCTATTCAAGATTACGCAGAGAATCAATTGGGCTACGGTGTAGTTAGAGACTATGTGGGTCATGGAATTGGACCAACTATGCATGAAGAACCAGATGTTCCACACTATGGTAAACCAGGTCATGGGACTCGATTGAAAGCCGGTATGACGATAACTATTGAGCCAATGATCAACATCGGAAGTTACGAATGTAGTTCACCAGACGAGACAGACGGTTGGACGATTAGAACTGTTGACGGTAGTTTGAGCTGTCAATACGAGCATACTATTGTGATTACTGACGATGGTCCTAAGATTTTGACATCAGTTGATCATGAACGTGATGCAAAATATTTACTATAATTAATATTCTATTTAATCATGATGCCCAGCGAATCGCTGGGTATTTTTTTGTAAAAAAATAATGCTCTAAAATTAGAACATTACTTTAATTAATAATTAGTATCTGAATAGTTGCTGTCGTCAGTGTTTTCGTCGTAGCTATATTGATTGCTAGGAGAACCATCCTTGTTCAAGAATCCCCGATCCATCCCACTTTCAGTTTGTTGCTCGCCGAATGTTTCCATGTAGTCTGGAGTGCTCTTTAGTGCATCATATGTAGACATGCCATAGTGTTCCACCTTGTATGCCGCAGGAGACATCCCATATTTATTTAAAAAGCCAGTCAGAGTATTTTCATCATAAGAAATTCCATTGTTGGAAGCAGCTTGCTGCTGAGTCGTGTTATTTTGTGTTTGATTAGTAGACTGATTCTGTTGTGGAGCAGCCTGTTGATCAGTAGTTTGATTTTGAGTGGTTTTATTTGATGTATCAGAACCTTTTTTGTCACTATTCTTTGGTTTAGTGACCTTCTTTTTAGTTTTCTTAGATGATGATTTTTTATTTACCGAGCTTTTAACATTGCTGTCGGTTTTTTTAGTGCTCTCAGAATTATTAGAACATGCAGTTAATAGTAAGCTTGTAGCAAGTAACATTCCCCAACTAATGAATTTTTTCATAATTTATCCCCCAATAAGTTATATTTACTTAAATGGTATCATTGCTAATAAATTCACACAATGTAGGATCTATTATAAAAAAAGGAATACCCGCCACATTTCAATCAATACATTGAGAAGGAGGTATCCCACGTTCAACTTCAGCGATAATCGTATCTCTCAGTTCAGAAAATAGATGGCAGATTTTACTAAGATTGTTTTTGTAAAAGTTAGAAACAACATATGAAATTTTAGTACTAGGTTCATTTTTGATAATAACTACAGAGTAGGTTACTTTCAAATTGAAACTCCTCACTTATTCATTTTTGTTATTTCGTGTTGCAAGTTCATTTTATCTTATATAGTGATATTTCTGAAATATTACGGCTTTGATTTTGGGAATCAAAGTAAAGCATATAGTTTCTGATATAATATTATTTAGTATAGGAAGTGATCATATGGATACAATTGCTCAGATCATTAAATCAAACATGAATCCTTCGGATGATAGATCGATTCGGATAATCATTTATGAATCGTTAAGAAAGGTAATCACTCTTGGCGATATCCCCAGTGGTACAAGAATTATCGAAAATCAACTAGCCGAAAAATTGAATGTTTCAAGAACTCCTATTAGATACGCACTAAAAAGGTTATCTGATGAGGGTCTAGTTATACGTAAGGCAGATGTTGGTGTCTATGTTAAAGGAATAAATGTTAAAGACGCCTACGAAATCTTTGCAATTAGAAAAGAATTAGATGCACTTGCTACTAGAAAAGCGATGGAGAATATGAAGTCCTGTCAGTATAATGAACTTGCTAACTTACTGCATGAAACTGAATTACTTAATGAAAAAGATGACGTTGATCAAGTAATTAAGAATTTTTCACTTTTTGATGAATATATCTATAATGCCAGTGAGATGCCAAGATTAAAAATGATTGATGTTCAATTACAGGAATATCTAATTTATTTTAGAGATATCAATCTTTCTTCAAAGAAGCGTCGTAATGCCGCAATAACGGAACACGAGATGATTTATAAGGGAATGTTGAGTGGTAATCCCGATTGTGTAAATGAGTTAGTTTCAAAACATTTAGATTGTTCATTTAAGTCTATTTTGAGTGAAATGAAAATAAGAAATATTATGTAGTAATTACAGAAAATGACACAATAAAATTGTGTCATTTTTATTTTGTCAAATCTAATTCTGATATTTCAAGTTTATTAAAAATATATTTGTGAAATTTGTAAATATGTCTATTAACATATTCCATAAATATATAGACAATAATGATCCCGAAATGCCACTATTGTACGTCATATAGCCATTGGAGAGTCAAATGTATTTCAAGTTTCAGATTGTTCACAATTTATCAATTTAAATAAAAAGAACAATTTAAGAACAATTGAATACATAAAATTTAATAATTTAGGTGCTATACTCTGGGCATAAAAGAAACAAGCTGGATGAAATTATATAAACATTGATGTATAAGTTATTTCATCATTTTTCAGCCTTAATTCAAAATATAACAAGGGAGAAAATCGATATGACAGTAAATGATAATATACAAACACTTGATGGTGTGAATTATCTATCCTTGAAAAACATTACTGATCAAGCCGGAGTTGATATAGATACATTACCTTACACTATTCGTGTATTATTGGAAAATGTTGCACGTCACGTAAATGGTGATATTAATGATAAAAATGTACAACGGATTTTACATTGGCGTGATAACGTTGGTAAATCGATTTCATTTTATCCAGCAAGAATTATTTTGCAGGATTATACGGGTGTCCCGTGTGTTGTTGATTTAGCATCGATGCGGGAAGCTGCAAAAAAAATGAACATTGATCCTGAAAAAATTAATCCAGAGATACCGGTTGATCTGGTAGTTGATCATTCGGTACAAGTTGATAAAGCTGGTAATCCATATGCAATGGCATATAACATCAAACGTGAATATGAGCGTAATTCAGAGCGTTATAAGTTATTGAAGTGGGCTCAAAAGTCATTTAAGAATTTCAAGGCAATCCCTCCAGATACAGGTATCATTCATCAAATAAATATTGAACATATATCTCCTGTTGTTCAAAGTAACAAAGAAAAGAATATCTTCTATCCTGATACAGTATTTGGAACCGATTCACATACAACTATGATTAATGGATTAGGTGTTCTTGGATGGGGCGTAGGAGGTCTAGAAGCGGAAGCATGCATGCTTGGGGAACCTTCTATATTCTCTGTTCCTGAAGTAATAGGTGTTCGTTTGACTGGAAAGTTACCATCAGGAGTTGTTGCCACAGACTTAGCATTAACGATTACAAACTTGTTACGTCAAAATGACGTAGTCGGTAAATTTGTTGAATATTTTGGACCGGGATATCAAAATTTAGGAGTTGCTGATAGAGCTACTTTAGGAAATATGTCTCCTGAGTATGGTTCGACTTGTGGATTTTCACCTTTTGACGAGGAATCTATTAAATATCTAAAGTTAACGGGAAGAACTGATGATATAGTTTCCCGAGCTGTTGATTATAACAAGAAAAATAACTTATTCTACGATTCATCAACTGCAAATAGCATCAAGTATACAAAAGTCATAGATTTTGATTTGTCTCAAGTTTCAACTAGTCTCGCGGGTCCAAAGAGACCACAAGATATTATTAAGTTGGGTGACATGAGCAAATCGTTTGATGAGGAGGTTACTGCTCCACTAGGTAATCATGGATTCGGAATGACAGAATCGGACTTAGATACTGCAATACCAATAGATTTAGATGGAAAAAAAGAAACCATTCATACTGGAGATATTATGATAGCTGCATTAACTAGCTGTACCAATACATCCAATCCAACTGTCTTGATCGGTGCAGGGGTACTTGCCAAGCGAGCAGTGGAGCATGGTCTGACCATTTCACCTAAAGTTAAAACTTCATTTGCTCCGGGTTCCCAAGCAGTTACTAAATATTTAACGGCTACCGGCTTAATGCCATATTTGGAGAAATTAGGCTTCAATATTATTGCATACGGGTGTACCACATGTATAGGTAACTCTGGACCACTTCCAAAACCAATCAATGATGCATTGAAGGATACAGGGGTAGCTACTGCAGCAATTTTGAGTGGTAACAGGAATTTTGAAAGTCGTATTCATCCGCTGATCAAAGGAAATTACTTAGCATCGCCTATTTTAGTAATAGCCTATGCATTAGCTGGGAATATGCGTGTTAACCTACAAAAACAGCCATTAGGAACTGGTAATGATGGAGTTCCGGTATATCTAAAAGATATCTGGCCAACAACCGAAGAAATTAATAACTATGCAACTAAATATATCGATTCGGATATTTATAAGGATGCATATAAGAATATTTTTGATGGTCGTGAAGAGTGGAACGACCTAAAGGTCAAAGAATCAGAAACTTATGATTGGGATGACAAATCTACTTATATTGCTAACCCACCATATTTTGACAAACAGGTCAAAGGTGATATGAGTAGACCAAACTTATCTAACTTATCTGTTTTAGCTAAAGTTGCGGATTCTGTTACAACTGATCATATTTCACCAGCTGGTATGATTCAATTTGATTCACCAGCTGGAAAATATTTAGAAGACCACGGTGTTTCCGTCAAAGATTTCAACTCCTATGGATCAAGACGTGGTAATCATAACGTGATGGTTCGTGGAACTTTAGCCAATACGCAATTGCATAATAGCTTATCTAATGGCAAACAGGGTGGATTCACTAATTATTTTCCAACTAATACAATTATGAGTATTTATGATGCTTGTCAAAAATATGAAGAAAATAATACAGGACTAATTATTTTGGCTGGTAAAGATTACGGCATGGGTTCATCAAGAGATTGGGCCGCAAAAGGTGTAAAACTTTTGGGGGTTGGAGCGGTTATTGCTGAATCATTTGAGAGAATTCATCGTTCAAATTTAGCAATGATGGGAGTCGTTCCATTGCAGTATCAAAGTGGAGAAAATGCAGAGACGTATGGACTAGATGGAACAGAAAAATACGATATACATCTACCAGAAAAGTTAACTCCTAACCAGAATATTGATGTTGATGTCCGTTTTAAGGATGGTAGATCAATAACAATTGTTACAATTCTGAGATTAGATTCAGACGCTGAAATCAGTTATTTAGGTGTTGGCGGAATTTTGAATAGAGTTTTGGAAGATAAGAAATAATTCTTTAGATTAATGATTTCTGTGAAAGAAATTATTAGTTCATTATTTAAGAAACCGGTTGCATAAATAAATAATTAAAGGGGAAAATCATGTTAAAGACTGTAATTTTCGCACTTCTACCAATTATTGTCACGATTTTGCTTGGTATGTGGGCTGCACACCACGGTGATTTTGATGAGAAAGACAGTAAGAAGTTAATTAAGTTGATTATGAATTATGCGTTACCAATGAATGTTTTTGCGGGTATTTGGGGAACACCCCGTAAAATAATCGTAGAAGATATTCCGTTGGCACTTTGGCTATTAGGAAGTATGTTTATTTGTTACATTGTTTTAAGTTTTGTTCAAACAAAAATTATGAAGACTTCAACTAATGTTGCGACATTGCGTGCATTATCTGTTGCCGATCCATCAGTACCATTTATTGGTTCTGCAGTACTGCCTTTAATTTTTGGTGAAAATCTAAGTGCCATTAATATCGGAATTTCAAGTTTGATCATTAATGTTGTACTTTTGCCATTTGTTTTTGCGGCTTTGGTTTCCGAAGATAGTGATAATCAAGCCAAGGTAACAGTGGGTGCAAGATTAATGAATGCTTTGAAAAAACCTTTAGTTCTATCTGCTTTGTTAGGATTTGTATTAGCACTTATCGGAATACAAATGCCAACAGAACTTGAAAGCACCTTTACTGTATTAGGTAAGTCATCTGGTGGTGTTGCCATGTTTGCAACTGGTATCATTCTGTTCAGCAAAAAAATTCATTTCAACAAAACAATTGCTGTCAATGTCATTGGAAAGAATATTCTATTCCCAGCAATTGTATGGGGATTGATGGTTGCAATGGGAATGCCTTTAACACTTCAACGTATCGTTATTATTACGTTGGCAATTCCAACCGCAACAATGCCAACTAACCTTGCAATTCAGTACAAAGTTAATGAATCTGAAATGGCTTCTACGCAATTATGGAGTACTGTATTTTCATTTGTAACTTTAAGCTCAGTAATGCTTATGTTTGGTTAGGATTTATCTACATGAAATGACGTACTTCTAAAACGAACATCGACGTTATGTCCTTTAAATCGGGGGTTCTTAACTACATGAAAGGTGGTGATTAGTAAATTAAAGCAAGGAATCAAATAACCACCAAGAACTACTTACAACTATTTGAAAAGACCTAGATAAAATTAATTAATTTTACCTAGGTCTTTTTGTCATCTAAAAATTAAATAGCTAGTGTTTACGAACAAAAGTTTGTAATTCATTTTTTAATGAGTGATATTTTTGTTCATACTCACGAAATTCACATGTTGAGCAGGGACTATAATTTTTTTCGGAGTTTAAATGGTCCTGAATAATTTTTTTAACCAGTTTTTTATTTTCATCACTCAACGAATGTTTAAATTCACTGTCAGAATGGACTAATTGTGGTGTCAATTGCTGGCGGTAGCTAGATGGTGTCATCCCAAAGTGACTTTTAAAGTTTTGATTGAAGACTTTCAAGTTTCTGAAACCAACTTGATAAGCAATTGATGAAATATGGTCATTGCTATGTGTAAGTTCTCTAATTACTTGTTGTAAACGACAGCGAATAATGTATTCAGAATAAGTAATACCTAACTGAGATTTTAATAACTTTGATAAGTAAGTTGT
Organism: Companilactobacillus sp. y65-5; assembly: GCF_057541095.1. NCBI lineage: Bacteria > Bacillati > Bacillota > Bacilli > Lactobacillales > Lactobacillaceae > Companilactobacillus > Companilactobacillus sp. y65-5. The sequence goes on from NZ_BAAJOA010000001.1 coordinate 92,435, forward strand.
TGAATAATTAACTTGTTTTGCCAATTGTGGAAGTGAAATATCTTCACTAAAGTGTTGCTCCAAATATTCAGTCAGTTTTAACATTGCATCTTGATGACGGGGCGTTGGAGAAAATGATTGGTTGTCATCATTGACGATATAGAATTTTGAAATTAAATCAAGTAAATCAAAATAAGATTTCGTTTGCTCTAATTTGTTTTTGGCAAATGTTAGATTAGCTAGAGACGACCTAATTGATTCATACAAGGGATTGATGTGTGCATTGGATGAATTTAGTGAGAACCTGTCATAGTCACTCAAACCATTCAACAAGAAAATATTTGGATCGATGTGAATTCGTAGCATTATACTGTCGGTACTTTTAGCAAACGTAGCATGACCACAATTAGAATTGATCAACAATAGATCATTAGGTAGAAGGTTGGTAAAATATCCGTCAACATTAGCTTCTACTTCACCAGATAATAACCATAATAGTTCTATTTCTGGATGCCAATTATAATGATAACTTCCTATTTTATAGATCAATTCGTCATAAGTTACGTTTGTTTGATATGTTGTCATGATAAATCCCCTCTTTACAAGTAGTTTAATCACAACTTCAGGTTAGTGCAATTAAATTTTATGTGCTAAATAACAAGAAACACCTAGGGGTATTTTTTGTTACGAATATGACGGTAATAGGATTTTGAAGCTATTTAATAGTGCAGACCATAGTCATATTTTATTTGATGGCAAAGGATTATCAACAAATTAATCCTAGTAGCGAACACTTGATAAGCATATCAATAGTATGACATACGGATAGTTTTCATCTCACAATAATTGTAATCTGGAGTCAGAAATCAAGGAGGTAATCAAATGTTAGCCAGCACTTATCAATATGAACCTAAAACCTTGTCACCCAAGGCAGAAAAATTACGTGACATCGTAGTTAGTTATATGAAAATCGTAAGTCGTCGTTTGCCTGATGACGTTAATAAAAAACTAGTTGAATTATCCAAAATTGAAGTTGATCCTTTACAAGAATTGGTATATAGCACGATGCGTGAAAATCAAATGTTAGCTGAGAAATTAAAGAGACCCAGCTGTCAAGATACAGGGGTAGTTCAATTCTTTATTAAGGTCGGTAGCAATTTTCCACTTTTAGGTGAATTAAAAGATATCTTAACAGAATCTGTTGTTGAAGTTACTAAGGAAGCACCACTTCGTCACAATGCCGTTCAAACTTTTGATGAATTCAATACTGGTTTGAATATTGGGAAAGGTGTTCCAAACATTATTACCGAGATAGATGGTGATAGTGACAAGCTAGATATGTATGTATATTTAGCTGGTGGCGGCTGTTCATTACCTGGTATCGCCAAAGTTCTTATGCCGGGTGAAGGGTATGAAGGAATTGTTCGCTTTGTTATGGATCAGATGACAAGTTACGGAATCAACGCTTGTCCGCCATTGCTAGTAGGAATAGGTGTAGCCAATTCAGTAGAAATGGCGGCAATGAATTCAAAACTAGCATTAATGAGACGTGTGGATAGTGTCAGTCCTAATGCTAATGCCGCAAAGATGGAAAAATTATTTGAAGATGGAATCAATTATATTGGATTAGGACCACAAGGATTAGGCGGTAAAAAATCAGTTATGGGCGTGAACATCGTTAATACGGCTCGTCATCCATCTACCATCGGTGTGGGTTTGAGCGTTGGATGTTGGTCACATCGTCGTGGAGAAATCATCTTAGATAGTGATTTGAATTATCAATTACCTTTAAACGAAGGAGTAGAGCTATGAGAGAATTTCATTTAAAAACACCGATCAATGATAATGATTTAACTGATATCAGAATTGGAGACATCGTATATTTGGATGGCATTTTAGTCACATGTCGTGATGTAGCACATCGTCGTGTGGTTGAAGAAAAACGTAAACTACCTGTTGATGTTAGAGGAAAGGCCATACTACATGCTGGTCCAATTGTTAGACAGAAAGATAATGGGGATTACGAAATGGTTGCAGTAGGTCCAACTACTAGTATGAGAATGGAAAAATTTGAAGAAGAATTTGTTAAAGAAACAGGCGTCAAATTGATTGTAGGTAAAGGTGGCATGGGCCCAGGTACTGAAAGAGCATGTAAGAAATATAAAGCCTTACATTTGGTTTACCCAGCTGGGAATGCTGTATATGCTGCTACTAAAGTCGAACGTATTGTTGATGCACAATGGAAAGACTTAGGGATGCCAGAGACGCTTTGGGTCAATCAAGTTAAGGACTTTGGTCCCCTAATAGTTTCAATTGATACTAATGGTGATAACTTATTTGAGAAGAACAAAGTAGAATTTAATCGCCGTAAAGAAGAGAAAATTAAAGAGATAAGTAAACAAGTTAGTTTTATTAAGTAGTATTTAGATTTATTTTTTAATCAGCTAAATACAAATACTGAATTATCAATAACTACATACAACGATTCAAATAACTATTTGAAAAAATCCAGATAATAAATTTACCCGGATTTTTTTGTACATTGAATTACTTAGTGATTTGATGTACGGCCAGCATCAAAGAATATTTACAAGCTATTTTTGTTTATTCTCATAAACATGATAGGTTCCCATTTCACAAAAAAACGTTACCGCTTACAACACTATTTAAATTATTTGTAAAACAATAAAAATATGATTTTAAAAACTTTAAAAATATCACTTAAATTTGCAATTTGTTAACATTATCACATTGGTTTGTGTTATTATGTTTGTGAAAGATGATACAAGAACTTGTATTAGATAGAAAGAAGGTTTCAATATGGTACGTAAGAATAAAGTTCTCTTAGTTGGAGACGGTGCCGTTGGATCATCATTTGCTTTTTCAATTTTACAAAATACTAATTTCTTAGATGAATTAGTCATTATCGATTTGAAGCAAGACAGAATTCAGGGTGATGCTTTGGATTTGGAAGATGTCACCTCAATGAGCTCACCAGTTAATGTACATGCTGGTTCATACGATGATGCTAGTGATGCTGATATAGCAGTTATCACAGCGGGTATTCCTCGTAAACCAGGTGAGTCAAGATTGGATCTTGTAGCTAAGAATGAAAAGATATTAAAGTCGATCGTCAACCCCATCGTTGAGAGTGGCTTCAATGGTATCTTCGTTGTTTCAAGTAATCCAGTTGATATTTTGACGACATTGACGCAGAGATTATCAGGATTTCCACGCGAAAAGGTAATAGGAACAGGTACTTCATTAGATACTGCACGTTTACACGTTATCCTAGCTAAGGCTTGTGATATTCCTGTCAATGAAGTTAATGCTTATGTATTAGGCGAACATGGTGACACATCTTTCGTCAATTTTGATGAAGCGCTAGTATCTGGACAACCGCTGAGCAATTACTTGGATTTGACTGAAGATACCAAGTCGGATATTGAGACGCAAGTTCGTAAAAAAGGTGGCAAAATCATCGGATTGAAGGGTGCTACTTTCTATGGAGTGGCTCGCAGTTTATCACAAATTTGTAAAGCAATTTTAGAGAATAAAGATACTGTACTTCCAGTATCAGCACCAATTTATCATCATTATGGACTCGATGAGGAACTATATATCGGAACACCAGCCGTTATCAACGGCAACGGTATTGCCGATGTTATTGAAACAGCACTTAGTGCGGAGGAAACTAACAAAATGATTCATTCTGCTACTAAGATGCAAGAAGTTTTGGACAATTTAGCCGTTAAATAATTTTATAAATAGTTGAAAATAGTTGTTTTTATGTAAGTAAGTTCTTGGAGATGGGAAAGATGTTAGAAAAGGTTAAATACAAGGGATTCATATGGCCAATTGCTATCGGTTTAATCATTTGGTTTACCGCTGGGATTAGACCGGAAGGTGTCAGCGTAGAAGCATGGCACATGTTGGCATTATTTGTCGGAACTATTATAGGATGTATCACGCAACCATTACCAATTGCCGGAGTTACACTTGTCGGCTTTACATTAACTGTTGGTACTGGACTTGCGGATATGAAGACTAGTTTATCAGCATTTAGTAATTCAGCTGCATGGTTGATCGCAATGGCATTCATGCTATCACGTGGTGTTATCAAAACCGGCTTAGGTCGCCGTGTCGCATTGTATTTCGTTAGACTCTTTGGTAAACGTACTTTGGGATTAGCATACTCAATCATGGGTATTGATTTGGTAACTTCACCAGCTATTCCAAGTAATACCGCCCGTGCAGGTGGTGTTGTATATCCAATCGTCGAATCACTTGCCAGAACATTTGGCTCAAAAACTGAAGATGGTACTCAAAGAAAAATGGGTGCTTATCTAGTATTTACAGAATTTCACGCTAACTTATTAACTAGTGCACTGTTCATGACAGCCATGGCGCCTAACCTAGTTTCAGCTCAATTAGCGGGCACATTACACGTCAACCTTACGTGGATGGGTTGGTTCGAAGCTGCCTCTGTTCCAATACTTATCTGCTTAGCAGTTATCCCTTGGATCATCTATAAGATGTATCCGCCAGAGATCAAAGAAACTCCTAATGCCAAAGATTGGGCAAATAAAGAGATTGCATCAATGGGGAAGATGAAGTTATCTGAAAAGATCATGGGTTCAGTATTTGTTTTGACTCTGATCTTATGGATGCTTTCAAGCATTATCGGTATGGATGCCACATTCGTTGCTTTCTTAGCTATTTCGATCTTAATTATCACTGGTGTTTTGTCAGTTAAAGATTTGCTTAATGAATCTGGTGCTTGGAATGTTTTGATTTGGCTATCAGTCTTAGTATTCATGGCTGGTAAATTGACAGACTTTGGTTTCATCAAATGGATGTCAGATAGTATTGCCAATGGACTTCACGGTGTCAGTTGGGCTGTTATGTTGGCAGTATTAGCCATCGTATTGTTCTACTCACACTATCTATTTGCCAGTGCCACAGCTCACGTTTCAGCAATGTACGCACCATTCTTAGCAGTTGCTATCTCTGCTGGTGCACCAGCTCAAATGTCAGCTATGTTATTAGCAATGGTTACAGCTATCATGGCTTCAACTACTCACTATGCAAATGGACCTGCTTCAGTTCTTGCTGGATCAGGGTATGTTAAGCAAGGTGAATGGTGGAGAATGAACTTTATTCTAGGTATTTTCTACCTATTAGTAATTGGAATTGTTGGACCACTCTGGATGAAAGTTATCGGACTTTGGTAGTAAATTTCATCAAAAAAGGACGATATCGAAATTATTCGGATATCGTCCTTTTTGGTCAAATCAGTTAAATTTAATTGATTTCATTTTCTAGTTTCAAGGCAATTGCCTCGGTCATCACCATATCAGTAAAGAAGTCTCCTCGTAGTGCCCCTAGAGCGGCCTTATACTTGGCCTTACTTTGAACGATCGCAAATCTACGTGACACGTTCAAAATATTATCAAGAGGAATCGATAGTGTCTTATCATCGTCGAGATTCAAAAATTCACCATTGATGTCGTATGGTCTACCGTAAACTAGTCCAACGATTTTATCTAAATCAACTTTGGGAAAAATCTTAGTTTTGTTATCATGCCAAACTTCAATGGAGTCGATCGAGGCAAGGGTGCCTAGTCCACAGATCAACAGATCAGCCTTTTTAGCAATATTAAAAGCTCTAGTTGATGTCGGCTCATTCATGAACCCGTGTCTAACATCATTATCGATGATATAGAGTGGGCCGGGCATGGTGTAGTATGGCACATCGTACTTTGCGGCGGCTTGTTGCACCATTCGCATTGAGCCTGAGGATGATTTGTATTTCATGTTTTCGCCCATGAATTGAGTGAAGACCAAATCCTCATGTGAGCTCTTATTGAAATGATCGAGCACTTCATAGACAGTTTCGCCCCAAGACAAACCAACAACATTACAGTTCTTGATGATAGCTTGTGTTTGTACAGCGGAGAATGATGAGATCAACTCGTCCCTCTTAGTCGGATTGACGGGGTCTTTGATAACGTATAAATGATTGATATTGAATTTATTTAATAGCTTGCGCTCGAGTTCAACGTTTCGCTCGTAACCAGAGTGAATGTTAATATCAACGATACCAGTAGTCAAAGCCTCATCTAAGTATTTTAAGATGAGGTAACGGCTGATCGAGTATTTCTTACTTATGTCGTTGATCGACATTTTGCTTAAATAGTAATCTTGCGCCAGATTACCTAATAAAATATTATGTTCTGCTTTCATAAATGTCATCCGTTCGTTTTTAATTTAATTATATCATCACAGAGTTGTTTTTTTATATTTAAAAACTATTTTTTAAATTATTTAAAAATACAGCATAATTTTGCATTATTGTAAAAGAGTGATATATTTATTAGTGAAATAAAGAACAGGAGATGATTTGGATGGAAGATGATGATAAAATTTTATCTCTTCACGCCCAAAATCGTGGGGTCTTAGGTATCGCACCTAGTCTTGACGTAAAAAATAAAAGAGAACTTGGTGAGGCATATACGCCGGGTGTAGCTGTCATTTCGAAATTTATCGAACGTTACCCAGAAATGAAAGCTAAGTACACTATGAGCGGTAAGTTAGTCGCCTTAGTTACTGACGGATCGGCTGTCTTAGGATTAGGAAATATCGGACCAGCTGGCGGTTTGCCAGTCGTTGAAGGTAAAGCATTGCTATATAAGGACTTGTCCGGAGTCGATGCTATTCCGTTGACGGTCGATCAAGTACCAGTAGATGAGTTCGTAGAGACATTGAAGAATATATCTAAGTCATTTGCTGGTTTCCATCTTGAAGATATCGCCGCTCCTAAGTGTTTTGAAATTGAAGAAAAACTCGCTGAAGCAGTTGATATACCAGTCTATCACGATGATCAAGAAGGTACTGCCGTAGTTGTACTGGCAGGTTTGATCAATGCGGCCAAGGTATCAGGTAAGAAGTTAGAAGATCTATCAGTTGTTTTAAATGGTGTTGGGGCTTCTGGTGTTGCGACAGCAAGATTGTTGTTAGCTGCTGGTATCAAGAATTTAACTTTGGTTGATATCCATGGACCTGTTTCAGCAGATGACATTACCTATAATAAGTACCAACGTGAAGTGGCTGCTCAGAGTTCTAACCAGACGAAATATCAATCATTGAGTGATGCGGTAGTTGATAAGGATGCTTTCATCGGATTATCTGATTCGGATGTCTTGAGCAAGCAAGACGTTGCATCAATGGCAGACGATCCAATCATCTTCGGTCTCGCAAATCCAAAACCTGAAATTGCTCCAGAGGTTGCTAAAGAAGCAGGTGCTTCAATAATTGCCACTGGTTCAAGTCAATATCCTAATCAGGTTAACAATATCTTGGTATTCCCAGGATTATACAAAGGGCTCTTGTCATCTGGACTTAAAAAAGTCACTTTAGGACTTGAGCAAGCTATTGCACAAGGGTTGGCCGGTTTGGTGGCTAAGCCAAGTGCGGAAAAGATTGTTCCCGGAGTATTTGATAATGGTGTCGTTGAAACAGTTTCATTAGCAGTTATCAAATACGCTGAAACAAACAAGTAATTAATAATCGGAAGTGTTCAAATGGAAGTTCGTCAAATTAATATTGCCATCCCTCGTTACCGTAAGAAATGGCAGTCATTCATGGAGATCAACGGAATCACCGAATTTAGTCCTAATGAAGTAGATTCAATTGAAAAAACATTTCTTTGGGAAGAAGACGGTGACCGTGCAGCAACGGGTTCGATTGCTGGTAACGTTATTAAATATGTCGCCGTTTGTTCTAAGTACAAAGAAGGTGGTGCCTTATTTAATAAGGTTGTCAGTTATTTAATGCAACAGGCTGCACAGATGGGTCGCTTCCATTTATTCGTATTTACTAAACCAAAATACGTACAGAGCTTTGAATACGTGGGTTTCAAAAAACTAGCCGTCAGTGAGACTGGTGCCATTCTAGAAACCGGTGTTCCCGGTATCGATGAATATATCGAACAGTTGCCTCACTTTGAAGGTAAGGTGGGGGCAATCGTAATGAATGCTAATCCATTTACCCTTGGACATCGAAGGTTGGTAGAAGTTGCTAGCAAAAATAATGATCAAGTTTATGTGTTTGTAGTAAAAAATGATGTTTCATTATTCACTTATTCCGAACGCATCGACCTGGTGAAGCAAGGCATTGATGACTTACAAAATGTAACAGTTGTCTCAGGTAATGATTACATCATCAGTCCGGCGACTTTTCCAGCTTATTTTTTGAAATCTGACCAAGAGATCGGCACTTATCAAGCACGATTGGATGCAATTTTGTTTAAGAATCAAATTGCTAAACCGTTAAATATAACTACACGTTATTTAGGGGAAGAACCATACTCCAAGACGACGGATAGTTACAATAAGGAACTTTTGGATATTTTACCTCCGGAAGTCAAAGTTGAAATAATCAAACGTAAGACTGTTGGCGATGCAATCATCTCCGCAACAAAAGTTCGTCAAGCAATCTTAGATGATAATCAAAAGTTGTTACAAGAATTCCTGCCAAAGACGACTTGGGAATTCGTTAAAAATAATTATTCAAATTTAAAAGCAAGATTGATAAAGAAGGGAAGTAAGTAAAATGGGAATTAAGGAAACAGCACTTGCTGGTACTTTGGAATCATCAGATATCCAAATTACTCTTAGTGAGGGAAGTGGAATCGTGATTGATTTGGATTCATCAGTTGATGCATTGTATGGTGGTCAAATCAAAAAGGTTATCACCGATACATTGAACAAATATGGAATCACAGATGCAAAGGTTAAGGCAGTTGATAAGGGTGCATTGGACTGTGTAGTCAAAGCTCGTACCATGGCAGCAGCACAACGTGCATTGGGTACAACTGATGAACCAAACTGGGAGGTACTCTAATCATGGAAGAACGTTTACGTCGTACAATGATGTTTGTCCCTGGTAATAATTCAGGGATGGTCAAAGATGCTGGTATCTATGGTGCGGATTCGATTATGTTTGATCTTGAAGACTCTGTTTCGATGGATCAAAAAGATGCCGCAAGAATCTTAGTATACGAAGCATTACAAACACAAGACTATGGAAAAGCTGAATTAGTAGTGCGTGTTAATGGTATCGACACACCATTCTTCAGAAGTGATGTTTTCGCAATGGTCAAGGCTGGAATTGAAGTCATTCGTTTGCCAAAGGTTGAATCAGCTCAAATGATGAAAGACCTCGTCTCAACTATCGAAGAGGCTGAAAAGAAATTCGGCATCAAAGTTGGTACAACACATGTTATGGCAGCTATCGAAAGTGCTCGTGGCGTCCTAAAAGCCTTGGAGATCGCTGAGAGTTCAGATAGAATGATCGGTTTGGCTCTATCAGCCGAAGATTATACGACTGATATGAAGACACACCGTTATCCAGATGGAGCTGAACTTGAATTTGCACGTAACATGATCTTACATGCTTCACGTGCCGCTGGTATCGCCGCATTTGACACTGTCTTTACTAATATGAATGATACTGAAGGATTCGAACGTGAAACGAAACACATTCATCAACTAGGATTTGATGGTAAATCATTGGTTAACCCTCGTCAAATTGATTGGGTCAACAAAGTTTATGAACCAACTAAAAAAGAAATCGAAAATGCTTTGGATGTTGAAGCAGCTATCGAAGAAGCTAAGGCTAAGGGTTCAGGTGTTATCTCAATGAACGGACAAATGGTTGACCGTCCAGTTGTTTTGAGAGCACAACGTGTAGTTCGTTTAGCTAAAGCATCACATTTGATTAATGAGGAGGGTGAATACATTGAAGAATAGTGTTGGACGCGAAATATCAGATGAAATTTTAAACGAGGGTTACAAGACATTTGAGACGACAGAGATTGGTAATCCCGAAATTCAACGAATCGCTCCAAAGGTTCACGTATCTACTGGTGACAACAAAGTAGTTGATTCCATTGAAGATGTAGTAAAAAATAACGTTAAAGATGGTATGACAATCTCATTCCACCACCATTTCCGTGAAGGTGATTTTGTCTTCAACAAGGTTATGGATATCATCATCAATGCTGGTATCAAGGATTTGACGCTAGCACCTTCATCATTGACCAATGTTATGAATGACAAGGTCGTTGAAGCCATCAAAGCTGGAACGATCACAAATATTACAAGCTCTGGTATGCGTGGTAGTTTAGGTGAAGCTGTTTCTCATGGACTACTAAAGAACCCTGTGGTCTTCCGTTCACACGGTAATAGAGCTAGATCTATTGAATCAGGAGATATCAAGATCGACGTTGCTTTCTTAGGTGTTCCAAATGCTGATCGTCTAGGAAATGCCAATGGTATGAATGGCGATGCGGCTTTTGGTTCACTGGGCTATGCCTTGATGGATGCCAACTATGCAGATAAGGTTGTTTTATTGACTGATAACTTGGTTGACTATCCTAATACACCTGCTTCGATCAAACAAACACAAGTTGACTATGTCGTTAAAGTGGATCAAGTCGGAGACCCTGATCGTATTGGTACAGGTGCTACTAGATTCACCAAGAATCCTAAGGACTTGAAGATTGCTAAGATGGTTAACGATGTAATCATTCATTCACCATACTTCAAGCAAGGATTTTCATTCCAAACAGGTTCCGGTGGTGCTGCCCTTGCCGTTGCCAGATTCCTTCGTCAATCAATGATCGACAATGAAATCAAGGCCTCATTCGCATTAGGTGGAATCACCAAACCTATCGTTGACTTGCTAGAGGAAGGTCTCGTAGGCAAAGTTATGGATGTCCAAGACTTTGACAAAGGTGCCGCCAGTTCAATGAAGAGTAACAAGAATCAACAAGAGATCGACGCCTCATGGTATGCTGATCCAGATAATAAAGGTGCAATGGTCGATCAATTAGATGTTGCTATTCTTTCAGCCTTAGAGATTGATACTGACTTCAATGTCAATGTTATGACTGGTTCAAATGGCGTCATTCGTGGCGCTGTTGGTGGACATCAAGATGCTGCCACATCTAAGATGACGATCATCTCTGCTCCTCTAACACGTGGTCGTATCGCAACGGTCGTACCAAAGGTAAGTACTGTTGTTACACCTGGAGATTCAGTTGATGTTCTCGTAACTGAAGTCGGAATCGCAATCAATCCTAAGCGTCAAGATTTGATTGATACTTTTAGTAAAGTTCCTGGACTTCCAATCGTTACGATCGATGAACTTCAAAAACGTGCTGAAAAAATCGTTGGCAAACCTGAAGCAATTCAATATACTGATAGAACAGTCGCATTAGTCGAGTATCGTGATGGTACATTAATTGATGCTATTAAACAGATTAAAGATTAATATTAAAGGAGTAAAAACTTATCGATCAATAGTTTTTGCTTCTTTTTATTTTGAGAACATGGATGTGAAGTAATGACTAATTTATTTGATACTGGAATTGAACAAGATATTCCCGCAGTCTTAGCGAATCGGGACAAGCGGGTGTTCGTACAAAATAAACTTTTGAATCAATACCCATCGGAAGTAGTAATTGGTGCAAAGTTGAATATCCCCGGTCCAATTAAAAATAACAATATAATGGAAGCTTTTTTCGTTGACCAACTCGAGGAATTTGAAAATTTACTGTTGAATGAAGGGATGGTTTTTTTCAAAAATATTGAATGGGTAGAAGCTCCTACCGGACCTGAGCGGTTTTATGTCGTTGAGGCCACCGAAAAAAATGTCAAAAAAATAACGACAAATTTTGAGGAATCCAAAACTTATCGCAGGTTATTTGATTTAGATGTTTTATTTTTGGATGATGATGAAGAAATGAGATCTATCTCTAGAACTGAGATAGGTTACACCCAGAGAACTTGTCTGATTTGTGGTAGGCCAGCAAAAGAATGTGGTCGTTCACGAAAACATTCAGTTGAAGAACTCCAAGCAAAAGTTAGTCAGTTGATCGATGAATCATTGACTGAAGTATCTAAAAAGAAAAAAGCACAATTATTGGTAACAAATGCATTACGCGCTCTAACATATGAAGTTACTGCTTGGCCTAAGCCGGGATTGGTTGACCCTGTCGAGTGGGGCGCACACCCTGACATGGATGTTTTTATGTTTTTAGACAGTAGTATCAGTTTACGTCACTACTTGACTAAGTGTGCTCAGGCAGGTTTAAATTATCAATTAGATACTGACTATCGAGATATTTTTCGGCAGATTCGTGAGTTTGGTAAAATTGCTGAAACAGACATGTATGATGCTACTAATGGTATTAATACTCATAAGGGAGCAATTTTTTCATTAGGTGTCCTAGTGAGCGCTGTCGCTATCAGTCTTAGTAAAGGCAATGATTTTGATGCCTCAATGATTCAGCAAGTCGTTAAAAAAATGCTCAAGGGATTAGTGAAGACTGATTATAACAAGATTACGTCGGCTGATGAGTCTAAATTAACAGCAGGGGAAACTCAATACCTTCAATATGGTATCAAGGGCGTGCGCGGTGAGGCTGCCGAAGGATATCCGTTAGTTTTTGATTATGGTTTACCGACTTTCATACGAACAAACGGAAACTTGAATCAGCGTCTGATAACGACTTTAATGGAATTAGCCTTGCACACCAAAGATTCTACTTTGATCAAACGTGCTGGATCCATAGAAGTGCTGGATTGGAAAAATAAGCTTATCCGAGGTTTTTTTGAGGCTGGTGGATTGGATACTGCCGAAGGAAAAGCCGCTCTTGAAAACATTCAAACTGAGTTCACAGAGCGACATTTGAGTCTTGGCGGTACGGCAGATCTTTTGATAGTTACAATATTCTTAGGATTGACTAGAGAGGCATTGACAGATGGAAGTAACGACTAGGGATGGTAAGAAATTAAATTATTATTTGTACGGTGAAGGTCAACCGCTGGTATTCATCCATGGTTTTGGTGGCTATCAACAAATTTGGACAGATCAGATAGATTTCTTTAGCAATCAGGGTTATGAAGTGATCACTTATGATCAGCGCAATCACGGAGCCTCCACACGTGATTTAGGACTCGATAATATTAATATTTTAATAAATGATTTAAAAGATTTTTTGGATGCGCTTAATTTAGACCGTCTAATATTAGTAGGCCACTCAATGGGTGCCAGTGTGATTTATGGATTTCTTTCAAAGTATCCGGATTATCCATTGTCAAAATTAGTGGCCGTTGACCAATCTCCCAAAATGCTCAATACGGCTTCATGGAATTATGGCTATATGGATATTACTCGTGCCAATTATAAAATGCGTTTAAAAATGCATAATAAGGAGACGCTGAATGGTATTGATGATGGTGTTTTTTGGAAATTAAAAATTGCCAAGGAACAATTTCCATTCATAAAGGAAGCCAATTTAGAGTTATTATACGATCATGCAAGAAAAGATTGGCGGTCTGTTTTGGAAGATTGTCAAACTCCAATGCTATTAGTTACAGCTAATCAAAGTCCTTATTTTGATGGTAACTTTGCTGAATGCTTTACGGACAATAACAACATAAGTCATATCGGTATTGAACAGTCCGGCCACGTGATCATGGCAGAGCAACCTGATGTATTCAATAAAGAGTTACTTGCATATTTGAAAAGGCCTATTTCATAATGGTACATTACAGAATTGTTTCAGTATAGTTAAGAAAAGACTTATGGAATGAAATGATAGTATTAAAGTGTTATGATATCATTACAGTACAGAAATGTACTGCAAAATTATTTTCTGTTTTCACGATAACTAATATGGAGATGAGGTCAAACCGCCTCATCTTTTTTTGTGCACTATTTTTAATAGAAATTATTTACTGCGACTTTTCAGAGATTCATCATTAGTAATTGCTCGGAGGATTGAATAGATTCCGAAAAACAAAAATATAAAAATCGGAAGCATTCTCAATAATACAAATGGTGTTTCAAAGATGATCGCTTTCCAGAACAGGGAACCGCTCATTTCCCATAGTCCTGGGGTTAAATACCATGATTTAACATTAAATATATTTCCCAATTCACTGAACATATTAGGGAACAATATATAAATGTAAAATAATAATAGAAAACCCTGCATGTATCCAAAATTAACGTATCTTTTTTTCATATTATCTTTGGATTCTTGATCGGAAAAAATATTTCTAGATACGTCAGAGTTTTTTTGTTGAAAATATTGAATTCCGCCATAACGACCGCCCTTGATCAATCTCCATCCACTATCATCAAACAGCGTGACGTAATTAGCATAGTCAGTCTTGTTCATACCGCCTTTTCTAACATCAAGTCTTACGTATGGAGTATATAAATTGCTATTATTTGTCTTATTAAAAGTATAAATGTGAAAGAACAAGTTGATATGAGTTAATTTGTATCCATTTTCCTGAATCGTGTTGATCCATGTTTCCTCGTTGTCAAATGATAAAAATAATTTGAACTTCTTCATGATGCCCCTCCTAATAACCTAGTTTTGAGGATAAGTCCACTAGATTTTTTAATCGCTCTATTTCTAATTTAAGTATTTCTGTTCCTAAGTTGGTGATCTGATATACCCTGCGTCTCTTATCTTTACTAGGAATCTCCTCGATCCAATTAAGCTTTAAAAGATTTTCGATCGCACCATACATAGTTCCAGCTGCAACCTTGACTGCTCCGTCACTCAACTCATCAATTTTTTGAATAATGGCATAACCGTGGGCTGGGGAAGTTAGGACCAACAAAATATAAAAAGTCGTTTCAGTTAATGGTAAATTGGAATTTCGATTCATCACTTATTTCCTTTCTTGAATGAATAGTCGGACTATATACAGTTCAACTACATATAGTATAACTGTATGTAGTGTACATGTATATAGTTTGACCGTTAATATATAGATTCACCATTATTTAGCAAAACAAAAAAGACTTGCCAGTTTAATTGGCAAGTCCTTCGTGCATATTCAATTGATAGTATTCAGAGCCGGCAATGCTGAGCATTTCGTCCCAGTTTTTAAACACTGTCGTCTGATTAACGGCCGTATCCCACATGGCTTGATCAATGTGATCGAGAGTACTGATATCCGTTATTCCAATGGAACTCAGAAAGTCTTCGATACAAAAATACTGCGTATTGCGTTCCATAAATTCATTAGAAAAATAATGTATGAATGGAATGTTCTTGAGCTTTTTGCGTCGAAGACATTCATTTTTGACCGTATCTAAAATCGTCTTTCTAGAATGCATATAGATCCCCCTATGAATCATTTTCTGTATTCTCATGTAATTGCTTTTTTAGACTATCAATTTCGTTATGTAGTTCTTGGTTCTCAGTGGATATATCATCTAATTTAATGATTATTTGATCTAGTTTGTTTTCATTTTTTTCTTTAGTGCTTTGGGTGAAATAATTAGTTATTGTACTAGTTAAGGTCCCGATGAATCCAATCCCAACCAGCATCAGTGAAGCGGCAGCAATCCTGCCTATGATCGTAGTAGGTGCGACATCCCCATAGCCAACTGTCGAAGCAGTAACTATTGCCCACCAGAACGATTCGCCTAAAGACACGCCCTCAGCCAATGAGTACATGATTGAGGCAGTGACTAAGACGATTAGACTGACGATCATCAAGTAGATCAAACCGTTGATTTTTAAAAATTTGCTAAAATGTTTTTGTAATTTACCCGCAGTACCCATGAATCGAATCAAGGTGAAGATTTTCATTGCTTTAAAGACTCTGAAAACTCTAAAGACTCGAAAGGCGCTGAAGATGGAGTTAAATGGAATAATTGCCAGCAAGTCAAAAATATTCTTACGGAAAAAAACTAACTTATGCTTGGCAAGGGCAAATCTAGCAAAGTAGTCGACCGTAAAAATCAGTAAGGTACCAACATCAATGATGATAAAAGGCAACTTAGTATTGTCAATTTCTGGCACATAGCTGATAGCTAAGGTAACTAGTGATAATAATCCAGAAATAATAATTACGATATAATAGGCAATTTTTAATCGTTTGTTTTTTAAGATATTATTATACTTTTTCATATTGATTCTTCTATCTTAAGTATTAATAATAACTGATCGAATGCCCCTCTACATAATCATATCTTATTTACTGATTATATTAAATTCAAATTCAACATAATGTTTTATAAATTCTTGAATTATTTTATTTACCTTGGCGGATCATCGCTTCGACTTCATTTTCATTGTGAGCTAACCAACCACAAGCAGCAGCGGCAATCGCACCAACTAAGTCGTCTAAGAAGACATTTATCTTGCCAGTCGACTTGTCATTTAACTTCGATAAAATCCCGTGCTTTAGTTTATCAACGTAGCCGTAGTTAGTTACTGAAACAGAACCGTATAGGCTGGCAAGAGTTATTGCCAAGTTTTCATCGATACCGTAAGTGGATTCATCAGTTTTCATGATTCTCTGCATAGGTGAGGATAGTAACCCTTTTTCAGCTAAAACGTCTAGTTCGATCCCAGTCATAATGGCGTTTTGCGCTTCACGTTTATGGAGGACTTTATTGATAGCATAGATTGATATTTCTTCGTCCAGTCCCTCCACGTATGACTTCTCTAAGAAGATGACTATTTCAGCAATGTCTGGTAGAGTGACTCCACGTTCGTTCAGATTTCTCAAAATATGTTCGTAGTATTCTTTATCTTGTTCTTCAAATGATGCCATAATATCCCTCCAAAATTATATTTCAGATAACCATTCTGATTTGAATTCATTTAAGAATTCATACATGAATTGTTGTCGGTGTAAGGCAATTTTTTTTGCGGTTGGTGTATTCATCATACTAGTTAACTTTAACAGTTTTTCGTAAAAATGATTAATTATTGTTTCATTATCAAGATTTCGATATTCTGCCTTATTCATTTTTTCCCGAGGTTTTATTGCGGGATCATAAATTGTTTCAGCGTTGGCACCTCCGTAGTATATTGCCCGAGTGATTCCGATCGCTCCAATGGCGTCCAATCTATCTGCGTCTTGTACTACTTGACCTTCAATGGACAGCTTTGGAGGATTTTTGCTCAATGACTTACTGAATGACAGATTATGAGTGATATAGAGGATACTTTCAATTTGACCATCTTTCAGATCAATACTTTTCAGAAATTCTTTTATTTCTGATTCCAGTTGTTCAGGATCGGCTACTAATTTATCATCAGCGACATCATGCAAGTAAGCTGCTCCAAGTGTGATCAATTTGTCGGTGTGTTCTTCATTTGATAAGCGAGTTGCCATTTTAACGACACGTTCGATGTGATCAAAATTATGTCCAGTATGATCTTTTACCATTTTGTCATATGAAAAATCACGTATTTGTTTAATTTGATTTTCGATAGTTAGCATTATCTTCAGTCCTTTAAAAAAGTTATATGTACATTTTAGCAAAGAAATTAGTTACGGCTAGGTTTAATAATTGAATTGTATTAAAATATAGTCATAAATGAGGAGGTATTTAGCTTATGAATTATATCAACAAAGAAATTCCTGACTTTGATGTCAAGGCGTATCATAATGGTGAATTAAAGAGCTACAATAAGCAAAATTTGCTTGGTAAATGGTCCATCTTGTTCTTTTATCCAGCTGATTTCTCTTTTGTTTGTCCAACTGAATTGCAAGATTTAGAAAAACACTATGCTGATTTTAAAGCAAATAATGCTGAGATCTATTCAGTATCAGTTGATAGTGAATTCTCACATATGGCATGGGCAGAGAACACTGAAAGCATCGGTAAGATCGAATATCCAATGTTGGCGGATCAAAAGCATCAATTGGCGGACTTCTTTGATTTAATCGATTCAGAAAGTGGTCAAGCCTACCGTGGTGTCTACATCATCGATCCTAAAGGTATTATCAAGTCATACACAGTAAATGCGATGGGTATTGGTCGTAATGCTCAAGAAATCCTAAGAACATTAGAGGCCGCACAATTTGTAGCTGAGAATGGCGACAATGTTTGTCCAGCAAATTGGCATCCAGGCGAAAAAACAATCGTACCGGGTGCTGATTTGGTAGGTAAAATATAATTTTCTGAAAAATAATCCTGCTGAAGGATTATTTTTTTTAATGTGAATATCTATATTTGGTATTGACCACTAAAAGATATACTAGATATGGTACCGGTATCACAATTAATATAAAAAATTTAATATTATTCTTTAATCCTTGTTCTGACGGCGCCGAACACTTTTGCTCGTATTTTCACTAAAAACAAACCGTGGAAATTTATAATCAGAGTGGTAATATTTTATCTGTTGTTCGTTTAAAGGGGAACAAATTTAGTTTTAAAAAGTTAGGAGAAGGATTAAATGACAAGTATTTTTAGCCCAAAGTGGTATGTCGAACAAATGAAAGGTTGGAGTTTTAAAAGCTACATGCTTTTAATGTTTGGAATAGGCGCAATCACAGCTTCAACACTATCACACAGTATGAGTGGAATTGCCGTAGCAACTTGGTTTGCTGGTGTATTAGGTTTTACTTGCACGGTGGCAATTACTAACGCCAAACCTTTAAACGGTGTATTAGGATTAGTTTCAGCCCTTATCTATATTTTTGTAGCGATCAACGCTAAGAATTTCGCTGATGTTGTACTACAAACCAGTTATATTATTCTTTTGGATATTCCTGTTTTAGTTAGTCCACAATGGGCCAAGGATGCTGAGAAGCATATTCACGGACTTACAGCTCCAAAATGGTTACTAACAGCAGTATTCTTCTTTGCTTCATGGGGTCTATTATATTTGATGGATACACATCTATTTATTAGCCCCAGACCAGTTATCGATTCAGTTGCCAGTGCCATTGGTTTTACAGGTGCGCTATTGTGTACATTACGCTTCCGTGAACAATATTATTTCTGGACTGTTCAAGGTGTTATGTCGATCATCCTTTGGGGTGTTACGGCTGCTCAAGGTGATGCAAGTCCAGTATTATTCTTGACATACATCATGTACTTTATGAATGATATGATCGCATTCTTTGATTCACATACACATTGGTTCCACAAGGTTGATTCACAGCCTTCAATGATGAATAGTGCTAATCAACAATTAAATTAATCCATCAAAAGTTGAGTAGAAAACTCAACTTTTTTTTGGTTAAGATGATATTATATTAGTACATTTACAATGAAGAAGTGGGTTAGATTTATGAATGGGAAAAAATTAGTAAAGATAATATTACTCTCGCTAGTTGGGATCATTATTATTGCAGATCTGGCTGGGGGAGCGTATTTGTTCAACTACGCATTTAAAAAGGGTCAATACAGTAGTAACAATGACAATATTCCGCTAGTGGGTAACAACAAATGGTTTAGTCAACAGGATCAACAAATTTGGACAGAAAAATCCAAAGACGGCCTGACACTGAAGGCTAGATATTTGCCAGCCGAAACGAAGACGGACAAGACGGTTCTAGTCGTCCACGGCTATGCGAGTGCCAGCAAGTACATGGGCTCATACGTTAAAATGTTCCATGATGCAGGCTATAACGTATTGGCACCAGATAATCGTTCGTTTGGGATGAGTCAAGGTGAGTACGCTGGATATGGCTGGAAAGACCGTAGTGACATCTTAAAGTGGATCAGTCGTATCAATCAATTGAACGGACAAGACTCGCAGATAGGGATGTACGGGATCAGTATGGGGGCTGCCACAGTGATGTATACACTAGGTAAGCAACCGAAGAATGTCAAATGGGCCGTCGAAGACTGTGGCTACGCGACAATTTCTGGTGAATTAAATTATCAATTGAAAGAAATGTTCAACTTACCTAGTTTTCCGCTGGTACAAACGGCGGCTATTTATTCGAAGATCTTCGCTGGTTATAATTTCTATGCAGCTAACACGAAGAATACTCTGAAGAAGAGTCACACGCCGCTGTTTTTGATTCATGGTTCTAAGGATACATATGTCCCTACCAGCAATGTTTATACTAACTATAAAAATGCTAATCAACCGAAAAAAATCTGGATCGTCAAAGGTGCAGAGCACGGTGGGTCATATAATGTAGAAGCAACAAAATATATTCGTGAAGTTACAGCCTACGCTGATAAATATTTTAAGTAAAAAAATGCCATATGATCGCGGGTCTAAGTCTAACGATCGTATGGCATTTTTTTAGATTTGTGAACGAAAACTTTTGACATCACTAATCAAACTTCTAGGATCATCATGAGGTTTAGTCGTAATATACTTCCACATAGCGGGATTAATTGCAATTTCATCAAGATGGTCAGGTGAAATTGTATAATTGATCGTATCCTCTGAATTATTTTCAATTTTGGTTAGCCAGTGAGGATCAATTAAAAATTCTCTGCCTAAAGCGACAAAATCGATACCTTTTTCAATTACTTCCTCTGCCTGTTCAGGTGTAGCGATAGAACCCACCGCAATCAATGGTAATCTATCATGTAATTGTTCTTTTATTTTCCATATTAACGGTTCAGTTCCATTATTGCGGTCAGCCGATGTTCTCCAAACATATCTTTGAGATATGTGTAAGTAATCTAGAGGTTTGTCGGCAATTATATCAACGAGTTTTAATGTATCGTTTATTGATACACCTGGGGTAGAAACTTCCTCTGGAGAAATGCGATAACCAAGTAAAAATGGCTTGTTGGAGTACTTTTCAATCACTTCATGTGCTTTATCTATCACTGCCAAAAGAAAATTCATTCTCTTATTTAAGTTTCCACCCCATTTATCAGTCCTTTTATTCGCGTGTGGTGAAAAGAATTGTTGCAATAAATATCCGTTAGCTCCATGCAATTCGATGCCATCAAAGCCGGCTAAAATAGCTCGCCTAGTAGCTTCTCCAAATTCAATGATGATAGCTTCAATATCATCATTTGATAGTTCTTTAAGTGTCTCATATGGATTGGTTTCGCTAGGAATAGCGCTTGGAGATAATGGTATTCTACCTCTTAAAATATTACTATTCGTTGATCTACCAGCATGAAATATTTGTAATATAGCTTTTGTTCTGTCCTTCTTCATATAATTAGCCATCATCTTTAATCGAGGAATAAAATTATCATCCGCTACAGATAATTCTCCCTCAAAGCCTTTACCAGATTCCGAGATATTTGCGACAGGGGAAATAAAAATCCCGGTTTGACCACCGCGTAAGTTAAAATAATTTAGTTCGTCAGTTGACACAGTTCCATCAGATAGACTAGATCCTTCGGTCATAGGAGGGATAACGATTCGATTGTCTACTGATATTCCATTTTTGAATAAAAATGGTTCTTGAAAACGATATTTGTTTGACATTGTATGTTTCTCTTTTCATATTTATTTATCGAGTTTTTTCGATATGTATTTATAAAAAAATTATAGCTCTTTTTTTATAAAGTCTGCTAGCAATTGAATATTTTTTTCATTTCTACGGTAGTATGTCCATTTTCCATGTCTCTCTGAAAGGAGGAAACCTGCGGATTCCAAATCTTTTAGATATTTTGACATGGTTGATTGTGCTAATCCCGATTTCTGAACTATATCGCCAACACAAATTCCTCCTTTTTCGTTCATCATGAAATCAATAGTTTTATGGGAGAGAGTTTTGGAAAACTCCTCTGTAGGGTTTTTGAGCCAATATAATATATCTAGTCTGATTGGATTTGACAGAGCCTTAAATGCATTAATAATTTTTTCCATAAGCACATTATATCGAGATAATTCGATTTGTAAAGATGTAATTGGCATTTATTTTTTTAGATTCGTGACAATATCAGTGATTTCTCTAATCTGATTATCATTCAATTTATGGGAGTCACCAATTATTTCCAAAATTTTATCACCAGAATTGATTATTTTGATAGTCGAATTAGAAGTGGCAATTATTGAGTATACTTCGATGAACAAACTTAAATTCTCAAAATTTTCATTGATTTGGACGTCTTCCTTACCATTACATTGAAATATTTTTTTGACTGAACGAAAAATCATTTGTTTTGCCCGCATATTCCAAGTGCTGACTGTCTTGTGTCGACTGACGTATGGTAAGAATAGCGCGACTATTACAGCTAATAGTTCGCCGATACCAGTCACCCAATCTGCTAATGTGCCACTTTGCATAGTGAAACCTCCTACTTGAGGAAAAGGTTCTCCTGATATGATTTGCTGTCACTATGATAAGTTATTTTTACGTCTAATTCTTTCTGATTTTTAAAATTGTTTTTTATCAAAAATGATTGTTTAGGATTGATGACTTTGTTGTCTAGTTCATCAAGTGTTTCATCGTCATTGATGATAAACGAGTCGATGGTAGCTTGAGATTTTCCGGTATTTTTGATCGATAGGTGATTCTCAATCAGGGTGATCACCAAATATGGCCTTTGATACGTCTCTATCACATCAACCGTCTTCTTCAGTGATGCGTTTATTTTGAAGACTGAAGTTGAAAGCAGAATAACTCCAACGATACTAGTGATTACTAAGATGATTGCTGAAATAGCTAATGCAAATTCATTAAAAGGTGTCAATTTATTGCCTCCTTGAGGATTTGTTCTATCTCTTTAACATAATACTTGTTAGAAATTTATTCAATCTTACAAAAATGTAAGACTAGACTAACGAATTAGTTATATTGTTGATAAGGTGTTTACGGGATAAGTTTTTAGCGTGATAATGAACACTGGTAAATGAATTTGAACATTTATCAAATACAAACTACATATCATAAGCTAATCCGTAACCAAAACAGTCTTGATGTCTGCCCGACTTCAAGGCTGTTTTTTTGGCACTTTGTCAATTATCGAGAAAGATTATTTGTTAAATTATAATTTTTGTATTAATGTGATCATGATAAAAATTGGAGGAATTGCTAATGACAGAGTTTAATGGATATTTTCAAAATGATAATGAGAAAGAAATTAAAGTTTTAAATTTACCTAGTCTTGAAGCTGAGGCCAAAAAAATCATTCCTGAGGGTGGATTCGGATACATTAGTGGAGGTTCTGAGGATAACTGGACGCTAAATCACAATAGTGATGCATTCAATCACGTTCAAATCATCCCTAGAGTATTGAGTGATATCGATGATCCTCAAACTAATACTAGTATTTTTGGTATCGACGTCAAGACACCAATCATGATGGCACCTGCTGCTGCCCAAGGTTTGGCACATGCCAAGGGTGAGATCGACACTGCTGCTGGTGTTGCTAAAGCTGGAGCTTTGATGTCACAGAGTACATATTCTTCGACATCCATTGCAGATACTATGGCAGCTGGTAACGGTGCTCCCCAATTTTTCCAATTGTACATGAGTAAAGACTGGAATTTTAACGAAAGTCTGATTAATGAAGCAAAAGAAGCTGGAGCAAAGGCAATTATTTTAACTTCAGATGCTACGGTGGACGGTTATCGTGAATCTGACATCGTTAATGATTTTCAATTCCCGATTCCAATGGCAAACTTGACTAAGTTCAGTGAGGGTGATGGCAAAGGTAAGGGTATCGGTGAAATTTATGCTGCTGCAGCCCAAAAGATCAGTCCGGATGATGTTAAACGTATCAAGGAAATCGCTGGCTTACCAGTAATCGTTAAGGGTGTGCAAAGTCCTGAGGATGCACTTCTAGCAATCGGTGCTGGTGCTGATGGTATTTATGTTTCTAATCACGGTGGTCGTCAGTTGAACGGTGGACCAGCATCATTCGATGTCTTAAGTGATGTTGCCAAGGCCGTAAATCACAAGGTTCCTATCATCTTTGATAGTGGTATACGTCGTGGATCACACGTATTTAAGGCTCTTGCAAGTGGTGCTGACATGGTTGCACTTGCCAGACCAGTTATTTATGGTTTAGCACTTGGTGGTGCTGATGGCGTCTATTCCGTCGTTGAACACTTGAATGACGAGTTCAAGACCATCATGCAATTAGCTGGTACGAAGACGATTGCTGATGTTAAAAATGCAAAACTAATAAAAAATAATTATTAGAATAATTTAGATAATTAAAATGATGTCAAAATCTAATCTTATTAATTTTAAGGTTGGATTTTTTTATTAAAATAATAATGACCACATATCTGGGAATTGGTATAATTGAAAGCACAAGGGTTAAATTCTTTAAGGGAGTTGTGATATATGGCGACACTTATGGATGTGGCAAAGCGTGCCAATGTTTCGAAGATGACAGTCTCACGTGTCATCAATCATCCAGATATGGTTACTAATGAACTTAAACAATTGGTATATCAGGCTATGCAAGAATTGGATTACCATCCTAACTTGATTGCTAAGGCATTAGTTAATAATTCTACACGTATTGTTAAACTGTGTATTTTGGAAGATATTGATACGACCGAGCCTTATTTTATGAATTTAATGGTCGGCATTGCTAAAACACTTGATCTGCACCAATACTCATTACAATTAGTTACGCGTCGTAACTTTGATATTGGTAATTGCGATGGATATATCATCACTGGTATGCGTAAGGATGATCTCGACTGGATCAAGAATCTAGACAAACCAGTAATAATGTTTGGTGAGAATCGTTACGGATTGGACTATGTTGATACAAATAACAAGGCTGGTACTTATAAGATGACAAAACTAGTCCTAGACCGCGGCTATGAACATCTTGTATATATAGGTATGGATAGTAGGGAATCATTCGAATATTCGCGTGAGGCTGGTTTCATTCAGCAAGTTCAAGAAAATCAAATCATTCCAGAACTTTATCGTTTTGGAAATCATAGTCACTTATCAGAGGAATTCATCACTAAAAATTGGGATAAAATCGAAAAAAATACCGCCTTTATTTGTGCATCAGATCGGCTGGCTATGGGTATCGAACGGGGCATCGCACGTTGTGGCGGTTCGATACCGGATGATTACGGTGTGACGGGTTTTGATGGAGTCTTCCTAAGCCAAGTCGCATCACCAAAAATCACAACTGTTAAACAATCAATAATCGAGATGGGTAGTGCTTGTGGTGAGAACCTGCTCGATAAAATAAATTCTAAGTCTTCGCAAGGAAATCTTATCTTTGAACCTAAGATTTGTTTAGGCGGTACTTTGAGATAATAATATTGTTATCGGTAACATCTATGTAAGCCTTGTTATTAGTAGGCTTATTTTTTTATACTTGAGTGGAAGCGTTTACTGGATTGGGGGATAAGCTGTGATGAAATGGTATGATAATGCAATTATTTATCAAATTTATCCAAAGAGTTTTCAAGATACAAATGGTGATGGGATTGGGGATATACCCGGAATAATCAAAAGGTTGGATTACATTAAGCAATTAGGCGTTAATACTATTTGGTTGAACCCGATTTTTGTATCTCCTCAAATTGACAATGGTTATGATGTTTCGAATTACTTTGCGATCGATCCCAGTTTGGGAACTAAAGAAGATTTTGAACAATTACTGTCTGAAGCGCATCTGCGCGGAATCCACATAATACTGGACTTGCCGATCAACCATACGTCAGACCAACATCCATGGTTTCAAGATGCGATCAATAATGACAATAGTATTTTCAGAGATTATTATCTTTGGCATCAGCCAGTCGATGGGCACGAGCCTAACAATTGGGGTTCGTTTTTTGGCGGTAGTGTCTGGTCCAAAGTACATCCTGAAGATGACGAGTATTATTTTCATTTATTCGACAAAAAAATGCCTGATTTAAATTGGAAAAATGTTGAAGTTCAAAAATCAATGGCGGACATTGCCAAGTTTTGGATTGATAAGGGAGTGGACGGTTTTAGACTGGACGCCTTTATTCATATGGCCAAAGCCGATATTGGTCAAATGTCACTTGATGATTCGAAAAAATATCCAATTGATGATACCTTCTTCGCCAATTTACCAGAAGTAAAACAATACCTCGGTGGATTCGTAAGTCAGATCAAAGCTAGAAATCCGGATATTTTCTTATTAGGTGAGGCCGCCTCAGCCAATGCGTATCAAGCCGCTGAGTATACTCGACGAGATGAGTCCGTCTGTGACATGATCGTGTCTTCAGACAATTTTGGTGAAGTCTATGATGATGTCAATTTTGGTGACATTCCAAAATTTTTCAGACCTCGTCAATTGTCTCTCGATCGGTTCAAAGATACTTTTGTTAAGTGGGAGAGCGTGTTAGCAAATACCAGTTTTCCGGCTTTGACGTGGGGCAATCACGACATCAGCCGGTTCATCGACCGACTCAAATTGCCGACTGATGATGTCAAACTCAAAAAAGCATTGGCAATGATGATGTTTCTTCAACGTGGGGTCCCAATTATTTATTACGGTGAAGAAATTGGCCAACACGGCCTGCAATATCAACGATTATCTGACTTTGATGACCAACGAGCGGTTGATTTGATCAGTAGTCTGCAAGCAAAAAAAGTTCCAGATGATAAGATATTAAAGTTATTAAACTCTCAAGATGAGATGACGGCACGTGGACCGTTTCAATGGGACGAATCCGAATATGCCGGATTCTCAAATGTCAGGCCATGGAATTGGGCGGATCATTCGTCGGAAAATGCCAATCAAGAATTGATCAATGCGAACAGTCTATTGAGCTTTTATCAAAAATTACTCAAATTGAAGTCGAGTGATTGTTTCTCGTCGGGAAATTATCGCCTTCTCAAGACTGATAAGAACTTATTTGTATTTCAACGGAGTACAAATGATAGTATTGGTATGGTAATAGTTAATTTTTCTGACAGTGATTCTGATTACCAATTACCAACGCAGGACGATTTGCAAGTCGTATTATCGAATCAAGAAACCAAAATTAGCAATCGCACGATTCACTTAGAAGCATGGGGATGTTGTGCGCTGTCAAACAATGGAGGAGTTATCAATGGCATATCAAACTAATATCGATCTCAGAAAAATTCAAATTTATTGTATTTTTACTCGTAATCACACGCCAGAGGGCACTCTAAAGGCGCTTGAAGCTGATTTAGAGCGAATTAAAAATTTAGGAACTGATTATATTTGGCTAATGCCAATTAATCCTGTTGGAGTTGTCGACCGTAAGGGTGGTGTAGGTTCTCCTTATGCCATCCAAGATTATCGAAAAATCGAAAAAGCTCAAGGAACTTGGGAAGACTTTGAACATTTAGTCAAAGCTATACACGAGCATGGCATGAAGGCAATGATCGATATCGTCTACAATCACACTTCACGGGACTCAGTTCTCTTGAAGGAACACCCAGAGTGGTTCTTACACGATGACGAAGGTAATCTGTATAACAAGAACCCTGAGTGGAGTGATGTAGCAGAACTTGATTACTCTGAACAAGGTTTGTGGAATTATCAAATCGAAACATTGAAAATGTATGCAAAAGTTGTTGATGGTTTCCGCTGTGACGTAGCTCCACAAGTCCCGATCCAGTTCTGGGAGAAGGCACGTCAGGAAGTCTCCAAGGTCAACGATAATATTTTGTGGCTAGCTGAATCAACTGGTGGCGATTATATTAAGGCCATTCGTGACAAGGGATACTGGATATCCTCTGATGGTGAAATCTACCGTGCATTTGACTTCGCCTATGATTACGATATTGACCAAATTTATCGCAGCTATATCAGAGGTGAGATACCGCTGAAGCGCTATGTAGAAGCCTTGAACCAACAGGAATTGATCTATCCTGCAAATTATATCAAGATGCGTGGTTTAGAAAATCATGATCAAGATCGGGCACATGACCTGTTCCCAAATGAGAATGATTTGATAAATTGGACTGCATTTGCGGCCTTTCAAAAGGGCTCAACATTGGTTTATGCTGGTCAAGAGGTCGGGATGACACATACACCTAGTCTGTTTGACGTTGACAAGCTAAATTGGAATACGGATCTTGATTTAAGTTCGTTGATCAAACGAATGCATGAATTGAGCCAAGATGAGATTCAGTATAAGGGCGAGTATGACGTTGAAGCCCTAGATGATGATATTGTCGAAGTCACCTTCAAGTTAGGTAACAAAACTCGTGTGGGGATTTTCTCACTCAAGAGCAAAATATCGCACGTTAAATTGAATATTCCAGATGCAAAATACACTAATTTAATTACTGAAAATAGCGTTGAAATACATCACGGGTTGCTATCGATGGATTACGACCCAGTCATAATTGAATATTAAAGAAACTCTGTAAGCCAAGCTAGTCAAGGGATTAGCTTGGCTTTTTGAATTGGTATGGAACAATTCTGTTATCGGTAACATCTCGAAACCGCTTGCAAGAAAACGTTATCAGAAAGATAATTATAGGCGTAGTAAAGAAATTATTATATAGGGGGTCAAGGTAATGAAAAAAGGTTTCTGGAAACGTTTCGGAAAACGAATTGCTGTGGTTGCGTTAGCAGCTGGAGCGACTTTTACATTAGCTGCATGTAGTAGTGGTGGCAGTTCATCATCTTCCGGTGATAAAACAAAGATCACTATTCTACAAGGGAAGGTAGAAAACAACAAGCAATTAAAACAAATTGCTAAGCAATATGAGAAGACTCATAAGAATGTTACTATCGAGATCACTTCTATCGGTGGTGGTACTGATTATGATCCTGTTTTAAAGACAAGAATCTCATCAGGTAACTCACCTACAATCTTCAGTTTGGCTGGTCCTGCCGACGTTAAGCAATTTAAGGCTTATGAAGCAGATCTTTCAGACACAAAGACAGCCAAGGCTGCACTACCTGGCGTATTGAGCGCCGTTAAGTCAGATGGTAAGACAGTTGGACTACCATTCAACGTTGAAGGTTATGGATTTGTCTATAACAAGAAAGTCTTCGAAAAGGCTGGTATCGATCCAGAAAGTTTGACAACAGTTGATAAATTACAAGCTGCGGTTGAGCAATTGGATGCACAAAAAGAACAACTAGGCATCAAGGGTGTCTTCGCATTACCTGGTAAGGAAGCATGGATCATGTCAGACCACTTGCTCAACCTTTACTTAGCACAAGATTATAACGGTAACGCACAAACACTTTACAAATCAAAGACTATGAAGTTCTCAAAGAATGCTGACATGAAGACAATGCTTGATCTACAAAAGAAGTATTCAATTCAACCAGTAATGCAAATGGATTACTCAGCACAAGTTAACCAATACTTCTCACAAGGTAAGACAGCCATGATTCAACAAGGTGACTGGATCTATCCAACTGTTGAAGGTATTGATAAGGACTTCGCACAAAACGATATTGGTATGATTCCAATTCCTGTACCTGGTGAAGAAGGAAAATTACCAGTCGGAACATCACTATACTGGGCAGTTAACAAGCGTAAGACAGCAACAGAACAAAAGGCTGCTAAACAATTCTTAGATTGGCTATACACATCTAAAGAAGGTAAGAAAGCCGTTGTTAATAAGCTTCACTATGTACCAGCATACAAAGGTTACGATGATTTGAAGATGTCAGACCCATTAACATCAGTAGTTTATGACTACGAACAAAAGGGCCAAACAACTGGATGGGCATTCCCTGGATACACAGGTACTGCTTGGGATCCAGACGTTGCACAACCTAACCTACAAAAGTACTTATCTGGCAAGCAAAGCTGGGAAAAGACAGTCAAGAATATGACAGATGGCTGGGCAAAACAACAAAAAGGTAACTAGTTTGACAAAAGAGGGCAATGAATATGAAAAATAGAAGTCTTTCATTTTGGCTATTTTTAACGCCAACCCTCGTTGCGTTAGCCTTGGTTGTATTCATTCCAGTAATTGAAGGTTTATTCTATTCATTTACTAACTGGGATGGTCTTACTTATACCAAGATGGTAGGATTTCAAAATTACATTCAATTGTTCCACGATAAGGCGTTTATTAACGCCTTTTGGTTTACAGTGGGCTTTGTTATTGTAACTGTTATTCTACTGAACGTGATCGGCTTAGGGTTAGCATTACTAGTAACACAAAAATTCAAGGGAAGTAATTTCCTACGTACCGTATTCTTCATGCCAAATATGATTGGTGGTTTAATCCTAGGATTTATTTGGCAATTCATTTTCACACAAGGATTTTCAGCTTTAGGTGACGCATTACACATGGGTTGGTTGCAAAATTGGCTCACCAATGAGGTCACAGGTTTTTGGGGATTAGTAATCGTTACAGTATGGCAAATGAGTGGTTATATCATGATCATTTATATCGCATACTTACAAAATATCCCTAATGAAGTTATTGAAGCTGCTGAAATCGACGGTGCTTCAGCTTGGCAACGTTTCACCAAAATCACGTTTCCAATGATCGCACCAGCATTCACAGTTTGCATGTTCTTGACACTTTCAAACGGATTCAAGATTTACGACCAAAACCTTTCATTGACGAATGGTGGACCATATCATTCAACACAAATGTTGGCTATGGATATTGTTAATACAGCGTATAACTCAAGTAATTTCGCCTTATCAGAAGCTAAGGCTATGATCTTCTTCTTGATCGTTGCTGCAATATCATTGTTGCAAGTCTTCTATAACCGTAAGAGGGAGGTGGATCTATAATGAGCAAAAAAAGTAGAACGATTTTGGGAATTTTTGGAATACTTCTTGGAATCATCTGGTTATTCCCATTCTATTTGATCCTTACTAACTCATTTAAGACACCTAAAGGGATTTTCGCATCAGTGCTTTCACTTCCAGTACAAAGCACAACATCTAACTACGTGAATTCCTTTCATGCTCTAGATTTTATGGCTTCATTAACTCATTCATTGATTATTACTGTTGCTTCAGTATTGGTAATAATCCTCGGCTCCTCAATGGGAGCATATGCACTTCAAAGAAACAAATCTAAATTGAGCGGTTGGCTATTAATGTTGTTCATTTCAGCAATGTTGATTCCATTCCAATCAGTTATGATTCCTTTGACAGCTAACTTTGGTAGTGTTCATTTCTTGAACATGTGGGGTCTAGTTGTAATGTACTTAGGTTTTGATTGTAGTTTATCTATATTCTTGTACCAAGGTACTTTGTCCAGTATTCCACTAGCAATGGACGAGGCAGCTGAGATGGAAGGCGCAAGCCGTTGGCAAATATTCTACAAGGTTATTTTCCCAATGCTTAGCCCTATGACAGTTACGGTTGCCATCCTAAATATCATTGCGATCTGGAATGACTACCTATTACCATCGCTGGTATTGCCACAGACGCAATATACGATTCCGCTACAAATGTTTAACTTCTTCGGTCAATACACGAAGCAATGGCATTTAGCCTTAGCCGGAATCACAATTTCTATCTTACCTGTAATCATCTTCTATCTATTCGCACAGAAGTGGATCATCAAAGGTGTTACAGATGGTGCTGTTAAGTAATTAAGGAGGAGATAATGTGATTAATTTGAACTCGAAAAATGGTCAAAAATTAATGACCATTGGAAATTGGATCTGGTCTTTATTTACCATCAATGTTTCATTCTTTTTGATAAATTTTTCGGTGATTTTAACCGCAATTATCCTTTCCAATTTGCCGGTATCGAGTGTTTATTACATCGTACTATTCGTTATGTGGTTGATGCTTTCACTATTCACGATACCTGGATTGACTGCTAGTTTTTCAGCAGTTCAGCAATGGCAAGTTAATGGCAGTAGTAGTTTTTTCAAGTATTTCTTTAAAGAATGGTTTGAACAATTACAAGATTATAAAGTCAATTTTGGATTTGGTACAGTTGCCATAGTTATGATCGTACTTAACAAAATTACGTTAGGGAATACGCAATGGCACACCGTAGTTCTAACTTTTACATTCGTATATTTAATGGCATTGATCGCCGCAACATTTCAATCGGCGACTAAAGAAAGCGCAAATGTCTTAACGTTGTTAGTTTCTAAGCCATTTCCCATAATTGTTTCAGTCGTTATTTTCTTAGTTCTGATTCTGATAAATTTTGTCTTACAATTAGCATTTCTAAGTGTTATATGTAGTATTTCTTTAGCTACTTACATTTCTTATCGTTTATTAGGTGGCAAAGTAGTAAAAAATGATTGACTTTGGGTGTGGCGGACACATCTAGATTGATTAATGATCAAAATCATTAATTAACTGGAAGTCAAAAAAATAAAAGGAGCGTTAAAAATGGTAGAAATTAATTTAGATCACATTTATAAACGCTATCAAGGCAATACTGACTATTCAGTTAGTGATTTCAACCTAGACATTAAAGATGGTGAATTTATTGTCTTTGTTGGACCTTCCGGATGTGGTAAATCCACCACATTGCGCATGATAGCTGGCTTGGAGGATATAACTGATGGTGATTTTAAGATGGATGGGAAGGTAATGAATAAGGTTGCTCCCAAAGATCGTGATATCGCTATGGTATTCCAGAACTATGCCTTGTATCCTCACATGACCGTCTTTGACAACATGGCCTTCGGACTAAATATTCGTAAGAACGACAAAGCTGATACTAAGAAGCGTGTCGAAAACGCTGCTAAGATCCTAGGCTTAACAGATTATCTTAAACGTAAACCAGGTGCCCTCTCTGGTGGTCAGAGACAACGTGTTGCCTTAGGACGTGCTATCGTCCGTGATGCCAAGTTATTCTTACTTGATGAACCATTATCTAACTTGGATGCCAAATTGAGAGTTCAAATGCGTACCGAGATTGCTCAGTTGCATCAAAGATTAGGTCGTAATTTTATCTATGTTACTCACGATCAAGTCGAAGCTATGACAATGGCTGATCGAATCGTAATCATGAGTGATGGTAAAATTCAACAAGTAGGATCGCCAGCTGATCTATACAATAAGCCAGTAAACAAATTCGTTGCCGGATTCATCGGTTCGCCAGCCATGAACTTCTTTGACGTAACTCTTGCAGATGGTAAAGTTACAAATGATGAAGGAATCGATCTGGTCGTACCTGAAGGTCAATACAAGATCCTAAAGGAAAAAGGCTACGAAGGTAAGAAATTAACATTTGGTATTCGTCCAGAAGATATCCACGCTGAACAAGTTGCGATTCAAGCATTTCCAGATGCAACCATTAGTGCCAAAGTTCAAGTTTCCGAACTGTTAGGCTCTGAATCAATGTTGTATTCAAAATTAGGAAATACAGATTTTATTGCAAAAGTTAACTCACGTGATTATCATGAACCTGGAGCGGAAGTAACAATGGCTCTTGAAATGACAAAAGCTCATTATTTTGATGATGATACAGAAGAAACGATTCTTTAGAGGATTTTAAAAAGGTAATTGGGTAGTTTATTTACCTAATTACCTTTTTATTTAGGAGGTGTAAATGAATGAAGCGGATATTTGAAGTTGATCCCTGGAATATCGTCACGCATAAGCTAGAAAAAGACGATCGCCGTCTACAAGAGAGTATGACTAGTCTAGGTAATGGCTACATGGGGATGCGTGGAAATTTTGAAGAAGACTACACGGGTGATAGTCTACCAGGTATCTATCTTGCTGGAGTTTGGTATCCAGATAAGACACGTGTTGGTTGGTGGAAGAATGGTTATCCGGACTATTTTGGAAAAGTTATCAACGCAGTCAATTTTATTAAGATCAATTTTTTGATCAACGGTTCAAAATTGGATCTTGGCAAAGATTCGATCAGTAATTTTAAATTAGATTTAAATATGAAAAATGCAGTTTTATCCAGATCATTTGTAGTTACCAAAGGTAAAGCAAAGGTTGAGTTTAAATTTGAAAGATTCTTGAGTGTAGCTCAAAAAGAACTATCAGTTCAAAAAGTGAGCTTCCGTAACTTATCTGGTAGCAATGTAGAAATAAAAGCAATCTCTGCAATTGATTCGAATGTCGTCAATGAAGATTCCAATTACGACGAACATTTTTGGAATGTTCAACACATTGATGAACATAGCTTGGTTGCTCAAACTAAACCGAATGACTTTGGAACGCCACAATTTACATCCGGAATGGAAATGCACCACTTTACGGTGATGGAAAAAGTTGATTCGACAGTTACTGACTCTGAAACCAGCGAGACATTTACAATCACACTTGGGTTAGATGATATTGCTATGATCGAAAAGCGTGTTGTGGTCGTAACTTCAAGGGACTATGATTCGAATACAGACTTAACTAATGCCATGAATAAATTATCCGATGAAGTCGCAAACCATTCTTACGATGAATTGTTGACATCACACAAGAATGTCTGGGCAGATCGTTGGAATCAATCAGACATCAAAATCAAAGGTGATGACGAATCACAACAAGGTATGCGATTTAACCTGTTTGGGTTATTCTCAACTTACTATGGTGATGACGCACGGTTGAATATTGGACCTAAGGGATTCACTGGCGAGAAGTATGGCGGAGCGACCTATTGGGATACTGAGGCTTTCTGCGTGCCAGTTTATCTAGGGATCACCAAGCCAGAAGTAACTCGAAACCTACTCATGTATCGATACAAACAACTAGATGGTGCATTTGTTAATGCGCGTAAGCAAGGTTTGAAAGGCGCACTATTCCCAATGGTCACGTTCAACGGAATTGAATGTCACAATGAATGGGAAATCACCTTTGAAGAGATACATCGTAATGGTGATATTGCCTTTGCAATTTACAATTACACTCGCTATACGGGTGACAAGTCGTTTGTTCTCCATGAAGGTAGTGAGATATTGACAGAGATCAGTCGCTTCTGGGCTGATCGAGTACACTTCAGTATGCGTAATAATCAGTACATGATCCATGGCGTTACTGGGCCAGATGAGTATGAAAACAACGTTGACAACAATTGGGATACTAATTTACTAGCCAGATGGACTTTGGAATATACTCTTAAAATTTTGCAGGAAGTTTCTGATGAACAAGCAAAGAAACTGAATGTTTCGGATGAAGAACGATTCAAGTGGCAAGACATTATAGACAAAATGTACATGCCATATGACCAAGGTCTCAACATCTTTGTCCAACATGACGGATTTTTGGATAAGGAACTTGCACCAGTCAGTGATATTCCCAAGGATCAATTGCCGATCAATCAACACTGGTCATGGGACAAGATCCTACGCTCACCTTATATTAAACAAGGCGATGTCTTGCAAGGTATTTGGGACTTCATCGAGGATTTCACTCCCGAAGAAAAGCAAGCTAACTTCAATTTTTATGAACCCTTGACCGTTCATGAGTCAAGTCTTTCACCCGCAATTCATTCTGTATTGGCAGCCGACCTTCATTATGAAGATAAAGCAGTTGAATTATATGAGAGAACCGCTAGACTAGACTTAGATAACTATAATAATGATACCGATGACGGATTGCATATCACCGCAATGACTGGTGGTTGGTTAGCGATAGTTCAAGGATTTGCTGGAATGAGAGTACATTCTGACGGAGTCTTGAGTTATAAGCCATTCTTACCGAAGAAATGGGACAGTTATTCGTTCAGGCAAGTCTTCAGAGGTCGAGTTATCGAAGTTAATGTTGATCAAGAAGGTTCTGACATCAAGCTGATTTCAGGTGATCCACTTGATATTGAAGTTGATGGCAAATCTATTACACTGAATTAATCAAAAAAATAATTGAGGGCTGAGACATATTATTTGTCTTAGCCTTTTTTATTAAATGGGAGTGTCTAACATGGTTAAATTTGAACAAATCAAAGGTTTTATATTCGACTTAGACGGAGTCATCGCTGATACGTCAGTATACCACGGTAAATCATGGCATCAATTGGCTGACAAACTAGGCGTTGCCTGGACTGATCAACTGGCAAATGATCTCAAGGGTGTCAGTCGGATGGATTCACTAGAATTGATTCTAAAATCTGGTGGTAAAGAGAACGATTATACAATTGAAGAAAAAGAAAAGCTGGCTGAAGAAAAAAATACTAATTACTTGAACTTACTCAAAGATATGGATAAGAGTGCGATATTGCCAGGGATGGCTGATTTTATCAGAAGTCTAGAAGAAAATGATTACAAGTTATCACTAGCATCTGCTTCTAAGAATTCCCCGTTAGTCTTGAAGCAACTAGGCTTGGCAGAATACTTCAAATATCGAATCGATCCATCGACACTGAAACATGGTAAACCAGATCCAGAGATATTTGCTCGCGGGGCAGAAGTATTAGGTTTGAAGCCCGAAGAATGTATCGGTATTGAAGATGCATCAGCTGGTGTAAAATCTATCAATGGTGCGGGCGAGACTTCAGTTGGCGTTGGAGATCCTGAGGTCTTGCATGAAGCTGACATTAATTTTGAAAATACATCTGAGGTTACCTTGGTAAGTATTAAAAAAGCAATGGACTAGACATCTGATTCGAAAAGAATAACTTTTAAAAAAAAAAATGTTAAACTGATACTAATGATACTTAGGTGATTTCAAGTATCAATACTCCCACAAACTGTGGGAGCATTAGGGGGATTTTTATGAAGATTGAGCATGTTGGTTTATATGTGAAAGATATCGAAGAAACCGTAAAGTTTTATGAGACTTATTTCGAGGCAAAGTCATCAGAAAAATATCATAATCCAGTTTCAACGTTTTCTTCAAGATTCTTGAGTTTTCCAGATGGTGTACGACTTGAGGTTTGCAATCGAGATGATTTAAATCCGCATCGTATCAGTGGTTTTCCATTAGGATATATGCACATTGGCTTTTCGTTGGGATCAAAAGAAGCTGTCGATGAATTGACTGCCAGAATTGAAGCTGATGGTTATCGACACTTGAGTGGACCACGTACGACCGGTGATGGATATTATGAGAGCGTCGTTTGTGACCCCGAAGGAAATCAAATTGAATTAACAGTTTAAACAAAAAACACTTTTAAAGTTATGAATACGACTTTAAAAGTGTTTTTATATTATCTATTAATTATTCGAAGAATTTTTTAGCTATTAATTTATATATATCAATGAATTTCAAATAATCGTCTTCAAAAACAAATTCATTGATCTGATGAGCACTTTCGTTACCAGGTCCAGCAACAACCACTTCTAGATCGTGATTTGCTTCGACGAATTGTGAAGCATCTGTTCCGCCGGGGGCACCTACAGCAATTGCGTTTTGCATCCAAACTTCCTTATAAGCATCACGAACTATTTGTAAGAATCCAGAATTCAAGTCAGTTTTAACAGGCCAGTTGCTACTCTCGACTTTCAGCTCAAGGTTCATCTTCGAATCAGATTGATTCAAATTCTGGACGATTTCTTCTAGTTCAGAAATAATCTTGTCATTGTTATATTCGGGGATGGTTCTAATTTTGACAGTCATTTCAGCATATTCAGGGATAGTATTTTCTTGATCACCCGAATTGAAGATTGTAACTACTGGTTTAGTTTTACCCAATACGTCATCATCGGCGGAAGTCAGTTTATCAAAATATTCATTTTGTTTATTATAATAGGTAACTAAATTATCTAGTGCATTGATTCCAACCTCAGGCATCGAACTATGTGCTGCCTTACCATGAGAAATCACCTGATAAGTAACAGAACCTTTGTGAGCACAGAAAATCGAATGACGTCCATATTCGCTAGGGTTAGGTTGTGTAATTCTGATCAAGCCACTTCCAGCTAATTTGTCAGTCACTAACTTAGAAGTTGAGTTCGTAGGTTCACCAACTACTAAGGCTGAGAGATCATCAGCATAACCGGCATCTGAAAGTTGTTTTGCACCAAGTTCACCAATTTCTTCACTGACCGTAGCGATGAACTTAATGTTGCCATTGAAAGACTCATCGTCATTTAATTCAATCAAGGCGATTGCCATACCAGCGAGTCCACCTTTCATATCTGAAGTTCCACGTCCAAAGATTTTTCCATCAATGTGTTTGGGCTTAAATGATGAATCGTAATTCCACTTGCTTTCATCGACTGGGGCGACAACATCTTCGTGTCCAGTAAAACCAAGAATAGGGCCGTCGCTATTTTTTATGGTAGCAATCAAGTTGTAACGATTTTCAGCATATTCGACTAATTCAGTTTGAATACCATGTTTATCAAAAAGTTTTTTTAAGTAATCGGCCACGATTTTTTCGTCACCATTTACAGTTCTAAATTTGATCAGGTCGTCTAAGATTTCAAGTTTTTCAGATTTTTCCATTGCTAGTCCTCCGATAACATTTTATGTATAATAAAAGATAATTACATAGGTCTATTTTAGTATTTTTTTAAACAAAAAGGTAAAAAAGAGGATTAAAAATTGAATTTATTGATGAAAATTGACAGATACCTAGGAATATTCTTATTAGTGGTAGCTGTTTTGGGATATTTCTTTGGTTGGTTCACGACAAATTACTTGTGGTCTGCCGCCGGAGCTGGTTTACTATTAATTGTTATATCATTTACATCAGACAAAAAGGATCCTAAGGAGAAAACTCATGGACGACAATAAGAACATTACTTTTGAAGATTACATAATGTTTAACTCAGCACGATTCGCTAATAGTTATAGCGATTTGATCGAATGGATCGAAAAAATCCAAGTTGCTGTTCAAACTGAATTGAATATTAGTGGTGAATTCGACGATAGGATGGAGTTAGCTTCATACCAATCAATTGCTGATGATTTTGCACAAATAGCTTATGATTTAAGTTATGAGTTTGCGAGATTCAATAGTAATATCACCAAAAAAAGTATCAGTGCGATTGCTTTAGAACAAGCTATTTTGTTCCAATCTGAAAATGACGAAGAAGATGTCAAAGAAGAGTTTGATTCATACAAGAAGGCACATGTGAATGCATATGATTCTTTCTTAGACTTAATTGAAGTATTAGGCAAGCTGAACGAGCGTTATCCATGGGTAGAATACACCAATTCAGAGGGAATCTATAAGCTTGATATCATGGATCTATTTTTGATGATCGGTCAATTTTACTTTATGGGCATGGAAAATTATTCTGAAAAAGACTCAGAGGCATACACAAACTTGATGCATGTCATGTTTGATCAATTAGAATTAACCAATGAAATCAATGCGGACTTAACTAACTTAGAAATAACATATATTAAAGATGCCGAAGATGCGATTTTTGAAGGTATCGAACGTCTTTCTGCTGATAAGGCAGGCGTACCTTATATTCAAGAATAAAAAAAAGCTGGCGTAAGCCAGCTTTTTGGTTGTTAATTTACTTTTTTACGACCTTCAGGTGTATATTGGTTTGCCTTATGTCTACGATATAGATAATAGATTCCACCAATGACTGCAATGATTATAACCAGTGGAATAGCAACATGAATGATCAAGAAGCTAACAACCACAATAATTAGAACCCATTTTAAGATATTTAAAAATATATCGGCCAATTAAATTCTCCTTTTTTAATCTGTGACTATATAATCTTACTTATAAATACGATTGTCAAGAATTAAGCAAAAAGGGTTGACTATTGGATAGTATCATAGTATGATGACCTTCATCGCTACCTCTTAGATATACGGAACACAAAGGAGGCGTGAATAATATGAAATACAGAATTTTATTAGATTTGGATAGTCAATTATTCACAGCAGTGGACATTAATGATAGCAATCGCTTTGGTAATGGTACAACCATCGAAAAAGCTATCGAAAATCTCAAACACGCTGCTTAATTATAGTTAATCAAGGACTGAAGTGAATTTCACTTCGGTCTTTTTTTTTGCTTAAAATTTATATTTTACGCTATTTGAAAACAAAAATATACGTTTGAATGAAAATAACACATTTTTTTGAAAACTATTATTATTTTTGTAAAAAAATAGCTTTTATGCCTATTTTGTATTGTTTAGTAAAGAATGTAATTATATAATGAAAACGGTCACAAGGTCACAATTAGGAATGGGGGAAAAGCAGTATGAAAAAAAGTAAGGCCATACTTTTTGCCATAATGGGATTATTGCTTACAATCGGTTCGGTATTTTATTTTTCAAATCCAACCGAAGTAGAAGCAAAGTCCTATTATGCACAAAAGGATGACACTGAGAAAACGGAGGGTCCTCGAGTCTTTGTTAGTCCACATTGGGTTAACAATGTTATCAAGGGGAAAACTGATGTGAAGGATTATCAAATTTTTGAAGCTTCTTACGGAAACGATAAGACTTTCAAAAAGGGTCATATTCCAGGTGCTGTTCACATCAATACAAACTCAGTTGAATCTGAAAAGAATCAATGGAATTTGTTATCTGCTGAACAAATAAAGAAATTATTACTAAAGAATGGTGTTACAAGTAACACTACTCTGATCGTATATTCTACTGATATTAGTGCCGCTTCACGTGTTGCCTTTGCAGCATTGTGGACTGGTGTAAATAATATCAAAATCGTAGATGGTGGATACGACGGTTGGAAACAATCTGATTTCAAAGTTCAAAAAGGTGCAGCTAAGAAAGTTAAAGCAGCAACTGACTTTGGAGCAGATGTTCCAGCTAACGCTAAATATGAAGTTAAAACACCAGCTGAATATTTAGCAATCAAGAAAGACAATCCTGATGCCATCCTTGCAAGTACTCGTGCATGGAAGGAATTCACTGGTAAGACTAGTGGTTATTCATACATTAAGGATAAGGGTGAACCAAAAGGTGCCGTATATGCTAAGTCAAGTAAGACTAGTTCAGATGTAAAATATTTGTTGAACAAAGACGGTACTGTTAAGACTGCTGATCAATTAGCACCAACATGGAAGAAGTGGGGAATCGAACCTACAAGTGATATTTACTTCTACTGTGGTACTGGTTGGCGTGCAACTGTTGCATTCTTTATCACTTACCAAGCTGGCTGGGATAATGTTCACGTTTATGATGGTGGCTGGTTCTCATGGGATAAAGCTCACAAGAAAGACCCATCTAAGTATCAAGTACAAGTTGGGGATCCACGTTCTAAAGACGTAAAGATTCTTAAATAGTTTCATTGGCTTAAAGATTCATCGACTAAATTATCAGTTAATAGTAAAAAGACGACACATGGTTTTAATATATTAATCCGTGTGTTTTGTCGCGTTGTAAATTAAATGAACTGAAAACTAGTTTTCAAGTTCCTGGGGGAAATAATAATGAAAAAGAAACAAATAATTCTTAGCTTCATTGCTTCATTCTTATTAGTAGTAGGAATGGCATTTGCAGTTTCAACAAATGTTCAAGCTAAATCATCTACTGAGGGTGTAACTACAAGCAAACCTTATAAGGTTAATAAGAAGAAAAAAGAATTTACATTGCTAACAACAGTTGACGGTACATACTTCACACAAGGTACACGTCACGTAATCGTTAATACAGATGGTTCAAACGGTAGCAAGACATTGCTACAAACAGAAGTTACTCCAAAGCAATTTTATGATGGTATGAAGAAACTTGGCGCTAAGGGTGGCAACAACCTTACAAAGAAATCAAAAGCTGGTACAAAGATCAAAGGTACTGCTTTAAAAGTTTATTTCGTAATCAATGGTAAGAGAGTTAAAGCTGAAAAAGCTGTTCAAGTAAATGGTAAAAATGTTAAGAATCTAGACTTCAGATTTGGTGGCAACATGGCAACAAACAACAAAATGGGTACAGGATGTGTTCTTTGCTTTGACAGTTGTCCAGTAGGTATTGCTTCAGGTGCTAAATATGGCTTCAGCTACGGCGAACATTTCACAGGTAAATCAAGTGTTCTACCAAAAGATGGTAAGAAGATGGCTGTTGTTGTAAAAATTGCAAAGTAGGTGAATGATGTATGACTAGGTTGAGAATACTATACAATGCTGTTTTCATTGGTTTATTCTGTTCACTCCTAGCCTGGAAATCTACTTGGCTAGAAATGCGCTTCTCATTAGGCTGGATTATACCTATTGTGGCAGTAATTGTTTATTTATGTTATTTGTACTATGGAAAGAAATTGAATCAGAATTGGGCAATATTTAGATTTTCTCAGACTTGGATAACGACGTTGGTTTCATTTGTTCTTCTATTAATGCTTAATGGTTGGCAATCATTGGTGGTAATCACAGGTGCGACTGTTCGTGAGTTGTTCCACGCTCATTGGGATCTAACTACTACTGCTCTGATCGTAGCAATTGTTTTATTAGTTTGGTTAGTTGTATTAGGAATCGATAGTCACTTGCATCCCGTTGCTAAGTTAAAACAAGGTGATGAGATCAAGGAACTTACTACACAGAGTAAGATAAGCTTGGTTGTTACAATCGCCTTTCTTGTTATTCTAGTTGGCGCATACTATGTAGTTCCTGGTTATCATGACTTCATCAATAAGATGAGTGTTATGTTAGCCAAACTAGATATCAAAGCTGTTCGTGATTATATCAACAGTTTTGGTTTCTGGGGACCATTGATTTCAACACTTTTGATGGTGTTCCAGTCAGTCTTGGCACCTCTACCAGCTTTCGTATTGACATTTGCGAACGCATATCTTTACGGTTGGTTCTTTGGTGCAATTCTCTCATGGTCAAGTGCTATGTTGGGAGCATTACTATGCTTCTACATTGCCAAAGGAATTGGTCGTCCATTAGCCGAAAAAGTTATCACAAAGAGAGCTTTGGCTAAGATGGATGGGTTCTTCAATGATTATGGTGATTACACGATTATTATCTTGCGTCTATTGCCGTTCATATCATTTGATGAAGTCAGTTATGGTGCTGGATTCACTGATATGAAAGTTGGAAAATTCTTAATTGCGACAGGAATTGGACAATTACCAGCAACGATTGTTTATTCATTTGTAGGTGAGAGTTTAGGTGGAAGCAAACTAATGCTCTTCATGGGACTCATTGCCTTCATTATCTTGATTGTTGCTTCACTAGTTGCTAAAAAAGTTATGCAGAAGAGACAAGAAAAGAAGATGCTTTCTGAATAATTGTGCTCTGCTCTAAGGAGTGTGAATATGAAAAAAGTTACAATCTTTGTAGTTTTAATGGTAGTTGGAGTTTTCATTTTTTATAAGACGGGCTTGATAAGTGAATTAAATGATGTTGCTTCTATGCAACATTGGTTCCAAGCGCAAGGATTCATAGGATACTTTGCATTTATCTTGCTTTGTATCATTACTGCTGTGTTTATGTTACCGGGTGGACTCTTGGCAATCGTTGCCGGGATCGTATACGGTGGATTCCTTGGCGGTCTGTTGACGGTTATCGGTAGTACAGTCGGTGCAAGTATTTCGTTCATCTTGGGAAGAACGTTATTAAGAGATGTAGTAGTTGAAAAATACAGCAAGAAACCTGCATTCGAGAAGATCATGCGCGGTGTAGATGAGAATGGAATTTCATTTCTGATCTTGACTAGATTAGTACCGATTTTTCCATACGCACTTCAAAGCTATGTATATGCCTTGACTCCGATGAAGTTTTGGAATTTTTCACTTATATCAGGAATTACCATGTTGCCAGCATGCTTTATCTACGCATATATGGCATCGGATATATTGACTGAAGGACTATCGACTTCCTTGTCAATAAAGTTTACAATATTAGGCGTTGTTCTGTTTTTGCTGACGTATATTCCAAAGAAAATAGGGCAGCACAAAAAAATGATTTAATTGGGGGAAAATATTTTGGGTAAAAAAAAGAGGATTTTATCCATACTATTTGCATTGTTGGTACCACTATTAGTACTAGCAGGTTGTTCATCAAATAGTGATAAGA
Source organism: Companilactobacillus sp. y65-5 (assembly GCF_057541095.1). Lineage (NCBI taxonomy): Bacteria > Bacillati > Bacillota > Bacilli > Lactobacillales > Lactobacillaceae > Companilactobacillus > Companilactobacillus sp. y65-5. Next base: position 135,877 of record NZ_BAAJOA010000001.1, read on the forward strand.
GTAGTTCAAAGTCTACTGAACTACCATCAAGTTACAAAACAGCTTTGAAAGAAGCTAAGGGTCAAACAGTCACTTATTATGGCTTTGGTGGCTCAGATACACAAAATCGTTGGATCGACGAAGTTATTAAACCAATGATGAAGAAAAAGGGCATCACAGTTAAACGTGTTCCTATGGATATCGATGATATCCTCAAGAAGCTAACTACTGAAAAAGAAGCTGGCAAGAAGAGCGGTAATATCGACGTTGTATGGATCAATGGTGAGAACTTCTACACTGCTAAGAAATTAGGCTTGTTAGATGGACCATTGGATAATAGTTTGATTCCAAATATGAAGACATACATTTCTTCAAGTGATTCTGATGCAAAACGTGATATGAATACATCGATCGATCACCTTGAAGTACCATATGGTAACGCACAATTAGTAATGATCGGTAACAAGACTATGTTTAATGGGGATTATCCAACTAGTTCTGAGAAGTTATTGGATTGGGCTAAGAGTAATCCTGGTAAGTTGACTTATGTTGCTCCACCAGATTTCACAGGTAGTGCTTTCATTAGAAATATTATTTATGAAACAGTTGGTTTCGATGCAATCAACAATGCTCCAGCAACAAAAGAAGGAATTTACAAGGTTATCAAACCTAGTTTGGACTACTTAAATGAGTTGAAACCATATCTATGGCAAGAAGGTAAGACATATCCTAAGACATCTGCTCAAATGGATAAGATGTTTGCTGACGGTCAAATCGCTATGGACTTCTCATATAACCAAATGTACGCTGCTACACAAAAAGCTGATGGTAAATTCAACGATGATGCTGAATCATTTGTATTTGATAAAGGAACTGTTGGTAATTATAGTTATCTTGCAGTACCAAAGACTGCTCCTGATAAAGCTGCAGCCGTAGTCCTAGTCAATACAATGTTGAGTAAAGAAGCACAAACTCAAAGACTTAAGTTGAAATACGGTGCCTCAATTCCACCATATTCAAAAGGTAGAGTACCACAGGAAATTACAGATAAGATCAACGAAACATCTGACAAGAATGGAACACTTCCAGTTGATACACTTAACAAGAAGAGACTTCCAGAAGTTTCAGGTAAGAAGATTCCAATTATCGAAGATCTATGGAAAGAACACGTATTAAATGCTAAGTAGGAGAAAGTTATTCTTTCTACTTATGCCATTTTACTTATTCTTTACACTGTTTTTTATCAGTGCAATGGGTAAGTCATTCATTACTAGTCTCGGTTATTATCCAATTTTAGGTATGAAAAAACTCAGCTTCAAATATTATGCAGAGGTATTCCATTCACAATCATTTTTTGATGTCTTTGGTAGATCATTCTTCTTTGCTCTTATGAGTGCGGTTTTGGCATGTCTATTAGGATTAATGTTAGCCGTGTACTTTAGTAAAAAAAACAATCTTATATCAAGATTGTTTTTTAGAATCTCGCAATTACCGGTGATGTTGCCTCATATCTTCATTGTCTTGGCATTGCTTCAACTGATCAGCCAAACAGGAACACTATCGAGTGTATTCTTTAAATTAGGAATTATCTCCGATGGTTCAAGTTTTCCGTTGTTGGTCAATGACCAACATCAAATCGGTATATTGCTAACGTATATTTGGAAAGAAGTACCTTACGTCATAGTTTCATTAGTCTTAATTTTGCGTCAATTAGACTCCAGATATAATGTCGTTGCGACAAATCTTGGAGCATCTAAGACGAAAACTTTTTTCTATATAACTTTGCCACTGATTCAATCGGCGATCATGAACGCCTTTATTATTAATTTCTCATTTAATTTTGGTTCATATGAGGTTCCCTTCCTATTAGGTAATCAGACGAGGGAACTGATCCCGGTTTATATCTACAACCTGTACGTCCAAGGGGATTATACTAAGCTACCGTTGATCATGAGTTTGAACTTTGCGTTGTCAATTTTCTCGATCTTGTTCGCCGCAATTGCTCTGTTGATCAGTAGACATATTCCTGGTGGCCACAAAGGGGCGGTTAGATGAAAAAAGGCATGAATATTTTTATATTTATATTTTTTATAATATTAGTTTTCTTACCGCTTTTAGTAATCGTACTTTTGGCTTTAAGTAGAACATGGGTCTATCCCAATTTACTACCTAAAACTATCAATTGGGGTTATTACTTCCATTTTCTGTTTACGAATAAAGAGCTACTGGATTCAATGACTAGTAGTATCTCGCTGGCACTAGGAACAATTGCATTGACGATGGCTATCGCCTATCCGACTGCGATCGCAATCAGTTATTTTGACTTTAAAGGCAAAAAATTACTGAGTGTTTTGGTTTATTTACCACTGATCGTCCCTAGTACGGCATTGTTAACTAACATGGACTTCATTATGATCAAGTATGGCTTAAACGGAACTTTTCTGGGTGTTATCAGCATTCATACACTGTTCTGCTTACCTTATGCTATCAAGTTGTTAGTAGATAACTTATCACTACTACACAATCATTATGAAGTAGTTAGTAAGAACTTAGGTGCATCGACTTGGCAGACCTTTACGCATATTACCCTGCCACTGAGCAAAAGTGGACTACAAGGTGCTGTCATGATGACTTATATTGTTTCAATGACACAATATCTAGCAACGTTATTGATTGGTGATGGTAATTTCCTTACTCTATCAGTAAGAATGTTTCCTTTCACACAATCAGGAAAGTACCAATTAGCAGCGATTTACGGCATTACTTTCATGCTAGTAACCTTGATTCCATTATATTTGATCGATGTATGGATAACTAACTATGGTAGAGGAGTAGAAAATTAATTTTGTATTTTTTAAAGAATATATCGCAAACTAAAGGACATACTGAAATATTAAAAGATATTAATTTTCAGATACCGGACAATAGCATTTTTGCCATACTAGGTCCGTCAGGAAGTGGGAAAACTACTTTATTAAATATTTTGGCAAAAATTGATTTCGCTACCGCTGGTAGCTTTGTTAGTGACACGGATGACTCACCTAAGGGAATCATGGTCTTTCAAGATTATCGATTATTCCCACACATGGATGTATATCACAATGTGACATTTGGATTGAAAGTTTCCGGTGTCAAAAAAGATATAATGAGAAAACGTGCGACAGAGATAATGGAAGTCGTAGGTATCAATGAATTAGAAAAGCGATATCCTGATGAATTGTCAGGTGGACAGCAACAACGTGTCTCACTGGCGCGGGCGTTGATTTTGAAACCACAATTATTATTGATGGATGAGCCATTTTCTAGTTTGGACGAGGGTTTGCGAATCGAAATGCTCAACTTCGTTAAGAAGTTGCAACGAGATCTGCACTTGACAGTTATCTTCGTCACTCATTTCAAAGATGAAGCTTACATGATTGCGAATGAAATTGCCGTCTTGATAGATGGACAAATTATGCAAATTGCTAGTCCAGTTGAGATAGACAAGAATCCAGCTAACATCAAAGTTGCTAAGTTCTTAGGTCAGGCCAACTTTATTGACGGTGAGGTCAAGGATGGAGAATTTATCTCACCTATATATAAAGGTAAAGTTAAGTCTGACGACATCGAAAATAAGGTATTGTACTTGCCTTATTCCGGTATCGTTCAAGCTGAGAAGACACCATATCCGGCCTTTGAAGGGCAAGTGATCGATGCTATTTGGCTAGGTGGCGGTAGAAACCGCCTCACGATTCAAGTTAATGATCAACAAATATTGATCGATTCTACTGATTCAACGATTGAAGTTAATCACAGTTACCATTTTTATTTCTCAAGAATTCCGGTGATTTATTAATGTGGTTATCGATCGTTATTCCCACTTATAATGATGACGAGACCTTGACTAGGTTATTGGATCAAATCAGTAATTGGGACTTGGAAGGCGTAGAAGTTATCGTCGTCGATGGCAAAGCAAGACTGAGACCGAAGCTAGTACCTTCGTTTGTCAGATACGTTGACTGTCAACCGAGTAGAGGAAAGCAATTGCGTCTGGGAGCTAGGTTGGCCTCAGCAGATAAAATATTGTTTTTGCATTCCGACTCTTGGTTTGAGCAGTCACCGATCGACATCTTAAAGATGACAACTGCGCAAGTCGGATTCTTCAAATTGCGATTTGATGATCGGTCATTGTTTTTTAGAATCCTAGAATGGGGTTCCAATGTACGTGCCCATAAGGGTAAATTGATCTTCGGTGATCAAGGATTATTGGTCGAGAAATCATTGTATATCAAAAGCAAGGGTTTCCCTGATCAACCTTTGATGGAAGATTATGAATTAAGCAATCGACTTTCCAAACTTACGAGCAACTTTGTTCAATTTCCGCTGGAAATATGGACTAGTACGCGAAAGTACAAACGAGAAGGTAGGGTCAAGACCTTCTTTAAGATGCAAACAATCAAGATCATGTACAAACGATTCAAGATTGATACTGACACGTTGCGTCGACTTTATTACAAAGGAAAGTAAAAATGGAAAATCAAATAATAACTAAAATTGAAAATTATATTCAAAAGAATAATCTTAATGATAAGTTAGGCTTGGCTTCAATTAAGACGATTAGTTTTTTGGCTCAAGGTGAATATAATCGTAATTTCTTGATCACGGATGAATTAGACAAACGTGTAGTATTCAGAATAAATTATGGTTCACAAATAGGAGTAGAGAAACAGGCGCGCTATGAGTACAATGCACTCAAGATTCTTGCTGCCAGTGAACATACTCCTAAACCATTATTTTTAGATGATCAGCGAAATTACTTTGATCATGATATTTTGATAGAAGAATTCTTGCCCGGTGAACCATTGGTATACCATCGAGACTTGAAAAAGGCAGCCGAAATATTGGCTTCCATTCACCGCTTAAAGTTATCTGCTGATGATTACGATAAGCTAAAAGTCGAGAAGGATCCGCGTGTTGATCGACTAGAGGAATCTAACAAGTTACTTGAACCGGTAATTGGTACGACTAAGTTACCAAGTGAACAAGTAAAGAATTTGTTATTATTGAAGGATTGGTGTGAAGAACATGTGGGCGACAAGTATTTTGAAGATCGTCCAATGTGTCTGGTCAATACTGAAATAAATTCTAATAATTTCTTGATAACTGATGATTACGGCTATCTGATCGATTGGGAAAAACCAGTCATTAGTAATGCAGTTCAAGATTTGAGTCAATTCATGTTAGAGACGACTACACTGTGGAGAACGACTGAGACACTGGACGCTCAACAAGTTCAAGAGTTTATCCAGAGATACTCTGAACTGACCGATCGACCTTATGATGAGATTGCATCTGATATTCAAGTTTACATGCCATACATGCTGTTACGAGCATTATCTTGGTGTGCAATGCTAGTCGCTACTTACGACGACAAGCCTATTCAGAACGTTGAAATATTGCATCGTTGTCAAGAGTATATGGAACCAAGCTTTGTATTACCGTTATTCAAGAAGTATGGGGTGATGATTTGAAAAAAGATGCATATATTATCTTTTCTAAGATTCCTGAGGCAGGATATGTTAAGACGAGATTAGAACCAGATTTTAGCGCTGACGGAGCGGCACATATACAGTCGTTGATGTTAGATAATCTTATTAATTTAAGCACTGAATTGTCAAAGAGTATGGCAGTGTTTTTTGTATATCAAGGCAGGGATCAAGTTACAACTGATAATTTCTTGAATAAATTACCTGAGTTCATCAATGTATTTCCTCAAAAGGACGGAAATCTCGGTTATAAGATGAGTGACGCTATCGAGACCGTTCAACATTTGGGATACGATAAAGTCGTATTGACAGGTAGTGATATACCTCAACTCTCTAGTGAGCTGATCAAGAGTGCGATGGACGCTCTAGATACGAATGACATTGCACTCGGTCCCACTTTTGATGGTGGATATTATCTTTTTGGAACCAATGGAAGTGATGTATCACAATTCTTAGATACTGATATTTCTTGGAGTACTGACACTGTATTAAATACTACAAAAAAAATTATAACTGATGCCCACAAAAAATTATTTCTAACATCAACGATGATCGATGTTGATTTTAAGGCTGATTTGGAGAAGGTTTCAGCTTATATTAAGGAATAATTATGAAATTAATATACGATTGTGACGATACGATTGGATTGCACGGAAAAGATGTTGATGATGGATTGACACTGTTGTATTTGTATCAACAAAGGTCAGTGGATATATTAGGCGTCAGTTTAACGTTTGGTAATGGTACTCTCGCAGAAGTAGTTCAACAAACTGACATTTTGAAGTCCAAATTCGACTTAGACGTAGATGTCTATCCTGGTAAAGAAAAAGATGACCGTAGTAGCGAAAAATCGCCTGCAGGGAAGTTTTTGGCACAAACTGTTGCCAAGTACCCAAATGAAGTGGTCATCCTCGCTACTGGAAGTATGGCTAATCTACGCGAAGCAGCAACGATTGAACTAAACTTCTTCAAGCTAGTTAAAAAGATCGTGATCATGGGTGGTCGATTTGATCCTATGTTTATCAATGAAGTTCCGATCGGCGAACTCAACCTTTCGATCGATTACTCTGCATCTGAGCTCGTGCTCAACAGTGAAGCTGACTTGACAATGATAAGTGGTCAATACATTTCTAATACCATGGTAAGTCGGGACGAACTTGCACTCTTGCATGAATCAACTGACGACAACTATCAGTGGTTAGACAGCGCTGTTCGTGACTGGATGGACTATACCGAGGGGATATGGAACATTCCGGGCTTTGTTAACTGGGATGGCATCACCGCACAGGCATTGCTTGAACCAGACTATTTTGAGTTTGAAGATTATTCTATTACTGCTAATTCAACTGGCTTGATGTCAGGATACATACAGAAGAATGATTCCAGTTCACGTCAAGTGAAAGTAATGACTAAGATAAAAGACTTAGCACGTATAAATGAGATATTTTTGAACACCTTAAATAATTATTGGAATTAGGTTTGGTTTTTATGAAAACTATTAAAATTTTGTTATTAGCAATTATCCAGTTGGCCTTACTTTGGCTTCCTTACGAATTGCAAGTGTTATACGACACTAGAATGGGCTTCATGCGTCAAATATTATTCATGAACGAAACTTATCCAGTTAATCTGGTAATCTATCTGTTTTGGATATTAGTTGTATTATCAGTCTTGTTATTTGCGCTATCAAAAAATAGGACCAAATTAAATTTTATTTGGCTATTGATTCTGACGATAATAGTTGTTACTTTAACAGTAGTTATCGGCACAGATTCATCTATGTATGCCTATGATTTAGCTAGCTTTAGTTTAGCTTTATTAGTTCAACTAATAGTTATAATAATAAATACGAACAAAGAGAGGGATTAATTATGTCAATTTTTACAAAAATCGAAAGTATTTCAATAGATGATTTTAAGAAGATTCTACCTGAACATCCAAATGTTATTGATGTACGTAGACCTGACGAATATGAAATAGCACACATTCCTGGTGCTATTAACGTTCCTTACAAGACAATTAAGAAGTTCGAACCTAAAGGCAAGACTTATATCATTTGCCATTCAGGTGTTAATAGTGTTAAATCTTCTAAGAAATTGACTGCTAGAGGTTTCGATGTTGTCAATATCGAAGGTGGTATGATCAAATGGTACGGCAAAGCAGAACGAGGTAATGGCGAAACATTTGATGTGAAATAATTAACAAGATACATTTAAGACTTTCAATTTACTGAAAACAATAAATTGAAAGTCTTTTTATTTTGTCATTTTATAATAAAAATAAATTAAATTTATGATTAATATGCCTTTATAGTAATATTCCAAACGAAAAAGTGTACAATATTTTTGTAAAAATTATGACTTTTTCGCAAGGTTTGAAACAGTTATTTTCATTAGACTATGTGAACTAGTTCACTATTGATAAGGCTTGTATGCGTGGTTATAAAAATAATCATGTTTGAAAACGATTAAATTATATTTCAACGGAAAAAGACCACACCGACTTAATCGATGTGGTCTTTTAATTTTTTTATCTTGAACCGGTAGGATTCAAGTTTATTTGCTTGGCGGGAATGTGTGGGAATCGAACCCACCTAAGAAGCTATTAACCCCTCATGCTAGTTTTGAAGACTAGAAGGAACACCAGAACCTATCCACTCCCACATTCAAATTTATCATAACTCAGATATATGTCAATACAAAATAGCAAAAGAATTAAATGTTTTATAGTAAAACTTACGATTGATTATTTCTTGATTATAGTGACGAAATAATCAATCTTCACAAATCAATTTAATGAAAAATTGTCAAGGAATAATACACAAATGTTTCAGTAGGTTTAACGCTTACAAAAAAATAAAAAAAATTTGAAAATTCATGGAAAAAGTCCCGTAATTGTGATATTGTGAACATGCAAACGGAAATGAAAGTGATTCAATAGTTTACTTGGAAGGAGGTGAAATGATGGAAAAAGTCACGTATTTACTAAAACAGCATGTTGGAAAACCCGACACACCAATTGTTGAGGTTGGAGAACATGTACTTAGAGGACAACTTATCGCAGAACCAAATGGCTTGGGTGCAAATATCCATAGTAGTCTTACTGGTACGATTGCTAGTATCGAGGATGATCGTATCGTGTTAGATCCTGATGAAGAACAAGATATTGATGATTTTGTTAAGATTCCTGATTCTGATGATTACCTTACAGATATCAAGAATGCTGGTATCGTTGGTGCCGGTGGCGCTGGTTTCCCAACTGACGTCAAGTTATCAAGTAAGGTTACAGATGGATATTTAATCGTGAATGCGGCTGAGTGTGAGCCATTATTAGCTCACAATACGTTGCAGGAAGAGAAGTATGCGGATCAAGTTGTTCGTGGAATGCAATACTTGATGGAAATTACAGACGCGAAACAAGGTTATATTGCTGTTAAGAAGATACACCATGCTGCTGTCTTGGCATTAGGCAAGGCATGTAAAGATGTCCCAGACATCAAAGTTAAATTCTTAACTAATATGTATCCTGCTGGTGATGAACGTGTAATCATTCGTCAATTGTTAGATATCCGCCTCGAACCTGGCGAATTACCAATCAAGGCTAACGCAATTGTTCAAAACGTTGAAACAGTCAAACGTGTAGCCGAAGCGATTGAGTTAAGGAAACCATTTATCGACAAGGATATTACAGTGGATGGTCGTGTTAAGGAAGTATCGACCGTCTTCGAAAACATTCCAATTGGATTGCCAGCCAAGCACTTTATTGATGCCGCTGGTGGTTATGTAAATCCACATGGAGATATTACTGTTGGTGGTCCATTTACTGGACACACAGGTGATGAATCTACCCCAGTTACTAAGACAACTGGTGGATTTCTTGTTGCAATGCCATACCCAATCGTTCATAAGAAATTTGGAATTTTGGAATGTGAGTGTGGTGGTCAAGAACCTCGTCTACGTGAGATTGTTGATAAGATGGGAGGAGATGTAGTTTCCTTCCGTCGTTGTAAGCGTATGGTTTTAGTAAATGGAAGATATCGGTGTAATCTACCCGGGATTTGTCCTGGGCAAGCAGAAGCAGTTCTTGGAATGAAAAAAGAAGGCGCAGAAGCAATTTTGACTGGAACATGTCAAGATTGAACGAATACCGTCACAGGTATAGCTCCTCGTGTAGGAGTTCCAGTTTATCATTCAACAGATCATGTTTTAAGAGCAGCAGGTCATAGATTATATCGAAAACTTCCAGAAGATTTTCAATCTAAATAGTTTTCAAGGGAGGCAAAGACGGTATGTCTATAACTAAAGAATTAGCAATGGATCATATTAAAGATCCAGCAGTTTTATGCTGTAGAGCTGAAGGCGGAATTACAATCGAAGCACCAAATTTGGAGGATCCTTCATTATTTGATGATTACGTGGATTCAGGCCTTCTTGAATTGCCAGATGATGTACTTACAATTGGGCAAGTTTTAGGTGCAACTTTAAAGGTAACAACAGATGCACTTATTCCATTAACACCAGCAAACGTTGATAATATTCAAGGTACTGCTGATGATGCTGAAGAAGAAGTAGCTGACGATGACAGTTCAGAGGAAGCAACAGCTCCAGAAACTGATCAACAAGTAACTGCAACACCGGTTGCAACGGCCGCACCAGTTGTACAAACAACAGGCGGTTCTAATGGTTCAATTAAGATCGATATTGCAGAAGGTAAAGGAATTCATTTGGAAGTTCCTTTAGTAGCTGCAGCTCAATCAGTTGCACCAGCAAGTGCAAACAACGTTACACCAGTAGCTCCAGAAGCTGCTGCATCAGAAGCAAATGCTTCAAGTGATGACGTTGCCAGCGATGATCAAGTAGAAACAAAAGTGATTAGAGAATTAGAACGTGATCACTTTACGATTGATACTGTAAAATTCGGTGACAAGACCGAAATCGATGGAACAACACTTACAATTAGAACACCTAAAGATTTGTGTGCTGAAGCTGCTGAAACACAAAAATTAGTAAAAGATTTGACTTTGGAAATCATTACACCAGACAAGTACGATGAATATAGTGAAACAATCATGGATGTTCAACCAATTGCATGTAAGGCAGAAGGCGAAATCGGTACAGGTGTTACACGTGTATTGGATGGCGTAGTATTCATGCTTACAGGTACAGATGAAAACGGAGTTCAAATTGGTGAATTCGGTTCATCTGAAGGTGAATTAAGCAAGAACGTTCTATGGGGACGTCCTGGTTCACCTGACAAGGGTGATATCCTAATTAAAGCTCAAGTAACAATTGAAGCTGGTCGTAACATGGAGCGTGTAGGTCCATTGAGCTCACATAGAGCAGCTGATATTATCGTCCAAGAAATCAGAGATGCATTGAAAGATGCTGATGAAGGATTGGTAGCAAGTAAGGAAACACTTCAACAAAAACGTCACCCTAACCAAAAACGTGTCGTTATTGTTAAGGAAATCATGGGACAAGGTGCAATGCATGATAACTTGATCATGCCTGTTGAACCAGTAGGTACATTAGGAGCAAAGCCAAACGTAGACCTTGGTAATATCCCTATTGTTCTATCTCCATTAGAGGTCCTAGATGGTGGTATCCATGCATTGACATGTATTGGACCTGCATCTAAGGAAACTTCTCGTCATTACTGGCGTGAACCAATGGTTACAGAAGCTATGAACGACGAAGACATTGACTTAGTTGGTGTTGTATTCGTTGGATCACCACAAGCTAATACTGAAAAATTCTATGTTTCTAAGAGACTTGGAATGATGATCGAAGCTATGGGTGTTGATGGCGCTATCGTAACTACTGAAGGTTTTGGTAACAACCATATTGATTTTGCTTCACATATTGAAGAAATCGGTAAACGTGAAGTGCCAGTAGTTGGTATGTCATATTGTGCCGTTCAAGGTGCATTGGTTGTTGGTAACAAGTACATGGACGCAATGGTTGATAACAACAAATCAGCACAAGGTATTGAAAACGAAATTTTCGAAAACAATACATTATGCCCAGAAGATGCTATCAGAGCTCTTGCAATGTTGGAAACTAAGATGGCAGGCGGAACTATTGAAAAACCTGAACGTAAATGGAATCCAAACGTTAAAGAGTCAAATATTGAGGTCATCGAAAAACACGACGATCGCAAGATTGAATTAGCACCAAATGAACAATCATTGCCTAAGAGCAAGAAGAGATTAGAGATTTACGAAAAAGAATAATGCAAAGAAAGTAAGGTTTGAATGAAATGGACAACTACGATAAGTTAAATTATGGATCAACTGAAACACTCTATGAAGGAATTATTACAGAGGTTACAGATGCCGGCGTATCCATTGATCTTAAGGGAAGATTAGGCGAACTAAAGATCCCTATGAGAATGTTGATCAGTCAGCACGAACCTAAAGTAGGTCACGAAGTTGGTTTCTTGATGTCTTATCCAGAAGTCTTATCAGAAGAACCAAACGAAAAATACGTTCAAGCTATGAATGATTATAAAAAGCATCAAGCTGAAATCAAAGAACGTACGAAAGAAAGGCAGGAAGAATAATGGCTTTAAAGAAATATGACGGCTTACAGTCTGAAATATTCGTTCCAATTACTCCTAAACCTGTTTGGGCACCTGTAACTAAAGAACTAAAAGACATGAAAATTGGTATTGTTACTGCAGCTGGTGTTCACCTAAAAACAGATAAAAGATTTAACCTCGCGGGAGATACTTCATACCGTGAAGTTCCTTGGGATGCTAAGGACGATGAATTAATGGTATCCCACGGTGGATACGATAATAGTGATGTTAATAAAGATATTAATTGTATGTTCCCATTAGCTAGATTACGTGAACTAGCTGATGCTGGATTCATCGGTGGTGTTGCCCCCGTTGAATACACATGCATGGGTGGTGGTGGAGACCAAGACGCTTTTACTAACGTAACTGGTCCAGCCATTGCTGAAAAATTGAAGAACGAAGATGTCGATGGCATCATCATGACAGCTGGTTGAGGAACTTGCCATAGAACTGCCGTGATCGTGCAGAGAGCAATTGAATCCGTAGGGATTCCAACAATTATAATAGCAGCGCTACCTCCCGTAGTTCGTCAAAATGGTGCACCAAGGGCCGTTGCTCCACGTGTACCAATGGGGGCAAATGCCGGTGAGCCACATAACATCGAAATGCAAACAGGTATTGTTAAAGATACATTGGAACAGTTGATCGAAATCCCTTCAGCTGGAAAGATCGTACCTTTACCATATGAATATATAGCTAAAGTTTAGTTTAGCTATCGAAGGAGGGTTGAGTAAACTCTCCTTTTTTAGATAAAAAGTTAGGCCAGACTTACTAAATGTTTGCAAGGGAGCTGCTGATAAATGAAAAATAATGTATTAAGTATTAAAGCTTTTTCAATGCAATCAGTTAAATTTGGTGAAGATTATCATTTAGCTAGTGATAGCCTCACCATCCCAGAACATCCATTATTCGAGCTGGATGATCGGCTCAAGTATTTTGACATCAAATTAGTTGATCCCAAAGATTGTCACTTTAGGATCAATACGATTATGGATGTTATTCCGATATCTACGAAAGTACTAGGTGAAATTGGCAGTGGACTTTCTCACACACTCACAGGAGTTAGCGTTATTTTAACTGGCGCTGATGAGACAGGGATCCAGCTGCACGAGTTTGGTTCATCAGAAGGATATTTGGATGAAAAAATCAAATTCGACCGAGATGGAACTCCAGATTCTGATGACGTAGTCATCTTGTTGAATGTAGTTTTGAAGAAGGATTTCGAATTCAATCGTGAGACGAGTGAAATGGTGTTTAGAACCGCCGACGAATTCCTTCAGCCAATCAGAGATCAACTAAAAATGATCAATGGGCGACAAGCAAGTGAACAGTTTGAATATGTAGATACTCCTAGACCTGGCAAACCTAAGGTAGCAGTCGTAAAAGAAGTTGCTGGACAAGGCGCAATGTATGACAATGTGCTGTTTGCAAAGGAACCAAGTGGAATGGAGCAGGGAATCTCTATTATTGATATGGATAATATGCCCGTGCTATTGACCGCAAATGAGTATCGAGATGGCGCTATTCACGCGTTAGTTTAAAAAAACTGCAGAGGAGGAACCGGATATGGGAATTGGACCTTCGACTAAAGAAACAACCATGCATCATTTTCATGATCCATTAGTTAGAGTGGTTGCTAATGATCCCGATGTTGATTTTCAGGGAGTTGTTATAGTAGGCACTCCACAAGATAATTATTTAAAAAACTTGGTGGGTAAAAGAGCCGCGGTTTGGTTACAGTCTATGAGGACCAACGGTGTGATTCTTTCAGCTGATGGCTGGGGGAATTCCGACGTTGATTATATGAACACGATGTCCGAGATAGGAAATCGGGGAATAAGTGTCGTAGGCTTAAAATTCATTGGAACGCAAGCAGGTTTTGTGGTTGAAAATGAACATACCAAATTTGTCGTTGATATAAACAAATCCGCCAAAGGTATTGAAACTCAAGTAGTTGGTGAGAACAACTTGAATGAAAAAGATGCTCATAAGGCTTTGGGGTTGTTGAAATTAAAAATGCGACATGACAATCAACAGGTAAATTAAATAAATGAGGGAGAATTATCATGCAATTTAACAGATCACTTACAGTAATTGATTCACATACAGCAGGGGAAGCAGCACGAATTGTTACCGGAGGTATGCCAAAATTAATCGGTAATACAGTTGCAGAAAAGAAACAATACTTGATCGATCATTATGACAAGATCAGAACATCAATTATGTTAGAACCAAGAGGACATAATGAAATGTTCGGTGCTTTCTTAATGGAGCCATCAAATCCAGAAGCTGACTTTGGTATTGTCTTCATGGATACTGGTGGTTACTTGAACATGTGTGGTCACAACACTATCGCTGCTGTTACTGCTATTGTGGAAACAGGTATGGTTGATGTAGAACCTGATGCAACAGAGAAAGCTGTAACGCTAGATACTCCAGCTGGTTTGGTACGTGCAATTGCACATTTAAGCGGTGATCACAAAGTAGAAAGTGTATCATTCAAAAATGTACCATCATTCTTGTACAAACGTGACGTTGAAGTAGACGTACCAGATATTGGAAAGATCAAACTTGATATTTCATTTGGTGGTAGTTTCTTTGCAATTTTACCTATCGCCGAAGTTAATGAAAAGATTGATCCAAAGAACGAACAAAAACTTGCTGAAGTAGGTATGAAGATTCTTCATGCTGTTAACGATCAAGTAGAAGTTCAACATCCTGTTTTGGATCATATCAAGACAGTTGACTTAGTAGAAATGTACGGTGAACCAAAGGATGAAGAATCAACACTTCAAAACGTTGTTGTCTTCGGTGATGGTCAAGTTGACCGCTCACCTTGTGGAACAGGTACAAGTGCTAAGTTAGCAACACTATATACAAAGGGTGAATTAGGGATGAATGAACCATTTGTATACGAAAGTATTTTACAAACAAAATTCAAAGGTCGCGTAGTTGAAGAAACAAAAGCAGGAGATCTGCAAGCGATCATTCCAGAAGTTACAGGTTCAGCATGGATCACAGGTTTCAATAACCTAGTATTTGACCCAACTGATCCTTTGACAGATGGCTTTGAGCTCAAGTAGGGGAGGCAAACGCCAATGATTTTAACAATAGTACAAGTTGTACTTGCCGTCTTAACCGTTTATATGCTTATTATATTTGGTAAGGATTATGCAAAACACAAACACGAAAAAGACGGAAGTGTTCCAGTTGCAATGGGAATTGGTTTTATCGCCAATTTCTTCGACGCATTAGGAATTGGTAGCTATGCGCCAACAACATTAATGTTCAAAATAACAAAATATTTAAAGTCCGATAAATTGATTCCGGGTACTTTGACCGTTGCATGTTCGATTCCGGTTATTGCTGAAGCAGCAATGTTTACTAGAACTATCGAAGTTGAGGGTACAACCCTTATCAGCATGGTTATTGCTGCCGCATTAGGATCATTCTTTGGATCAAAGATCATGAATAAGTTTGATGAAAAAATCATCAGAATTATTATGGGAATTGCTTTGGTTGCCACGGCTGTATTAATGCTACTTTCTCAATTTGGTGTATTAACAGCCTTAGGTTCAGGTAACAAAGCGATTGGACTTCACGGAATCAGCTTAGTAATTGCCGTTGTTGGTAACTTTATTCTAGGTGCATTGATGACAGCTGGAGTTGGACTATATGCTCCATGTATGGCGTTGGTATATATGTTAGGAATGAGTCCTGCAGTTGCTTTCCCAATCATGATGACTTCATGTGCTGTATTGATGCCTATCGCAAGTAGAGAGTTCGTTAAGGCTGGTAACTACAGTCGTAATGGTACTATCGGTATCACACTTGGTGGTATTGTTGGTGTTGCTATTGCTGTTTACTTTGTTAAGAGTTTGGATCTATATCTATTAACATGGTTGATCATCATCGTTGTTACATATACTGGAATTTCAATGTTGATCCAAGGTATTAGACAAAAAGAAAACAAAGACGCAGAAGTGAATAATGGTTAATATTTAAATTTTATAATTTGTATGTTATATAGGAAGGAAGATTATTATGGATACAGCTGAAAAATTGATTGTTTGTGGTGGTTGTAACGCAAAGTTAGGACCAGGCAAATTGGAGAACATTCTTAAAGATTTAAACCAAGAAAAGAAACCTGATGTTATGGTGGATTTTGAAACAACCGATGATGCAGCTATCTTAAAGATAAATGAAGATACTGCTATCATTCAAACAATCGATTTCTTCCCATCTATGGTAAATGATCCATATTTATTCGGTCAAATCGCTGCAACTAATGCTCTAAGTGATGTATGGGCTATGGGTGGTACAGTTGTTTCTGCATTGAATATCGTTTGTTTCCCTCAAGAGAAGAATCCAGCAATTTTGAAGAAAATTTTGCAAGGTGGTTTGGATAAGGTTATCGAGTCAGGTGGTTTCTTGGCTGGAGGTCACTCCATTCAAGATCAAAAACCTAAGTATGGCCTATCAGTTAACGGTATCGTTTCACCTAAGAAGATTTTGAGAAACAATACTTGTAATATCGGGGATGATTTGATCCTTACTAAGCCATTGGGTGTTGGTATTCTTACTAGTGCATACAGTGCTGAAGAAGTTGATGAAGAAGCATTTAACAATGCTGCTGAATCAATGACAACATTGAACAAATATGCCGCTGAAATCATCCGTGAATACCCAGTTAGTGCATGTACTGACGTTACTGGATTTGGATTATTAGGACACCTAAATGAATTCTTAAATGATAAATTCACAGCAAAATTGGATTCAACAAGTATTCCAATCTTACCTTCCGCATATGAATGTGCTGAGGAATTACTAGTTACTGGCGGAGGCCAGAGAAACCGTAATTTCTTGGACGGTAAAATTAAATTCTCGTTTGATGACAACGCTTTGGAAGAAGTACTATACGATCCACAAACGTCTGGTGGATTACTATTCAGTATCGATCCTAAGTATACTGATGAAGTGCTTGAGAAGTTGAATAAACTAACTTTACAAAGTGCTAAGATCGGTCAAGTCGTTGAAAAAGGCGACTACGAAGTTGTCGTAGACTAAAAGATATAATGAATCATTGAATTGATAATCGTCAATTTGATGGTTTATTATGGCAAGTGGGTAATATAGATTAACCACTTGCCATAGTAAGCCATAAGGTGTTGCTATGAATTATCAATATATGGAGGGTTATTATGAAAGAAATAGATGCATTGGGTAAAATTTGTCCAACACCAATTATTATGTCAAGAAAGGCATTGAAGACAAACGATGAGATCGTAATCAAAGTGGACGACGACATGGCTCCACAAAATCTCAAGAAATTGGCTGATCAAAAAGGCTATGATTATAAAGTAACTGACAATGGTGATGGGACCTTTGATGTTTACTTGAAGAATGATCCAGATAAGGCAGCTGAGGAGAATACTGCCAAACTCAATGATCAAGGTGAATCATATGTAGTTGTTATCAATACAGACGTAATGGGACGTGGAGACGATAAGTTAGGTAAGAACTTACTTCACATGTTTGTATATTCACTTACTGAACAAGATGTTTTACCAGACAAGATTCTTTGCTACAACGGAGGAGTTAAGTTATTAGTTGAGGGTTCTGATTACTTAGACGACTTGAGAGCATTGCAAGAAGCAGGAGTTGAAATTTATGGTTGTGGTGCTTGTCTAGACTTCTTTGGACTAAAAGACAAGTTAGCAGTTGGTTCAATTTCTAACATGTTTGAAATCGTTCAAGTTATGACGAAAGAAAATCGTATCGTAAGACCAGACTAGAGGCGTATGAGTAATGTCGAATAAATTTGGATTAATGACGTTCAAGAATACTCATCAGGCAATCAAGGTAAAGGAATTCATTGATGGCGATTCAGAATTTGGTGCAAACATTATTTCTACACCCGGTCAAATATCAGCTGGGTGTGGAATGAGTTTGCGATTTAATTATGAAAAAAAAGATGAGTTGAAAGAAGTAGTCAAAAAAGAAAACCTTGATTATCAAAATATTTATCAAGGTACCCGTTCAATCGGGATTCAGAGTACATATACTTTAGATAACTAGGAGATACTATGAAAAAAATTGGTCAAGATCAAATAATTATTGCTACTGCTGGCCATGTTGATCATGGTAAAACAACTCTGATAAAAGCTCTTACTGGTATTGATACAGATACCACAGCTGCCGAGAAAAAACGTGGTTTAACGATTAACTTAGGATTCGCATTTTTTGATTTACCTAATCATGAGCAAGTTGGTATCGTGGATGTACCTGGACATGAGAGGTTCTTAAAAAATATGATCGCTGGTCTTAGTGGGATAGACTTAGTTTTGTTAGTCGTGGATGCTGCTGAAGGTGTCATGCCACAAACTAGAGAGCATGTTGATATCATGTCCCTATTAGGAATCGATAACTATATTGTTGTATTAAGCAAGGTCGATACGGTTGACGATGTCTTAAAGGAATTAGTGACGGAAGATGTTAAGGAATTTTTGAAGGACCACAACATAGAAGCTCCGATCATCGGAGTCGATGCTATCAGTGGAACCGGAATGGATGAACTAATATCTGTCATGGATAAAAAAGTTGATGCTATCAAGAAACCTAAAAATAACGGGATTCCTAGGATCAATGTTGATAGATCTTTTTCAATCAAGGGTTTTGGTACGATCATTACTGGAACTTTACTTGAAGGTGAAGTTCATAATGGAATGACCTTAGAAGCCTTTCCTAGCGGTAAAGAAGCTAAAATCAGAAATATTCAAGTTCACGATGAGAATGTTGATGAGGCACTACCAGGTACTAGAACTGCAATCAACTTGGCTAATCTTAAACCAGACGACGTCAAGCGTGGAACGGTCCTAACACTACCTAATAATGTCAACTCAACTTGGATGTTGGATGTTGACTTCAAGATGCTACCTGACGGCGATGCGAGTTACATCAACTTGTGGAGCAGAGTCAGAGTTTATTTGGGTTCGCGTGAAATAATCGCTAGAGTCGTACCGTTAGGTGAAGATACTATCAATCCTGAAAATGATAATTACTTGCAGTTGCGCCTAGAAGAGCCAGTTGCTGTAAAAAAGGGTGACCGCTATATCTTGAGAACTTATTCGCCAATGCACTTGATCGGTGGCGGAATAATTCTTGATCCTAATCCAAGTAAGCATCGTCGCTTCAACGAAAAAATTCTACAACAATTGTCTGTACAATCATCAGGAAATCAAGAAGATATGTTGACTGACTTCCTGATCAACGGTTCTGAAGTAGGTGCTACTGAGGCCGAGATCGCAGATTATTTGAATATATCAGTTGATAGTGTTCACGAAATGGTTCAAGAATTGATCGAAGACGACAAGGCTGTTCAAATTATGGACCTAGTTGTTCATTCTGAAAAATTGAGCGAATTTAAGGATTCTATTGTGAATGTCCTAAATGAGTATCATAAGAAGAATCGATTACAACCAGGGATGTCAAAAGAAGAGTTGACGGCAAAATTCCAAAATAGTTGCCCTAATAAAGTCTTTGAAAAAATACTTAATCAAATGAATGATGACAAACAAATCAATCTGCTGAGTTCAATTGTTTCTGCAGGTGATTTCAAGGTCAAATATAATGATTATCAAAAGAAAGCATACAACCAAATTATTAGTGAACTTAAGAAAGATCCATTGATGCCTCCAAAGCAAGAAACATTAATGGACAATGATAAGACTAAAATGGAAGTTTTAAGAGCTCTTGAGGGCAATGAGATAGTCCGATTGAGTGAACAAAACATTATGCTGAAATCCGCCTTTGATGACGTAACTCATCAAGTTGAAGAATACTTGAGGGATCACGGCACTATGACTATATCCGAATTTAGAGACCTTACTGGTGCCAGTCGTAAATATGGCATGCTTATTTTGGAATATATGGATAAGCAAAACATTACTAGACGTAAAGAAAACATGAGGGTTTTGGTTAAAAACTAGTAAGGAGATAATACAAATGATTTACTTTGATAATGCTGCAACAACCGTTGTGAAACCAAAATCGGTTGGTGAAAATGTTGCGAAGGTACTTACAAGTGGAACTTTTGGTAATCCGGGTCGAGATTCATCATCGTATAGTCTAAACAGTAGTTTGTTGGTTCAATCTACTAGAGAAGAGATCGCTAGCTTATTCAATGTACCTAGTAGTGACTTAGTGACATTCACGAGTAATGTAACTGACAGTTTAAATACAGTTTTGAAGGGGCTATTAAAACCAGGTGATCATGCAATATCAACTATGTATGAGCATAATTCGGTTATTAGACCATTAGAACAACTGCGAAAAATCGGAGTTGATGTTGATTATGTTTCGTTTGATCCCGAAACTGGAGAATTGAATACTGATGAATTTGAAAAGTTCGTTAATGACAAGACTAAGGTTGTAGTGTGCAATCATGCGTCAAATGTTAACGGATATGTTTTGCCGATCGAAAAAATTGGTCAATTCTGTCGTGAGCACGACTTATTATTAGTTGTCGATGCAGCTCAAAGTGCTGGTTATTTGGATATCGATATTCAAAAATTAGGCATTGATGTATTGTGCTTTACGGGACATAAGTCTCTGTATGGACCACAAGGTACAGGTGGGATTTGTTTGAGCAGTGAATTGCCGATCGTACCGCTGAAGAGTGGTGGTACCGGCGTCGATTCATTCAGTCCTGAAATGCCCGCTGAATATCCTACTAGATTAGAGGCAGGTACGATCAATGTTCCTGGACTAGCTGGTTTGTATGAAGGTGTTAAATATGTCGAAGCTAAGGGATTGGCTAATATCAGACATCAAGTCAATCAATTGACTGCAGAGATTCTGGAGACGTTAGCTAAGTATCCTGAAGTTAAGATTTATACGCCATATGTTGAGAACAGAACTTCAGCGGTCGCCTTCAATGTCGGTACTTTGAATTCGGCTGAAGTTGGTCAATGGTTATGGGATGAATATCAAATTGCCACTAGAACTGGTGCTCATTGTGCACCGAAAGTTCTAGAAAACTTTGATGTTGTGGAACAAGGAATCGTCAGAGTTTCACTGTCTAGTTTCAACACTAAAGCCGAAGTAGAAACTTTCTTAGATGCAATGGACAAACTGATCAAAGAATATAGGAGGGCTAGTTAATGGAGACTAAGGAATTATTGAGAAACTTACCTTCTGTAAATGACTTACTTGATTTAGATGTTTGCTTAGCTTGGGAAAAGCAACGTAGTGTGATCGAAGTCAAGGAAGTAATTGAAGATGTGCTCAATAGCACACGAACTAGCATACTCAAAAACAATATTCATGATGCACTTGATGATAAATACTTTGAAGAAAAAATCAAAGAGCGACTTGACGATAATCGTGTCAGAGAGTTGCAGCCAGTCGTCAATGCAACTGGTGTCATCCTGCATACAAACTTGGGACGTGCTAAATTAGCTCAAGAGGCTCAGGATGCTTTGGTTTCAGTAGCTGGTCATGCTACAAACTTAGAGTATGATATTACTCAAGGAAAACGTGGCGATCGTTATAAACATATCGGTAGGCTATTGAAAGAATTGACCGGCGCTGAAGATGCGATAGTTGTAAATAACAACGCCGCTGCTGTCATGCTGGTGTTGAGTACTTTGTTCAATGGCAAGGAAGTATTGATTTCTCGTGGTCAATTAGTTGAAATTGGCGGTTCTTTTAGAGTTCCAGATATCATAACTTCTACTGGTGGCATATTGCATGAGGTGGGTACGACTAACAAAACTCACGTCAAAGATTACGAAGATGCTATCAATGAAGAGACTGGTGGGATTCTTCAAGTCCACACGAGTAACTACCGCCTGATCGGTTTCACTGATATGCCTGATTCAAATGACTTGTCAAAAATTGCTAAGAAGCATGACATTCCGCTGGTAAATGACCTTGGTAGTGGCTTGATGGTCGATCTAAGCGAATATGGACTCCATGAACCTACTATCAAACAAGAGGTCAAGAACTGCGACTTAGTCATGTTCTCAGGCGATAAATTGCTCGGTGGACCACAAGCCGGAATAATAGCTGGTAAAAAGAAATATATCGACATGATCAAACGTAATCAATTATTACGTGCTCTTAGAGTTGATAAATCTACTCTGGCATCGTTGATCGCAACTTTAAAGATATATCGTGATCCAGAGCAGGCAATCAAAAAAATTCCAGTTTTACGTGATTTGACTATCGGAAAAGATGAATTGAAAATTAAGGCAGATAAGTTACAAAAAATGATTTCTGAACGTACAGGTTTCACAGCAGAAATCGATGAAGGTACCACTGTTGTTGGCGGTGGTTCTTTCCCAGATGTAAAACTACCTACGTTCTTAATTGAAATAAATTCAAAACTTTCTGAAACTAAACTGAATAAATTACTCGAATATGCTAGCTATCCCGTCATTACGCGTGTTAGTCACGGAAAAGTTCTTTTGGATATTCGAACAATTGATGAAAATGAATTCGAAATCATTGTGAAACAATTGGAAAACATTGGTATCAATAATGGTATTAATAGCGAGAAATAATAATATTTTTTATGTGAGCGCTTTCGGAAACCGCATAAATGTTGTAAACTGAAATAGGACCTATTTCAGTTTTCTTTTTGCCATAGATTGTGAAAGGCATCACTTAGACTGAAAATGACGCAATTTATTGGAGGAAAGTTATGTTCAAAACATAGAGTTACATGTGGGAATTTGTAAATAAAATTATGGGAGGTTATTATTCGTGAAAGTACAAGAAGGATATATGCCGTTTAAGGGCTATAAGACTTATTATCGGATCGTAGGAGAACAAACGGGTGACAAAAAGCCATTAGTTTTACTTCATGGTGGCCCCGGTTCAACACATAATTATTTCGAACTCCTTGATAACATGGCAAAAGATGGTCGTCAATTAATCATGTATGACCAATTAGGCTGTGGGAAATCGGCTATTGAATCAAACCCATCACTCTGGACCAAAGAGACGTGGGTCGAAGAACTAACTGAACTAAGAAAGTATTTGAATCTGGACAAGATTCATGTGCTTGGACAATCATGGGGAGGCATGTTGAGTCTGATCTATGTTTGCGATTATAAGCCAGAGGGTATTCAAAGTATGATTTTATCTGGTACTTTACCTGATGCAAAATTGTGGGCACAGGAGCAACACAGAATGATCAAGTATTTGTCCCAAAAAGATCAAGATGCGATTGCTAAGGCTGAAGAAACTGGTAATTATGATGAACCAGATTATCTTGCCGCAAATGATCGTTACATGGTACAACATGCAGCAGCAGTTCCAACTGCAGATTCACCAGAACCATTACGTCGTGAAAAAGTTCCTGGTACGGAAAGTTATATCGAAGCATGGGGTCCTAATGAGTATTCACCAATGGGAACACTGCATGACTATAACTACACAGATCAATTGAAGGATATCGACATCCCAACTTTGATCACAAGTGGAACGAACGATCTATGTACTCCACTTATTGCCAAAACTATGTATGATCGTATTCCAAACGCTAGATGGGAATTGTTCGCACATAGTCGTCATATGCCATTTGTTGAAGAAAATGAAAAATACGAAGCACTTCTTGAAGAATGGCTTGATAGTCACGACTAATTAAGGAGAGAGTGGTAATCATTATGGAAACTGTACAGAAGAAAAAGAAACCATTTAGTTTTTATGTTTGTTCGCTAGGATTCACTTTTGAACGTGCATCATTTTATACAGTTAAATATATGCTTGCAATTTGGATCGCAACAAAAGTCGGAAAAGGTGGTCTAGGTCTCACAGATGTTAAGGCCGCATCGATGGCTTCATTATTCTTGGCGCTGACCTATATTACACCAATCATCGGTGGTTATCTCGCTGATTACTGGTTGAAACCAGTACTTTGTATTCCAGTTGGTATGATATTGATGGCGATTGGATATCTCTTCACTTGGAAAGCAAGCTCTGTAGGATTCATTTGGATAATGATCATTTTAGTTTCAATTGGTACGGGATTATTCAAAGGAAATCTATCAGGTATTAGTAGTTTGCTGTTCGACGATGAGAAAGAGCTGAATGAGGCATTCTCAATTCAGTATACATTCGTTAATATTGGATCATTTATCGGTACGACATTTATCGTACTGTTGATTCCTTTTATTGGTTTCAACAATATTTTCCTGATTTGTTCATTATTGCTATTCATTGATGCCTTTTGGTTCATCGTTAATATGAAATCATTAGGTGACGCCGGTAGTAAACCTTTCAAGGTTGATCAACGTAAATTTACTTCTGCCGGTGAGAAAAAAGAAGATCAAGATGATAAGTTAACTCCTGGAGATAAGAAACGTGTTATTGCAATCATCTTAGTTACATTATTCTCAGCTATTTTCTGGATGGTTTGGTATCTAGCATACATGCCAGTTTATTACTACTTCGGACATGGTGATGGAGCTGGATTCTTAAACCGTGCAAATTGGATGATCGGTAGTTTCAACATTCCAACGTCTTACTTTGATTCTGTTAATGCTCTAACTTGTATTGTACTTGGACCAATCTTAGGTAAATTATGGACTAAGTTAGCTCTACGTCCAAAGGGTGACTTGAGTATGTTTAAGAAGACAGCCTTAGGAATGATCTTTATCGGTATTTCTTATGTAGTTATGGTATTCGCTGACTATATCGGAAATGGTAATGCTTCATTTGGTTGGATCGTTTTAGTTGGTTTCTTAATGTCAGTAGGTGAAATGGTCTTCTCTCCACTGGGTAATTCATTTATTGCCAAGTTAGCACCATCAAAGATCATGGGTACGCTACTAGGATTCTGGCCAGTTGCTATCTTCCTTGCAACATTAGTTTATCCAAAGGTTTACGTATTACTAAAAACTGATGTCCCTGCTAAGTTCCAAATGGGTTACGGTATTTTAGCGGTAATTATTATTTCACTTGGAATTATTCTATGGATATCAAGTAAGAAGCTGGATCTATTAGAAAAGGCTGAATAACTATTAAGTAAAGGTGAGGATGTTAAACATGATGAATGAAACAAAGATTCGTGAATATCTAGAAAAAGAAAATATTGACGCATTCTTTATTGCAAAGCGTGTTAATATTCGTTTTGCAAGCGGATGGACCGGTGATGATTCATATATGGTCTTAACGAAGGATAAACAATTCTTCTTGACCGATCCTCGTTATACTGAGCAAGCTGAACTTGAAATTCCAGATTACGACATTATTAACTGGCGCTTGCCTGGCAGAACTGTTGGAGATACTGTTGCTGACATCGTTAAGGAAAACAATATCAAATCACTAGCATTTGAGGATGATTATTTAACTTACGATATGTACGCAGACTTCAAACAAAAGATGAATGTTGATCTAGTACAAGCAGGTCAAGTTATCGATGCTATGCGTGTCATTAAATCACCACAAGAAATTGAGTACTCAAGAATCGCCTGTGAAATATCATGCCGTGCCTTCAACAGAATTATCAAAGATATCAAAGTTGGAGTCACTGAAAAAGAATTAGCTGCCAAGCTATCCCTCTATATGGTTGAAGAGGGTGCTGACACACAACCTTATGGAAATATCCTGATTTCTGGTAAGACTACATCACTACTTCACGGAATTCCTTCAAAGAAGGCCGTTGAGTATGGTGACTTCGTGCTGATGGATTATGGTTGCCAATACAACGGATACATGTCAGATATGACTAGAACTGTTGTTGTGGGTGAACCAACTGCTAAGCAAAGAGAAGTTTACGAATATACACGTAAGAGTCTTGAAGCTGCCGAAGCAATTACAAAGGCTGGAGCAAATACTAAGGACTTCTATCCAGAATCCTTGAAACCACTTAAAGGAACTGAATACGGACCTTTGACATACGATAAGATCGGTCACAGTATTGGATTATTTGTTCACGAATATCCATTCCTTGCCGAAACATTCGACGAGATCCTTCAACCTAATACGATTTTGACAATTGAACCAGGAATTTATATTCCAAACTGGGGTGGAGTAAGAATCGAAGATCAAGTCTTAGTCACAGAAGACGGCTATGAGAACATGATCAGTATTCCACATGATTTGATTGTGCTATAAAAATAATTTATACATTTTTCAATTTTGTTATCACAAATAACTTTATCGGAGGAGTATTAATAATTATGAAAAAAGCATTTCGTGGTTCATGTACAGCAATGTTAGTAGGTAAAGATGCAACAATCGACGGATCAACAATGATCGCTAGAGATAATGACGCTCATGGTTCAATCGAACCACAAAGATTTATCGTGGTAAAACCAGAAGAGCAAAAGAAAAATTACAAATCAGTTATTACTGGCTTAGAGATTGAATTGCCTGATGATCCTATGAAATATACACTGACACCAAGATCGATTTTGAAAGAAGGACTCTGGGGAGCTGCTGGTATCAATGATGCTAATGTTGCAATGTCAGCTACTGAGACAATCACAACAAATTCGAGAATCTTAGGCGTTGATCCATACAACGAAGGTGGTATTGGTGAAGAGGACTTAGAAGTTATCGTATTGCCATACATTCACAGTGCCCGTGAAGGTGTAGAACGCTTAGGTGCTTTGTTAGAAAAATATGGAACTTATGAACCAAATGGTATTTCATTCTCTGACAAAGACGAAATTTGGTGGTTAGAAACAATTGCTGGTCACAACTGGGCTGCTGTTAAGATTCCAGATGACGCATATGTTGTTGCACCAAATAGAATGAATATCGACACATTTGACTTCGATTCAGAAGACACAATGTGTTCAGCTGGATTGAAGGATTTAATTGAAAAATATCATTTGAATCCTGATAGAGAAGGATATAACCTTCGTCACATTTTTGGTAGCGCAACAGTTAGAGATTCAGAATATAACAATCCACGTGCTTGGTATATTCAAAAACTGTTCAATCCAGAAATCGAACAAGATCCTAGAGATCAAGATTTGCCATTCATTTGTCACTCAAACAAGAAACTGTCAATTGAAGATCTCAAATTTGCTCTAGGAACACATTACGAGAATACTCCATATGATATCTATGGCAAGATGGGTACTGAAGAAGAGAAGACTATGTTCAGACCTATCGGTATCAACCGTAATCACAGTTTACACGTTCTACAAATCAGAAATGATGTTCCTGATGAAATTGCTGGTGTACAGTGGTTGGCATTTGGTATTAATACGTTTGACACGATTGTTCCATTCTATGTTAACGTAAACGACACACCTGCTACATATCGTGATACTCCAACAACATTTGAACCAAACTCCGTTTACTGGTTAAGTCGTGCAATGGGATTGATCGGTGATGCCGACTATGAATTGTATCAAGACTTACGTAACACATTTGAATTAGAAACTGTTGGTCAATTCAGAAACATCCAGATCGATACAGACGAGCATTTGGCCGATCAAAGCGATGTTGTAGATTATCTAACCAAGGCTAATCAAAAATTTGCTGATATAGCATTGAGTTCATCGATTAAGCTTCTTGGTGACATGATCGAACTTGGTTCTCCAGAAATGAAACTAAGATTTGATTTGAAAGGTTAATCAAAAGTTTTAGAGGACGCTTTAAGAATTACATGTGTTTAGTAGTTTAATGCGATTTATGGGTGAGGTCATAAATTGCTACCAAAGAAATCTAAGGTGAGCCCCCAAATTGAAGGGTTAATTTGAGGGTTCGCTTTATTTTTTTGCTAAAATTGGAATGTACCAAAATAAATCTGAATTATTGGGGGATAATTATGAATGTTTTATCTGAATCAAGTACGTTATTAGCTTCACTAATTGCCTGTTATTTTATATACTGGCTGAACAAAAAGACCAATTTCACTTTCACGTCAGTGGTAGCATTAGTGGTTGGTGTTGTACTTGGGATGATTTTCAAAGGTCACACTTCTTACGTGGCAGTTTTAGGTACGATTTATGTTAAAGTAATTTCAATGATGGTTATTCCATTGTTGTTAGTTTCATTGATCAAGGGTATTTATTCGATGGAATCATTACATGAATTGAAAAAAATCGGAGGGAAGTCGTTATTCTGGTTACTATTCCAAACTATGTTAGCCGCAATCGTTGGTGTAGTATTGGCACTTGTTTCTGGAATTGGTAAAGGTAGTCATTTGAGTATCGTGGAAGGCTTTAAAGCAGAAAAAATTCCACATTTCACTACTGTTATTACAGACTTGTTCTCTGACAATTTGTTCAACGCAATGGCTCAAGGTCAAGTAATTCCTGTAGTATTCTTCTCAATTCTTGTCGGAGTAGCTGTAGTTTACTTGTCAGGCAAAAAGAAGGGTTCTATGGATACATTCAAAAAATTTACTGATGATTGTCACGCAATTGTATACCAAATTATTGGTGTTATTATTAAATTCTTGCCATATTCAATTATTTTCTTAATGGCTGATACAATCGGTACCAGTGATTCCAAGGCTCTAATGCCTTTAGCTTTGATCATCGCCTTGGCCTTCATAGGTTGTTTCTTCCATATATATGTTACAGACAGTATCTTACTCAAGTTTGTAGCAAAGAAATCACCAGTTCAATTTTTCAAAAATATTTTACCAGCTCAATTAATGGCATTTTCTACTCGTAGTTCATCTGGTACTTTGCCACTATATATTGATTGTTTAACTAAAAAAGAAAAAGTATCAGAAAACATCGCTAACTTTGTTGGACCATTAGGTACGACCGTTGGTATGTCTGGTTGTGCCGGAGTTTGGCCTCCACTATTAGTTATTTATGCAATGAACTCATTGGGTATGCCAATCTCACTAGTTCAAATCATCGTTATCATCTTGTTGTGCCCAGTTATTTCATTGGGAACTGCCGGAGTACCCGGTGGTGGTATCATGCTCGCAACGGCAATGTTCGTTACACTTGGACTACCAGTTCAAATAGTAAGTATCTTCGCCGGAATCGATGCATTTGCTGATATGGCAAGAACAACTACTAATGTAACTAGCTCAATGGTTGCTGCTACTATCGTTGATGCTTCTGAAAGTAGGGTCAAAGTACCTAAGAGTGAAGTTGCATCTGACGGTGTAGCACCAGCATAGAGATTTATCTTTAACATGATCCATTATGGGATTCAGGTTAATAACAATTAAAAATAGGAGTATCGGAATCTTGGGCCGATGCTCCTATTTTTTGATTGGCAAAAAAAGAACCTGAGAACGAGTCTCAGATTCTTGATGGTTAAAAATATTAGTATGCTCTAGCAATCCAAACAGTGTATTTAGCAGGTTTGCCACTAACGATGTCGACAGTCTTTTCCATTGGTGGATTGAAAGGAATATTACGAGTGGTGAATCCTGTTTCCTCTTTGATCTTAGCTTCTGTTTCTTCTGTACCGTCCCAGCCGATCAAGATGAATCCTGGAGTTTCATTCTCTGACTTCTTCTTTGCAATATGCTCTTTCAAAGCATCTAATGTATCAATATCATAGTATTCATTTTCTTTATTTCTCTTACGAGCTGATTCTAATAATCTGCTTTGCATTGTTGTCAATTGATCTTTGACGTATTCAACGATTGAATCAAGTGATGTTGATTGTTTGTCGTCGAGGTCACGCATCTTGATAACAGCAGAGTTGTTTTCCAAATCTCTTGGGCCAAATTCGATATGCATTGGCACACCTTTTGATTCCCAGTCGTTGAATTTGAAACCAGGAGTTGAGTCTGAATCATCGATTCTTACTCTGATCTTGTTATCTTTCAATTCTGCTTGAATCTTTTCAAGTGTATTCATGATTTCTGGATTCTTTTGCCAAGGACCAACAGGGATCAAAACAACTTGTGTAGGTGCGATTACTGGAGGTAATACTAGTCCGTTTTCGTCACCGTGTTCCATGATCATAGCACCGATAAGTCTAGTTGAGGTACCCCAAGAAGTAGTGTATACATACTTTTGAGTGTTGTCCTTATCTAAGAATTTGATATCAAATGATTCAGCGAAGTTATTGCCAAGATAGTGAGACGTACCAGCTTGTACGGCTTTACCATCTCTCATCATTGATTCGATTGAATAAGTATCCACAGCACCAGCAAAGCGCTCTGAAGGTGTCTTTTGACCTTTATATGAAGGAATAGCCAAGAAGTTCATGATCAAGTCTTCATAAGCGTCAAGTACATTTAAAGTTCTACGACGAGCATCTTCTTCAGTTGCGTGAGCAGTATGTCCTTCTTGCCAAAGGAATTCTGAAGTACGTAGGAATGGTAGAGTTTTCTTCTCCCAACGGAAAACATTAGCCCATTGGTTGATTTCATATGGTAAGTCACGATAAGAATTGATCCACTTACTGAATGAATCACCGATGATTGTCTCAGATGTAGGACGTAGGGCATAAGGCTCTTCAAGTTTTTCGTCACCAACTTGAGTCATCCAAGGTAACTCAGGAGCAAAGCCTTCAATGTGTTCTTCTTCTTTTTCGAGGAAATGCTTAGGGATCAACATAGGGAAATAAGCGTTTCTGATACCTTGTTCTGCAAGGTATTCGTTAAAACGTTGTTGAATTCTTTCCCATAGTTCATACCCATCTGGCTTGAATATGATACAACCTCTAACGGGTGCATATTCCATCAAATCAGCATTTTGAATTGTTTGTAAATACCATTTGGAAAAATCTTCCTTTTGTAAATTAGACATATAAAAACCTCCTAAAAGTATAAAAAAAAGCTATTTCATCCTATAAAAGGACGAAATAGCTTCCGTGGTGCCACCTTAATTAATTTCAAATTGAAATTCACTTATAATCGTTAACGCCGAACTACGTACCATCATTACAATGATAAGTGCTATTTGGTAGGTTCGTATACAATTATATGGTATTCATATTTCAGCTTAAAATGAATTCTCTGCGACCAATTGATATACTAGTAGTCCAAATATTAACACGATTAAGTATATACTGATTCTTGAAGCTTTGTCAATTACAATTGTGATAATTTTCTCATAAAGTCTTAATAATAAATTAATTTTCGGGTTCGTCCACGGCGAATTCACCAAATGTTGCATCAACTGCCTTCGCCAAGTCATGTGGTTCGACGAGAAGTGATTGTCCAACTTTTCCAGCGGAAACAATGATCTTATCGGCTTTGTCCGCTTCGGTATCGAAGTATATAGGGTAGTTGTGTAGTGAGTGGATTCCAACAGGACTGTTAGCTCCGTGTTCAAAACCACTAGTTTTTACTAGATCTTTTAGTGGGACCATGCCAACTTTTTTGTTGCCAGATAATTTGGCAAGCATTTTGTAACTGATGTGTTTATCGAGTGCCACCATACCAACTATTGGACCAGTTTTGTTTCCAATCAAAACTAATGTCTTGTAAATCTTATAACCATTCTTTTCGCTACCATCATTGACTAGTTCCTGAGTGTCACCTTCCATTTGAGTTGGAAAAGTCATTGGTTCATATGAAACTTTTTCTTTATCTAATATTTTTTCGACTAACGTCTTTTGTATTTTTTTCTTTTTTCCCATACTTATCACCCTAACTGCAATTCTTATACTTTCTATCATAACAAAGTACGGATATTTTTAAAGTAAGGCATCCTCTCAATTATTTTAGTAATTTAAATATATTTAAGTTAAAATATAAATACTTGTTATATAATAGTTAGCAATGTTACAGAAGGAGCGATGATCATGCGTTTTTTTAAACGTAAGTACACTAATGACCCTGCGGATAATGATTTTAGTAAGATCTCTCAAGAAATCAAAAAAAGTCCAGAAAAACTATCAGAGGCACAGAAATTGTTCAAAAATAATGAATCTTTGAGACAACCGGCAACTGGTACAAAAAAAGATGAATCTAAAGATAAGTAGAGTGTCATTTACCGTGACATTCTATTTTTTTGAACTTCATAATAAGTTTTATATTATACTTTGCATAATTAATAATTTATGTTATATTATAAAAAAATAAATATTGAGGTGAAGGAATAATGACATTCATTAGTGCAGAGAGAACACATATGTTGGAGACAAACGTCTTCGTGGAGAGATTTTTAACGTATCGAGATGTCTTCGTTGAATACTTCAAGACTATGAATCTGATTGAAAGAGGGGAAGCTCTGACTTATGAAACTTATTCCCGTCTTGCTGAAAATTATGTTTATAACATCAAGCGATTTATCCAGCTAGGTAATTCATATATTTCAAAATATAACTTGGAAAATTCAAAGGTTTATGAGAGCTTGAATAATTATTTCATTGCATTGATCGATGCGCTTAACTACTTGGACTATGAAAATAACGTGGTTGATAAGCTACAAGTTTCAAAAGCTAGAACGGTTATTCGTAAACGTGAAATAGATTTCATAAATGAAATTC
The DNA here is from genome assembly GCF_057541095.1 of Companilactobacillus sp. y65-5. Classification (NCBI taxonomy): domain Bacteria; kingdom Bacillati; phylum Bacillota; class Bacilli; order Lactobacillales; family Lactobacillaceae; genus Companilactobacillus; species Companilactobacillus sp. y65-5. The sequence continues at coordinate 168,345 of NZ_BAAJOA010000001.1, forward strand.
AATCTTATATCAAATAAAGACGCAAGAACGTCTTTTTTTTATTGCCAATTTCTAGTAATCTTAGAGATATTGAGACGGAGGCAAATTATGATTTGGAAAAAAATTAGTGTCTTGATTCCCGATACTATAAATGAAGAAATAATTTCAGATACATTTATGAAAATTGGTGCTCAAGGTACAGAAATCGTTGATGATGATAACGATCAAGTAAAAACGAAGATCAATTCTTATTTTGACGAAAAAACCTATCATCCAGAACTTATCAACGAACTACAAACTGAGATCAATAAATTACCAGAATATGGTTTTGATATTGATGGTGTGGAGATTGAAGAGAGTTCGGTGGATGAAAGCTCATGGGAAAATGAATGGAAGCAGTATTATCATCCTGTTCATATCAGTCATTACTTGACTGTAGTTCCTAATTGGGTGGACTATCAACCTAAGTCAGCAGATGAACATATCATCGTTATGGATCCTGGTAAGTCCTTTGGGACAGGTACGCATCCTACGACTTTTTCGTGTATGCAAGCATTAGAGATGATCTTGGGTGATGCCGAATCGTTATTTGATGTCGGTACTGGCTCAGGTATCTTGTCGATTCAGGCGCGACAACTAGGTGTACAAAATATTAAGGCCTTCGATCTGGCACCAGCGGCAGTTCAGGCTGCTAAAGAGAATATTCAAATGAATACCGGATGCGAAGATATCGAAGTGTTTGAGAATTCATTGTTAGATGGTGTTGATGGCAAAGTCGATGTGATCGTGGCGAATATCTTAGTTGACGTTTTAGAGCAGTTCATTCCAGATATTGAATCGCATCTTAATGATAGAGGGTTTGTTATTTTATCTGGTATTATTAATGAGAAAGAACAGCTGATCACTGGCTTAATGGATGAACAAGGATTTTCAGTAATCGAAAGTTTGCATCTTAAAGGTTGGTCAACTTTGATTTGCAAGAGAACAAAGAATATCGAGGAGCAAAATGGAGCAATACTTCGTTAATCAAACAATTAATACAGATACGATAAAAATTTCTGATAAAGAACTATACAAGCATTTAGCTACAGTCTTGCGGCATAAGGTTGGAGACGTTATTTATTTAGTAGATGATAAGAGTGATTTATTTCAAGCAACTGTGAATCAAGTCGATACAGACGATAAGTTCATTCAATTTATTGTCAACAAAAGTGATAAGCCGACGACTGAATTACCAGTCGACGTGACGATTGCTTGTTCCTTGTCAAAAAAAGACAAAGTTGAATGGATCACTCAAAAATCGACAGAACTAGGTGCAACTAGAATCGTTTTCTTCAATTCGCAGTATTCCATCATGCGTTGGAAATCAAACGTTGTAGAGAAAAAAATTACTCGTCTACAAGAAATTGCTAAAAACGCTGCACAACAATCTAAGCGTAGAATGATTCCAGAAGTTGTTTTTATGAATGATATCAGCAGTTTAAATAGTTCCAGTGCTGACTTGAAACTGATAGCTTATGAAGAATCTGCTAAGGAAGGCGAGACTAGTATTTTGGCGCAAGAACTCAAATCTGCTCCCAGTTCAATAATCTGTACATTTGGGCCAGAAGGTGGATTTTCAGCTGAAGAAGTGGCAAACTTACAAAATGACGGATTCGTCTCGATCGGATTAGGTCCTCGAATAATGCGAGCCGAAACAGCCCCAATGTACTTCTTATCAGTGCTATCATATAGCTATGAACTTAATTCAAAATGAGGAATAAAAATTGAAGAATCTTTGGAAAAAAGTTGAGAAGTCTAAATCAACTTATATCGCACTAATATCTATTATTTTGGTTTTTATTATGCCAATATTATTTAATTTGTTCCATCTAGGTAGAACTAATCGAATTGTCTGGTTATTTTTTGTAATCAATATATTCTTTGCAGGATTTATTGGTTGGTTCACGAGAAAGTATCACTTGTCGTTTTTTAATATGGCAATATTCCCAGTGATATTTGTAATCAGTGTATTCATAAAATATGGACGATATGGCTACTTTTTGTCCGGAATCTACTTAGTTTTGAGTATTTTGATTTATTTTCTTTTTGATAATCAAAATTGATTGTTTTTTATAACTAAAGAAAGCATAATGATACGTAAAGAAAAGCACTCGAACCACGCGGGGTGCTTTTTATTGTAATCGAAGGGGTGAACGAAAATGAAAAAAAATGAAGACTATACTCCTGATCAAGTTCTCGATATTTGTCGTGAATATATGAATGATGATCACGTCGAATTCGTAAATAAAGCATATAACTTTGCTGCATACGTTCATAAGGAGCAAAAGAGGGCTACTGGTGAGCCATATATTATTCATCCTACTCAAGTGGCGCAAATACTGGCATCACTACGTATGGACCCTTATACAGTAGCTGCAGGATATTTGCACGATGTTGTCGAGGACACTAATGTTACTCTCGGCGATGTCGAAGAGTTATTCGGCAGCCAAGTTTCTACTATTGTCGATGGTGTTACAAAGATCAGTAAGTACAAGTATCACTCACACCAAGAATTGTTAGCTGAAAATCATCGTAAGATGCTCTTAGCGACCGCAAAAGACTTGCGTGTCATTATGGTCAAGCTGGCTGATAGGTTGCATAATATGCGCACATTGAAGGCCCTTCGCCCTGATAAACAAAGACGCATTGCTAACGAGACTTTAGAGATCTACGCACCATTGGCTGATAGATTAGGTATCAGTAAGATCAAATGGGAATTAGAAGATCTTTCGCTTCATTACATCAATCCCCAACAGTATTACCGGATCGTCCATCTGATGAATAGCAAACGTGGTCAACGTGAAGCCTATATTGCTGAAGCAATTGACTACATCAAAACCAGTGTTGATGCCTTAGGCATTAAGTATGATATTTATGGACGCCCTAAGCATATTTACTCGATCTATAAAAAAATGCGTGACAAACATAAGCAATTTTCAGAATTATATGATTTACTAGCTATTCGGATCGTCGTCGATTCCGTCAAAGATTGTTATGCAGTTTTAGGCTCGATTCACTCTAAATGGAAACCAATTCCGGGACGTTTCAAGGACTATATCGCTGTTCCCAAGGCGAATGGCTATCAATCACTGCATACTACTATCATTGGTCCCGGCGGACAACCACTAGAAGTGCAGATTCGTACTTTCAAGATGCATGAGATTGCAGAATATGGTGTTGCCGCACACTGGGCCTATAAGGAAGGAAACTTCGAAGGAGTTCATCTAGATGAGAATGAACAAAAGATCGATGTTTTCCGTGAGATTCTGGAATTACAGGAGAATTCAGATAACGCCGCTGATTTTATGAGATCTGTCAAAGGTGAGATTTTTAATGACAGAGTTTATATCTTCACTCCTCAAGGTGAAGTTCGTGAATTGCCTAAGGGATCGATTCCGTTGGATTTCGCTTATCAAGTTCATACAGAAGTCGGTGGTCATACTGTTGGTGCAAAAGTTAATGGCAGAATGGTTCCATTGAATTACCAATTGAAAAATGGTGATATTGTTGAGATGTTGACGAATGAAAATTCCACGCCGAGTCGAGACTGGATTCAAATGGTTTATACATCTCGTGCTCGTAACAAAATCAAACGTTATTTCAGGATTAAGGATCGTCAAGAGAACATTCAAATCGGTCATGAATTGTTGGAGACCGAGTTGAAGAACCGTTCATTATCGACCAAAAAATATCTTGATAAGAAGCATATTGAATTAGCCACTAATATTTTTAATTATACTGACCCTGAAGAATTGTATAATTCGGTCGGCTATGGTGAGCTTTCGCCTATCAACGTGATTCATAAGTTGATCAGTGAAGATCCGGAGAATAAGAAAAAAGCCGAGAAAAAAGAACTAGAAGAGAGCGTGATTACTGAGAAACACGAGAATGCTCCTAAACCCAGTCCTGAAAATTCTAAGCTAAAGAAAGAACAGGCAAACGCTAATACAAGTATTTCGGTACAAGGTATCGATAACCTTTTGATAAGGCTTGCAAAATGTTGTAATCCAATTCCGGGGGATGAGATTGTCGGATATATCACTAAGGGACGTGGGTTAACTGTTCATAGAGCTGATTGTCCTAATGTTCAAAGTGAAGAAGCTAAGAAGCGTTTTATCGAGGTTGATTGGGATAATGTTACTCATGAAAAACGTTATACGGCCGAACTTGATATTTATGCATTCAATAGAAATGGCTTGTTGAACGAATTGCTTCAAGTTATCAATTCAAATACTAATTCTTTGATCAATGTCAATGGACGTCTCGACAAAGAAAAGATGGCAGTTATTCATGTCAGCGTAGGTGTTAATAATAAGGAACATTTGGACAAAATTATTTCTAAATTGAAAAATGTACCAGATGTATATGAGATTAAAAGGACGGTTGAATAGGATGAAGGTAGTTATACAACGCGTCTCGAATGCAAAGGTTAGTGTTGACAATAAAATCCTTGGTCAAATTGATCAAGGATTTTGTTTGTTGGTAGCATTCGCTGATGAGGACAACGATGAAACAATTGAATACATGGCACATAAGATAGCCAATATGCGGGTGTTTTCTGACGCAGATGATAAAATGAATTTGGCCATCAAAGATATTGACGGTGAGATATTGTCGATTTCTCAATTTACGCTGTATGCAGATACGAGAAAAGGGAATCGGCCTAGCTTCACTGGTGCTGGTGATTTTAAAACTTCTAGCGCGAAGTATGACCAGTTCAATGATGCATTAAGAGATTACGATATAAATGTTGCCACAGGTGAATTCGGAGCTGATATGCAAGTCTCATTGACCAATGATGGACCTGTGACGATAATAATGGAGCGATAAGAATATGAAGAGCATTGTTTGGGATTTTGACGGAACATTAGCCAATAGCTATCCAGGGATAGTTATGGCCACACAAAAATCTCTAAAAGAAAATTTTGATATTAGTTTATCCAAAGATTCGATTTATAAAGAAGCCTTAAAAACCTCAGTACGTAACTTGGCAAGTGACTTGTTAGATGATGACAAAAATAAAGTCAAAACGTTTTACAAATCATATAAACTACATGAAAAAATGTATCACGATCAAATCAAATTGATGCCACATGCTAAAATTGCCTTGGAATACTGTAAGGTGCAAGGCTATCAACAATTTATCGTCACGCATCGAGATACTTCGATTTTTGAGGTAGCGAAACGATTAGGGATAGCTGATTATTTTACAGAAATGGTCAGTGCTGAGGACGATCACATCCGCAAGCCCGATTCTGAAATGTTAGATTACTTGATAAAAAAGTATTCTCTCGAGAGTGAGAATCTTTGGGTGATCGGTGATCGTAAGATAGATATGGATTTTGGTAAGGCAGTTAATGCCAAGACGATTTTGTTGAGTGATCAAAAGATCGATTATGACGTTGATCATCAAATTAAAAGCCTTCAAGAAATTAATAACGTTCTTTAGGGTGAAAAAAAAGACCTAGATGAAAACGGATCGTTTCCGTTATTGTTCATCTAAGTCTTTTTTTATTTGAAATATTCTTTTAAACCATCAGTTACAGCTTGTGCCACTTGTTCTTTGTATGAACTAGATTTGATGTAACCATAATCTGAAGAGGAATTGATGTACCCCAATTCTAGTAAGATTGAAGGTTGACTGTTGTAGTGCAAGACGTATAAGTCTTTTTGTTGTGTACCACGATTGTTTATAGCAAGTTTCTCAAGTTGGTTGTTGATGTCTGTTGCCAGATCGCCATCTTTATTCTTACCGTAATAATAGGTGGTGACCCCAGTACCAGTATTGGTTTCACCTGTGGAGTCGAAGTGAATACTTATATAGGCATCGGCCTCGATCTTACTTGACAGACGTGCACGTTCGCCAAGTGTTTTGGAATCATCGCCAGAGCGAGTGAGAACAACTCTGGCGCCGGTTTTTTCGAGATCAGCTTTGATTGCCTTGGCATATGCCATGGTGAAGTTCTTTTCGTAAGTCTTCTTCTTAGATTCAGCGCCAACATCATCTCCACCGTGACCGGGATCAATCACAATAGTAGCTTCTGAGATATTAGTAGCTGCTGACTTCACAGCGCTCTTGGTACCTGAGATGGTAACGACCCAACTGGCAACATAACCAACAGATCCGTCGCTATCTCTAACCTTGTACCAGTTGCCACTCTTACCTAAGTAATCAAATTTTTTACCGACATTAACAGTCTTAACAATCCGACCATCGCTATTAGGGTCGATACGTAGCTTGGTGTTTGATTGAGTTACGGTAACGGTTTTAATGTCGCTGCTATTCGAACTATTATTGTTGCCGGAAGTTTCATTAGTACCTTGGATAAATTGACTCTTGACCCAACCAGCAGTTCCCTTGTACAGTATTTGTGACCACTCTTGTTCCTGGTACATAATAGTCACTTTTTGGGATTGCTCGATAGTACCGAGAACATCGCTATTGGTATCATCTTTTTGGAAAACCGTAGTATTAGGTACTTTGACGATGCCGACTTTGTTAGTTGCAGAACTGACTTCGGTATTATCGATCAACCAGCTGGCGACCCAGCCAATCTTGTCACCAGATAGTCGTACTTGGTACCATTTATTTTTTTCGGCTAATATAGCTAATTTATCGCCCTTTTTTACTTGACCCATGTTGGAGTAAGAAAGACCCGGACCAACACGTACGTTGACTGAATCAGATTTGACAACAACTGCATTTGCGTTTGCCAAAGCTACGGTCGACCAACTTGATAAGGCAATTAAAAAAACAATGGCAACAAATAGCTTATTTTTAATTAAAAAAGTTATTATCTTTTTCATTTAAAGGATTCCTTTGTTGTCGCTATAATGATTATCATATAATTATATCTTACTGAAAAATGGTATAACTTAAAAGATAGAAACTAAAAAATTCACAAAAAATTGACATTTTTAAGTAATAATATTTAATCATATGACAATTCCTGTCGAGATTAATGCATAATTGGAGTTTATTTTGAAAAAATTTAATTTAATATTCTTATTCTATAGTATACTGCTAGGTTTTATTGTCGGGGTCGTCACTGGCTCATATTTGATTATTGTTCATTATTTGATCAATTTGATATGGAAGGTCATTCCCGCGGCACTCAATCTAAAGACAATTTTTTATCCTTTGATCATCTGTGGATTGGGTGGGATTTTAATTGGTTTTCTCCAGCGAAGGGATTACGGTTATCCTCGCACAATGGAACAAGTTATTGGAGAATTCAAAACGACTGAAAAAATAAAATATACGCATGAAGTTAGAAAAAATCTATTCACCGCATTACCAGTACTAGCATTGGGTGCAAGTGTTGGTCCAGAAGCTTCACTCTCCGGTATTCTTGGTGGGATGATAAACTGGGTTGGAGATCGGATGAGATTGACCCTTGAGCGACGTGAAAATCTGGTAAACATGGGTATCGGTGCTATCTTATCAACCGTCTTCCATGCGCCGTTTGCGGGAATAGGTAGTGCATTTGACGAACCAACGCGTGATTTTAGATCTAATTCACGTAAGATCATTATTTATTCCATTACAGTGATCTTTGGTATGATCGGTTTTATTTTTGTCAAATCATTCTTCCCATACGACAGTGGCTTTGGCATCCATTTTCGTTGTAATATCGAATGGAGCTGGCAAGGCTTTGCATTGATACCAGTGGTAATGATCATTGGTATCCTCTTTGGTAAATTATTTAATATAGTTGGCGTTTGGAGCAAAAACTTAACTAAAAATATTCACCGACCAGTGTTATTAGCGGTTATCGGTGGATTGCTTCTTGGAACAGCTGGAATCATCTCACCTTACTTTTTATTTTCGGGTGAAGCACAGCTGATGCCATTTTCTCAACAGGCGATTAATCAGGCTCCTTGGTATTTATTATTTATTGCGATCGGGAAAATGCTCATCACGCATCTTGGATTCTCATTAGGATGGCGAGGCGGAGTTATCTTTCCAGCGATTTTTTCTAGTGCAGCGTTGGGATTCGCTCTCTCAGCCGTCTTACCATTTACGCCAGCAATTTTGATTTCTACGACTGTGGCCGCTAGTTTGACAGCTATCATACAAAAACCGGGATTAGTAGCAGGACTGTTATTATTACTGCTACCAATTGAAGTTTTTCCTATTATTCTTGCTGTTTGTTACGTAACTTATTATTCGTTAAAAACGCTTTCAAAACAGTAATCACACTTGACAATTGCCGTAATTTTGATTAGTTTATAACTATATTCGATTCAAAGTTAAATTGCTCTACAGAGAACCTGGATGCTGAGATCAGGTAAGTAATTAATTTGAGTGACGTTTCATCAATCGTCTGGCAGGCGTTAACTGTAGCAAATTACTAGGTGGTACCGTGCTAATGCACCCTTTGTCTTATTTAGGCAGGGGTGCATTTTTTTGTAAGATGTACTCACCAAAGAGGAGGATTTTATGCGTTATCAAAAGCCAAAAGGTACAGCGGATATTTTACCTGGGGAGTCAGAGAAATGGCAATATGTAGAATCTGTTGCCCAAAACGTTTTTAGTCGCTATCGTTTCTCAGAAATCAGAACACCAATTTTTGAATCATACGAAGTCTTTGAACGTTCTTCAGGTGATACCTCAGATATCGTTTCAAAAGAAATGTATGATTTTAAAGACAAGGGTGATAGACATATTGCCTTGCGTCCAGAAGGTACAGCTGGGGTCGTTCGTGCATACATCGAAAATAAATTATATGGACCAGAACACCAACGTCCTTACAAGGTTTGGTATAAGGGACCTATGTTTAGATATGAGCGTCCACAATCAGGTCGTCAACGTCAATTTCATCAAATTGGTGTAGAAGCCTTTGGTTCAGATTCACCAGAATTGGACGTTGAAGTTATTTTAGTTGGATTGAACTTCTTAAATGAATTAGGAGTCCACAATCTAAAAGTTGCTATCAATACTTTGGGTGACCCAGAGTCACGTGAAAATTTCCACAAGGCCTTGGTTGACTATTTCACACCATTCAAAGATCAATTGAGTGATGATTCCAAAGTGCGTCTTGAAAAAAATCCTTTGCGTATCCTCGATAGTAAAGATGAAAACGACAAAAAATTAGTCGAAAACGCACCTTCGATTTTGGATTACTTGAATGATGCATCTAAAGAGAGATTTGAATATCTCAAGACACTGTTAGGTGACCTTGATATAAATTACGTGGTGGATCCTACAATGGTTCGTGGTCTGGACTACTACAACCACACGATTTTTGAGTTCATGGTAACTGATCCTGCTTTTAATAATAAAGAAATTACGGTTTTGGCTGGTGGTCGCTATAATGGGCTAGTTGAAGAGCTAGGTGGTAAATCTGAACCGGGAATCGGTTTTGGTTTAGGCATGGAGCGTTTGATGCTATTAGTAAAGGATGAGGATATTCATGTTGAGAATAACTTGGATATTTATCTAGTTACTATTGGCGAAAAAGCTGAACGTGCTTCTGTAAAAATTTTATTAAATCTACGTCGTGCAGGTTTCTCAGCTGACAAGGATTATCTTCAAAGAAAAACAAAGGCACAATTCAAAACAGCCGATCATTTAAATGCCAAATACACTGTAACGATCGGTGATGAAGAACTAGAAAATGATACTGCCAACGTTAAAAATATGGCAACTGGCGATCAAGTGAGTGTTTCACTAGAGAACTTAGCTGAAGAATTGAAAAAGATAGAGGGTTAAGCAAAATGCAAGAAAGAACAGATTATTGTGGCAATATAACTGAAGATTATGTTGGCAAAAAAGTTTCTTTGGACGGCTGGGTTCAAAAGCGCCGTGATTTAGGTGGTTTGATTTTCGTTGACCTTAGAGACTATAAGGGATTCGTACAGTTAGTCTTTAATACTGACCACAAAGAAGCACTTGAAGTCGCTGAAACATTGCGTTCAGAATATGTTATCAATATCATTGGTACGGTTAGACTACGTGATGATAGTGCAATCAACGAAAACATCCCAACTGGTAAAGTTGAAGTTGTTGTTGAAACGGTTGAACTATTGAATAAGTCAATTACACCTCCATTTGAAATCGTTGATAACGTTGATGCTTCTGAAGAAACTAAATTAAAATATCGCTATCTTGATTTGCGTAGACCAGAAATGCAAAGTGCAATTCGTACACGTGCACAAATCAAACATTCAGTTCATGAATATTTATATGACAATGGTTTCATAGATATTGAAACACCTAATTTAACACCATCAACTCCTGAAGGTGCCCGTGATTATCTAGTGCCATCACGTGTATATCCAGGACATTTCTTCGCATTGCCACAGTCACCACAATTATTTAAACAATTATTGATGGTCGGTGGTTTTGATCGTTACTATCAACTAGCACACTGTTTCCGTGATGAAGATCTGCGTGGAGATCGTCAACCTGAATTTACACAGATTGACTTGGAAATGAGTTTTATGTCAGCTGAAGAGATCCAATCAGTTACAGAAGGACTTATTGCCAGAGTTATGAAAGATGAGAAGGGGATAGATGTTAAGCTTCCATTCCCAAGAATCGAATGGGATGATGCCATGGCTCGTTTTGGTTCTGATAAGCCTGACATTCGTTTCGGTATGGAATTACAAGATTTGAATGATGTCTTCAAAGACAGTGAATTCAAGGTATTCAAAGGAACTATCGAAAACGGTGGTCATGTCAAGGCTATTGTTGTGAAGAACAATGCTGATAAATATTCAAGAAAAAATATTGAAGAATATCAAGAATACATCAAACGTTTTGGTGCCAAAGGCTTAGCATGGATAAAATTCAATGACGACAAAGTTACAGGTCCAATTGCTAAATTCATTACGGCACAAGAAGATGAATTAGTAAAACGACTTGATTTAGCAAACAACGACTTAGTATTGTTTGTTGCGGATAAAAAGAAAGTTGTCGCTGATGCACTCGGCTACTTGCGTGTCGATATTGCTAAAAACTTACATTTATATGATCCTAATGAATTCGCATTTACTTGGGTCGTTAATTGGCCATTATTTGAATATGATGAAGGAATTCAACGTTGGACGGCAGCTCATCATCCATTTACAATGCCAAATGAAGAAGATGTTCATTACTTAGATGAAGATCCACACAAAGCCTATGCTCAAAGCTATGATATTGTTCTTAACGGCTATGAATTAGGTGGAGGATCGATCCGTATCCATGATTACAAGATTCAAGAAAAAATGCTAAAGGCATTGGACTTTACTAAAGAAAAAGCCTACGAGCAATTCGGCTTCCTCCTTGACGCCTTGCAGTATGGTTGCCCACCACATGGTGGTTTGGCTATTGGTCTAGATAGATTTGCCATGATATTAGCTGGCAAAGATAATATCAGAGACGTCATTGCCTTCCCTAAGAATTCAAACGCTACTGAACCAATGACACATGCTCCACGTGCGGTTGCCGAGAATCAGTTAGTCGATCTTGGTATTGAAGTCTCAGAATCAACTAAAGAATCAAAATAGCTAAGTCTCAATTAGATGTAATAAATAAATTAATCAATTATTAAAGACTGTACAACGACTCTCCGTTGAACAGCCTTTTTTTATTAATATTTTTTTAATAATAGTGAGCATTTTGCTAGAAAAGTGACTTAACTTGCGTATACTAAAGAACATACGCTACGAGAAGGAGTGATTCATGTGGAGAAGGAATACAAGAAGAATATCGAGGGTCTGACCGATGAGCAATTAGAAGTTACTCAAAATCGTGGAACGGAAATGCCATTCAGTGGTGAGTATGATGATTTCTATAAAAAGGGAATCTATGTGGATATCGCTAGCGGAGAACCATTATTTTCGTCAGCACATAAATTTGACGCTGGGTGTGGTTGGCCATCATTTAGTCAACCGATTGCTCAATTGAAGGAAAGTACTGATATGAGAACTGGTCATGAACGGACCGAGGTTACTAGTGAGGATGCAGGTTCGCATCTAGGACATGTTTTCACTGATGGACCAGAAGAATTAGGTGGATTGAGATACTGCATTAATTCAGCCGCATTGAAATTCATTCCATATGAAAAAATGGACGAAGATGGATATTCTGATTATAAAAAATACGTTGATGAGGGGGACAAATAATGAGTGAAAAAAAAGCGGTATTTGCTGGAGGTTGTTTTTGGTGCATGGTTAAGCCTTTTGATGAACAACCTGGGATTAAGTCTGTGGTCTCAGGATTCACTGGTGGACATGTGGTTGCCCCGACTTATGAGCAAGTTTGCACAGGAACAACTGGTCATACTGAGGCAGTAGAAATCACTTATGATCCTGAAGTTGTTTCATATAAACAACTTGTTGAAACATACTGGCAAGTAACAGATCCAACCGACGCTGGTGGTCAATTTCAAGATCGCGGTGATAATTATCGTCCAGTTATTTATTATTCTGACGACGCCGAAAAAAATATTGCTGAAGAATCTAAGAAAAATTTAGCCGATGCTGAACAATTTGATGACCCAATCATCACAGAAATATTACCAATCCAACCATTTTATCCAGCTGAAGATTACCATCAACAATTTTATAAAAAGAATCCAGAGCGTTTTGAACTAGAGGAAAGCGGTGGAAGAGCAGACTTCATCGAAAAACATTGGAAATAATCAAAAAACCTTCAAATATTTGAAGGTTTTTTTTATCTGACTGATACTGCTAATTTTAGTGATACAGCTATATATGTTATATTGGATGGTGTACATACTTATTGTTTTTATAAGTTCATTATATGAAAGAAACATTCCAGAGTTATCAAACAAATTTAAGAAAAATAAAATTATGATACAGGCACAAATCCAGATTAGTTGGTAAAACAAAACCCCGAAAAGCTAACTATGAATTGTCGATAGTGCACATAAAGACTAGTTATTAGAAAAACTATATAGAGGATCAGATAACAAAATAATTAAGCTCTAATATTGTTTTTGGATATATACAATTCGTAGAAATAACTGCTGATATTCGGATCCCAGATATTAGTAGTTTTTCTTTGATGTGATAAGAGCAGATTTCATCGAAAAACATTGGAAATAGGCTTAAATAGTATCGATTTGTGCTAATATAATTAGGGTAAATTCGTTATTAGGAGTAATTTTAAATGGATGAAATAGATAAGCTGATTGAGAGACATCAGAACTTATCCAAAATATCAGTTGCATTTTTATATTCAATTGCTGTGTCGATAGCTGTTAATATGTTTTGGACACCTGGAGGTATTTATGGTTCAGGCGTTACTGGTGCCGCACAGTTGATTTCTACAATCACAGAACGATGGTTTCCATATCATATCTCTACGGCTGTGATGTACTTTGCTTTCAATGCGCCGCTATTTGTTCTGGCTTGGAAGAAGATCGATCACAATTTTACATTGTTCACGATCATTGCGGTTGCTTTCGCCTCACTTATGATGCATTTCTTCCCATCCGCCAAGATTACGGCTGATCCATTGGTCTGCGCTATTTTCGGTGCGGTTGCTAACGGATTTGGTACAGGTATGGCATTGAGGAATGGAATCTCCACTGGTGGGATCGATATTGTCGGTATTATTTTGCGTAAAAAAACCGGTAAAAGTGTTGGTACTATAAATATCATGTTCAATTTGTTCATCATCGCCTGTGCGGGATTTTTATTCGGTTGGGTACATGCTTTGTATAGTGCCATCAGTATTTTTATCAACGGTCAGGTTATTGATATTATCTATAATAAGGACCAAAAACTTCAGGTTATGATTGTTACTTCCAGACCAAGATATGTCATCAAAGAAATTCAAAGTGAAATGCGTCGTGGTATTACGATCGTTCATGACGCAGAGGGTGCCTATAAGCATGAGGAGAAGACGATTCTCTTTACTGTCATCTCACGTGCGGAATTGCATGATTTGGAGACAGCAATGTCAAACTCAGATCCACATGCTTTCGTTAGTGTTACAGATACGGTTAAGACGTTAGGTCGGTTCTATCAAAAACATATTTATTAGAGAGGGTTATGTCAATGATAATTGGATCACATGTAGCAATGAAAGCACCAAATATGTTAGCAGGATCAGCTAAAGAGGCGCATAGTTACGGTGCCAACGCAATGATGATCTTTACGGGTGCACCGCAAAATACTCGTCGAAAAGATGTTTCAGAAATGAATATCCCTGAAGGGCAACGTCTACTTAAATTGTATGGTATCGATCATATTATTGGTCACGCACCGTACATCGTTAATCTAGGGAATACGGTCAAACCTGAGAATTTACCATTTGGTATTCAGTTCATGCATGATGAGATTCAGCGTGCGGATGCTTTAGGTATTGAAGCACTAAGCTTTCACCCAGGGGCACATTTGAAGCAAGGACCCGAAAAGGCATTGCTTCAAATTGCGCAGTCTTTAGATGAAGCAATCACGCCTGACCAGAAGGTGACTATTGCTATTGAAACTATGGCAGGCAAGGGAACAGAAGTCGGAATTAATTTTGAACAGATAGCTTATATTTTTGATCATTGTCAAAATAATGACAAACTATCGGTAACGATGGATACTTGCCATATGAATGATGCTGGTTATGATGTCAAAAATGATTTTGATGGTGTTCTGAATGAGTTTGACCACGTGGTTGGTCTAGATAGATTGTCAGTCATACATTTAAATGATTCAAAGAATGAACGTGGATCACATAAAGATCGTCACGATGACATTGGATTTGGGACTATCGGCTTTGATACATTAAACTATGTCGCACATCATCCACAGCTTGAGGATATCCCTAAGATCATGGAAACACCTTACGTTAAGCGTGATGAGAATGACAAAAAAGGTATTGCTCCCTTTAAAGCTGAGATCGATATGTTACGCGAACAAAAATTTGATCCCGAAATGAAGAATAAATTAATAAAAGGTTAATCCGTGAGGATTAACCTTTTTTATAACCATTCATCTGTAAATTTTCCATTATCAATGCAGCAGTTTCTTCGATTGAGCGATCTGCGGTATTAATTACAGGACAACCTAATTTTTCGTAAATACCATTTGAGTAATCAAGTTCTTTTTGGATTTCACCTTCTTCAGAATAAGTCGTGTCAGGATTCAATCCGTATGCAATCATTCTTTGACGACGAATTTTCAATAAGACGTTCATATCGTTAGTCAAGCCGACGATTTTTGATTTATCAACTTTCCATAATTCGTCTGGAACTTGTGTTTTCGGCCCGATAGGCAGGTTAGCAACTTTGATATTACGATTGGCCAGATAGAGTGACAAGGGAGTTTTCGAAGTTCTTGAGATACCCAGTAGGACTAAGTCAGCCTCAAGCAATCCTTTAGGGTTTTGTCCATCGTCATTTGAGACGGTGAATTCCATAGCAGAGATCATATCGAAGTATTCATCATCTAAGTTATGTATGATACCTTTTTTACGGAGTGGTTCTTGATGAATAATTTGGGAGAAAGTTCCGATGATGGGGTTAAGAACATCGTAATATGTCATTTCGTTCTTTTGACAAAATCCATTAATGATATCACAGAGTTCTTTTGATACAATAGTGTGCAAAATGATTGCCTGTTTCTTTTTAGCGAGTTCCAATATCTCATTTAGATGTTTATCATTTTTTACAAAGGGGTATTTTGTATAAATAGTTTCTATCTTTGGGAACTGTGCAAACGCTGCATTAGCAACCCTTACAGCCGTTTCTCCAGCGGAATCTGATAGTACGAAAACATCAAGTTTTTGGGTCATAAAAATTCCTCCTAAAAAAATATCGAAAATTGTTTGAACATTGGGCTCTTTTTGTTATAATAACATATGAGCTGTGAAAGAAATAGAGCAGTTACGTTCAATTCGGAAGGAGGGATATCATATGTCAAAAACTGTCGTTCATGAAAATGAGTCGCTCGATGATGCTCTTCGTCGTTTTAAACGTTCTGTTTCAAAAAGTGGTACACTTCAAGAATATAGAAAACGCGAGTTCTACGAAAAACCTAGTGTTAAGAGAAAGTTAAAATCTGAGGCTGCTCGTAAGCGTAATAAGAAACGTCGTTAATATGACTAAGGTTAAAACATTTTATGTTTTAACCTTTTTTTTACGAAAAATTTACTTTCGTGTGCTATCATTCAAGTAATAATAGGAGGATGTGTGTTTATTGGCAGAAAACAAAGAGCAATCGAAAAAAAGCATTCATATTAAAAATCCACAAGATGCAGTTAGTCTTTTTGGTGTTAATGATAACAATCTGAAACTAATTGAAGAAGGGATGAATGTTAAGATTCATGCCTTTGGGGAAGAACTGGATATTACTGGTGATGAAGATAGTGTTAACAAAGCCTACTCGTTAGTCGTGAAGTTAGTTAAGCTAGTCGAAAGTGGAATCGGATTAGGTTCTGCGGATATCGTTAGTGGTATGAAGATGGTCGAACGTGGAACCTTAGATTATTTTGAGGATCTATACAGGACTGAGTTGATCAAGGATTTTAGCGGTAAACCCGTCCGTGTTAGAAATTTCGGTCAGAGACAATACATCAATGCCATTAACCACAATGATATTACCTTTGGTATTGGACCGGCTGGTACTGGTAAGACATATTTGGCTGTGGTAATGGCAGTTGCCGCTCTTAAAAAGGGTACTGTTAAACGAATCGTCTTGACTAGACCTGCGGTTGAAGCTGGCGAAAGTTTGGGATTCTTACCTGGTGATTTAAAGGAAAAGGTCGATCCATACTTGCGTCCCATTTATGATGCCTTATATGCCATTCTAGGAGCTGATCACACGGCACGACTACTTGAACGTGGAGTGATCGAAGTGGCGCCACTGGCTTATATGAGAGGTCGTACGCTTGATGAATCATTCGTTATCCTGGACGAGGCACAGAATACTACTAGAGAACAAATGAAGATGTTCCTAACACGTCTAGGTTTTGATTCAAAGATGATCGTTAACGGTGATATTTCTCAGATTGATCTACCTCGCAATGCGAGAAGTGGTCTAGTTCAGGCACAAAAGATCTTAAAGAATCTACCGCATATTCAATTCGTTGATTTCACTTCAGCCGATGTTGTAAGACATCCAGTCGTCGCTGAAATCATCGACGCTTATGATGATTCTGATAAAATTGAAAAGTAATGGGGACTAACATGGATTTAGAAATTTATAATGATGATAATTTAATTGATCAAGCCCGTGTGGACTGGGTCAATAGTATTGTAAAATTTACATTTGATGAATTAAAGTTAAAAGACGATACACAATTGTCGATCCACTTTGTATCTAAGGCTGAGATTCATCAGATCAATAAAGAATATAGAGATACTGATAGAGCCACGGATGTGATCAGTTTTGCCATCAATGACGGTGAAGATTCACTCGACTATCTAGAGCAACAAATTCCAGATTTACCACTTGATTTAGGCGATTTATTTATTAGTGTTGAAATAGTGGATGAACATGCCAAAGATTATGAGCATTCATTTGATCGTGAATTAGGCTATACTATCGTCCATGGAATTTTGCATCTTAATGGGTACGATCACATCAAACCTGAGGATGAAGAAGTTATGATCGGGCTACAAGAAAAAATTCTCAGCGCTTACGGTTTAAAAAAATAAAGCATTAAAATAGGAGACTGAGCCAGTGGAAATTAATGAACAGGAATTATTCGATATAGCTTTCAAGGCCATGGAACAAGCATATGCGCCATACTCTCACTATACTGTTGGTGCTGCGGTCATCAGTGATGACGGAAAAATTTATTCAGGTGTCAATATTGAAAATGCGTCTTACGGCTTAACTAATTGTGCCGAACGAACTGCTATTTTTAAGGCAGTATCAGAGGGAGCAAAGAGCATTAAGGCGATTTTGATAGTAAATGGTACTTCAGAGATGTCAAAACCATGTGGTGCTTGCCGTCAAGTTATGAGTGAATTTATGAAAGCAGATGCACCAGTATTTTTAGCAAATAATACTAATCAATATAAAGAATTTACCTTTACAGAAATTTTGCCACTGGCATTCAGTGATAAGGACATGGATTAATTATGGATAATAAAAACTTTCGTTCTGGATTTGTCGCAATCGTAGGACGTCCCAACGTCGGCAAGTCAACATTTATGAATCGTATCATCAAAGAACAAATAGCAATAACTTCACCAAAGGCACAGACTACTCGTAATAAGATTCAAGGAATTTATACTGATGATGAACGTCAAATAATTTTCTTAGATACACCCGGTATTCATAAACCACATAATGGCTTAGATCAATACATGGATAAAGCCGCTATTTCTGCACTCAAAGAGGTCGATGCAGTTTTGTTCATGACTGAAGCTGGTCAAAGTGCTGGCCCCGGAGACAAATTTATTATTGAAGAATTAAAAAATGTCAAAGCTCCAGTATTTTTGATTCTAAATAAGATTGATTTGATCAACCCTGATGAAATGGCACCACAAATCAGTGAGTATTCTGAACTTATGGATTTTGCGGAAGTTGTTCCAATTAGTGCAACTAATGGTAACAACATTGATGAAATGATCGATGCATTGACCAAAGCACTGCCAAATGGTCCACAATATTATGATGACGATCAAATAACCGATCATCCTGAGTATTTTATTGTTGGAGAATTGATCCGTGAAAAAATTCTCGAAGATACTCGTGATGAGATCCCTCATTCAGTTGCCGTAATCGTTGAATCAATGAATCAACGAAACGATGCTGGTAAACTTCAAGTTGAAGCAAGTATTTACGTTGAGCGTGACAGCCAAAAGCCAATCATTATTGGTAAGGGTGGAAGCATGCTCAAAAATATTGGTATTGGTGCCCGTATCAAGATCGAACATTTGCTTGGTGAAAAAATCAATTTGAAGCTTTGGGTCAGAGTTAAGAAAAATTGGCGTGATGATCCATTGTTCTTGAGCCAAGCTGGATATTCGGTAAAGGATATTAAGTAATTGTCGCAAAACGAAACTACTAATTTCTTCGGGATCGTCGTTAGAAGACAACGTTACAAAGAACACGACTCATTGGTAACGATTCTGACTAAAGAATATGGATTCAAAACTTTTTTGGTACGCAGGACGCAAAGCTCAAAGTCCAAGATTTCTGGTTCAGTTATTACATTTTCGTATGGAGACTATGAAGGTGTGATAAAAAAAGAAGGTTTATCATATTTAAATTCAGCCAGCAATATCAAGCAGTTTGATGAAATCATTCAGGATATTGAGCTCAACGCCTATGCGACATTTTTGTTTGATTTGTATCACAGTGCATTCATTGATGATCCAGTACCAGATGACTGGTATAGAAGTCTATTCAAGTCCTTGTTGTACATTGAGAACGGATTTGATGCTCAGATCGTCGTAGATATAATGCAGATGCACTTATTACAAGCATTCGGTGTCGCCCCAAATATGGATTCATGTGTCGTTGGTGGTGAAACTGAAGGGCGCTTTGATTTTTCAGTAGTTCTTGGAGGAATCATTTGTTCCAAACACTTTGATTCTGATATTCATCGACTGCATATCTCTGAACGAACAGTCTATTTTTTGAGATTGTTTTCAAAAATCAATCTCGATCAGATTGGAAAAATCGAGATCAAAGAAAATAATAAAGACTTGATTCAACATGCAATTGATTCGATTTACTTAGGAACAGTGGGATATTATCCCAAGAGTAAAAAATTTATTGATGAGATGAAAAGCTGGCATATTTAGCGTTGTTAAGGCAATTGACAATAGTTTTAAAATTGCTATAATTGATTTAATGAAGACAGCGATGTGGAATTAGTGAAAGCCACAATTGATTTAATGGCGAGCAACAATTTAATTTTTGAATAAAAGAGCAGGACTTTAGTCCTGAATTAGGGTGGAACCGCGAATTCATTCGTCCCTTGCTAGGTAGATAAGTATACCTTGCAAGGGATTTTTTGCGTTTACCCGAAGGGAGACAATATGGCAAATAAATTAACTGTACAAAATATGATTCTAACACTTCAAGAATTTTGGGGTGAAAAGGGATGTATGCTGATGCAAGCATATGACACCGAAAAAGGTGCCGGAACTATGAGCCCATATACATTTTTACGTGCAATTGGACCAGAGCCTTGGAATGCTGCATATGTTGAACCTTCAAGACGTCCAGCAGATGGCCGTTATGGTGAGAATCCTAATCGTCTTTATCAACATCACCAATTCCAACT
The DNA here is from genome assembly GCF_057541095.1 of Companilactobacillus sp. y65-5. Lineage (NCBI taxonomy): Bacteria > Bacillati > Bacillota > Bacilli > Lactobacillales > Lactobacillaceae > Companilactobacillus > Companilactobacillus sp. y65-5. Next base: position 188,563 of record NZ_BAAJOA010000001.1, read on the forward strand.
AGTTATGAAACCAGCCCCAGAAAACATTCAAGAATATTATTTAGATTCATTACGAGCATTAGGTATTGAACCACTAGAACATGATATTCGATTTGTTGAAGATAACTGGGAGAATCCATCAATGGGTTGTGCTGGTGTTGGTTGGGAAGTTTGGCTCGACGGAATGGAAGTTACACAATTTACATACTTCCAACAAGTTGGTGGACTTGCTTGCAAGCCTGTTACTAGTGAAATCACATACGGTGTTGAACGTTTAGCTTCATATATCCAGAATGTAAATTCTGTGTATGATCTCGAATGGGGCGACGGCGTACTATATGGTGATATCTTTAAAGAACCTGAATATGAGCATTCAAAATATTCATTTGAAGAAAGTAATCAAGATATGTTATTTCAATTCTTCAATGACTACGAAAAGGAAGCAAATCGTTTGATGGACTTAGGTTTGGTTCATCCAGCTTATGACTATATTTTGAAATGTAGCCATACTTTTAATCTATTAGACGCTCGTGGCGCTGTATCTGTTACTGAAAGAGCAGCCTACTTGTCTCGAATCAGAAGAATGGCACATAAAGTTGCCAATGCGTTTGTTGAGGAACGTCAAAAACTTGGTTTCCCACTATTGGCAAATAGCGATGCAGTAAAGGAGAACGAAAATGACTAAAAATTACCTATTAGAAATTGGCTTGGAAGAAATGCCTGCTCATGTTGTTACTGATAGCGTCAATCAATTAGCACAAAAAACAGCAGAGTTTTTAAAGGATAATCGTATTTCCTTTTCTAAAATCGAAAAATATTCAACACCTAGACGTTTAGCTATTATTATCAAAGATATCTCAGAAAAGCAAACTGATATTGATGTCAAGGCAAAGGGTCCATCAAAAAAGATCGCTCAAGATGCTGATGGAAATTGGACTAAGGCAGCGGAAGGATTTGCTCGCGGTCAAGGGATGACAGCTGATGATATTTTCTTTGAAGAACTTAAAGGTACTGAATATGCCTATATTCAAAAACATGAAGATGGCAAAAAAGTAGAGGACGTTTTAACTGATATAACAGAAGTTATAAAATCGTTGACATTCCCAACTAGAATGCATTGGGCATCTTATGATTTTGAATACATTCGTCCTATTCACTGGTTAGTTTCATTGTTAAACGCTGAAGAAATTCCATTACAAATTTTAGACGTCAAATCAGGTCGCATGACCCGTGGACATCGTTTCTTAGGTGAAAATATTGAAATTGACGAGGCTACTAATTACGTTGAAAAATTAAGATCACAATTTGTAATTGCTGATGCTAAGGAACGTAAGGAAATAATTTCTAGCCAAATCAAGACGATTGCTGAAGACAATGATTGGGTCGTTGATGTTGATCCTGATTTGCTTGAAGAAGTTAATAATTTAGTTGAATATCCAACAACATTTTATGGATCATTTGACAAGAAATATTTAGAAATTCCAGAGGAAGTTTTGATCACTTCAATGAAGGATAATCAAAGATACTTCTATGTGACAAATCATGAAGGTGCGTTAGAACCATATTTCATTTCAGTTAGAAATGGTAATACAGAGTATCTCGATAACGTTATTCAAGGTAACGAAAAAGTTCTTGTTGCTAGATTAGAAGATGCCGACTTCTTCTACCAAGAAGATCAAAAGAAATCAATCGCTGATTATGTAAACAAACTTAAAACAGTAAACTTCCACGTTAAAATCGGAACCATGTATGAAAAAATGCAACGTGTTCACCAAATAGCCGCACATCTGTCAACACTGTTTAACTTGTCTGCTGACGAAACAAAAGATGTATTACGTGCAAGCGATATTTATAAATTTGACCTAGTTACTAATATGGTCGATGAGTTCTCAGAACTTCAAGGTGTCATGGGTGAAAAATATGCCAGCCTGATGGGTGAAGATGATGCCGTAGCTACTGCGGTTAGAGAGCATTACATGCCAAATTCCGCTGAAGGCGACTTACCGGCTACTAAAGTTGGCGCAACATTGGCAATCGCTGATAAGCTCGATTCATTAGTTACATTTTATGCAGTCGACTTGATTCCAAGTGGATCAAACGATCCATACGCATTGCGTAGACAAGCTTACGGAATCGTTAGAATTCTTGATAAGTATCAATGGTCATTGAATTTGAATGACTTGCAAGCTTACTTGAAGGATAACTTAACAGTACCTGAAAAACTTGATTTATCCGCACACAGTAACGATATTGATAACTTCATGGTTGATCGTGTCCGTCAATTGTTAGGTACAACTGACGTTAGAAATGATATTGTTGATGCCGTAGCATCTGGCTCGATCATTGATCCAATTATGATGATCGACACTGCCAAGGTACTTCAAGATCATGCTGATGATGACAACTTTAAGACTGTGATCGAAGCACTCGGACGTGTTGTTAATTTATCTAAAAAAGCTAACTTTAAATATAGTGATGATCTCAAGATGGACGAATCATTATTTGAAAATCCATCAGAATCTACATTGAATGATCAAGTTCAAGAAATCGTAGCTGCTAATGTTACTGATACTGAAGCCTTGTATGAAGAACTTGCTTCATTGAAGCCAGCTATTGATAGCTACTTTGATGAGAACATGATCATGGCTGATGATGAAAAAGTCAAAAATAATCGCCTAACTCAACTCGTAATCACAAATCATTTAATTGCAAAATTAGGAGATTTGTCTAAAATTATGGTTAAGTAATAAAAGCTTGTAATTACAGTGACAATGTGGTAAATTATAGTTCACTGTTTTTATAGATATTTTTGAGGAGGTGACAGCTATGGCAACTCGAATTCCACAGGAATTTATTGATGAAGTTACCTCAAAAACAAACATTGTAGATGTAATTAGTAAATATGTACAACTGAAGAAGTCTGGTAAAAACCTATTTGGATTGTGTCCTTTCCACGAAGAAAGGACGCCTTCTTTTTCAGTAGCGGAAGATAAACAAATCTTCCATTGTTTTAGTTGTGGTCGTGGTGGAAATGTCTTCAAGTTTATTATGGAGATGGAAAGTAAGACCTTTCCTGAATCTGTGATCGAAGTCGCCCAAATGGGTAATATTTCTATCCCTGACCAATACCAAGCAAAAAATGAGAGCTATCAAAATTCAGATAGTCAAATTCTGATCAAGATGTATTCAGAAGCTGCTAAACTATACAGTCACATTTTGTCCAAGACTGAGAATGGTACGCCAGCTTTGAAGTATTTGAATGGACGCAATATCGATGATAGTTTGATTGATACTTTTAAGCTTGGATATGCACCGAATGATTCTAATCTGTTACTTCAATTTTTTAGAGATCGTAAAATAGATGAACCTACACTAAAAAAATCAGGTTTATTCGCTGAGAATAATGATGGTGAATTATTTGATCGTTTTAGAGATCGAGTGATGGTTCCTATTACTGATGAAGCTGGTAATATAATTGCTTTTTCAGGTAGAATGCTCAACAAAGTTGAAGGTACTGCGAAATACATGAATAGTCCGGAGACTCCGATCTTCAATAAAAGTAAGGCGTTATTTAATTTAAGTAATGCAAAGAAGTCGATTCGTGACAATCAAAACGTTATTTTGTTTGAAGGATTCATGGATGTGATCAGTGCCTACAAATCAGGAGTGACAAATGGAGTCGCATCAATGGGTACGAGTTTGACCGATCAGCAGCTTTACACTCTAAGTCGTCTAACCAACCAGATCAATATCTGCTATGACGGAGATATGCCTGGTGTGGAGGCGACTTATCGTGCTATTACGCAGTTGAATGATGATCGATTTAATTACGGAGTCATCAGTATCCCTAACCAAAAGGATCCCGATGAGTATATTCGTAGTGAGGGTGATGATAAGTTCAAGAGTTTAGTCCAAAATGGTGTGCAAACTCCAATGACTTTTATCTTGAATTATTTTCGCAAAAACTATAATCTCAATAATGAACATGACCAAATCGAGTTTCTCAATCGTTCATTAAGCGAGATCGTTAAGCTACAATCACCAGTTGAAATAGATATGTATGTTGGTAAGATTGCTGATGAAATGGGTGTTTCCAAAGAGGCAATCAATAAAGAGCTCGATACTTTACGTCGTAAAATAGCAATTAAGCGTCCTGCTAATAACAATAGAAATGTTCAGCAAGCAACGCTTGAGAGAGTTACTGCAACTGTTCGTTCCAATTTTGATCGAATTGAAAAATCCGAACGCTGCCTAATTTATTGGGCAATCAATTTTCCTGAAGTAAGAATCAATTTGAAGGGAAGTGGGTTTGAATTTGTCCATGCTAATTACCAAAATCTCTTTAACGCACTATTGTCATATACAGAACAAGATAGTAGTAACGAAGAAGAGATCAATATTTCCGATTTTATGAACATTCTAGATAATGATCAAAAGAATCTTTTAGCAGAATTGGAGATGATGCCAATGCCGGCAGAATATAGTGATCAAGAAATTGATGATTATATCAACAACATTAATAACTCGGGACTTGAGACACGGGTATCTGATATTAATCGTCGTTTGAAGGAGGCAGCAATGGTAGGTGATAGTAAATTACAATTAGAGCTGACAAAACAATTGATTGATGTTAGAAGATTGTTAAGTAATTAAAGCATACTGGAGGAAAATACATGGCAACTAAAAAAACAACAGTATCAAAAGAATTAAAGAGTGCTACAAAGAAACTTGTTAAAGATCTTAAAAAGACAGGTTCGATTACTGAAGAAGATCTTCAAGAAAAAATCATTAAACCATACAAACTCAAGGATGATGCTTTAACTAACTTTATTGGTGAGCTTGAAGACCAAGGTATTGGTGTCGTTGATGAAAAAGGTAATCCAAGTAAACTTTCTCTTTTGAAAGAAAAACAGGAAGAAGAAAAGAGCTCTAAAAAGTCTAATGATACTTCTGCTCCTACAGATATCAAAGTTAATGATCCTGTTCGTATGTACTTGAAAGAAATTGGCCGTGTTCCATTGCTTAATGCTCAACAAGAAGTTGATCTAGCTTTGAAGATCGAACAAGGTGACGAAGAAGCCAAGCAACGTTTAGCTGAAGCTAACCTTCGTTTGGTTGTTTCAATCGCTAAGAGATACGTTGGTCGTGGTATGCAATTTCTTGATTTGATTCAAGAAGGTAACATGGGCTTGATGAAGGCTGTTGAAAAGTTTGATTATCGTCTAGGTTTCAAGTTCTCTACTTATGCAACATGGTGGATCAGACAGGCTATTACGCGTGCTATCGCCGATCAAGCACGTACGATTCGTATACCAGTGCACATGGTTGAAACTATCAACAAGCTGATTCGTATCCAACGTCAATTGCTTCAGGATCTTGGTCGTGAACCATTACCAGAAGAAATCGGTGCTGAAATGGACATGCCAACAGGCAAAGTTCGTGATATCTTGAAGATTGCTCAAGAACCAGTTTCATTAGAGACACCTATCGGTGAGGAGGATGATTCTCATCTAGGTGATTTCATCGAGGATTCTGATGCTACTAGTCCTGAGGATCATGCTTCGTACGAGTTACTCAAGGAACAACTTGAGAACGTCTTGGATACATTGACTGACCGTGAAGAAAACGTACTTCGTTTACGTTTCGGTCTCGATGATGGTAGAACTAGAACTTTGGAAGAAGTAGGTAAAGTGTTTGGCGTTACACGTGAACGTATTCGTCAAATCGAAGCCAAAGCTCTTAGAAAATTACGTCATCCATCAAGATCTAAGCAATTGAAAGACTTCTTAGAATAATAGTTTATGAAGAACAGTATTCGTTTACTGTTCTTTTTTTGCATTTTTTCTGAAAATTTTGCGCTAAATAGTTATGTTTTTACAACTATTGCGTTACCATATAATATAGCTACTTTTATGGAGGTTGAAAAATTTATGTTAGATAAAAAAATTTACGATGAAATATTTTCTCATTCCTTTACTATTCCGATCAAAGTTGATTATTGGGACGGCAAAGAAAAAAACTATGGTCCAAAAGGAAAGTCTGACATAACAATCAAGTTTAACTCAAAGGTTCCTATTTCCGAAGTTGTTAAACATGCCACTCTTACTTTAGGCGAAGCGTACATGAATAAGGACATTGAAATTGAGGGTTCAATTCAAAAGTTGATCACGTCCGCCTATACTCAATCTGAAAGTTTTATGTCCAATGTTAAACTGAAGAAATTTGTACCAAAGTTTAGTCACAGTGAAGAAAGTAATAAAAAAGAAATTCAAGAACATTATGATATTGGTAATGATTTTTACAGACTATGGCTAGATGAAACAATGACATACTCGTGTGCATATTTCCGCACACCTGAGGATACGCTTGAACAAGCACAGATGAACAAGGTTCATCATATTTTGAACAAATTGAATACAAAACCTGGCGAATCAATTATAGATATCGGTTGTGGCTGGGGTACGATGATGTTTACAGCAGCTAAAGAATATGGTTTGAAGGCTAAAGGTGTGACTCTTAGCCAAGAACAATATGATTATGTTAAGAACAAAATCGAAGAAGAAAATCTAACGGATCAAATGGAAGTAATTCTTGAAGATTACCGTGAAATTGATGAAAAGTTTGATCATGTTGTTTCAGTTGGGATGTTCGAACACGTTGGTGAAACGCATCTAGAAAACTATTTCAAACAAGTCAAGAACTTGTTAAATCCTGGTGGTACGGCACTTATTCATGGTATTACAGGCCAACACGAAGGATTGGGTGTCGATCCTTGGTTAGTTAAATATATTTTCCCAGGTGGATATATTCCTGATATCAAAGAAAATATTGGCCATATCATGAATGCAAAATTACAAATTGACGATATTGAGCCTTTAAGACGCCATTATCAAAAGACCGTAGAGATTTGGCATCGTAACTTCTTAAAGGTCGAGGACAAAGTTGATGCTATGTATGGTGAAAAATTCGTACGTATGTGGGATATGTATCTCCAAGCTTGTGCTGCCTCCTTTGAAAGTGGTAACATCGATGTGATTCAATACTTACTTACAAACGGTCCTAGTGGTACATCACTTCCTATGACACGTGAATATATGACAGACTTAGATAAAAAGACTGCGGAATAGAGGATAAAGTGACTTTATTATCAAACAGATTACAGGCTGTTTACCAAATGGTAGACAAAGGTACTAGAGTGGCAGATATTGGTTCAGATCATGCATATTTGCCGGTTGAATTGATAGAAACAGGCATTGTCGACTACGCAATAGCTGGTGAAGTGGCAGTTGGCCCAATGTCGCGCTCTCAGGCTGATGTTGAAAAATTTGGTTTTGATGACAAAATCGACGTCCGTTTAGGTGATGGTCTTGCGGTAATTAATCAAGAAGATTTGATTGATACCGTTACTATCGCCGGAATGGGCGGTATTTTAATATGTGATATTTTGTCTCGTGCCACGACTGAACAATTATCAAATGTAACCACATTGATCCTTCAGCCCAATATTGGTGAACCGTTAGTCCGACATTGGTTGATCGAGCATGATTTCGAAATTATCGACGAAGATATTTTGAATGAAGATAACCATGATTATGAAATAATCAAGGCACGCAAAAAAGATTCAGTCGTCGAATTAACCCCGGCTCAATACTTGATGGGTCCGATTTTGATGTCTAAGAAGTCAGAGACATTCAAAAATAAATGGCAACGGAAATTGAATGGTTATCAAAAGGCCGTAGCGAATATGCACAATGCCAAGCAAATCGACACGACTAAGATAAGTAAGATGAAACAATATATTGAGTATGTTGAGGAGGTCTTATAATGGTAAAAGTTCAAGAGATATTAGACAAAATTGAGGAATATGCACCATTATCACTTAAGATGGAGGGAGATCCAACCGGTTTCCAAATTGGTAATAGGTTTCAAAATGTTCATCGTGTGATGACTACTTTAGACGTCAGACCCAGTGTTGTTCAAGAAGCGATTGATAAAAATATTGATTTGATTTTGGCACATCATCCAATTATGTTTGGACCCGCTAAGAATCTCGATTTACGTTCACCTCAAAATAAAATGTATGCGGACTTGTTATCACATAATATCGCTGTTAATGCTTCGCACACGAATATGGATATGACTAATGGTGGTATGAATGATTGGTTGATTGAGAGACTGGGATTAGAGAATATTCAACACTTGAATTTAAATAGTGATTATTCTATTGGACGTTTAGGTGAACTTCCCGCACCAATGGACTTGTTAGATTTTGCTAAAAAAGTTCGTGATACTTATCATTTGCCTAACCTTAGATATGTTAAATCTGAATTAGATCGACCTGTAAAAAAAGTTGCCGTTATCGGAGGAGATGCTGGTAAATTCTATCCTGAAGTTTTATCCAGTGGCGCAGATACCTTTATTACAGGGGATGTCTATTACCATACGGCCCATGATATGATGTCAGCTGGATTGAACGTTATTGATCCCGGTCACCATATTGAAGCAATATTTATTGAAAAAGTGGCTGAATTACTGAATGATTGGAAAAAAAGCAATTATTGGGATATAGATATAGTACAATCAGAGGTAGATACTGAACCATATAATTTTATTTAGGGAGTGTGTTGAAATGGCAATTAAATACGAAAAATTAGTACCACGTTTTTTGGAATATGTTAAACAAAATACTCGTTCTGATGAGAACTCAAACACGATTCCGTCAACTGAAAGACAAACCGTGTTCCTAAACAAATTGGCTGATGAGTTGAAAGAGATCGGTTTGAGTGATGTAAAAATCAATCCGGTTAATTCATACTTGACTGCTGAACTTCCTTCAAATCTGGATTACGATGTCCCTGTCCTTGGTTTAATTTCTCATGTTGATACTGCTGATTTTAATTCGGAAAATATCAAACCTAAGATCGTTGAAAATTATGACGGTAAAAGTGTTATCAAACTAGATGATGCCGGTGAATATACCTTAGATCCAGTTGTATTCCCATCATTAACGAAGTATGCTGGTCAAACTCTTATTACGACTAGCGGTGATACTTTATTGGGATCTGATGATAAATCTGGCGTTACTGAAATCATCACGGCAATGGAATATTTAATTGGTCATCCTGAAATAAAGCATGGCAAAGTTAAGATTGGACTAGGTCCTGACGAAGAAATTGGTACGGGTGCACTCAAATTTGATGTCGCCGATTTTGGAGCTGATTTCGCATATACGGTAGATGGTGGCCCCGTTGGACAACTCGAATATGAGACCTTTAATGCAGCTAGTTTAAAAGTTCGTATTACTGGTAAGAACGTTCACCCAGGCTCTGCCAAAGATATTATGATCAATGCTGTAAGTATCGCAACTGAATTTCAGGCTGCATTCCCAACTGATGAAGTTCCAGAAAAGACTGACGGACGTCAAGGATTCTATCATCTGGTTGAATTAAATGGTACAGTTGATAGCGCTGATATGGACTATATCATTCGTGACTTCGATCGTGATGGACTAGAAACACGCAAGAATAAGGCAGTTGAAATTGCGGACGCATTGAATGCTAAATATGGTCAAGGCACAGTCAAAGTTGACCTTCACGATCAGTACTATAATATGATCGATATTATTAAGGATCATATGAACGTTGTAAAAATTGCTGAAGAGGCTTTGAAAAATTTGGCAATTGAACCAGATGAGGAAGCTGTACGTGGTGGAACTGACGGTTCAACTATTTCATTCATGGGTCTACCAACACCTAACTTATTTGCAGGTGGAGAGAATATGCACGGTCGTTTTGAATACGTTGCAGAAGAATCAATGGAAAAAGCCGTTGACGTGATTCTTGAAATCATCAAATTGAACAATAATAAATAATTATTAAAAAGCAGTCACCCCGTGGCTGTTTTTTCGGTTAATATAAGATATAATTAAGCTAATTAATTTCTTAAGGAGTGTGGAAATATGCCACTAGTACATATTGATCTAATTGAAGGACGTAGTCCTGAACAACTAAAGGGAATGGTAAAAGACGTTACAGAGGCAATCGTTAAAAATACTGGTGCCCCTGCAGAACATGTTCATGTAGTATTGAACGAAATGGCAAAAGAACACTATGCTGTTGGTGGCGTTTTGAAGAGTGACGAATAGTCAGCCACTAGAGTACAAATTTAGTAGCACACATTAGGTGTGCTATTTTTTTTAGGAGATATAATGTTAGATTCAGTTTTACCAAATAAGAAACTTACTGGGGAACAGCGAGTTATTTTCAATGAGATATTAAATTTTTGTGATCAGAATTTAAAGAATAATACTAAAGGATTATTTCAACTTAATGGTGATGCTGGTACGGGAAAGAGTGTAATTTTAACTAAATTATTTTTAGAATTAGAAAACAAGTCAAAAGATAATAAAACCAATAATTACTTCTTAGTTAATCACCCGGAATTACTTAAAGTCTACCAAGATAATGCCGGAGAATATGCTGTATTACGTAAAAATAGATTTTTACGACCTACTACTTTTATCAATCGTTTAAAAAAAGAAAATAAGTCTGCCGACATTGTCGTTATTGATGAGGCGCATTTATTGTTGAGTGAATCTGATAAATATAATAATTTTGAACAAAATAATCAACTTGAAGAAATTATTAAATTGGCTAAGATTGTTATCATCGTTTATGATGAACGACAAGTTTTGAAGTTAAAAAGTTATTGGTCTCAGTCAATCATTGATAATTTAGTTAAAAAATTTCAGTTAGACTACAAAATAGCGACACTGCATGTTCAGATGCGCATGCAGGCGCCGCGTTCAATTATTAAATGGGTCGATGATTTGACTGAGCAATTACAATTGGATTCTGTTACATCGAAAAAAGCTGATTATCTTGAGAGTTCATGTCAGAATTATGAATTTAGAATTTATTCAGATGCCGAAAAAATGTATCAGAAGTTACGTCGTAATAATAAGTTTTATGAGAAATCTAGAATAGTCGCTACGGCCGATTATCCGTCAACGTTGGATGGAAAGAAACACTATGTGAACGAGGGAATGTTTCATCTACCATGGGATCAGTATAATTATGACCACTTGACTTGGGCTCAAAAAGAATCGACTATTGATGAAGTTGGTTCTATATACACGGTTCAAGGATTTGACTTGAATTATGTAGCGGTAATAATTGGACCTTCGGTTGAATATGCAGGGAATGGTCAGATTAAGATTAATTTGAACGCATATGAGGATCAAGAGGCATTCAAAAAGCGACATGAGAATGATATTTTTGATGTTGAAGCGGCTAAAAAAGATATAATTCTTAACTCTATCAATGTGTTACTAAAACGCGGCATTAAAGGTGTATATATATATTTTCATGACAATAATATATATCAGTATTTAAAGGGAATGTAATTCCTTTATTTCAGATTCAAGGTTACATAACTTAAATTATAGGAAGTAAAGGCCAGTGCGGATTAATTTTCGTATTGGCTTTTTTTATCGCTAAATTTCAAGATTCTCAATATATCAATTTTTTGTATTTTATATAATATGAACAATATTACGGTAATTGTCCATATGAGTGGCATTGGAAAACAATGGAAGTATTTATGATAAGAACGTTTCTGGTGACAAAGTTGGTGTAAATATTATGAGAAAAATCTACGGTTATAATTCCAAAGGCTACTTCAATTAGAATGGGTGTTTTTTGATAAACGTAAATGACTACTTCTTATTGATGATTTGTTTAACTCCACCGAATTTTATCACTGATACTGAATCGTTCTAGTAGGTAAGTTGGCCGATGATTTAATATCATCATTAAAGAATCATATCTAATATTCCTCGCTCATATAAATACCATGGCCTACATACATTTCCGTATTAAATTGCTAATTACAATACTCCAGATTTTTGCTGATTTTTGAGCTATTACTACACCACTACTTTAATATGATATTTTGATGAGAGGTTGAATCTCTCAAAGTGACATATTTAAAAAATCTCGTTTCAAATTCAAGAATGACCAATCAAATTTATTGATCGTGATTCAGTGAATCAGTCTGTGCGTTCTCATAATAGATAGATAATTGTCTTTGGCGCTGCGACTATTTATAACTGGATCAATAGTGCTATATAGGGTGAAGGAATTCGACAATTTTCTACCGTACAGAAATGTCGACTTCCTTCACCCTAGAGGTCGATCAAATCACATTGATTTATTTAAAATATTTTCCTAGTTTGATAAGCCAGAGTATCGATTAGTTCGATAGATAGCAACGAGTCTGAATTCTTAACATCAACACGCCGCAAAGACACAGTGTTGCTTTTAAATGTTTAAGATCAACTGTAAAACTACAATTTTTAGTTAAAACAACGTTATGTATGGTAGTGGTAAAATTTAATAAATTGGAAATAATTTATGAGACGAGATCAGTGTTTACAAGAACGGGTAGCTTGGTAATCGTACTGTAAAAGTGATACATGAAACTGTGGCTTATTCGATAATAAGTGGTCCATGCTTTAATAAAATGGATCTAGACATCTTAATTATTGAGGATCACATGATAATCAAGATTAATATTCATTGTAACAATAGTATTAGCAAAGCTGATTTACCATGTCTGAATCAATACAATTCCATACCAGAGTTAATATTGATATTATCATGGACCTATGTACTATTAGTGTTATGGTATTTTTTGAGCTTTGTTTCATTTCAAGGTACGACATGGTATAATTTTCTTAAATAAACAGATAGTTGTTTTAAATAAAAACCGGTACATTAGCGAGAACGTGGTATTATTTAATAATAGACACATTGTTGTATTAAGAGAGGTAAACAATATGCAACGACTTACAAAAACTGATGAGAAAATAAAAAAATCCTTCATCGAGTTGATGAAGGATAAAGGATTTCAAAAATTGACTGTTAGTGATATCACTACTAAAGCGCAGATCAACCGTAGCACGTTTTATTCTCACTATGAAGATAAGTATGCGTTAGAGAAGCACTTTGAAGATATCGTCCTGACTGAATTGAGTGACCAATTGAATGAAAAATTGGATTCAACGATGCAGTGTCAAGATATGAAACAGGGGCTTGAATCGTATCCTGTGATCAATATGATCGTTGATTATATTGAAACTGAATTCGAATTGGTCAAAGTATTGATGTCTAATAGTGAGTCAACCTTTGAAAAACGAGTCAAGGATGTTTTATATCAAGTGGTGGATCAGGGGTTGTATTTAGCCAAGGGAAATCAAAAAATGGTTGATCAGATTCCGAATGATTATGCATATGAAATCGTAGTCTCTGGAATTCTGGCTACTATTAAGTTTTGGATTTTTAAGGACGAACCTGAGGATAAGAAGACAATCGTGGATATCATTACGAAGACACGTTACTTGAGTCCATATGATCTATTAGGTGTGGATGCTCAATTTGGAAAGACGATTAAGGTTTAATTTTGAGCTCGTTGATATTATTATCACTCATCAGACTTTTGATATCTTCTAGGAGCACCTTATTGTCGTTGTAATCAGCAAATGCTACTGAAGTGGTCAATGCATGGCTTAGTCGATTGTAATCAACTGGAGAGGCACTCAATTCATTTCTAGCTGTTATGAAGTACAAAGTATCGATAAATTCAGCGCTAAAATACTGTCGAAATTTATTTAATCCTAAATCTATCAAAAAATCACTTTGTCGAATCTTTTGGCGATCCGTATACCATTTTGCGATTCGAGTAATCATCAATTGATAATAATAAAATTCATCACGAGATTTCACGACGATATTGTCGACATTAGTATATGCCAAATCATAATAATAATTAGCCTTAACTTGTTGATTTTTATTTGAATATATAAATCCTAATTCCGCATAAATGATAGTTCCCCAAAATGTCTTTCGGTTATTCAGCAATTCAAGTGAATAATTTAATTGGAAAATAGCATCATCTGAATCTTGTTTGAATTCAGATAGCAATGCTAATAAAAAATGGAGATGTGCTTTCTCAGATGAGGGAAGGGCATCTTCTTTAATTTCTGAAATGATTGTTTCTACAGAAGCCATTTTTTTATGCTGAATAGCTTGATCCATAGATTTTAGTTTATCCAGAAATAAGTTGCTGGAGGGTAGGGAAGAGAACTCAGAAAAGATGTCATCTAAGGTTAAGTGTAACTTTTGACAAATAGAAATCAGAACATTTATCGATGGTGAAATATTTTGATTTTCCATCTTACTGATGATGGCCTGAGTACAAATTCCATCTGCTAATTCAGATTGATTTAAATTTAATTGATTACGTTGTTCACGTATAACTTGTCCTAAAAGCATGATTTACCTCTATCTAATATTATTTAAAAGAATAATTAGAATTAAATATTATATGTATATTACTTATAGTAATATTACTACACAAATTTGGCAAACTAATCAACTTGATATTCATTTTGCTTTTTATACGTCAACTATTCTAATGCTAAATCATCACCAGTTACGCTAACTAAATTACTATTTGAATTACTGTCTCATATTTTAGTACATGAAACTATACAAGATACAGCTAATAGAAAATCAGAACAAAAAAAATAGCAGATCGTAAGATCTGCCATTCATCCAAATTATTGATGCAATTTGATATATTCTTGGATAATTTTTTTCTCTTCAGCAGTAGGTTCATAATCGCCAGATTTGAGATTATGAATGCGCTCAACTGATAAATGACTTTCAAAAGCGAATTGAGTGTCATTCATATTTTTGTCACGTTCAAATTGAATAATTGATTCAGCTATACTTGGTTTGTCCATAAATAAATAACCTCCGATAAGTCCATAATATCATTTTAGACTTAATTTATTGAGTATATTTTTAGAATGTTGACCATTTTGTCAGTGGCCAGTAACGCCATTTAACTTCACCGACGATTGCTTTTTTGTTGATGAAACCAATGATACGACTATCTTTTGAAACAGTTCTGTGATCTCCCATTACGAAATAGGAACCAGCTGGTACTTTGTTGGTCTTTTCTATCTTGTTCAAGGTAGAAGTGCTGTATCTTTGTTGCCATTCTGGGGCAGTTTTGGCTAACTGGCTCAAAGTAAAGTTGTATGTGTAACTGTATGACTTACCAGCGTAAATACTCGTATCAGGTTCTTTTAATTTAGAACCAGCATCTAAGAAGCTCTCGTCAATTTTCTTTCCGTTAACATACATCTTATTATTTTTTGAAGTAACAGTGTCGCCAGGTAGACCGATAATTCTCTTAATATAAAAAGAACCGGGCTCATCAGGAGCTTTCAATACAACTACATCCCCACGTGACAAGCTTGTGTGTCTAACGGCAATTAATTTTTCGCCATTTTCAAATGTCGGCTGCATCGATGGTCCAGAAACCTTATCATTTGAAAACACAAACTGCATCAGCAAGAAAAATACTGCATAAATCGCAACCGTCAAAGCAATAGTCTGCAGCCAAAACTTCCAGCCACTTTCTTCTTTTTCAGGCCTTCGTCTTGTATTATTTCTATTCATAATTCACCTCATACATGTACTAACTAGAATATTACACTTTTTCGTAATTATTGGAAATAATTGTGTGATTTTCACAGCAATTTTTATCAATTTGTCTACCAAACGTATTGTATAATTAAAAAAGTCATATTTTTGTAATAGGAGGTGAGGATTTGCGAAGTAGAGTAGTGTATTGGGATTTAATCAGAGTCGTGGCCATGCTTGGCGTGATCATGAACCATGCGACTGCCAACGCTTTAGCCAGGATTCCAACGACTGAAAGTTGGAGCTTGGCTAGTTTAATGATCTGTATCGTTACTCCAGCAGTTCCATTGTTCTTCATGTTGAGTGGCTCAACCATACTCGGTAGTAATAAAACATACAGTTTAAAATACTTATTTACTCATCGACTATTTAGAATCATCGTTCCATTCATACTTTGGTCATTCCTTACAATTATCTTTTTCCAATTGATAGATGACAACCACTTGGATTGGAACTTGATTGGCGATTCTATGAGAATGATCTTCCATAAGCCAACGCTTGAAGCATACTGGTTCATGTACCCGCTGATAGCATTTTACTTAATATCGCCTCTACTAAAGTCAATGGTCGACCACATAGATTTAAAAATTTTAGATTATGCAATTATTTTATGGTTTATTACAAACTTTCTTTTACCCACCTTATCTCAGACGTTGCCAAGTCCATATGGAAAGATGTTAGATGTTTTTGGAATGGGCAGTCTAATGTTCTTGTCTAAGTCATTAGGATATTTCTTATTGGGATATCGCTTATCATTAGTTAAAAATAATCCTATTACACCACTTAATAACATTTTATTTAGTTTTATTATTTTAGTACTGATGTTTTTCGTGAATTATTTAAATTTTGAATACAAAAATATTGATATACCAATAATTGGATATGCTCCAGCCGTTTTAACGCCACTTCTAGCAAGTTTTAATTATTTATTTTTTAAGCAAATTGGTAGTACTGTGTCTCGTAAAAAGTCTAAAATACTAACTTATATAGCTCCATTATCGTATGGAGTTTACTTAATTCATGGAATTGGTATTCGAGTAGCTCAAGAATTTTTGAAAGATAATAATTTTATCGCCATTTTTGCGGTCGCAACATTTTTATCAATCATCGTAATTTGGGTGCTCAGCAAAATCCCATTGATCAATAAATTGTTAACCTAGAGGAGATTTTATGACATATATCAATAGTTTACGTGAGGACATTCAGACTTTACCACACGGTGAAATTTTTAACGCTAGGGTCAACTTCATGGAGCATGCCTGTAATGCGTTGAGTCAAAACGATGTTCCGAAGTATCATTTTCCTCAATTTCAGTTAAGCGAAAAGGAAATCGGTTATTACATGGAGCATAATATCAGCCTAGACGAAATTGCTTTTCAAACCATGTCAGCTAATTTAAATAAATTTGACCATGATTTAGGCGAATTTAGAACTTATTTACAGACTAGATTCGGATATTGGGCCACTATTACCCAAGATTTTATGAAATTGTGGGCAGATGAATTCGGAGATGCAAAATACTTGGAGATCATGGCTGGAAATGGTTATATTTCAAAAGAATTATGTGATTTAGGTAAAATATCGATCTGTACCGATGATAAGAGTTGGTCTAAACGGAGTAGGACGGGGCACGAGCCACTTCTCGATATTGAAAATTTAGATGCACTCACCGCTATTGATAAGTATCATGAGGATGTGGACTATGTGATTCTAGCTTGGAGTCCCGATCGTGACGACATAGATAATCAAGTTCTTCAAAAAGTCCGCGAGTATGGTCTCATGTTGATATGCATTGGTGAAAAATACGGTGCTACTAACAGCAAAGAGTTTTGGGATAACGCTGAATTTGTCGACTCTGAATCCATTGACAAGCTAAATAATTTATATTCACGTTATGATTTAGTTCACGATGAAGTTTATTTGATCAAATAGCAAAAAACACTCAATCAAAAATGACTGAGTGTTTTTTAGACTAGTAGTGTAAAATAAGATATCAGATATAAAACGTGTAATTATAGGTGAGTATTAATGAAAAAAATTATTTCTAGTATTATTATCTTGATCGTGGTGTTATTGACCGGAGTGTCAATTTCAAAAAGCGATTCTATTAAATACAATAATACGATGAATCGATTAGGTATGAGTGATAATGCAATAGTATTGCGGACTAATTCTAAAAAGTCACTGATCAGTGCTGTCAAAGACTTGGACAAACAAAAACTTACGAGTTATCAAATTATTTTCTTTGATCAAGACAACAGTGACTTTGGCTATATTTATAGTCACAAAAAGGCTAATAAAATTCCAGTGACTTCGGGTCGATACTTCTCACAAAGTGATTTCTCATCTCAAATACCATTTGCGGTACAGGGGAAGAACTCTGATATTGAGAATTTTAAACCTCAAAGTCAAGAATATATCAAAGTCAGGAATCGATATGTTTCTGTAATCGGAAATATTGGATTCAATGGGGCTGATATTCTCAATAGTCAAACGTTAGTTTCGCTCTCACCAAATCAACCACAGATAAAAACGAAGCTATCTAGCGTAATAACCGTTCTAGATGGTAAGGCACTTAACTCTAAGGAGAGTTTGGCAGCAATCAAAAAGAGTTTACATGTGACTAGTTCGCACAGATATAGCCCACAGAGTGATGATTTCGGCAGTGTTCAAACCAATAATAATGGCGAACTATATATGGTTGGGATCATCTTGCTATTCGTGCTAGCTATCGCCATGGAATTCTATATCCTGATTCCGCTACGTTTTGATTTGAGTAGATCATCGTTAACTGGTGATTTGAAGAATAATTATCGTAATGGACTATTATTAAGATATTTGGTATACACATTAGTTCCATATGCGATCGGATATGCATTCGTCAGTTGGAGAATCGTTATTATCAGTCATCATACGTTCAATATGTTTATGACTAGTTCGATCATAATTGCTATTTTGATAGGACTGTATCAAATATTTTTTGTTAAAAAGGTGGATTAATATTTTATGAACGTTGATTTAAGCGCAGATTTCAAAGATAAATATCGTCAATTAATGGGAGATAGAGCGGAAAAAATTTTTGCGGCGATCGAAACAAAAAGCCGTAACTCTTTTCGACTCAATCCACTTAAACCAAACTATAAACTGGTCAATGTGAATCTTGATCAACCGATCCCTTATAGCGAGATTGGTTACTATGGGGATATTGACGGTAATTCTATCGATCATCAGGCTGGTTACTTGTACAGTCAAGAACCTAGTGCCATGTATGTGGCAGAGGTTCTAGATCCACACAAGTCAGATAGAGTACTCGACTTGTGTGCAGCCCCCGGCAGTAAAACGACGTATATTGCTACAAAAATGGACTCTCAGGGGCTATTAGTCACTAACGAGATAAATAACAAGCGTGCTAGAGTTTTGTCCTCTAACATCGAAAGAATGGGCATAACAAATGCGATTGTGACCAACAATTCCCCTAAAGATTTTGAAAAAAGATTTGAAGATTATTTCGATCGAATCTTAGTCGATGCACCTTGTTCTGGTGAGGGGATGTTTCGTAAAGATCCTGAATCAGTTAAGTATTGGTCACTAGATTATGTCGAACAATGTGCTAATCGCCAACGTCATATTTTGGATTCGGCTTATAAGTTATTAAAACCAGGTGGAACTTTAGTTTATTCGACCTGTACCTTTTCTCCGGAAGAAAATGAAGAAAATATCGATTATTTTGTAAAACAACATGAAGATATCAATATTGAAGGCATCAAAAAATACCCTGGTATGGAAGATGGCAAACCAGTGTGGGGGAATGATAATCCAGAGCTGACTAAAGCACTGAGAATGTTTCCAGATACCTTTGAAGGCGAAGGACATTTCATCTGTAAAATGACTAAGTCTGGAACTGCTTCTAAAGAACGTATCAAAAATATTTCTACCGGCGTCGGTAAAGACGAAGTTCAATTAGTTAATAAATTTTCGAAAGCAAACTTATCCTCGCTCACTGACAGGAGCTGGTTGAAAGTCAGTGACTTCTTGTATCAGTCAGCTAGCCTCGACAATCGTTTTAAAACACTTCACGTGCTGCGTAATGGTCTCAAATTAGGTGAATTCAAAAAAAATAGATTTGAACCAGATATCGCATGGATATTGGCAATCAAACCTAATGAGTTAAAAGCTATTTATAAGTTAAGTGATGAACAATTTGAAACGTACATGCACGGGGAATCAATTATCTTAGACCAAAAACCTGAATTTGGTAACAAATGGATCGGTCTTAGCTATCAAGATAAATTATTCAGTTGGGGAAGATACAGTAATAACCAGATAAAGAACGTCTATCCCAAAGGATTAAGAAGGTAGTCTGATCATTCTTTGATTAGCATAATTTACTATGTTCTCATCAAAAACGATGGGGGCTTTTTTGATGTCTTCAATATTCTTAACACCTAATAATGCCATGATAATTTGAATTTGTTTAGCAAAACTTTCGAAAAATAAAGTTGCTTCTTCAAGTGAATACTTTTGTAGGTGATGTAGGACTAATCCAGACATGCCTACAGCAGTAGCCCCCATCTTGATTGCTTTGACGACGTCCATTGGTGTGCGAATACCACCTGAAGCAAAGATAGTAGTTTCGTCTAAAAATGGCTGTGCTTCGAGCATGGATTCGACGGTTGACATTGAGAATTGATCCAGATAGGTTAAGTCAATTTCATGATTCCTAGCACTTTCGATTTGAGCGAAATCTGTTCCACCAAAACCAGAAACGTCAATATATTTAACGCCAACGTCAATTAGTTTTTGAATGGTTTCTTTGGAAATACCAAAACCAACTTCTTTTACAATTACAGGTACATCAATTTTTTTAACGATTTCTTGGATATTATCTAGCCAGAAGAATTCTTTATCACCTTCAGGCATAGCCAATTCTTGGATAACGTTTAGATGGACTTGTAATGCATCAGCGGTTAATAGATCGATTGCCTGCTGTGCTTGTTGTGCGTTAGCTTTGGCAGAAACGTTGGCGATCACGAACCCTTCAGGATTGAATTCCCGTAGAGGTGTGAAAGTGTCTTTTGTCTCGGGGATACGTAAATAGACACCCATCGACCCACTGGACACAGGAATATCTAATTTATTAGCAAGTTGAGCCAAACCCATATTAAAACGAGCGGATTGTTTAGATCCGCCTGTTATTGCATTGAAATAAAATGGGAGACTGAATTTTGTTCCAAAAATATTTGTACTCAAATCTATATCACGATAATTTAACTCAGGTACAGCGTCGTGCAACAATCTGACGCTATCGAAGTCAGCATACGCTTCATCTGTAAAATATTTTTCAGCTAAAAATAAATGTTCAACTTTACGTTGAATTTGTTCGTCCTGCTTAGGCATTAGCTATGATTTCTCCAATTTTTAAAGATAGGGGAGTGATTCCAACTTTTTCCCATTCTTGCTTTAGTTTTTCTAGTTTGAGCTGGTGATCACTGATAACAATTCCGCAGTCACCGCCACCAGCACCGGAAGTTTTGGCAGCACCACCGAGTTTTTCTGCGATATCACACAATTGAGAAAGCATTTCAGTTTCGATGTGTACGTCACTGAAGTCAGCTAGATCAGCTAATAGAGTACGATATTTACTGATCATATCTTTTATTATTTCAGCATTACTTTCTTTGAATCCTTCGATCAAGTTGTCGACATTCTTACGACTTGATTTTAGAAAATTTTGATATTTATCGACTTTTTGAGCCTTAGTCAAAGCGATTCGATCGACGAGAATTGAAGTCGAAGCAGGACTGCCCGTCCATCCGACAGTTAATTCAAGATTCTTAGGTAGTGTGAGTGTTTCAATCTTTAACTCTGGCCAATCTAGTTGTAAGAGCTTAGTTAGGCTGTGATTTCTGATCATGTTGAATACCCAGTTACGATCAGGTGATTGGTATGCGACGATACCACCGAAGGCGCTAGCTGCAATGTCGCCCAAACTACCGTTACCTTGAACTGAAAGGTGAGCGATAGCTGATAATTTATAGACATCCATAGCTGATAAGTTCATTCGATAAAAATCACCAAGTGTTTTGACAACCGCAACCGTAACAGCAGCTGATGAACCTAGGCCGTATTTTTTACCATCCTTAGAGTCAAGTTCACTAGTCACCAACAAATCGTAATAGTCTAGTCTAATATTCTTCTCTAGAGCGTATTTTTCGACAAAATTAATGGCCGCCAGGATGTATTGAAGTTGACTCTCAGTATCGTCAAAAACAAGTTCCGTTCCTTGCCGGTCCCAATGAATTAGTTCTTTATTAAGATTCTTTGATTGAATGGTTCCGCCATCCACTGACTTAGTTATATGAGCAGTGACGTACTGATCAACCGATGCAATAACAGCAGGAAATCCAGTTTCAACGACTGCATATTCTCCTGCTAAATACAATTTTCCAGGTGCTTTTCCCGTAGACAAAATATCATACCTTTCAATAATAAAAATCAGATGTATTGTATACCATTACCAATGTTTGCGACAACAGTAGTAACAGCGGGTAAGTTATCTTTGATGTACTTTTGAACTTGAGTCGCAGACTCTTTCGTACAAATAACCTTAACATTTGGTCCAGCATCAACCGTGATATAGGCAAAAATGCCATCTTGTCGCAATTCTTTGACAAGTTGCATGATACGGATCGTTTCTGGAGCAAAGTAGGTAAATGATGGATCAGCTGAAAGCGTCAATGCGTGCATGCTCATAGCATTGTGCTCTGATAACTCGCCGATTTTTTGAACATCTTTTTGAGCAATAGCTTGCTTAATTTCGTTAATCTCTGAAGACACTAGTGTAACCCAATTATCATAAAAAGGGGAGGTTTTTACACTTCTTTCCATTCCAGATGTACTTGAGATCTTCTTAGTGTCTTGACTGATAACAACCGATAATAATGATAAATCAACATCAGGGTGTTCATCAATAGGTACAGCGTAAGAGGTATCGTTATCCGTTCCTGCTATCCATTCAACGAAGCCACCATAAATCGATCTAGTTGCTGATCCAGAGCCATTTCGAGCTAAGATAGACAATTCTCTTTTATTGAGACGCAAGTTCATAGTTTCGTTGACCGATGCTGCCAAGGCCGCAAATCCAGATGCCGACGAAGCGAATCCAGCGGAAGTGGGAACGTGATTGATCGACTTAACTAATAAATGTTCGTCAAAGTCAAAGTATTTCCTTGTAAAATCCAAGTATTGAACTATTCGTTTATTCTGGACATCATCCAATAATTTTCCGTTCAAATAAATCAAATCTTTTTTATCAGCGATTACAGAAGATTTCGTATCCGTATAAAAGCGATCCAGTGTTAAGGAAAGACTATTAGTATAAGGCAGTTTAAGCTGTTTATCTTTTTTTCCCCAATATTTTATTAATGCAATATTTGTGTAAGCTCGAGCTGTTTTAGTCACCGTCTGATTCCTCCGAATAAATAGAAAGTGGTTGAAGCCAAGTTTGATGAGCACCTGATTTGATCAGCGCTTTTTGAATCATTTCAGCACTAGTTAGATTTCTGGCCAGACTAATAATACATCCGCCACGACCACCGCCCGTGATCTTGCTTCCAAGAGCACCAGCGCTGTTAGCTGATTCGATCAATTGATCCGTTTTAGGAATCGAAAGATTTAGTTTTGCTAGCAGTTCATTTGCTTGATCAAAAGTTTGTCCTAATGTTTTTAAACGGTTGTCATTAAATGATAATCGAGTTAAATTGGTACATTTTCCTAATTGTTTGAGGATGTTACCAATCGTGATTGGATCGTTGTCATACATTTTTTTAACATCTGAGACGGTTTCTTTGGTTTTTCCTTTGACGCCTGAATCAGCGATAACTAAGAAGCCATCAGTTTTAAATGTAAAGTAATTGACCGGAGATTTTTGACTAAATTGAACTGGGGCATTGGAGATGACGGTCAAAGCATCAAGTCCAGAGGCTTTTCCGTGTGTTACAGTTTCAGATTTGTTAACATAATCAACTAAAGTTTCGTGATTAAGTGTAATATTAAAGAGATCAAAAAATGCTCTGGTGATCGCAGTACCGATCGCGGCTGACGATCCTAGTCCTCGCTCTATTGGAAGACTACTTTCGATGCTGATATTGTAATTGATTTTGTTAGTATTCAATTCATTATCTAATAGGTTAATCAAGTATTTGACGCCGGATAATGAATTTGGAAGATCGATGATCTTACCAACATAATATTTTGATGACAACATTCCTGCTTTATCGCCATTTATTTCATTTATGCGGACGATAACTGGAATACTTATCAAAGGGATGGCAATCGCTGGGTAGCCGTAAACAACGGCATGTTCACCCATAATAATAGTTTTTCCATGGCTTTTTCCGATTCCTTTAAGCAATTTATCCACCTCAGTTTCCCTAAACTTATATTTTATACATCTCAAGCTTCGATTTCCACTAGATTACTTTAATCATGCTAGATTTTTTAAGGAGAATGATTATGACATTAAATTTTGTACTTGGTAAAAATCAATTTGACCATCAAAAAAAAATAATGGAATTATTTAAAAAAGACTATCAAAAAAATCCTAATGGACAATTTTTCTTCTTAGTTCCTAATCATATTAAGTTTGAATCCGAAATCAATATGTTAAAAGAACTAGGACAGGATGGCTCTGATAATAATGAACTTATCGCTACTAGCAACGTACAGAGTTTTTCATTGTCTCGACTAGCTTGGTATTTTTTACGTGGTCAAAGTATTTATAACACTGATTCCTTAACGGAAACTAAATCAGCAATGTTATTACGTAATATTATTTTACAACATAAATCGGAATTAAAAATATTTTCTGGTATGGTCGGCAAGCCGGGGTTTATAGATCAATTGGCTACACAGTTCACCGAACTGTTAAACGGGCAGGTTGAACCTGACGATCTAGAGACCGTTCTAGCTCATGACGACCCCGAAGTATTCACTGATAAAATTCAAGAGTTAGATATTATTTATCAAGATTATTTTAACCAGATTCAATCACTGGCAACTAATACATTTCAATTGGATGCGCTCAGTAAGTTTTTCGATGAGGATTTACATACACAAAATTATTATTTTTATGTCTCCGGTTTCTCGTCATTCACCGCTGCTGAGTACAATTTGATAAGATCGATGATTTTAAACTGTCGTAGTATCACAATTTCTTTTGTATTAGCGCAACCAGCATTGAATATGGATCAGGTCGATGATTTTTATTATCGACCAGCCAACACGTATCATCAGTTGTATCAAGCTGCTAAGTCGGGTCAGATAGAGTTTCACAATTATTTTGCCGACGAAGCACGTGTTTCTGAGGATATTAGTAAGCTGGAAGACTATTGGATTCAATCGAGTTCATACAATGAATCGATTCAAGCATCAACTTTGCGCGATAAAAACTCCGTTCAAGTTTGGAAATGTACTGATAAACAAACAGAAATATCAGCTGTTAGTACGTACGTACGTCAGCTAGTCGCCAACAGGGGTTATCGCTACAAAGATTTTTTGATTTTAAGCAGGGATTTGAACCAATACAGCTCATTTATTGAATCGTTCATGGAAAACAATGAAGTTCCATGCTTTATCGATATTCAGAAAAAGATGACAGATCATCCCTTCAAAAAATTAATTGATTTGTTGTTCGACTGGGAGAATCACGGATTACAAAGCTCCGATGTTATTGCATTACTGAGGACTGAATTACTAATTCCTGATGATTTCACGGAAACTAACATGGCTATTTTCCGTGAAGCGGTCGACTTAACCGAAAACTACGTTCTCGCTAATGGAGTTACTAGAAAGGCATGGTTGGGTAAGGATTTTGCTGCTAACGTTGATTTGAATGAAGCTGACGATGCCGAAAAAATTCATAGCTATCAATTAATGAATGCGATAAAAAACTATGTTGCCGGATTATATCAAGAGTTAGAAACTTTTTTTCAAGATCCGCATACAACTATTGATGCAGCAACATTCTTATACAATTTTTTGGATAACCATGGCGTCTTTCAAAGGTTGATCGATTGGCAAAAACAAGCTACGGAGCAAAAAGATTTATCGCAAGCTGACCAGCCGCAACAAATTGTTGGTAAGTTCAACGAGATATTAGATGAGTACGTGACTGTTTTTAGGGATGAGGAATTTGATAGCAATGATTTTATTGAGATCCTTGATGCCGGTTTCGAAACGGCAACGTATTCACAAGTTCCATCGACCTTGGATGCTGTTAGTATTTCTGAAATCGGTATGATTCAGCCGAATGATCGTCAAATAACGATCATTATTGGTGCTACTTCTAACAATATGCCGGGAGCATCAGTATCTAATAATATTATTTCAGATGATGAACGTCAGGTCATTTCCGACTCACTGAGTGACGGGAAGTACCTCAAGGATTCAGATGAAATTGTCAATAATTCGGAACCATTTTTGCATGACATCGTATATACAACGGCTAGTGAACGTTTGATTTTTACATATCCTAATTTTGCCGATGACAACAAACAACAAGAATTATCCAGTTACGTGAATCGGATAGTAAAACACTTCGATTTACCAGAACAAGATATATTATTGAATCCCGATTCTAAAAATACTGATGAAAGTGAGATTCTGAGATATGTTGGCTCCAAGACTTCAAGTCTTAATTATTTGATTCGAGTCTCAAGAGCAGCACTGGATAATAAAATCGGCTTGTCTAGTCAGTGGAACTATATCCGTAATCGCTTGCTGAACGACGCTCCTGAGCAGACAAATTTTGTTTTGGACTCATTAAAATATCAAAATGTCCCACACGCTTTGAATCCTCTGACGGTCGAAAAACTCTACGGAAATAATTTAAATGTTTCTATCTCAAGATTAGAGACGTTTTATCAAAACGAATATCAGTATTTCTTGAAATACGGATTACGGCTCAAACCGCGCCAGTTATTTGAAATCACACCAGCACAAACTGGCTCATTGTTCCATGCCGTGTTGGACGGATTGGTCAAATTTTTTAACGACAATCAAGATGATTCGATTGATAAAATCGCTGACGATAAGTTACTAGAAGTAGTCAATGATATTTTTAATGAAAAAATCGAGTACTCTGAGAATAAGATATTTAATTCTTCAGCGCGGATGGGTTTCATAGCCATGCAGATCAAAAAAGTCTTATTCCAATTAGCACTGGCCATGAATCGACAGTCGAAACGTGACAAGTTCATTCCTCGTGCTTCTGAAGTAACCTTTGGACGTTTAGATGATAAACAAGATCTGAATGGTTTGTCATTCAAGGTTGCAGACGATCATTGGATAAATGTACGAGGTAAGATCGATCGAATAGATGAGCGGATTATTGATGATATTGGTTATTTTGCAATCATCGACTACAAGTCCAGCAATCGAGATTTTGATTTTTCTAAGTTCCTAGAAGGTTTAACGATGCAGATGCCAACGTACTTAGAAAGTCTGAATCAAAACTTAAATCAAGATTTTGACATACTGAACTTCAATGATCCTAAAATCGAAAAAAGAATTGCGGGGGCATTTTATTCACACATTTTTAATCCCCAATTAAAATTATCAACTGGTACCATCACTGATTTAGACTTGTTAAAGGAATTCAAACTCAAAGGGTTGATCTTAGATGATGAGAATCTTATCAAAAATATTGACACTGGACTTAAGAGTGGGAGTTCACCAATAGTTCCCATTAAAAATACGGCTAAAAATGGGTTCACCGGTATGCCAGAAAGTGTTCTCGACCAAAAAGAATTTGAGAAAGTTTTGACTTATAATCGATTTTTGATCACTAGTGCTGGTAAAAAAATCTATTCTGGTAAATTGGAGCTGAATCCATATCGTGACTCCAGTCAGGTGACAGCATTACAATACAGTGACTACAATTCGATTTTTCAGTTCGATGCAATGTTACCAGAAAATAATTATCATGAAATCATAAAGTATAAAAAATTAGATGTTTTAAAACGAATCGATGAAATTTTGGAGGAGGGTGCAAAAGATGCCTAAGTGGACCGATGATCAAGTAAAAGCGATTTATCATCACGGACATGACATTCTAGTCTCAGCCGCGGCTGGTTCTGGTAAAACAACTATCTTGATCGAACGAATCATTGAAATGCTGAAAGGTGGCGAGAACGTCGATAACTTGTTAGTCGCAACTTTTACTGATGCAGCCACTAAAGAAATGAAAGATCGACTGATTGCCCGAATCAAAGAAATGCTGACGGATAAAGAATTGGATCAAAGTACCCACGAACATCTGCAACGACAAGTATTCAAAATACCTATCGCTAATATCAGTACACTTCATTCTTTTTGTACGAGTGTCATCAAGAAATTTTATTACGTGATCGACCTTGATCCTAGTTTCAGGTTGATCAGTGATGATGTAGAAAAGTCAATGCTACAGGAGCAGGCGTTTGATAATGTTAGAAATAAGTATTATGACAAGAATGACTTAGACTTTTTGAGATTGACCGAAAATTTTTCCAACGATCGTAGCGATGATGGGTTAACCAAAGTCATTTTTAAACTTTATGATTTTGCCATCACCAATGCCAAAACTGACGAATGGTTAGATGGTTTAAGTTCGGCGTACAGAGTAACTGCGCCACTGGATCAAACTGATTTTTATCAGACAAGATTTTTGCCTCGGATCATGAATTCACTCGATAAAGTTATTTCGATGTCTAAGGGAGCAATTCATAGTGCACAGGACGATGAACTAGGGGCATTGTATATTCAATCCTTTGAGGAAATGATTGCCCAAGTTCAACAATTGAAAGAGACCGCTAAGGATCAAACGTTTGATGAGTTGAGAGCAAGTATCGGCAGTATTACATTCACATCGGTGCCAAGGGTGCTCAAGAAACAAAAAGAAGATAAAGACTTAGCAGTCTTTAATTATGTTCGAGGTGTCAAAGACGACATTAAAGATAATTTAGTTAGTTTGAACAAAAATTATTTTATTCAAAACGAAGCTGATACTGTAATAACAATGAATAATGCAGCCGAAATCATTGATAAATTAGTAGAAGTTGAGCACAGATTCATGAAAGAATTTGCCAGAATCAAGCTCACGAATCACTCGCTTGATTTTAATGACTTGGAGCATAAGGCGGTTGAAATTTTATCAACTAGTATTGATGATAAAAAAATCGCCTTGGATTATTACCAGAATAGGTTCCATGAGATCATGATCGACGAGTATCAAGATGTTAATGCCATGCAGGAAAATATTATTCAACTGATGTCTAATGACGACAATCACATCTTTATGGTTGGGGACATTAAACAGTCGATTTATGGATTCCGTCAAGCAGCACCTTATATCTTTGCTCATAAATATGAAGAGTTTCAAAAAGATGACAACTCTGATGAACTGATCAATTTATCTAAGAATTTCCGTTCATCAGCTTCAGTTGACGAATTTGTAAATCATATTTTCAGAAGAGTCTTCGATCGCTCGATCGGTGATATTGATTATGACGAAAATTCTGAACTAGTTGTAGGGACTGATTTTCCAGAAGAAACTGATACTACTAATGAAATGTATATATTAACCAGTGACATGGCTAATCAAGTAACTAGGCGTCAATCACAGATTGAATTTGCGGCTAAACGCATCAAAAAACTAATAGATTCTAACTTTCAAATTTATGATAATAAGCACAAGGAATATCGTGCCTTGAAATATTCTGACATTGCTATATTGTCTAGAACTAAGTCCTATAACACTGACTTGATTTCATATTTTGCGAAGGCAGAGATTCCAGTTATGGTCACGGATGCACAAAATTACTTCCAAACTACTGAATTACAAATTATGATAGCGATGTTACAAATAATCGATAATCCCCGTCAAGATATTCCGTTAGTGGCAGTATTGCGTTCACCGATCACAGGATTAAATGAAGAAGAATTATCACAGATACGTCTGACGGACAAGAGTGATGACTACTACACAGCTATGAAGCTATACGTTGCTGACGAAAGCAGTGACGGTAAATTGGTAGAACGTATCAAGTCATTTTTTATTCAGCTAGAAACGTATCGTGATTTTGCCAATAAAAACAGTATTGCCAGATTGATTTGGAAAATTTATCAAGAAACCGGTATTTTAGAATATGTTTCAGGGATGCCAGGTGGTAAGCAACGTGCGGCCAATCTTCATGCACTCTATCAGCGTGCTAGTGGATATGAAGAAACAAATTTCAAGGGATTGCATGCTTTTATTGATTTCATTCAGCGGATGGAAAAAATGGACAAAGATCTGTCCCAACCCAGCAGCATTGAAGTAGTAGATGATACGGTCCAAGTTATGACAGTTCATGCAAGTAAGGGATTGGAATTCCCAATCATCATCTACTTGGATCTTAGTCATAATTTCAATACCGATGATTATCAAGGAAGTACTCTATACGATGCCAGTTATGGACTAGGTATCAACTTGTTAGAGAATGGGACACAGAATGCTCCTGAGACTAGTGATTTCTTAAATGATGATACGATCATCTCTGTCCCAACCATCCCTAAGGCTCTGATATCAGAGAAGAAAAAAATCGCCACGATTTCTGAAGAAATGCGACTGATGTATGTGGCTTTGACACGTGCAAAACAAAAACTGATTCTGATTGGATTTGAGAAGAAACCAGACAAAATATTTAGTAAGTGGGATGGTACGTTGCTTAATGATGATGGTGTTATCGACGAAGCTTCTCGCTTAGGTGCTGTTTCATTTCAAGATTTGATTGGAATGAGTACTCTGTCGGATCGAGACCGCAAGTTAAATGGTGATGAAAAATTCGATAATCCGGATGCCCATGTCGAATTAGAAGTTATCAACTACCAAAAGCCAGAAGTGAAGAGTACAAGTGGTAAAGTTATTCGATTAGCGAATGTACAGCCTTCACAGTTATTCCGTAATACAGTTGACAACTTCTTGAATCTCAAGTATCAACATCAAGAAGCGGTTGAGACGACGGCTTACCAATCGGTTTCTGAAATCAAAGGACTATTCGCTGACCCAGATGCCGACCAAATGGCAACTGATCTCTTGTCAGGCAGTGGCAAGTACATCCAGGATAGTTTTTCTAAGCCGAAGTTCTTGTCTGCAACCAAGTCGGTCTCAGCAGCTGAAGTCGGAAGTGCGACGCATTTGTTGCTCCAAAAAATTAATATTGAGCAAATGCCAACAATGGAATCATTTGCTGAGTTATTAAATAATTCCATTGTCGATGGAACGATCGATGAGAATGTCGGTAAACGAATTGATTTACAACAGCTGGTGGATTTTTATCAAAGTGACTTGGGACAATTCATTGTTCAGCATCATGAGAGCGTATCAAGGGAATTTCCATTCTCGGTTCTCATGCCTGCAAGCAGACTGTTTAAAAATACAGAAAAAAATGATTCCAGTGATGATAAGATATTGGTTCATGGTATTATTGATGGAGTGATTGAGTTGGAAGATAGTATAATTATTTTTGATTACAAAACAGATAATGTTAATCAAAAAAATATCGATCAAACCATCGAGGAATATTCTGGTCAATTGAACTTATACGCTCAAGCGATTTCAGTTATTCGTCATAAGCCGGTCGCAAGTAAGTATCTATACTTCTTAAAAATTAATCAGGCAGTAAACTTAAGTAAAAATATTAACTAGATTAGTGGTGAACTATATTGAAAAATTCCTACGCTGTTGTTGACCTTGAGACAACTAATGCTAATTGGCGTGACAACGGGCGTATTATTCAATTTGGCTGCGCACTTATAGAAGATGGTGAAATCGTCAAGATCTATAATCAAAAGATCAATCCACAAGTACCGATTCCTAGTCGGATTACGGCTCTGACGGGATTAAGTGATGAAGATGTTTGTGATTCACCTACTTTTGAAGAAATAGCACCAAAGATTTTTAAATTATTAAAAAATAAGATATTTATTGCTCACAACGTTAATTTTGATTTTACGTTTTTAAATCGTGAATTTAAGAGGATCGGAATGAACGAATTGAATATCAAGGCGATTGATACAGTCGAATTATCTCAAATCTTATTTCCAACTATCAGCAGTTATAAACTGCAGGATTTAACAGATTATCTAAGTATCCAACATGATAATCCGCACAGCGCTGATAGTGATGCTTTAGTGACCGCAAAACTTTTTTTGGTAATCATCAAACGACTTCAAGAATTACCGACCGAAACTTTAAAATTACTTGAAAAGTTCGGTAAGGACACGATCAGAGATACCAATATGGTTTTTAAAGAAGTTGCCAATGAGGCTGAGGGTAGAAATAATGTTCTACCAGAATATCTCTATGAACGTAATGGATTAATTCTCCGTAAAAAAGATCTACATGTCAGTGAGACCATTGATCGTAGTGCAAAATATCCCGTTTCTAAGACTGAAAAACAAAATAAGCTTGCTGGAGTCTTGGATTATCGAGAAAATCAAGCCAAGCTTATGGATGACATCTATCAAGCTAGCCAGCATCGAAATAAACAAAAAAAATGGAATTTAATTGAAGCTCCGACTGGTTCCGGTAAAACTTTAGGCTACTTATTGCCGTTATCTTATGTTGTCAACAATAATCAAAAGCTGATCATTGCAACAACTACTAAGGTTCTTCAGCAGCAAATAATCGATCAATCGATTCCCTTGTTGAACCAAGTAACTGACAATAATTTCCATGCGGAAGTAGTTAAGAGCAGCTATAACTTTATCGACTTGGATAGGTTCTATGAGGCCTTAGATAATTACCGTATGCACAGCCATACAGCTATTTTGAAGATGAAGATCATTGTCTGGCTAACGATGACGACAACTGGAGATCTGAGTGAACTTCATTTGACCAATTACAGTAGCCCGCTATTTACAATCATTCGACATCGTGGTGAACAAAAAGAAAGAACTCTATTCAGTCAAGATGACTTTTGGATGTTCCAACAAAACCGTTACCAAGAGTCAATGATCTTGGTCACCAATCAATCATACTTAGCCCGTAATACTGATAGTAATATTTGGGGCGATAATTCATACTTAGTGATCGATGAAGCCAATCATTTTGCTAATAGCTTACGAGATGTTGCCTCACCAAGTGTTGATTTCTTAAAATTAAATGAATTTATCAAAAAGATCAGTGATATTTTGTATCAAAATCGAGTTACACTTCGATATGCGTTCACTGAAGTGACTACTCAACTGTGGAATTATCAAGATCTGCAAGATATGGAAAATCATTTTCAAGTTATCAATGAATTGACCGAACGCGTAGAGTTCAATATTTTTGAAAACTATGTTCAGGATAATGTATCATTCAAGAATCGAGAACAGTTTGTATCAATTGTTGATAGCAAGCAGAGTTTCGGTAAGGACAATCCTGATTTGATTGAATTAATGTCTGACTTGATAGTGGAACTGTCTTTGGTCGTCAATCGGGTGGATACGTTGTTCGATCAATACAATTTCCAGAAGAATTTCATCTCAGTTGAATTATCAAAGATAATCTCTAATTTGATTATCGAAAATAGTAAACTACGTAAAATTCTGGGAAATATTGATGAATTATTACAATCATTACAGGAACAAAAACAAGAATTCGGTGTTGAATTAGAAATGCGTGACTATTACGAGCCTAATACGCTCAAAATCAGTTGGCGGCAATTTGACATTAAGAGTTTGATCGACCAAGTTACTGATAGATTTAGCCAAATATTTGCGATCGGTGCAGCAATTACGATCCAAAAGGATTTTTCTCATTTCATAATGGATCTTCAACTTGATTCGGAACAAATTAACCAAATGAGAATATTACCAGATACCAATAATATGGCAGAGAATAGTAAGATATTCTTGCCTTCTGATGTACCTGACATGTTCTCGCTCGATGAGGATGAGTACTTTGATATGGTCACTCATTATATTGTTGAAGTATTAGATAATTTAGATCACCAAACGATGATCTTATTCAATTCTCTCAATACACTGAGCAACGTCTACGATCGTTTGATGAAGACGGATGTTAAGGAAAAATGGGAAATTCTGGCCCAAGGTGTTTCAGGAACTAATGAGAAAATAAAAAAACGTTTTGCGATCGGTAAGCGCTCAGTTTTACTTGGCGCAAATTCATTTTGGGAGGGTGTAGACTTTCCTAAGAAGATGCTGGAAATTTTAATCGTGACTAGGATACCGTTTGAATCACCAGAACAACCTGACGTGAAGATTCGTCAAGATATTTTGCGTGAACGCGGATTGAATATTTTTAAGTCAGATGCTTTACCAAGGGCTATTTTACAGTTGAGACAAGGTCTCGGTAGATTGGTGAGAAGTCCTGAGGATAAAGGTGTTATTTTGTTGCTGGACAATCGTATTTTGACTAAAAATTACGGTAAAGAAATACTAGATTCACTACCATCAGGCCTACAAGTAGTTGACGAAAATATCGATTTAATTAAAAAAGATATAAATGAGTTTTTGAATTAAGTAAAAAGTTGATATACTATTATTGCTGTACTATATTCAGTTGACTAAAGTAAAGGAAGAATTATGAATAGAAGCACAAAAATTTTATTGGCAATATCGTTAGTTGCACTGGCCGTTGTTTCGGTATTAACGTATATTAATCTTTCCGCCGCACCAAATTCTAGTGCTAAGTCGCAGGCTAATGATATCGCTGAACAAAAAGCGGGAATAACTTCACCTGATTATTTTGGTAATTATACCCGTGAAAAGCAATATTATTCAGTTGGTGGGTTGGATAAAAATGACAAGTATCGTTATGTGATCATCAATGCCAAGAGCGGTAAGACTGAAACAATCAATCTTAACAACGCACCTGTTCGTAAGGATGTCATTCAAGGAGTTGCTGATAGATATAGTGCTACAAAAATCTTGCACCTGAATCTCGGTATGTACAAAGGGAAACCTACTTGGGAAGTGGCTTTCAAAAACAAGAAGGGTAAGATCGGCTATAACTTAGTTGATTTCCGTACAGGCAAGAGTGTTCAAATAATAAACAATATTTAAAAAGGGGAATTTTTCATGGTAAAACAGATCAAGATTGCTGATGCAAAGAACTATGTGGATCAAGAAGTAAAAATCGGCGTATGGTTAACAGATAAACGTTCATCAGGTAAAATTGCATTCTTGCAATTAAGAGACGGGACTGCCTTTTTCCAAGGTGTCGTTCTAAAGAACGAAGTCAGTGAAGAAGTCTTCAATACTGCAAAGAGTCTTCATCAAGAAGCAAGTTTCTGGATCACAGGAACGATTCATCAAGACGATCGTTCACATTTTGGATACGAAATTCAAGTATCTGATATCGAAGTTATTGATGATGTCGAAGGCTATCCAATCGGTAACAAGGAACACGGAATCGATTTCTTACTCGATGAGCGTCACTTATGGTTAAGATCACGTCGTCCATTTGCTATAATGCATATCAGAAACGAGATCATCAAGGCAACTTATGATTTCTTTTATGATAACGGTTTTATCAAAATGGATTCTCCAATTTTCACTGGTGCCGCTCCTGAAGGTACAACCGAATTATTCCATACTGAATACTTTGATACAGATGCATACTTATCACAAAGTGGTCAATTGTACGCTGAAGCTGGAGCCATGGCATACGGTAAAGTATTTACTTTTGGACCAACATTCCGTG
Organism: Companilactobacillus sp. y65-5; assembly: GCF_057541095.1. NCBI lineage: Bacteria > Bacillati > Bacillota > Bacilli > Lactobacillales > Lactobacillaceae > Companilactobacillus > Companilactobacillus sp. y65-5. The sequence continues at coordinate 223,825 of NZ_BAAJOA010000001.1, forward strand.
CCGAAAAATCAAAGACACGTCGTCATTTGACAGAGTTCTGGATGATCGAACCTGAAATGGCATTTATGCATCAAGAAGAAAGTTTGGAAATTCAAGAAAACTATATTGCATACATCGTTCAACGTGTAATTGATAATTGTGAATACGATTTGAAGTTGATCGATCGTGATGTTGATACACTTAAGAAATACACTAAGACACCGTTCCCTAAGATTACATATGATAAGGCAATTGAAATGCTTCAAGCTGCTGGTATGGACGTTGAATGGGGTGATGACTTCGGTTCACCTGAAGAATCATACTTGTCAGAACAATTCGAACAACCTGTATTTATTTTAAATTACCCTAAAGAGATCAAGTCATTCTATATGAAGCCAGATCCAGAAGATGATCGTTTATTCGTCTGTGCGGACTTGCTTGCTCCAGAAGGCTATGGTGAGATCATTGGTGGTTCAGAGCGTGAAACTGACTACGATAAATTAGCTGAAATCGTAAAGGAAAAAGGCTTGAATCCTGATGACTATTCATGGTATCTAGACCTTAGAAAATACGGTTCAGTTCCACATTCAGGTTTTGGTATGGGGTTAGAACGTGCAATTACTTGGATCTGCCACTTAGATCACTTACGTGAATCAATTCCATTCCCACGTATGATCAATCGTCTAAGACCATAATAAATATTGATTTGAACGTTGTTTACTTGGTAAATGGCGTTCTTTTTTTACATGGCAAGTATTAAGCTTGATGAGAAAGAAGTGAATTTAATGAACGAAAATATCTTTGATGAGTTTTTATCAAGCGGTAGCACTAGTGTTAGTAATTTAGTTTTGCAAAATTACAGTAAATTAGGGATGACTGAAAAAGATTTAATAGTTTATTTTGAATTATCAATGTATGCCCAAAAGGGGATCCAATTCCCTATGGCATCGCAGATGTCCGAAGATACAGGTATGGATGAATCAACTATCTATACGATTATTCAAGGTATGATCAAACTAGGTATAATTGAACTTAAAACCATCATCGATCATCACCAACAACGTGATATTTATTCGTTGACGCCGATTTTTAAACGACTAGAAGTGTTGCTTCAACAACAAACTGATCAAAACCAAAAAGATCAATTGATGTCTAAAACTGAAGAATTGTTTAAAAAAATCGAGGTTGAATTTGGTCGTCCAATCTCGCCGATCGAACAAGATCAGGTTCATCAATGGATCGATGATGATCATTACTCAATTGAATTGATCGACTTAGCTTTAAAAGAAGCAGTCTTGAATCAGGCTTACTCAATGAAGTATATGGATCGTATTTTGATCAGTTGGGAAAAGAGTAATATTAAGTCGGCGGAGCAACTCCAAGAAAGACGAAAGAAGTTGGGATATTAATGTTAAAAGACGAACAGATTGTATGGGCAATTCATCAAATGGAAGAGGATATAGGGCCAGTTGGTCCCTCACTTGATTCAAGAACGCCATTTCAGTATCTTGTATCGGTTATTTTGAGCGCACAAGCGACAGATGTGTCGGTTAATAAGGTTACACCTACATTGTTCAAACTTTATCCAGAACCTAAGGATTTGATGAATGCGGAGGTTGAAGATGTGGAACGGATCATTAAGAGTGTTGGACTGTTTCACAACAAGGCTAAGAACATCATCAAAACTGCAAGAATAGTTCATGAAGAACTAAACGATGTAGTTCCAACTGACAGAAAAGGCATCATGGCATTGCCTGGTGCCGGTCGTAAGACGGCTAACGTGGTTTTAAGTGACGTATTCAACGAGCCTACATTTGCGGTTGATACGCACGTTTCAGCAATCTCCAAGCGACTTCATTTTGTGGATCAAAAAGCTTCACCACTGCAAGTAGAAAATAAAATCGTTAGTGTTCTAAAGCCTGAAGAATTACATCAAGCACACCATACGATGATTGAGTATGGCAGAAAGTATTCGATGAAATTGGATCCGGCTAAAGAAGTTTGTCAACTTATCATTGACTGTGACAGACTAAACGAAGAGAATGAATCAGAATTTTAATCAAAATAACCTCCAAAATCTATAATTGATTTTGGAGGTTATTTTTAATTTGATGTGTTAGTTCCACCTTGAGTAGTAGTAGATGTTGTACCACCCTGTGTAGTTCCACCTTGATTGCCAGTGTTTCCACCAGTAGTTCCGCCATTATTGGTAGAACCATTGTTACTATTATCTGTCGTACCGCCTGTATTACCGGTATTTCCACCTGTGTTGTTACCAGTATTGCCGGTGTTGGTACCATTGTTATTGTTCGAAGTAGTTCCACCTTGATTGTTGTTGGTAGATGTCCCGTTGTTGTCATCAGTTCCAGTGCCAGTAGATGTTGTATCATTCTCATCAGTATCGTTCTCGTCATCTGAGGATTCAGAAGAACTATTCGATGGTCTTGATGTAGCGGCATCATTAGAACTAGATTCTGATGTACTGTTTGAAGTCGAAGAGCTACTTTCAGTTCCCTTGTAAGGGTTATTTGGTGCATAACCCTTAACGAACAATTCACTAGTTGAACCGCTAGAAGATGATGCTACGGTTGGTGAACTTGAACCATTATTGAGGATATTCAATCTTACAACAGAACTTGGTTTTTTCCAGTTAGGGTTGGTGCTGTCAGACTTATCTTGAAGATATTCCATCTCAGCTTTGTAGATCTTTCCGGCAACACTTTGATAGCTCATTGAGATACCCTTGTAATTAGGGGAATCATATCCCGTCCAGACACTCATTGAGTAGTTCTTAGTATAACCGTTATACCAAGCATCTTTAGCAGTACCACTAAGAGCGGAATTAGTTGCGATTGCCGTGTCAGAATAGTTAGTTGTACCAGTCTTACCAGCATGATGTAATCCAGAAATATCCGCATAAGTAGCATATTCATCAGGCACGCCTTTTAGGATATCAGTGATCATATAGGCTGTTGAGGATTTCATAGCTCGTTTACCCTTAGAACTATACCTGTGAGTGATACCATCTGCTGTTTCGATCTTTGAAATGTACGTAGGTTTGTAGTAAGTACCACCATTTGAAAATGCGGCATAGGCTGCGGCACCTTGTACACTGGATACATTTCCACCGATACCAACTGATAGACCTTGATCACTACCAATAGTTATTCCTAATTTTTGGGCAAATCCCTTGGCCTTAGAGAATCCAACGGTAGACAAGGTTCTGATTGCAGGGATATTTCTTGAGTTAACTAATGCCTCACGCATACTCATTTGTCCCTCATACTCCTCATCCCAGTCTTTCAATTCAATATCAGTCCCAGGGTAGGTATAAGCTGTATCTTCGACTTGATGGTAAGTAGACCAGTTTAAGTACTCGATTGCTGGAGCATAGTCGATGATTGGTTTCATAGTTGAACCATTACTACGCGAAGTTTGAACAGCACGATTCAAGCCAAATTGAATATTAGAAAGATTCCTACCACCGATCATCGCAATTACTTTACCGTTCTTAGGATTAACGATAGTTGCACCAACTTGTTCCTTAGAATCTTGGAAAGTAACGGAACTAGTTGATGAATTTACGATGTTATAAAGATTCTTTTGAGCACCATAATCCATATTGACAGTGATCTTCAAGTTATCACGATAAGGGTCGAAACCTTTTTTTCTAACTTCAGTGATAGCTTCTTTGATATATGGATCAGATACAATACGCTTAGTATCGTTACTATTACTTACTTTTTTATATGGTTGTAGTCCATCGTCGATTGAAGTGTTAAGTGCTTCGGTTTCTTGAGATTTAGTTATTTTATTATTGTTATACATAGCTACAATAACTAAGTCACGACGACGCTTAGCAGCATCGGGATGAACATACGGATCGTAGTTGCTTGGTGCATTAGGAATACCAGCAAGTAGGGCAGCTTGAGCCACGGTCAAGTCATCCAGTGACTTGCCATAATAGTATTTAGAGGCGGTCTTAATGCCACCGATACCATTGTTGAAATATTCCTTGTTCAAATAAAATTCAAGAATTTGTTGCTTAGAGAATTTTTGACTGACTCGCATTGCCAAATATGCTTCTTGCATTTTACGTTTGAAAGTTTGATCTTTTGCGTCGGTTGAGAATACAGTTAGTTTGATCAGCTGTTGTGTCAGAGTACTGGCACCTTGCAAGGTGCCTTGTGTTACGTTGTTGAATGCTGATTTTAAGATTCTAACAGGGTCGATTCCCAATGGTTCATTGTAAAAATTTTTATCTTCAATAGAAATCACAGCATCTTGTACTCTTTGAGGGACTTTATCGATTGTTACGTAATTTCTTTTGTTGGCGCCAAGTGAAGCGATAGTCTTACCATTTGTATCTACTATGGTTGAAGAACCTCCACTTTGAAGATTCTCTTGACTAACTGCGGGAGCACTCATTGCGTAGTAAATAAAAATTGCAATGAAGAGTCCAGCTAGTACAGCGATTATTGCAAAGATCCATTTAAAAATAGACTTGAAGATTGTATTAGATGAAGGAGCTTTGTTTTTATTTTTACTCATTTTTTCTCCCTCCCACTTTCTATAAGTCGTTGCACAGCGTTAATATAGGGTAAAGTAGGATTATAATTAGGACTTATTTCGATAGAACAATCAATTATTTGCTTAAGCTGAATCGATTTTGCACCATCGTGTTTTTGTGCATCCCAATATTCGAACAAACTATCTGCTGGCATGATAAAATATCGTTTTAGAGCAACATACTTTATGATGACAAAGCAGATTCCGCCTTGTTTTTGGCAGGCTTTTAGGTGATCTATCTGATGTTGATGGAAATTTTTCATTGGAAAAGTATTTTTATGCTTTGTTTCCTTCGCCTCAAAATCAATATAGTGACCTTGATAAACACCGTTATAATCAGTCGTAGATGCTTGTCTAAAATATGCCTCTTTAATGACAGCACGACTTCGTTTAGGGTAGTCTACCTTAACGATTTGTATAGGTGTTGGCTTTTTATAAATAACTGCAACATCGTGACTACGATAATACTTATTGCTCTCATTTATTTCTTCCTCTAATGTCATACCTCGATCGCCAAAAATCAATTTCTTTTTGGCAGAAGCATCAATAGAGGTTTTGCTTGATGCGGGTGATGGAGTACGATTAAATGTACGACCATCAGGGTAATTAAATTTCAAAATATCAACTCCTACTGAAGCATTATACCATGATTAAAATATGGGGAAAGACGAAGACATATTTGTTCGTCTTACATTGATTTACAACATTATACAGCAAATATATAAGTATTTTATTCAAGGAGATTTACTTAATGATAAAAAATTTATGGATAACAGGTTATCGTTCATATGAAATAGGGTTGTTCAAACCTGATGATCCCAAAGCAAAGGTGATTCAAAAATTCTTTGCGGAGAGATTGACTAATTATGCGGAAGATGGAATGGAGTGGGTCCTAACTGGTGCCCAGCTTGGAACTGAACAGATTGTTGGTAAAGCCGTTAAAGACGTAAAAGACAAAGGATATGATATTAAGCATGCGGTTATGCTGCCGTTTTCTGAATTTGGCTCCCAGTGGAACGAAAACAATCAGCAATTACTAAATATTTTTTTAAGAAATGCAGACTATACTAACAAATTGACTAATATGGGTTATCATTCAAGTGTACAGTTGCAAGCATGGCAGAATTTTATGTTGAAACATACCGATGGAGCAATGATTTTTTACGATCCGGATAGTGGTGGCAAACCAAAATACGACTATGAGGCAATAAAAAATTATCAATCTTCGGGGAATAATTACGAATTGGAACTTGTAGACTTTGACACAATGCAGGATTTTGCTAATATAATGTTTGATAACTAGCCTAAGAGTTACTTCTTTTGGTATAATTAATTAACACAAATTGGGGTGTTCAATATGAATAATATGAATCAAATGAATGGATTTAATCCAAATCCACAAGGCAATGACAACAATTTTGTTTTAAATTTTCAACCAAACGATATTTTGCAAAAAGAATTTAAAACAAAAATGAGAGGATACGATCCAACTGAAGTTGATCAATTCTTAGATGGAATCATCAAGGATTATGAAGCTTACACAAATGAGTTGAATCGTATTCAATCAGAAAACGAAGGTCTAAAGGCACAGCTTAATTCAAAAGGACCACAGCAACCAAAGCAGGCTCAACCACAAATGCCTAAGAATCGTATGGCAAGACCACAAATGAAAAATCAGCCTACTTCTAGTTCAGTTGCCGAATCGTCAACTAACTATGATATTTTAAGAAGACTTTCCAATTTGGAAAATCGTGTGTTTGGTCATGATTTTTCAAATGGACTTCCTGACGAAAATAATCAAGAAATAAAGCAATTTGCTTCGGCTGCTGTTCCTAATAATATGGCTGGAAATGGCGTTGAAAGTGGTCATAACGAAATTAACCCTCGTATGCAACCACAGATGAATAATCAACAACCAGGATTCAATGATCCCAACCATTTTCAATCAAATCGCCAAGACCAAAACCAAAATATGAATGGTTTTAATGGAAATATGAATAATAATGGTAACTTTAATCAATTTTAGTGTATAATAAGTCCATCGGTAAATTTTGAGTAATCGCGGCTTAGTTATCTAAGCTGAGGAAAGTCCACGCCCGCACGAGCTGAGATGCTTGTAGTGTCCGTGCTTGGCCCAATAAGCCAAGGTACCTTTTGGTAACGGCAGTGAACGCACTAAGGCTTTGCTATGTGTTATTAGCTTGAAAGTGCCACAGAGACGTAGTATTACGGGAAACCGTAATAGTGGAACGAGGTAAACCCCGCGAGCGGGCAACCCAAACTTTGGTAGGGGCGCTTCATAACGAGAAATGAATCTACTGTGAAGGCGTAATTGTAGATAGATGATTACTAACTGTATCGGAGTGCCTAGCCGGTACATGAACAGAACGTGGCTTATAGAAATTTACTAAGGTAAGGGACGACTTTGTTCGTCCTTTTTTTGTATAAAAATTTAACTCATGAAGAGGTAGAAATGAAATTAATTGCGACAATGTCAAGCGGCTTTGAATCTATAACCGCACGCGAATTACAAGATTTAGGATACGAAACACAAACGGAGAACGGTAAAGTATACTTTGATGGTGAATATGAAGATATCGCCAAAACTAATCTTTGGTTACGTAGTGCCGATAGAATCAAGATTTTAATAGGTACATTTGAAGCAACATCTTTCGAAGAACTTTTTGATAAAGTTTATGCGATCGATTGGGATCAATGGCTGCCATTAAATGCAGCATTTCCGATCAAGGCAAGGACGGTTAAGTCCAAGCTTCATTCCGAACGTGATATTCAAGCAATTACTAAAAAAGCCATCGTTAACAAGATGGCTGATATTTACATGCGTCGAGGTAGATTGCCTGAATCTGGTGCGACTTTTCAAATAGAAACTCGTATCCACAAAGATCAAGTCGAAGTAACCCTCGATACTACTGGTGAATCACTCTATAAGCGTGGTTACCGTGTAGAACACGGTGCTGCTCCATTAAAAGAAAACTTTGCGGCAGCGATGATTTTATTGACAGTTTGGCATCCTGATATGCCACTTATCGATCCAACCACTGGTTCAGGAACCATCGCGATCGAAGCTGCTCGTTTAGCTAGGAATATTGCCCCTGGTATTCAACGTCACTTCTTGTTTGAAGATTTCGACTGGTTTGATCCTAAGATTCTGGCTGGCTTGAAAGAAGCTGCTAGGGATGGAGAAAAAAACTTAGATCTGAATATTTTTGCGAGTGATATTGATGGATCGATGATTGATGTCGCTAAGCTAAACGCTCATGATGCTGGCGTACTCCACGATATCACATTCAAACAAATAGCCCTAAAGGACTTGAAAATTGAAGGTGATGATGGGGTTATCATTGCTAATCCACCATATGGTCAACGAATGAGTGATATTGCTGGAGTTAGAAAATTATACAAAGAAATGGGAGAAGTCTTTGCGACCGCTCCCACTTGGAGTAAATATATTTTAACTAGTGATTTAGAGTTCGAAAAGTATTATGGCGAGAAGGCTACCAAGAAGCGCAAACTCTACAATGGTGCAATTAGAACCGATTACTATCAATATTGGGCAACTAGACGCCACTAATTATAAACTGTTGCGGCGACGCAGATCCCACAGAATCAATAAAATTAAAATCAAAGTTATGAGCAATGAAAAGAACCATGACCACCATTTGTCAGCAACTGGTAATTTCATGTTCATACCATAAAAACCCGATACGATCGTGGGAATACTCAAGACAATTGTGTAAACTGTCAGTATTTTCATGGTCGTATTTGTTTGATTATTTAAAATATTATTGTACGTGTTAGCTACTCGATCGATGATGTCAGAGGTTAAACTAGCTTGATCACGGATCTGTTCGATTTCAATAATGGCATCGTGTAGATGCTCTTTGGACTTCTGTGATAAATTGATATTTTGGATTTTACCAGTCGAAATAATTTCAATCTGCTTTACAACATTGAAATTACCATTGATAGCAGTACTGATATAAGTAATCAAATCTTCCAAAGTAGCCAATTCCAAGATTTGATTTTTTGATGAGCGACTATGCTTGATTCGTTCTTGAATTTTATTGCGATCTTGATTTATTTCGCTGATACGATCATTGTAGTCACTCGAAACTTGATCAAAGGTATTAAAGATTATTTCCCAAATTCGATCGTCTAAGTTATCTGAAAAACGATTATTTGCACGAACTATATAATCAGTCAAATAATGCGTATCATTATTGGTGAATAAAAATAGCTTATCATCTTTGATTGCGAAAGAGACCGGTAGGGTGATATCGGACAATTCATCATCAATGGTCGTTTCCCTCTGGACATTGAAGACAATTAAAAAAGTATTTGTATGTTCATCAAATTCAAGACGGGCGCGTTCATTAGTATCGTCCGCATAATCGAGTATTTCATTTGTTAAATTATAGTTTTCAATCAATTCACCACGATCTTTGTCGCTTAAATTCTCTCTTGAATGAATATCAACTAAGGTTAGTTCTTGACCAAGTTTTCGAATATTTATCATAATAATTTCCCTCGTGAACCATGATAGCATAAAACAATCCTGACGATTTCAAATAATTGTCAGGATTGTTTTTTATATTTTATGGAATAAATAGATTCAGTAATTCATCTTGAGGGATGCCCTTGAAGTAGTCATCCAAATTAAAATTATTTAGTATCGGAATGATTTGATCAGCCTTGAACTCTTGTCCGAGTAATGCATTTTTGATTTTCTCAGAATCTTTCTGTCCAAAATAATCTCCGAATATATCAAGATCGTTGATTTTGCCCGATGAAATATTGTAACGAACATCGACCGTCCCCATCGTGAAGTGTTTACGATTCTTGACTTGATAGTCGGGCGACTTGCCGTAGACCCAGTCCCAATTATAATAATATTTATCATTTAACTTTTGAATTTCGGATTTATCCTTATCGGTCAATTGATATTCTTTGTCCGCAATCGCAGACATGTTTTGAACGTGGAATAGTTCCAAGATCAATGTATCTCTAAATTCTTCAGTCGTCAGACTTTGAAACTGTGAATCTAAATAGGGTTTAACATTTGTCACACGAGATCTGACTGACTTAATACCTTTTGATTGGATTTTGTCTTTGGGTACGTTTAGGGCTTTTGTCAGGACGTCTAGGTCGACATCATATGCCAATGTACCGTGCGAGAACATCTTGTTGTTTTTCGTATACATGGCGTTACCGGAAAACTTTTTGCCACCGACTAATAGATCATTTCTTCCAGAGATTTCTGCCGTTGTAGCACCCATGTGGTGTAAGGCGTCGATGATTGGGGCAGTTAACTTCTTGAAGTCGCCAAAGTTTTCGTTGTCAGAATTTACGACAAAGCTAAAACTGATATTTCCCAAATCATCATAAACAGCACCTCCACCAGAGATTCGTCTAGTTACTGTGATGTTGTGTTCCTTAACGTAATTAGAATTAACCTCTTCGAGCGTATTTTGATTGCGTCCAACGATGATACATGGTTTTTGAATATAAAATAGTACCAAGGGTTCATCAAAATCAACATTATTCATTAAATATTGTTCGGTTGCCAAATTAGTTCGTATATCGTTTGATCTCATTCGATAGAAATACATATTTTTCCTCCTTTATAAAGCAATAGAAAACAAAAAACGCCTTGGAAATTTCTCTCCTCAACGTTTAAGGCAAATTGATAATCAATTTTTATGGAGTGAATAGGTTTAACAATTCAGTCTGTGGGATACCCTTGAAGTAATCGTCCAAGTTAAATTGGTCAAGAACAGCTAGAATATCGTCACGGTCGAATTTAGTATTCAATAGTTTAGATTTGATGTCTGTAACATCCTTCATACCGAAGTAATCACCGTAGATTTGAACATCTTCGATCTTTCCATCAGCGACATTGTAACGTACATCCACTGTACCCATGTCAAAATGTTTTCTTTGTTTAGCTGTGAATTCAGGTGATTTACCGTAAACCCAATCCCAGTTGTAATAGTATTGTTCTTTGATCTTATCGATTTCTTTTTGATCTTCTGGTGTTACAACATATTCATGGTCCTTGATCTCATCGAATGATTTAGCATGGAATAGTTCCAATAATAATTTGTCTCTGAATTGTTCAGTAGTGAGATCTTGGTACTCAGGTGCTAGGTAAGGACGTACGTTAGTAACACGGCTTCTGATTGATTTGATTCCCTTAGAAGCAATCTTATCTTTTTGAACGTGTAAAGCCTTTGTTAAGACGTCAAGGTCAACGTCAAGTGATAATGTACCATGTGAGAATGTCTTACCATTTCTTGAGTACATGGCATTACCAGAGAATTTCTTACCGTCAACTAATAGGTCGTTTCTACCTGAAACCTCAGCAGTAGTAGCGCCCATTTGGTGCAATGCATCAATGATTGGTTGTGTAAATGACTTGAAATCACCAAAGTTCTTATCCTCAGAATCAACCACAAAACTGAAACATAGATTACCAAGGTCTTGATAGACAGCACCACCACCGGATATACGGCGAGTTACTGTAATATTGTGATCCTTGATGTAGTCTGGATTAATCTCTTCCATCGTGTTTTGGTTACGACCAACGATGATACATGGTCCCTCAATATAGAAGAGTACAAGCGGTTCGTCAAACTCGACGTTATTCATTAAATATTGTTCAGTAGCCAAGTTATCACGAATATCTCGATCTTTCATTACAACGTAATACATGGAAAAGTCCCCTTTGATTGTATTTGTAAACGTTTTTATCGTATCACAACTTTCACAATTGGAACATAAAAATATCTTCACTTACGTAAATTTATTAATTCATGATGGACTAAGCTGTGAGCCGAGCGATTATCTTTGTCTGAGATATGTTTCACAAAGTATGACGGAAAGTTTGTGAGCATGTTTAAGATCTCATCAAGGATAGGTTGGTAGTGTTTAGAATACTCTTTATCGATACTATCTGTTAATATTTTACTATCAGAATGGATAAATAGTATTTCGTCAGTCCACTTACGATCGATCAAGTCGATGAGTGCCAATTTTAGAGCTAGAAATTCTAAATAGTGATTGTCATTTGATTTTTGTGGCTGAGTCCGATTGATTGTTTGGTCATTGTATTTTATAACATAGGCGGTTGCTGCCAGATTTAAATTAGAATTTAAACCTGCGTCGGTGTACAATTTAATCATCTCATTAAAAACCTTTCAGGAGTAATTATGTCAAAGAAATATTTTGTGCAACCCACTGGTTCATGGGGGATCATCATGTGGTCATTAGCTTTAAGTGTTTTGTGCTTAGGTGTAATTTTACAGCTAGAAGTTTTCAGCTTCAGTATAATTCCATTTATAGCATGGATCTTAGGAATTGTTCTAGTGATTTATATTATAGCTAATTCGTGGATAAAATTTGATAATAATAAGATTATCATTAAAGAACCCAATTATTATAAGGCTAGAACGTTTGAACAATCTGATGTTAAAGTGATCAATGACAGTGAATGGACTCTGGAGTTCATTTTTAAGAATCATGATTATTTTCCATTGAGGATTATTTCTACTAAGAAGATTTTAAAGGGAATCAAGAAAGAAGTGGGTGAAAAAAATGTCATTTCCAAGTGATATTGAGATAGCTCAATTAAACGAGCACGATAAAATGAAAAATATCAACGAGGTCGCAACCAAAATTGGTTTGAATCCAGAAGATATTGAACCATATGGACATTTTAAGGCCAAGATAGCAGTAAGTGGCATCCGAAAGGCTATGAAAAAAGACGATGGTAAGCTAATCTTAGTTACTTCGATCAATCCCACTCCTGCTGGAGAAGGTAAATCTACAATGGCCATTGGTCTCGCTGACGCGCTGCAAGCCATCGGCAAAAAATCGATTTTGGCACTACGAGAGCCTTCATTAGGTCCTGTGATGGGGATGAAAGGCGGGGCGACTGGTGGTGGTTATGCGCAAGTAGTCCCAATGGAGGATATCAATCTTCATTTTACTGGTGACATGCATGCTCTAACTAGTGCTACCAATACTTTGTCAGCTTTGATAGATAATCATCTACATCAAGGAAACAAGCTTAATATCGATCCACGGCGAATCATTTGGAAACGTGCACTGGATATTAATGACCGTTCATTACGCAGTGCGACGATCGGTCTGGGTGGTCCAGCTAATTCTATTCCTCGTCAGGAACATTTTGAAATAACAGTTGCGAGTGAATTGATGGCAGTTTTATGTCTGTCCCAAGATATTGATGATTTGAAAGAACGTATTTCAAATATTCTTATCGCTTATACATATGAAAGAAAGCCTATATTTGTACGTGATCTCCACGTTGAAGGTGCTATCGCCATGCTATTGAAGGATGCTTTGAAGCCTAACCTAGTTCAGACGTTGGAAAATACACCAGCAATCGTTCACGGCGGTCCATTCGCTAATATCGCACATGGATGTAATAGTATCTTAGCAACTAAGTTAGCAATGAAGTTGGGAGATTATACGATTACTGAGGCGGGATTTGGTGCCGATCTTGGTGGAGAGAAATTCATGGATATCGTGACGCCTAAGTTGAATCATGCACCGAATGTGATTGTCGTTGTAGCAACGATTCGTGCATTGAAATACAATGGTGGGCAAGCATTTCAAAACCTCAAGAATGAAGATCTGAATGCGCTCAATCTCGGTTTCAAGAATTTAAAACGCCATGTGCAAAATATGCGTTATTATCACGTTCCAGTCGTAGTGGCAGTTAATAAATTCGCTACTGATACGAATAATGAAATCAAACTATTTCAGACTCTCTGCGATGAATTAGGTGTCGATATGGAAGTTGCGGACGTTCATCAAAAGGGTAGTCAAGGTGGTATTGGTTTAGCAAAATTGATCGTTAAAACTGCGGATAAAGATGCAGGTTACACTCGTCTCTATGAAGATGCTCAGCCAACAATTGAAAAAATCGATACGATCGCATCAGAAATATACGGCGCCAACAATGTTGAGTACAGTCAAAAGGCTCAACGACAGCTACAAATATTAAAGGATAACGTTTGGGATGATTTACCAGTATGTATTGCTAAAACACAATATTCATTGAGTGATGACCCTAAAAAGTTAGGGAGTCCGCGAGACTTTACACTACACGTAAAAGAAATCATTCCTAAGTTAGGTGCAGGTTTTGTCGTTGTACTGACTGGGAGTATCTTGACTATGCCGGGATTACCTAAAGAACCAGCCGCATTGAATATGGATGTAGACAATGATGGCAGAATTAGTGGACTATTCTAATGCCAGTAGTTTATATATCAGTACTCATTGCACTAATTATCGGTGATCAAGCATTAAAGTATTATGTTGTTGCCAACATCCCTACAATGAGTTTTCACGAGTTTTTACCAGGAATTCTGTCATTAACACATATTACTAATACAGGTGCTGCGTGGAGCATGTTAGAAGGAAAAATGGGCTTCTTTTATATCGTGACGATTGTAGCGGCAATCATCTTACTTTATTTATTTATTAAATCCGATAAAAAAGATTATATTTATCGCTTTTCTTTGTTATTCTTATTAGCTGGAACAATTGGAAATGCGATTGATCGTTTTACACGTCATTATGTAGTCGATATGTTCAGCTTTGACTTTATTAATTTTCCAATCTTCAATCTAGCTGACACGTATATAACCATTGGCGTAATCTTAATCATCATTTCCCTGATATTTATGAATGAAGGTGAACATAATAACAAATAATTCTATCCATTTAGTTTTTGATGGCACAAATAAAACTAGATTAGATAATTTTGTGAACGATAGTCTAGATGATCTAACACGTTCGCAAATTCAAAAATTGATCAAAGATAGCAATATTTTGGTCAATGATCAGCCAGCTACCAAAACTGGTATGAAATTAACTGCTGGCGACCAGATCGATATTAATATCCCTGAAGAACAACCAATCGAGGCGATTCCGCAAGATATTCCGATTGATATCGTCTATGAAGACGAAGATGTCTTAGTGGTCAATAAACCTCAAGGGATGGTTGTGCATCCCGCCGCTGGTCATCGTGACGGAACTTTGGTCAACGCCGTTTTGTATCACAGTCAGATCAATGATGATGATATGGTACGACCAGGCATCGTTCATCGTATCGACAAAGATACTTCTGGGCTGTTGATGATAGCTAAGAATGATTTAGCGAAACATTCATTGATGGAACAACTCAAAGAAAAAACAAATCTTAGAGAGTATCTAGCTATCGTACATGGTAACTTCAAGGAAGTTAATGGTAAGATCAATGCACCACTGGGTCGCTCAAAAGTTGATCGAAAGAAACAGGCTGTGGTTGATAATGGTCGCCATGCTGTGACACACTTTACAGTCTTAGAACAATTTGAAAATTATTCACTGTTAAAATTAAAATTAGAAACAGGTCGTACTCATCAAATCAGAGTCCACATGCAATACATTGGACATCCTGTGGCGGGTGATCCGTTGTATGGATTGAAGAATACCTTACAGGGTAATGGTCAATTCTTACACGCAGAGACACTAGGATTCGAGCATCCTAGAACTCACAAATGGATGGAATTCACAGTTGAACCCCCTAAAGTTTTTCAAGATATGCTAGAAAAATTGCGGACTAATCAGGTTTGACATTGTACTCTTGTCTAAATTTAGTTAGAATTTAATACGGTGAGAAATAAATTAGGGCACTCACGGCGTGAGTGCCTTTTTTACAGAATAGGAGAAATTGTAATGGCTAAAGAGATAATTGATGGACAAACAATGACACGAGCATTAACTCGTATTACATATGAAATTATCGAACGTAATAAAGGAATCGATGATCTAGTATTAGTTGGAATTAAGACACGTGGTGTTTACGTTGCTCACAGGATCGAATCACGTCTTAAGCAATTAGAAAACATCAGTATTCCAGTAGCTGAATTAGACATTACACCATATCGTGATGATGTAACTCATGAGGAGAAGAATCCTGCTGATGTAGAACCTCAACCACTCAGCATTGATATCAATAATAAGCACGTCATTTTGACTGATGATGTTTTATATACTGGTAGAACTATTCGTGCGGCTATGGATGCGTTGATGACAGTTGGCCGTCCTAAGAAGATATCTTTAGCAGTTTTAGTTGATCGTGGACATCGTGAACTGCCGATTCGTGCTGATTTTGTTGGTAAGAATATCCCCACTTCTCAAAAAGAAAAAATTAAAGTTTCTATGAAAGAAATCGACGGTGAGGACAAGATTGAAATCGAGTAAATCACTCAATTAATGAATGATTTTTAGGAGTTGCTTTTAATGAAGCGTTATTTAATTTTAGAAGATGGTACAGTTTTTCCAGGCGTAGGTTTTGGTTCTTCCATTATCACGACTGGACAATTAGTAATTTCCAACAATCGTACTGGTATCGAACAATCAGTTACCGATCCAGATGCTGAAGGTCAGATACTGGCTTTTACGATACCTGAAATTGGTAGTTCCGGTATCAATCGTGATTTTTATGAGTCGATCAATTCGCAGTGTAAAGGTGTTGTAATTGGTTCTTCAAGTCCGGCTACGATCGATGGCTCAATCTCGTTTGGTGATTGGATAGCCAGCTTAGGTATCCCCGGTATCAAAAATGTTGATGTCCGTGCTTTGTCCAAACATATTTCTGAACATGGTGAGATGAAGGCCAGTATTATGGACACACATGATGAACATGCGATAGACCAGATCAAGGCATTAGTCTTACCTCCAGACTTGGTCAAACGCGTTTCAACTAGACAATCTTATCCCAACCCTAATATGGGGATTAAGATCGTTGTAGTTGATTTAGGATTGAAATACTCTATCTTACGTCAGCTGTCATATCGTGATTGTAATTCTGTTATCGTTAACTACAATTCATCGGCAGAAGAAATCGAAAGCCTACATCCTGATGGAATCATTTTTTCTAACGGACCTGGTTCTCCAAGTGACATTCCACAAACAATTAAAACTATCAAAGCGCTACAAAAAAAATATCCCATCCTAGGAATAGGATTAGGGAATCTTTTGATTGCACTCGCTAATGATTGTAAAATCATCAAATTGGATCAACCACATCACGAATCATCGCTGGCAGTCAAAGAAGTTGCCAGTGGCAAGATCGACTTTGTCAATCACAATCATTCATATACTATCGATCAAAAATACATTGGATCATCAGACTTTATTGTTACTAACATTTGTGTAGCCGATGGAAGCATCGAAGGTATTCGCCATGAATACTTACCGATCATGTGTGTCTTGTTTGAACCAGAAGCAGCACCGGGTCCAAACGATGGATATTATGTTTTTGATGAATTTCTAGACTTGATCGATTCAATCAAATTTCAAGATGGAGGTGTTGATCAATGGTAGAAAATGAGCCTCATAGTATATTGATCATTGGTCCAACTACCAGTGATAAAAATGTCGACCTTTCAACGGCTATGTATGATACCGTTGAAGTCTTACATCAGCTAGGATATAAGACTTCTGTCATCGTCGAGGATCCCACTTCGTTATTGTCTTCTGGAGGATATTTTGATCGAATCGTGGTTGCTCGTGTGAGTGGAGAAAATGTACTCAAATACGTTCAGGAACATCACCCTGACGCGATATTACCAACGGTGGGGGATCGGAATGCTCTCGGAATCGTATCAAGTTTGAATGGCAAAATTGGAAGCGTCAAAATCTTAGGATCGAATTACATGGCTTCTTTAGCAACGTTTAAACGTGATTTATTTATTCAAAAATTGACTGAGAATAAGTTACCAGTTATAAATTTCATATCATCAGATGATGAAAAGGAAATTTATAGTTTTATTCGTTCAATTGGTTTTCCAATCATTGCCCGTCGAAGATATTCAAATCGTCATTCTAGCGGATGGACCAATATTAATAACTTGTTTGAATTAGATAATTTCATGGCGTTAGAAGATATCGATGATACTAAAATCGAAATCGAACGTAGTATTCGTGGTTTTAGTGAGTATTCGTTCACAGTCGTACGTGATAGATTTGATAACTCAGGATTGATCGGAACGATTGAGGATATTGAACCGATAGGTGTACATCATTTAGATTCAAACTTGATTTCACCAGCTATCTCACTCAATGATTCTAAATTGCAGAAGATGCGGACAGCATCATTGGAATTGGCTCAAGTATTCGATATCGTCGGTATTTGTACAGTACATTTTGCTTATAATCACAAAACTAATGAGTATTTTATTACTGAATTTATTCCGCGATTAAGTGAAGAGACAAAATTCCTAGAGTACGCTACCAGCTATCCTATTGCGACGGCAGTGATTGAATTGAGTTTGGGATATCACTTGGATAAGTTGAAATTAGATGGCGGACGTAATTTTAATGGCGCTTCTGAGCCATTCGTGGACCACATAACCTCACGTTTCCCACGTTGGTCAGTCAGTGGTCAGAAATACCTGGGACCAAGTAAGACTTCTGATTCCAGCATAGTTGTCAATGGCTTCAGTGTAGAGGAAGTCTTCAATAAAGGTGCCTTGAATGACAAATTGAACCACAATTCCGAACGAAGAGCTAAGTTGAGCAAATTGGATGATGATGAGTTGTTCGAAAAAATCATTCACCCAACTAACTGGATGTTGGATGTTTTAATGGAAGCTTTGCATCGTAAATTTGAGATGCCAGTCTTGTCTGAAATCACTGGGATCAACATGCCTTATCTAACGGTCCTTAAAAATTTACTTGATATGAATGAATTGATGAGTAACGATAAGGTCAAACTTGAGAATATGGAACGTTTGGTTGAGATGGGAATTAAGGGCGTCGGACTAAGCAAGGTTTTGCTTGAGAGCGGTGATGTAGTAACTAAGACGGTCGTGAAGGGCAAACGCTCTATCTCGATTGGCAATCGTAACTATTACAATCAAAACTATTTTGTTACAGCCGGTATCGAGAATGAACTAGAACTCAGTGATAAAAATAAAATCATTGTTAGGTCACCTATAATCACGTCAAAAACCGATATTATGGTACGTCAGTTCGTATTGATGCAACTGATCAAGTCTATTGCTCAAAACGGCTTAGAAGCCATCGTGATTGGACGTGAGCCATGGATGGCACCATTATCATTGCGTGAGAGAATAGTTGAGATCGACGACCCCTATATGGAGATGAAATCACTCAATTTAATTCCTGAAGATAGTATTTTTAAGGTGATCGACTTTTCTCGGAACTTGACGGATGGTGATCAGGTAGACAATGTATTTCAGATCAATGCTAAAGAGCTAAAGAACATTGAAATACCAAGTAATATTTCTGTGAGAGCAATGGTCGTAACTGATGGTAATAACTATCTAGTACCTTCAGTTATTTATCGCCAAGAGGACGATAGTCATTCGTTTGAAGTTAGTTCGTACAATAATTTCTTGTCAGTTGAAGATCGCAGTAGTCTTTCCAAACTGATCGAACAAGAACTAGAAGATAATGAAGACGTAAATGTATTTAATTTTGATTTTGTCAAGAGCAATGGTCATTGGATCGTGACAAAAGCTTTTGAGGGGATGACTGATGATATTATTCGTCACGAATTGGCCAGTTCGGTTCATGTGATCGATACGTTGGTCAAACTCATCCTTGGCAATAAGATCGATAATGATAAGACTCTAGAAGAGATATTCAGTAATCAAGATGATCGTTATTTGATGATGATCGATGATAAAAAATACCAATTATTGGATTTTGAGAGTATGAAAAACCAACTCGAAAAATTGCTCAAATAAAAAAGAAGATTAGCCTCTCGGCTAGTCTTCTTTTAGTTCATTTACTAATTCTCGATCAGGATCGACTAAGATAGTCGTTTGTCCTTCAAAAATTACGAATCCCGGTTTTGCACCATTGGGTTTACGAATGTTTTTTATTTGGAGATAATCAACGGGAACTTTTGATGAATCACGTGCTTTCGAGTAGTACGCCGCGATAGTTGCGGCTTCAGTGATTGACTTTTCATCAGGATCACTAGTTTTCAAAATGACGTGTGATCCCGGAATATCTTTGACGTGGAACCAATAATGATTCTTCTGCGACAACTTCATCGTTAGTTGATCGTTTTCTAAGTTATTTTTACCGACAACTATTTCAATTCCGTTAGAGGTTTGGAAAGATTCTCCGATTTTTTTCTTACGCTTTTTACGGGCGTTCTTCTTACGTTTTTTGATATATCCAGAATCGATCAATTCTTCAATAATACCATCAACGTCTCCGATATCAACATATTCTAGAGAAGCTAGGACTGATTCAAGGTAATTGACTTCGTTAGTTGTGATCTCCAGCTGTTCGTTGATATGTGGAATCGAATTTTGTAATTTGCGATACTTTTTATAGTATCTTTGAGCGTTGTCTGATGGAGATAATTCAGGATTGAGTTGAATCTCGACCTCTTCGTTATTATAGTAATTAGTCAGCTTGATCGACTTTGACCCACGTTGTACTTGTGACATATATGTGGTGAGCAGTTCGCCGTACAAATTATACTCACTCATGATTTTTGTTTGTTCCAACTGCTTATTGAGCTTTTTGATCTTAGACTTATCTTTTTTCAAAATAATATCCAAGCGATTAGTGATTGACTTAGTTTGTTGCTCAATTCGATCGATTCTAGCACGATCAATGTAATAGCTGTCTAATAACTCACTCAAACTAGGATAAGTTTTGATAATCTTTGATGTGTTAGGGAAGGGAATAGGCATAAATCCTAGTTTACTATTGGAGTTCATATTCGCAGTATTTGGTTGCGGATCACTGTATTGATCAATAAAGGCAGAAATATCATTTGTATCTGACATTTCATTAGAAGTATCCAGACCTATACCTTCAAACTTCTGACGAATCTCTTTGGCATCCAGACCATCGAAATCTGTCACAGGGGCTAGAAAAGGATTGATCTTATTTTGTGCTGGTGGCAATTTATAATCGTCACCGGGTAGTAGACCACGATAACTGTTGTTTTCTGGGGAGACACGTTTGATCAAATCTACGATTTTTTGAGTTTCTTTGCTGACTAAAAAGATATTACTGTGTCTAGCCATTATTTCAGTTATTAATGTAAATTCATGGATATCGCCTAGTTCATTCTTGGCGCTCAGATCGATCATGACCACACGATCATTGTTGAGCTGTCTGATATCTTGAACGATAGCACTAGTAATGTATTTTCGAAGTGACATGACAAATGTTGAAGGTTTTGCTGGATTCGCAAAAGGTTGTTGAGTTATTTGAACACGAGCGTAGCTGGGATGAGCTGACAGTAGTAACTGCTGATTCTTGCGATTGCTTCTAACAGTTAGTATCATCTCATTCGCAAAAGGTTGTTGAATTTTTGCAATTCGACCACCCTTTAAATTCTGATTCAATTCGTTTACCATAGCATGGGTAAACATTCCGTCGAATGACATATAATAGTTCCTTTCTTATCTTTGAAAATGTAAAAATATTTGTAATTTCTGAAACAAATCTTGATTTTTTCATAGTCATTAAAAAAGTCTGAGTGAATATGATATAATCTAATGGTTATACAATCATTATACGTAACCAAACAAGGAATTGATAAATTTATGAAAATAGCCATTGTAACAGATAGTACGTCATACTTACCACAAGATATAATTGATAAATATAATAATATAACAGTCGTACCGATTGAGGTAGTATTTGATAACAAAACTTATCGTGAAGATATTGATATCACTACAGCTGAATTTTATGAATTACTTCAAAAATCACCAGAGCTACCCTCAACTGCGCAACCATCAATTGGTGAGATGTTGAAATTATACGATAATTTGGCTAAGGAAGGCTATGATACCGTAATCTCGATACATCTGGCAAGTACTATCTCCGGATTTGTTAATAATTTGAAGATTGCTGCTAAAACAATTGATAATATCGACGTTACTGTATACGACTCATGGATAACTGTACGCCTTATGGGTTATTTAGTGCAAGAAGCAGCTCGTATGGCACTAGATAACAAAACAACAGTAGAAATAATTAATCGTCTCGATATTTTACGCAATTCTATCGATGAATCCTTTGTGGTTAATGATCTCAAAAATTTGGTTAAGGGTGGTCGACTTTCAAATACCTCAGCTGTCATCGGCACAGTCTTGAATATTAAACCATTACTTCAATTTGATGATAAGTCACACAAAATCGTTGCTTATGACAAAGTACGTTCTCTCAAGAAGGCCAAGTTAAAAGCAGAAGAAAAACTTAATCACGCAATTCAACAGTCACAAGTTCCTCTAAGATTATTAGTTATTGACGCTGATGATAAAAGGTCTGGGGATGAATGGGCACAACAGTTACATGTCGAACATCCTGACTTAACTATCGATCGATCATATTTTGGTCCAGTTATTGGTGCGCATCTGGGCAAGGATGCTTTAGCAGTCGCTTGGATCAGAGACTTTGATAAATCTTAACCTAAAAAGCCATAAGGCTTTTTTATTTTACCCCAATGATTTAAAATAATAGTATTAATCAAGTCTTTATTTAATTTTTATTTAAGGTAAAATTAGTGTAGCTATATATGAAGAAAAGGGGATTATTATGTTTTCTAATACGAAAAAAATAGCCTTGCTTTTGGCAGCAGGTGCTCTATTAAGCACAAGTTTCAATGGTACTGTTGCTTTGGCTGATACCTCAACCAGTACAGATGGTACTGCTGCAGTTTCTACTGCAACAAATGATCAGGATAATGGCGATAGTCAAGTTGTAAGTGACACAACCACTAGCACAGCTGACAATAATACCTCTTCGACTACTAATTCGTCTGCAACAACTAGTTCAACGAATGCTGCAACAACCGTCCAATCGGCTCGAGATATCAATCTTGCTGCTGTAAAGAATGCTATGTTGTCAGAATTGAACAATCTACGTGCTCAAAATGGTTTAACAGCATTGACTTCAGTTAATGTCTTAAACACCTATGCACAAGCAAGAACCGATAGTTTCACTTCTACTGGCGTAGATGATCATGCTGGCTGGAATTCAGCTAATATGTACCCATATTATTTGGATGCTGAAGAAAATATCGCACAAATGCCATTTACTATGCTAGGTACAACTGATCCAACAGTCATCGCACAAAAAATCACTTCTGAATTTTATAGTGAAAATTATGATCCTCAACCAAATTACGGTCATAGAAAGAACATGTTGAATCCATATATCAATTATGTTGGTATTGGTGTCAGTGTTAGTGCTAACGGCATGGTTTATTTCTCACAGGAAATGGGTAACGACGCTGACTCGCACAGTAGATACAGTGCCAGTGATCTGTATAGCTATTACTTAACCAATGAGAATGATTTTGCCAACGTGTCACAGTATGACTTGGTTGATTCTAAGCGCAAGAGCGATGATTATAAAGCTAGAGATGGCTATATCGTTGCTGACATGCGTGGTGGTGTAACTACAAAGAACTCTTCAGTTTCTGTATACGACAGATACGGTAACAAGACTAATTTAGATCTTGCATCTAATACGTCATGGGCTTCAGATATTATTGCAATTATGGATAATACTTTCTATTATCACGTCAGCAGCAATGGTTTTGTTTTAGCTGACGATGTTACACCTTGGGCTAGTTTCTTAGCCGGCACTGTAGTAACTGCAACCGACAGCGCTATGATCTATGATGATAACGGTTTTGCCACTGGTACAAGAGTTCCATCAGGAACCATGTGGAAGACTGATAGACGTTCAATAAATGCTAATACTGGTGTTAAGATGTATCGTATCGGTACGAATGCATGGCTACAAAAGACCGACTTAACAGGAGCTTAGTATTTTGCTCAAAATATAAATATTGTTGAGAGATGTCTAAATTAGGCATCTCTTTTTTTGGGGAAAAAGTGGGGAAGTTAAATTGAATAATAATAACGAATATTTTACATTTATTAAAACAACAGTCCGTTTAGCGAGAGCAATCGAGTCTGAAATGTATCATGAGGCAAGAGATAAGAACTTGACTAAGTTAGAAATCGATATTCTAATGGTTATTTGGGTATCTGAAGATCATCAGTGCACACCAAGTAATTTGATGGACTATCTCAAAATCACTAAATCACAGCTCAGTAGGTCATTGTCGACGCTTTGGGAAAAGCAACTGATCAAAAAAGAACGTAATATCAATAATAAAAAGTTTTTAATTGTTTCGTTAACTAACGATGGTAAATCATTAGTAGTTAAAAATGCTGAAAAAATAAAATATACGATCGAAGATGAAGTAAATAATTTGTCGATTGATGAAAGAAAAATTTTAAACGAAACCATACATTTTTAATTTTTAGTTATAATATATGTTTTACGAAAACATGTAACAAAAACAAAAAAACCTAAATAAATAACGGGAAAACGAAAGAAAGTCAACAAAAAAGTTCACCTACTTGAATTTTAAAGATCGTATTATAAAACAAGATCAAACAAATGCCAAGAAAAATCAGACAGACAACACAAGATTGTAGGACCGATAAAATGAACGGAAAATAAACCAATCAAATGCTGATTCAACAGATAAGTTTTGAGCCTTTTGATACGATCAACCGTATGTTGGCGAGTTGTACAATCAGGTCTAAATCATTGTATTAGTGTATTAAGTCTTATGCGCATAAGTTAAATAGCGTACTAAGTTTAAGACCATAAGACCAAACAACCACCACTAAGTAAGCATGATCCAATCAGCAAATGTAAAATCTATTCCGATACTAATTCTGATCAGCGAATATATGTCAATTAACTTGAGCACTTGAACAACTGCAAAATATGCACATCAGCAAATCTTAAACAACAATTATTAAAACACACAAAAATAGAACCAATCACGAATCAATTATTCGACGGTGATCCTGACGAGATTTTTGAAGAGGGTCGGTTCTATTTTTGATATAATTGAATAAATTCATTTAAGGTTACATAATATATATTATACGAAGTTCTATTAAAAGTAGCAATTCACTGCTACTAAAAGTTCATCAACTCTCGATAGAATTTCATAGCTTGAGATCTATAATCATGTAGATCCATATATTTCTTCAGCTCGGGTTGATTATGTGTATATGCAATTCCTTCAGTAAATAACTTCTTATATAACTCAATGTACGGCAGATTCATTTGCTTTGCGAGTTCAAGTTCATGATCAATGTCATATGACACCTTCTTAAATTCAATGTCAGCATATCCGTATTGATCGATGTCGATAATTGCATACTGAGCGCGTCTGTCAGGTCTAAACTTGTGCCATTCAGTGTATGGCTGTCCAATAGAACCAGGATTGATAATAAGCTGATCCTTGCTACTAGTACGCATTATCTGGTGATGTGTGTGCCCGTATACAGCCAAGTCATAGTCTTGATCATCGAACAGGTCGTTAAAATGCGTCTGTTCTTGATACGGTAACAATTCATGACCAAAGTTTCGCTTAGTAGTGTTGTGTGTTAATAATATTTTCGTCCCATTAACGGTCATTGATTTATATATAGGTGCATTTCTTAGTCTATCAAGATATTCATCTTTTGTTTTGCTGAGTGTATACTTCATCAGCATTAAGACATACGGCGTCACAGGGTCTTGTAAATCACGCTTAGAAAGCTTGCTGACGTCCTCAAATAGGAAATTATCCCAGTTTCCACGTAATAATACAGTCGTATTAACTGAATCAAGCATATCAAATAGCTCATTTGTTCCTGGACCGGGCATCAGTAAATCGCCAAGATACCATGATTCAGTGATTTTTTCCTTTTGAACGTCGTTTATAACAGCCTGACAGGCGGTTATGTCGCCGTGAATATCTGATAAAAGTGCAATTCTAGTCATGTTTTCATCTCATTTCAGTTAAAAGTATAAGGGTAGTCGCATGTTTGGTCAATTTTGGTTGTTTGTTAGGTTATGTTTTCGTAAAACATTTAATTTAACAATTAAAACAATAATAAACCTTGGCTTTCAATATATTTTAATCATTTCTTTGCAAATTGCTATTTATTGAATTTTTAAAAACAAAAAAATCAGATTTTTCATCTGATTTTGGCAATTATATTTTTTGAAACTCATTATTTTCATTTTTATATGATTTTATCAATTCAATAAAACGTTCGCCATATCGTTCAAGCTTAGCATTCCCGACACCATTAACAGCTAAAAATTCGTTTGAATTCTCTGGCATCTTTTGAGACATATCACGTAAAGACTTATCTGAAAAGATGACAAATGGCGGTAAATCTTGTGCATGAGCAATATCAAGACGTAGTTTCCTAAGTAATTCGAATAACTTCTCGTCGTATGTTCCGTCATTAGCAATCTCTTTAATTTCATCTGTACGAATTGTAACTGTCCTACGAGCCACATTCAGCTCTCCTTTTAACACCTGAACCCCTTTATTGGTCAAACGCAGTAACGGATATTGTCCACTAGTACTCAGCAAATATCCATTGGCTGTCAAATATTCAATAAATTCATTAATAGACTTTAAAGTCCAATCGTGCAATAAACCAAAGGTTGATAATTTACCAAAGTTGCGCCAATCACTTGCCACATCAGCCTTTCCTGCAAGTACTCTCCCAACGGTTTTCTTACCGTATTTTTGATCCATTCGTACTACACAGCTCAAAACTTTTTGAGAATCATCAGTGACATCTGTTGTTTCTCGATTATCAAGACAATTAGAACAATGTCCGCAAGCCTCACTCGTAGTCTCACCAAAATATTGTAAAATATAGCTCATCAAGCAATCCTCAGTCATAGCATACTGATTCATTTCTCGTAATTTTTCGGTCAAACTTTGTTTGTAATCATCATTTGCTTCAGACTGATCGATAAAAAAGCGATGTAGCCGCAAATCGGCTGGCGTATACAATAAAATGGCTTCAGCCGGCAACCCATCTCGCCCTGCCCTACCTACTTCTTGATAGTAGTTTTCTATTGTACCAGGAATGGTGAAGTGTATTACGTACCTAACGTTTGTTTTGTTAATACCCATACCAAATGCATTAGTTGCTACGATAACATTTGTTTCATCAAATAAGAAATCCTCTTGCTGTTGATGACGTTCATCATCATCTAAACCGGCATGATATCGTCCTGCGTTGATTCCATGACTATTCAAATACTCGTATATGGCATCCACATCTTTGCGACGACCAGCATAGATAATACCGGATTCATTTTTATGTGCTTTAACATAATTCAGTACATATGCTAATTTATCAACCCCACGCTCGATCTTCAAGGCAATGTTGTCTCTAGCAAAGCCAGTTTTGACAATGTTGTCATTGGGAATGTTGAGAATTTGAACTAAATCCTCCTGAACTCGGCTTGTTGCAGTTGCAGTCAATGCTAACCATGAAGGCTGACTGGGTAATTGATTCAGTGGATCGATTATATTTAAGTAACTTGGTCGAAAATCGTGCCCCCAAGAGGACAAAACATGTGCTTCGTCGATGGCAACTAGATCAATTGGCAACTGACAAAGCCAGCTATAAAATTCTGGATTCTCAATACGTTCAGGTGCAGCATACAATAATTTGACTGCACCTGATTCGATAAACCGCATACGTTCCTCTTGATCACGATAATCAAGGGTACTATTAATAAACGTGGCAGGTATGTTCATTTCGTTCAGACTATCAACCTGATCCTTCATCAAGGAAATCAATGGAGAGACGACGAGCGTTAACCCAGAGAATATGATTGCAGGCAATTGATAGCAAACAGACTTACCACCACCGGTTGGCATGATTCCTAGTGTTCTGTCACCATCTAATACATGATTTATTATTTTACGTTGTCCAGGACGAAAATGATCGTATCCGAAAACGTCTTTTAAAACTGATTGCGAATCCAATTTGAAATGCTCCTCAATTTAAAGTACATTTACTAGCATATCACGATATCGTTGACTCGCAAACTATGAAATAGCCCGTAAGATTCCATATTCGATTTTTGAAAGCTCCTGGTCGATCTGTTCATCAGTGGTATCTGGTAATAACTTTTGTGACTGAATGAAATAAAAGATCAATTGACTACCAACAGTTCTTAAAACATACAGTAAATCAATATCATCCCTCAGCTCGCCAGTCTCCTCCATGGCCTTCCAAATACCATCAATAAACTGTTCTTGCTTCTCTTTTACGAATTGTAATGCCATATTCTTAACGTCATCATTCACCAATAATTCTGAGATAAGAATTAAGACAACGCTTTTGTTGTTAACTAAGAAATTAAATCTATCCCGAATGATAAAATGGATCATTTGCTCCAAAGTCGTGCTGTGAGCAGATGCATTAATAATAAAATTACTACCATATCCTGGTAGCAAATGTGTAATTACCGGTTCAATGATCGACTTCAACAATACATCTTTAGTTTTGAAATACTTAAAAATAGTAGCTTGACTCATCCCTGATTCAATCGCTATTTGCGCGGTCGACGTTCCATCATAGCCTTGCTCAGAAAATAATTTTATCGCAGCTTTGAGAACGTTCCTCTTACCGTTTGGCATCTTGCTATTATTGATCCAGTCATTTAAATCTTTAAAAACTATATCTTCAGACATATTACTTATACCTTTCTATACTTTCTTAATCCGACTACATTTAAAACCGTTAATACTAATAGGAATAACAATAATACCATTATCGGCGCAATTATTTGTCCAATAGAATACCCATTCATGACAACACCAGTGAGCGCATCACCGGCATATTTCATTGGTAGTATATAGGATATAAACTTAACACCGTTGGCCATCGAATCCATAGGAATAATTCCTGAGAAAAATACTTGAGGAATTACTACCAACGGGATAAATTGCATCATTTGAAACTCTGATTTAGCAAAGGTCGACATCAGTATTCCGAAGGCTAACGCCACTAGAGCTAGCACGAAATTGATTAATATCACGTAGAAGACATTACCAACTACCTCAACGTTTAATGCCCAAATAGTGAATAATACAATTATCAATGTCTGTAATATCGCCAGAAATCCATAGCTCAACATATATCCAAAGACTATTTCTGAACGTTTAACTGGCGTGGCTAACAGTCGATATAGCGTGCCTGATGTACGTTCTTTTAACAAGGCCATCCCTGATATTAAGAAAACAAAGAAGAAGACGAAGAATCCCATTAGTATAGGAACAATTTTATCGAAGAAATTAGTATCTTTATCTCCATATAAGTATTTGTTGTGCAACTTTGGGGCATCCATAGATGCATTTGGAGCTAAGGTCAATTGCGGCGTGAATGATTGCAATTTAACTAATGTTTTCTTCAATTCACTAACATTATCTGCCACTATGGACGCTTTCAAAGCTGATTTCGTAGCATTAGTCTTACTTGCATCCGTATTGGCGTAAGTAACATAGTATTGGTTATTCTTATAATGAACTACCGCATCGACTTTACCATCTTTCAGTGCATCATTTGCATTTGATAAAGCATACTTATGAGTATCGATATGTGATACTTTGTCTAAGTCAGATACCAGTGATGAGCTGACATTGACAGTTGCAATATCAACTGACGTACTAGAATTAACCGAAAAAACCAATTTCATTAGAAACAAAACAAACATTGGTGCAATAAACATCAACGCCAGCGTACGTTTGTCTCTCAACAGTTCTTTTGTTACACGCTTAGTAATTGACAGTGTTCGCATTATTAATCGCCTCAGCTTTCAGGAATACTTCTTCTATTGAATTAACACCATAGTACTGTTTCAAGGAATATGGATCACTGTACGCAATAATATTACCACCTAAAAGCAAAGCTACTTCATCAACTAATTCCGCTTCGTCCATAACGTGAGTGGTAACCATGATAGTCTTGCCTTGATTACGTAAGTTCTTTAACTCATTCCAAATCTTCCTTCTCAACGCTGGATCAACACCGACAGTGGGCTCATCTAGTATCAGCAAGTCATTATTACCCAGTAAGGCGATTGCTAACGAAAGACGACGTTTCATCCCTCCAGAGTAACCACTGACACGTTTGTTCAGATCAGGTATCAAATCAACCACTTGAGCGACGTGTTGAATCTGCATGTTAGCAGCACGTTCGTTCAATCCTTTCATGTCAGCATAAAATTGCAAGTTCTCACGCCCACTCAAGGCCTCATACAGAGCATCTGACTGTGCCATGTACCCGATTTTACCTAGTAACTTACGATTGGGCATTCGCTTGCCAAAAACCGTAGTATCGCCAGAATCTGCCAATTCCATGCCTAAGACTATTTTAATAACTGTCGACTTGCCAGCACCGGAAGGACCGATCAATCCAATGATCTGTCCTGGATACACTTGCATATTTACATGATTGAGAACAACTTGTTTGTCATATTTTTTTACTATATTATTCAAAGTTATTACATTCATATTATTCATGATCATTCTCCTGACATCTCTAGGTGAGTGAGCGTTCACTAACCTATTTTCCATAAGTTTACTTCATATAATTATGATTGTAAATAAAAAACTTCAACGAATTGTTGAAGTTTAAATAAGATTCAATTCAATACAAGCATTCAAGATACCATCATCGTAAACATCAGTTGTCACGTAATCTGCCACATTCTGAACTTCAGCATTACCATCACCCATAGCAACAGAAAAGCCTACTTGTTCGAACATCGGTAAATCGTTAATTTCATCACCAAAGGCAATAGTTTCAGATGCATCAATATTCATACTAGTTAATACTTTTTGAATACCTACTGCCTTGCTCGAATAATTCATCGTTACATCGTAGACGTTAGGTGCAACTTTTAACATTTTAATTCCTTCGATAGGAATTTCTTCTGGTACATCTCTATTGTTCATAACTATCAGCTGAATGATATTCTCTGGGATCATTCCATCAGGAATCACTTCAAATGACATCGATCCGTCACCTTTGAAATTAGAACTCTCGTATATGTACAGTGTATCTACAGTTTCAAAACAGAATTCAATCTTGTTCTCCAAGAAATATTCAGCAACTGCACGTAAATCCTCTTCGGTAAATGTATCATGTGCAATAACCTTTTTTTCAAACACCACATAACGGCCGTTATTCGCGATGAAACTATCGACATCTAATGCTGATAAGACATCCTCGATCATTCCGTGATTTCTTCCGGTCGCAATAACAGGCTCGATTCCTGAAGCACGCAAACTCTTCAACGCTTTCTTAGTAGATTCTGGGATTCGACTAAGGATCGTACTATTCTCAGAAGTTTTATGTCCTGCCAATGTCCCATCAATATCAAAGAAAGCTATTTTATACTGACTCATAATTATTTATTCCTCTCCAATTGCAATAAATCTGATTTCATCGCTAAACCACCACGATAACCACCCAGGCTACCATCTTTTGCTAGTACTCTGTGACAAGGTATCACCAATGGCACTGGGTTACGACCAATTGCAGTTCCCACTGCACGAACTGCTTTAGGCCGATGGATCTGATTGGCGATAGATGTGTAATTAGATACTTCACCGTATGGAATCTTAGCAATCGTCTTCCACACTTCTTCTTGAAACTCAGTTCCAGATACATCTATCGTTAAATCAAATTTAGTTCGATCACCTTGTAAATATTCCATGATTTCCTGGGCATATTTTGCAGTACGTTGTTGGTCATTAATCAACTCCGCCTGAGGATAAAAGACTCTAATATCTTCTGGAACTTCATCCCTCAGACCGACATAAGCTAAGCCTTTATCCGTAGTAGCAACAATATACGTATGATTTTCGAACTCAATAATTTGATAATAAATTTTATTCATAATTAACACCTACTTTTGTATATCCTTATTATATGCTACAATTCATTTAAAAATCTTGCTTTTCTATTTTGCTTTTTTATTTTATTGGAGGATTATAAGATGATCAAACATCCACTAACTGAACTCCGTTGGAAACAAATCATCAACAATGACATTAACGCTGACGATAATTTCTTATATGGTGTTAAAACTACTAAAATATTTTGTAAACCATCTTGTCACTCAAAAAATCCGATCAAGGAAAATGTTTTGATTTTCAAAACGGCTGATGAAGCAATCTCGGCTGGATTTCGTCCTTGCAAGAGATGTCAACCGATTGGCAAAGTGACTAACACTGACTGGGTTGATGAAATCAAACTATACCTAAATCAAAATTATCAGAAAAAAATAACTTTGGAAACTATCGCCACAGAATGTCACGGCAGTGTCTTCAACCTCCAACGGACTTTTAAAAAAGAAACAGGTGTGACTCCTAGGCAATATTTAACTGCATTGAGACTTAACCAAGCCAAGCGACTTCTACAAACTACTAACTTATCCATCAAATCTATTGCGCTGAGAATCGGATTTTCTAGTGAAACTTATTTTATTACTATATTTAAGAGAACCTTTGCACAAACTCCAGATCGTTTTCGAACACAAATGTTATGATACTCTTCACATTTAAGAAAACATATGGATAAATGATTCAATAAATAATATTATATATTTAAGTGAACGTTTTCATATAGGAGGAGCATATGATTGGATTTTCGTTTTACTTAAATAAAGAACTCGATGACGATACTGAAGAGTATTTCAAAAGCATGAAAAACAATGGGTTTCATGAAGTTTTTACTACTTTCCATTCAAACACTAACAATTCAAAAAAATACCTGCAAATATTAGACCAGTTGATCGATCTCGTACAGTCGCTACAAATGAAATTGGCGATCGATGTTGATAAATCTTCATTACAATTAATTCACGATAAAATAATTAATATTGACTGCCTGCTCAGACTCGACGAAAGTTTCTCCTATGAAGATATTGCTACATTGAATGACGAAATTCCAATTGCGCTTAACGCTAGTATCCTAGATGATACTGATATTGATGAGTTAAAAGCATTGGATGTCGACTTAAATAAATTAACTGCGTGGTACAACTATTATCCACGTCCCGAAAGTGGCTTGGATTTGACCTGGTTTGCTCAAAAAAATCGCTGGTTAAAGAAACATGGCTTTCAAACTCAAGCTTTCGTTGCTGGAAATGAACCGTTACGTGGTCCACTTATGGAAGGCTTACCTACTCTTGAACGTCACCGACGGACAAACCCTTTTATTGCAGCCGTGGAACTGGATAAATTGGAGACAGATTCTGTTGTAGTTGGGGATCCATACTTAGATCCTGATTTGAGAAGCTCATTTAATAGTTATTTCAATCACGGTTATATCCCACTCCATATTTCAGATATCAAAATCGGAACACCGAGTTACTTATTCACCAATGTGTTCCACAATCGAAAAGACCCGGCACGTGATTCAATTCGTCTAGCTGAAAGTCGTAAAATGAATCATCGGAATATTGGTCCTACAAATAACACGGAAAGAATCTTTGGTACGGTAACTATGGACAATCGTAATTACGGACGATATATGGGCGAGATTCAAATCGTCTGCCATCACTTACCTGCCAGTCAGAATGTCAATGTACTGGGTATGATCATCGAAAGTGATTTAAAATTATTAGCCTATATTGACGCCGACTCAGCTTTTAAACTAATCAAAACTAATAATACTTTATAAAGAAAGGAGACTATCATGGGGCTTTTTTCTAAGAAAAGAACTGACACGATCGTAGCACCAGTCAGCGGTAAGATGATCCATCTCGCTAAGGTCAATGATCCTGTCTTCTCTCAAAAATTACTGGGCGACGGATTGGCCTTCATCCCTACTGACGGCACGGTCGTTTCCCCAATTAATGGTGTGGTTTCTATGGTATTCCCAACCAAACATGCAATAACGATCAAAAATGACTATGGATTGGATGTCATGCTACATCTGGGTATAGATACTGTTGAGATGAATGGTGACTCATTTAATATTCTCGTTCGCGAAGGAACAAAAGTCATTGCTGGTCAAAAAATCGCCACAATGGATCTTGATAAAATAAAACATGCTGGCAAAGATAGTACGGTCATGGTTATTATTACCGACGTTCACCAAATCAAGAACGAAATATCATTTACCGAAAAAAATATTTTACAAGGCGAAGATGCCTTTACAATCATATTATAATTAAAGTCATTCATATTACGTGATGAATGACTTTTTTAATTCGTCAAAAGATGATTATATCAGCATTTACGGTATAATTATACTAATATAAAGGAGGTTTCATATGTCAAAAATTCCATACCTGACCGGCTTTAATGCGTACCTGAAAACTCGACATATTTCACCACGTGCACATACTGAATATATGAATTCTCTCAATGATTTTTTCTCATATACGATTCAGCATAATGACGACTATAAGATTTCTGAAGATATTAAGGATGTACATGAGATGGATGTTAGATTATTCAAAAGTTTTATGATAGAAAACCTTCATTTGAGTCCTAGTACCGTTAACAAGGTGATCAGTAATCTGAATGTTTATTTCAAGTATCTCTTTGGTTTGAAAAAAACACCGGAGATACCTACATTAAATATCAACAGCGTTGAAGTCCCTAAACAGGATAACTTCCCCATCGAGGTGTTTCAAAATCTACCTAAGTATTTAAACTCAGATTTAAGCATTTATACTAGATTGCTGATACTAATAATTTCTAAAGGTTTCAATTATAAGGAAGCAATGGAACCTGACTTTTACCGCACCTTTTATCAGTTGGAGTTCAACACATTAGAAAAAAAGTTTCTTGAATCGTATCAATCATTCATTGGACCACTGCAATCTCATTGGAATAACAACAACTTATTCCTGAGTCGAAATAAAGGTGCTAACTCACCCTTGCTGACAGTCACTGCCTTACACCGTGATCTGAAACGTGACAGTGAATCAACTGATCTAGATCTATCACCTAAAAAACTCTACACGACCTTTATCTTGATGGCATTAAGTACAAAAAACTTATCGGATGACCAAGAACGTGCATTAAATGCACTTGAAACATCATCCCTTTTGTATTATCGTCGTTTAAAACGTGAATTAAATTTTATGAATGACTAATCAATAGAAAGAGTGACTAATTTGAAAAACATTGCTGTATACTGTGGTGCCGCTATCGGTAACGATTCGATCTATTCCAAGGCTGCCGAAGACTTGGCCCATTGGATAACTGAAAATAATTATGGACTAACATACGGCGGTGGTCGTTTTGGACTGATGGGAATTCTTTCCTCAACCGTGATATCAGATAAAGGATACGTCCATGGAATAATTACACAAAGTCTTGCTTCTCGGAATTTATCGCAAACTGGCTTGTCAAAGTTAGATATAGTCGAGACTATGGATGCTAGAAAGAGAGCTATGTTGGACAATTCCGTCGCCAGTATTGCTCTACCTGGTGGTCCAGGGACTTTGGAAGAAATATCAGAAGCTTATTCGTGGACGAGAATCGGTGATAATGATAATCCTTGCATCTTTTACAATATCAATCATTATTATGACGCCTTGGAGACGTTCTTTGACAATATGACGGAGAATGGCTTCTTGACTGAGATTGATCGTAATAAACTACTATTCAGTGACTCACTGGATGAGATCAAGAGCTTCATCGATACTTATACTCCACCCAAACTAAGATCATTTAAAAATGCCAAATAAACACCGATGGATTGAAGAAATAATACTTCAATCTGTTTTTTTGAAAAGTATTGGACAAAAGCCAGTAAAAAGAATATACTAGCTTTTATCCAATAAAGGAGATGTTCTTGTGTTAAATAGTAATGAAATCGAATTGATAAGGCAATTTAATCGTCAGTACACGAATACTCTAGGTTTATTAGACAAACGTGTATTTAATACTGAGCTTAGTTTTCCAGAAGCACGTGTGTTAATGTCGATTACACATGATTCAACACCCATGAGTATTGCGAACACATTGAACTTGGATGCTAGTTACACGAGCAGGATTATCAAAAAATTGACTAAATTAAAATACCTTGAAAAAAGTATCTCACCTACTGATGCTCGTTCAAAAGATCTTTCGTTGACGAAAAGCGGTACAGAACTACTTAAAAAAATTGATAATGATTCTGATATTCAAATTAAAAATTTGATTCAAGATCTTCCAACTGAACGACAGTCAGAGCTCTTCACAGCCTTTGACACTATCAACAAAATTTTATTTGAAACCGACGGTGAGTAATATGTGGAACGTAAAAGCATTTGATGAACTTAGTACAAAGGAACTATATGATTTAATGTATTTGCGAGTAAGAACTTTTGTAGTCGAACAAAATCGAGTTTACCAAGAGGTCGATGAGAACGACTTGACTGCTATACATATCTTTAAATACGATAACGATAAGATTGTCGCATACGCAAGAATCTTTATCGAAGATGGACATATCACTTTTGGTCGTGTGGTAGCTGAACCCGCACACCGAGGAACAGGACTAGGTGCGAAGTTAGTCCGTGAAGTTCTTGAGGTGATCGAAAATCGCTTCCCTGAGCAGCCGATCGTAATCGAAGCCCAAACCTATGTTGAGGATTTTTATAAGAAATTCAACTTTCAAAGTGTGGGTGAGGAATTCTTATTCAACCATACCCCACATATTAAAATGGTTAAAAATAATACAAAAAAATAAATGCTATTTCTGAGGTCTTTAACTTTTACTCTCAGGGAAAAAGGATTATATTTACAGTATCAGATAGAAGTGTTTGATCTCTATCTGATGCATTTCCTTAGATTATCATTTTAATTGATTGTGGTTTTCCAATGATTAATATGATACCCCTCCCAATTTTAAAATTAATATACGATAGATTTAAAATACGATATAGATCAACTAAAAAATTCCATCAATTCCCTGATACGCAAACACGCCAGACATTTTTGTCTGGCGTGTTTTTTTGTTACATGTGATGTTACTAAATGAATTTACAATTACTTATTTCCAGAACTCTATAGCCTTATCGGCAAATCCTCGTTGTAAATTCATTATACTTTCAGTATCTTTTAAGTTCTCTCGTGCACGCTTACGCGTATTAGAAAATTTAGAATTTTCTAAGATTAGCATTTTATCGCCGTAAGTTTGTGCAGCGCCCTTTTTGATCTTTGCATATTCCTTTTTAGTTACCAAAACCTTATTCGCAATCAAATTGACAGAATTAATATTATCATTAAGTGTTATTACTTTAACGTCGTTGAGATTAATTTTACTTGCTTCATCAGAATACATTATATCCCTTAAAATGCGCTTACTAGCCTTTTCAGTTTTGATTTCGGCTTTACAGAAGGCAATTCTAAAGCTAGCATCATCTAGCATCTCTGAAATAATAGCATTATTAATCTCCGTAATGGAGGTCAATTTACCTTGATTTATTTGATACGCAATACTAGCAAAAATTTTTTCATACTTGTTAGCGGGTAATCCACCGATGGTATAGTTTCGTACTACAAATGAGTATATCTTGTGAAGGGTGGTTAATATCTCTGACTCACGATACTTATTGTTTACCAGTGCCAAAATAATTGGATAGTAAGTTTTGATATTAAGATCTAACAAAGTTATTAGCAGTTCATTGATACTGTCATTCTCAAAATATTCAACGTTTTTAGAATCAGCCAGTGCCTCATATACAGGTGCTAGTTTTTCCAATTCGTTAACTAGACCTTTAACATCTTCAGAACATTTGACGTTATTATAAATAGTCTTATATAGTGCTTTTTCTACAACAAATTGTTTATTCGTGGAATTCCAATATGATCTAATAAACTTTGTCGGGCTGTTAGAACCAGCAGAACAAAATCGTAAAATATTATTCCATTGATTTTTTACATCTGACAGCGTATTTTCACTGACATTGCGTAGTATATGATTTTTCAATAAATCACTAGCGTTTAGTTCACGTCCTCTAGCATTCAGTGTTTCAAAGATAACGAAAGCATCGGCTTCATTAGGAGTAGATAAAACAATCACATAAAAACGCTCTGTAAATTTATCTAATAGTTTTAACAAATATCCACGACGGTCCAATAACGAATCGATTGACTTCATTTCGGCAGTGATTTTCCTTTCGTACGTAGTATAAGCAGAATAAACATTCGAGGCAGAAGTTTTCTTTTTAAGATTTTTACTAATAAGATGTATGTTATTGGGAATTTGCTGGATAGTCTTCTTAAAATAATCACTTAATTCATCACTTTGTTTCAAGTGATATGATTGGTCATCTTCAGTAAAATACGCCTTTTGAATATCTGAAGCTCTGATTTTTGATACATCATCATTATTATTTTTATACAATTCTTGTAACTTATTTCTTATCACTGAAATAAGAATCAGACTGGTCGTGACACGTTGCTGTCCATCGATAATAAAGTGTTCTTCTATATTTTCATTATTGGACCAATTCAGTACAATTTGCCCATAAAAATGTGATTCACGTTTGCTCTCATTCTTTTCTTGTAAGTCATCCCACAGTTCTTCGACTTGTTGCGTCTCCCATGCATATCCTCGTTGATACAGTGGAATCGATAGACGATTATAGTTTTTAAAAAACTCCGAT
The DNA here is from genome assembly GCF_057541095.1 of Companilactobacillus sp. y65-5. Lineage (NCBI taxonomy): Bacteria > Bacillati > Bacillota > Bacilli > Lactobacillales > Lactobacillaceae > Companilactobacillus > Companilactobacillus sp. y65-5. The sequence continues at coordinate 261,940 of NZ_BAAJOA010000001.1, forward strand.
AATGTACAGTCCTTAATTGTTAAATTCTCTGCCATGCTTTTCCTCATTCATTTTTGATTTTGCAATTAAATTTGTGCATAAAAAGATCATATCATAAATATTAATATTATATCGTTATAATGATTGGTCGATTTTAATTTTGATCAGACAAAAAAAAAAACGCCAGACGATATGTCTGACGTGCTCACTTAATTCCTACTTAGAAGCCTCAACGATAGCATCTTTAGTAGGTATTGATGGAAATGCTCCAAATTTTTGAACTGTTAAAGATGAAGCTCTACTTGCATAAACAACTGCTTCGAACAAGTTAGAGAAATCTGTCTTTAAGATTGATGACAAAGCGCCAATAAATGTGTCTCCAGCGGCGGTGGTATCCACTGCAGAAACTTTGAATGCTGGGATTATTTTCCCGGAGCCATTCATAGATACGTACGATCCATGTTCACCGATCGTAATGATCACATTCTTGATACCAAATCTTTCATAATATCTGACTGATTCTTCCATAGAGTGTTCATCTGTGATCTTGATCCCTGTGATCAATTCACTCTCAGTTTCATTAGGAACGATTAAATCTGTCTCTGCCAATAAATCAACAGGTATGTCATTATTTGCTGGAGCAGGATTAAGAATTGTTTTCTTATTTGCTTCATGCGCTAATTTGAACGATCCAATAGCATTATCTATCGGCGTTTCAAATTCTGTGATGACAAAATCACTTGCTTTGATAGTTTCTGCCGCATTTTGAATGTCAGCTTGAGCTAGTTCAAAGTTTGCACCCGCCTGAACGATAATAGAATTTTGCCCAGATTCTTGAAGGAGGATATAGGCTTGTCCGGTGTCGCTACCGTCTACTCTAATATTATTAGTGTTTATATTATTATCTTTCAGTTGGTTCAACATGAATTCACCGTTGCTGTCATCGCCAACGCAACCAACAAAACTCGTTTCTGCACCAGATCTAGCTGCCGCAACAGCTTGATTGGCACCTTTCCCGCCAGCAGCTTTTGAAAATGATTGCATACTGATGGTTTCCCCCGGTTGAGGAAGGTTCTTGATATGTAAAATACTATCTACATTAATACTACCGACTACAGTTACTTTATTCATAATAATAGCGCTCCTTTATTCTTGATTAAAAGGCGAATCACTATTATTTATTTAAACTCTCTGTAGTAACAAGTTTCAATGGTGATTCAATATTCTTTTTAACTTTTTTGCCGTTGAAGTAATCATAGGCAGCTTGTAGAGATAAACGACCCATTTCTTGTGGTTGTTGTGCAACAGTAGCTGCCATCTTACCTGACTTAACTGCCTTGATACCATCATCTTCACCATCGAAGCCGACGATTGCTACTTCTTTACCAGCAGCCTTAACAGCTTGAACGGCACCTAATGCCATTTCGTCATTTTGTGAGAAAATACCAACGATGTCGCTATTTCCTTGAAGAATGTTTTCTGTAGTACTCAAACCTTTAGCACGATCAAAACCAGCTGTTTGCTTTGCAACAATATCTAATTTACCTTTAGCAGCATTGTCAAAACCTTTTCCACGTTCACGTGTAGCTGAAGCACCTGGAATACCTTGTAATTCAGCAATCTTAGCATCGTTACCAAGTTTTTCGATCATGAATTTAGCAGCCATTTGACCACCTTTTGTAGAGTTTGAAGCAACTAATGATAGAACTTTACCACCGTCACTAGAACGGTCAACTGTAATAACTGGAATTCCTGCATCATTTGCATCTTTAACAGCAGGTGTAATAGCGCTTGAATCAACTGGGTTGATGATCAAAACATCAACTTTTTTAGTAATTAAATCTTCAATATCATTATTTTGTTTTGCAGTATCATTTTGTGCATCTGAAATTTGTACCTTTGTACCTTTTTTATCAGCTAATCCTTGAATACCTTTTTTAACTGATACGAAGAATGGATTTGATTGAGTTGACAATGAAACACCAACTTTAAGATCTTTAGGACTCTTCTTTTCTACTTTTGAACTATCTGAGCCCCCTGAATCTAGTCCTGACTTGCCACATGCGGCAAGAGCGAAAATTGCGATAAATGTAACACTGATAATTGCAATGATACGTTTTAAAGATTTATTCATTGTATTTAATCCCCTTAAGATTATTATTTGTCGTTTGATTTACGATCTAGTAGGACAGCGATAATAATTACAATACCCTTAACGATTTGTTGATAGAAACTAGAAATACCTAATAAGTTCATACCATTGTTCAATGTTCCGATGATCAGAGCACCAATCAATGTACCGAAGATACGTCCTTTACCACCAGCAAGACTAGTACCTCCTAAAACAACCGCTGCGATAGCATCCATTTCGTATGATGTACCTGCATCAGGTTGAGCTGAACTCAAACGTGATGTCAAAATAATACCAGCAATTGCGGCCATTAAACCAGAAATAGTATAGATCCAGATCGTAACCATTTTTGTTTTGACACCAGCGATGAATGCCGCATTCTCATTACCACCCAGCGCATAAGTCTTACGACCAAATGTTGTCTTGTGTAGTAATAAGTAAAGAATTAGATATACGACTGCCATGATAAAGATTGGGAATGGAATTCCTAAGAGATAACCTCTTCCCATAAATTGGAATAGGAAGCTATCATTCATCTTGGCTCCAGTGATAGGATTACCATTTGTAAATACATAAGTAGCACCACGGAAAATAGTCATAGTTGCTAAGGTAGCAATAAATGGTGCGGCCTTACCATAAGCTATCAATAATCCATTAACGAATCCCAATAATGAACCTAATGCAGCTCCTGCTAACAATGCAATAACAGGTGAAATTCCGGTCGTTAGTAGTGATGCAGTAACCGCACCCGTCAAAGCTAGAATCGATCCAACTGATAAGTCGATACCACCAGTCAAAATTACGAAGGTCATACCAAATGCGATAACGGCATTAATCGAAACCTGACGCAATAAGTTCAATAAGTTAGTCGGTTGAATAAATCCTGGACTCAGCACTGTTACTAGGATAACTAGTACGATCAGTGCTAGTAAAGGCCCCATCTTACCGACAAATTTTTTAAAATCAAATCCTTTTGATTTTTCAGTCTCAACTGATTTAGTTTGCTCTTGCATCATCTGCTCCTCCTGTCGCTAACGTCATTACTGATTCCTGAGTGGCACCCTTAGTTTCCAAAATCCCAGAAATCTTCCCTTCATAAACGACTGCAATTCTATCACTCATACCAAGAACCTCTGGTAAATCACTTGAGATCATGATAATGGCAACATGTCTATCAGTTAGTTCGTTCATCAAATCATAAATTTCTCTCTTTGCTCCGACATCAACTCCTCTTGTTGGTTCATCCAAGATAAGAACTTGTGATCCAGATCCAACCCACTTAGCCAAAACAACCTTTTGTTGATTACCACCACTCAAACTGCCGGCGGTAACTTGTTCATCCATTGCCTTAACCGTTAGACGTTTCATCAACATATTTGCAAAATCATCAACCGACTTATCATCGATCAATCCGTGTTTTACAAAACCATTAATGGATGGTAAGGCAATATTGTCTCGAAGTGAATCTGACAAAATCAATCCTTCATCTTTTCTATTTTCAGTTAGGAACCCGATTCGGTGTTTAATGGCCGATTCAGGATCTCTAATCCGAACCTTCTCACCATTGAGAAATATTTCTCCAGAATTGTAATGATCGATACCGAAGATGGCACGCATGATTTCAGTACGACCAGCACCCATCAATCCTGAGAAGGCTAAGATCTCTCCTTCATGTATATCAAAACTAACATCTTCAAATACACCTTTTTCCGTAAGGTTCTTAACTGACAAAATTGTTTTTCCAAAATGAGGATCTCTATCAGGATAGAAATCGCCGATTTCACGACCAACCATGTCACGAACCAATTGCTTCATGTTAACAGCGTTAGTCATGTATTCATTAACTGATATACCATCACGCATGACAGTAACCTTATCAGCGATTTCAAAAATTTCTTCCATACGATGTGAGATATAAATAAAACCTACACCTTGTTTCTTTAGTTCGTTAACGACTCCAAATAATTGCTTAATTTCATTCTCAGTCAACGCAGCGGTTGGCTCATCCATGATGATGATCTTAGCATCCGTCATGATTGATTTAGCGATCTCAATCAACTGTTGTCGACCAACACTGAGTGTTCCGATTGGCTTGTCGACATCAATATCAGCACCTAACTTACTGAGATTTTCACGAGCTTGCTTACGCATCTTGTCTTCATTCACGATACCGAACTTATTCTTGATCTCTTTGTTCAAGAACATATTATCAACTACTGACATTTCCAAGAAATTATTCATCTCTTGATGAATAAAACTAATACCATGTTGTTCAGCATCAAGCGGACCTGAGTAACTAGTAGATTCACCATCTACCAAAATTTCTCCACCATCATCACCGTACAACCCCGTCAGAATATTCATTAACGTGGACTTACCAGCACCATTTTCACCCATAAGTGCATGGACCTCACCAGACTGTACGGTAAAATCTACACCTTCCAAAACTTTATTATTACCAAAAGCCTTGGAGATGTTTTTCATTTCAATCTTCATTTTTTCACCTCCCCAAAGCTAAAATGTGACACCACTTTCTAAAATAATGTTTGAATAAGGGGTTACTTCACCTGTTCTAATAAATGCCTTATTAGTAGCTAATCTTTTTTTCATTTCATCGTGTGGAATGAACTCAACAGGTACATCAATCGCAGCTTTAATACTCTCCAATTGTTCAGGATTTTGAGCTTTGATTTCCTCGGCCAAATAAATCTTTTGTACTTCCAATTCTGTCAAAACATTCTTCAATACATCGATAAATTTTGGCAAACCTTTTTCTACAGCCAAGTCGATCTTTTTGGTTCCTGCTGGAACAGGCATACCGGCATCTCCGATTGATAATGTATCAAAATGACCCATATCAGCGATAACGGCTGATATTTGACTGTTCAAAACTGTCCCTTTTTTCATTTGAACCACATCTCCTAAATCAATTTTTTGGTAGACTCCCGAACTCTCAATTTCACATCTAAAATCACCGACTGTCGTTTAACTGTACGATCATTCATTTTGTTGGATAGCATTTGAATCGCCTGTTCACCAATTTGATCGATCGGTTGCTCGATCGTGGTCAACTTAGGGGTCAAATAATTAGTCAAATTGATATTATCGAATCCGACTACTGAATAATCATCTGGAATTGATTTGTTATGAGAATATAAGCCTCGATATACACCGATAGCAACATCGTCATTGATGGCAATAATTGCAGTCGCGTCAGTATTTATTATTTTCTCAACTGCGGCAACGCCGCCACTTGGATCAAAGTCAGATTGGAAAACTAAGTCCAAAGGGACATCAACCCGATATTTTTTAAATGCGGCCTTGTACCCGTCAAATCGGTGTTTAAGATTAAGTGTTAGACCAAACGGAAGGATGATGGCAATTCTAGTGTGACCTAATTCTAATAAGTGACTGGCAATCATTTCACCAGCTTTTAATTCATCGATCAGCACCATGTCATACTCTCCGCTCAAATCAGCCTGATCAGTTAGAACCATTGGTAGACTATTCGACAATGCTAATTTACCGACAATTTCCTGCGATGCGCCAGGGGCAGCCAAGATTAGACCCTTTTGTGTACCTGAAATAAATTGCTCTATAAAATAATCAATATTCTCGTGAAATCCATTGACACTGAATACTTGTGGGAAAATCCCTTTTGGTATTGCAGCGTTCTCAACACTTAACACTAAACTCGCAAAAAACGGATTCATAATATTGGGAATTACTATTCCGATAGAATTACTTCTCTGACCGACTAAACCACGCGCATAAAAATTGGGATGATAATTTAGAGCTTGTTGTGCCTCGCGCACCTTTCGAATTGTTTGATCACTGAATCTGTCGCCCTTACCATTCAAAATCTGTGAAACTGCTGTAACCGAAATCCCTACATACTGTGCAACGTCACGAATTGTTGTACTTTTATTTGATTCATTCAATTCATCCCTCCTAATAAAAGTAAAACGTTTTACTAATACTAACCGATTTTTATTATATATCCGTTTTGAAAGCGCTGTCAACAACTTTTTTGTGTGTTATTTAAAAATATTTATAAGTTATATATAACATAATATCAGTCCATTGTAACGACATATTTTTTATTACAACAAAAAAACACGATATCCTCATTGAGAACATCGTGTTTAATTGATTTTTCTATTTTATGAAGGCTGTTACGATACCGGCTATAACAACTAATCCTAAGCCTGATAATACAGCAATCATTTCTTTTTTAGTTTTGTATTCGTGTAAAATATAAATTCCACCAAGTGTCGCAATTACAACGTTCATTTGTGAAAGCGTAAATCCAGTAGCCAATCCATTAACATCGGGTCTTGATGAAATCAAGTATGTCAATGCTGCTAAAGCGAATGAGAATCCACTAATAATATTAGTGTATGAACTCTTCGTAGCGAAAGGTTTGGTCTGACGATTCGACTTCGAAATCAATGCAAACAATGTTGAGAAAACTGCCATACCCAAGGCTTGTGGTAAAAATGCCTCAAATCCATTAACCGTAACGGCTTGAGGAAATGCTGAATATCCTAAGTATCCAACAGCGGCGATCAAGACTAAGATAACACCTCTAGTAACATCGCCGTTAGCAACATCAGTGCTGGTTTTTTTCTCACTGTATGTTGTTAAATATACACCAAAGATGATCATGGCAATGGATAAAAATCCAACGATCTTGGCAACATTGGAACTCCAGTTACCTAAGATAAATACTCCCCACAGAGAAGTACTTACTAACTGAAATCCTGTAGAAATAGGCATAGTTCTTGAAACTCCCATTACAGAGAAAGCGTAGAATACTAATACTTGTCCTAATGACCAACTAGCTCCCGATAAGAAAGTGAATAAAAATTCCTTTCCCCCAATCATCGGCGTCTGGTTGACTAAAGCTACCACAATTGCGGCTATCAACGTACCGTAAGTAGTTCCAAGAATTTGATTAACCGGTCTGCCACCAAATTTACCTGTTAGGATTGGCATAACTCCCCAACCTATCATAGGCATAAGGCCGATTAATAAATTAACTGCACTCATTTAAAAACTCCCTTTTGTAAAATAACACCAATATAAAAACTGCCAGATCAAAAAACAATCCAGCAGTTTTGATGATGTAGAATATTATACCTGTACGCGATAACGTTTTCAAGAAAACTAGTTCATATTTCACAAAATATTTTTATGTTTTCATTAGTGAAACGCTTTCATAAAATGATTATTAGAATTTATCGTTTAATGGAGGAACAATTTGCTTCTTACGTGAAACAACGCCAGGCAATGAAGCTTTGTTTTCTTCTACCTTTGTATCAAGGGCACTTTCGAAAACAGAAACAGCATTTTCATCACCTAAAATCAAACCAGTAGTGTCACTTGTCAAAATATTGGTAATTAGTAGTACAAACAAGTTGTAACCCTTTGATTCATTTTCAGCTTTGATATCAGCAGTAAATTCTGCTTCTCTCTTCAATGTGTCAGCAACGTCGACTGTGTTTACTTGAGCAATACGAACACTGTTACCATTCATATCAAAACTCTTAGCATCCATGTCAATAAGTTCTTTTGTTGATTTATCATCAAGATTTGTACCTGCCTTGAGCATTTCCAAACCATATGACTCGTAGTCAACACCTGCTGTCATTGCAAGACTTTCAACAGCAGCCTTGTCTTGATCAGTTGTTGTTGGTGATTTTAATAGAAGTGTATCTGAGATAATTGCAGACATCATCATACCAGCGATATTAGCTGGTACTTCAACATCTTGTTCAGCGTACATTTTCCAAAGAATAGTACTTGTGCAACCAAGTGGTTCTGCACGGTAGTACAAAGGATTAGCAGTTTCGAAGTTAGCAACTCTATGGTGATCAACCACATGTGTAACAGTCAAATCAGCAATGTCATCTAAACTTTGTTGTTTTTCGTTGTGATCAACAAGCATAACTGACTTAACTTCACCGTTAGCAGCTGTGATGATTCTTGGGAATTTGTAATTGAATTTGTCAAAAACAAATTTTGTTTCTTCATTAGGTTCACCCAATGCAACAGCTTCAGTATTGAAACCTAATTGATTTTGTAAATATGAATATGAGATGGCTGCAACAACAGCATCTGTATCTGGATTCTTGTGTCCGAAAACTAATTCTTTTTCCTTAGTCATTCTATATTTCCCCTTTTTTTATTTATCTTGAAGATTTCAAACGGTCGATATAATTCTTATTATCTAAGAAATTATTCCATTCGTCGAGAAATTCCTTTATTCGAGGAATTTTCTCTTTGTCCTCTCGATATACAAATGATAATTCACTTGATACCGCTGGTTCAAGTGGAGTTTGATAAAGTTTAAACATTGAGGCGTGTGCTATGCAAAAGCTCAATGGCAAGACGGTATAAATATCTTCCGATCCTTGTGTAAATTTAAGCAATTGATATGGTGAAGAGAATCTAGCAACAACGTTAGGTTGATCAATCAACGCGTTTCTAAAGCGTTCATTGAGTAAATCAGATAAATAATAATCTTTCAAATATGCAGCCCAAGGCTTTTCAATGGCATCTTTATAACTTGCGACACCTTTTTTATAGACCTTTTCATTATTATGTACCAACACAATATTATCATTAATAATCTTTTTAGATTTATAAATCTTCCAATTTTTAATGTTCTTATCAGGTAGATACATAATTGCTAAATCTATTCGATTATTTTCAATGTGATCCCAAATTTCCTTACGAGTCAATAAATTAAGATCGATTTCGACGTTCGGATTGATTCGATTATATTCAACAATAAAATCTTCTATAACTACTGACTCTGCAGTTGATAATAAACCTATACTGATCGTACCAGTCTTATCTACTGATTCTTGTTGAATTTTATCCGTAACGGAATTTATGACGTCAAAAATTTCATGTGTTGCTTTTAAAAGCGAAGTTCCGGCATCTGTAAGATAAATTTTCTTCCCCATGCTGTAAAATAACGGAACACCCACAACTCGTTCAATTTTTTTGATTTGCTGAGTAAGTGCAGGCTGCGTAATACCCAAAGATTGAGCAGTTTTGGTATAACTCATGTTCTTAGTTAATTCGTCAAAATAGTTTAATGCCTTTGAACTAAATACTCGTCTCGATTTTTCGTCTAGCAAAAAGACGTCCTCCTAATTGTTGTGAAAAGATAATTCTAATTCTATGGAACAATCATACTATATAAGTTAAAAATAATCTTGTGCTATTCATTATTTTTCTATTATTATATCCTTCACAAATCTAATAGGATTCCCATCCGTTTCTGGATCCATAACGAACGATCCATTTGAATATCTATCAGCGTTTTGATATGAGCTTGTATCTATTTTGATCTCTTGATTGGTATCAGTAATGATCGATAGTTGCTCCTTACCTGCAATGTTAGTTACTAACGACACACGATGCGGTGTTCGTTTGAGTTCACGTAATGTCAGCACCCCTCGTCTTGCACGGCTAGTAGAAGGTATCTCTGAGAGCTTCATCTGCTTATAAGAGCCGCGTTGTGTTAGTAAGGCAATCTTTTCTTTATCATCCCGCGATAAGAAATATCCGGCCAATTCGTCGTCATCTTTCAAGCTGACAAACTTAACTCCGACAGCCTTGCTTCCAACTATCGGCACCTCACTGATAGGAAACGCTGAAGCATACGAATGCTTAGTAAAGACATAAATTTGCCCCGGTGTTTCTTCTGGCAAGTAATATACATCCATAACCTTAGCTTCAGCAGATTTTAATTTGCTATATCGACTAGCACGGGACTTGTAGGTTCGACCCGGTAATAGATCAGCGAAAGTTACTTGCTTAATATAATTTTCGTTCGTACCGATTAAGAAAGTACCCTTCTCTTCTAAGTTTTTAAAGACAAATGCCTTTAAGATCGACTCATCGTTTGTTAGGCCTATTTCTTGCGACAGATGAGAACCAGTATCTTTCCAACGATTATCATCTACCTCAAATATTTGTCGATAAATCAGATTACCCTTGTCAGTAAATACAAATAAATGGTCAAGTGTGTTCACTTCTTGATCTAAAATCGGATAATCTTCATCCTTCAAGCCATTATCATCGGCTTCCGATGCTTGATATGAACGTAGACTACTTCGTTTTACGTATCCATCGTGACTAACTAATAATCTCACATCTTCACTTGCGACCAAAACACTGGTATCCACTTCGATATCAGCAACTTTAGCCTCGATCTTAGTACGACGATCATCTGCATAGGTGTCTCTAACTCTTCGTAATTCTTTTTTAATCACTTTCATCAAAGTTCCATGGTCATTGATTATCTTATCCAAAGAAGTAATTTGATCATTCAACTCTTTGTCTTCTTTTTGTAACTCAGTCACATCGGTATTAGTTAAACGATAAAGTTGTAACGAAACAATTGCTTCAGCCTGATCTTCGGTAAACTGATATTCTTTGATCAAATTATTTTTAGCATCAGATTTATTCTTACTTGACCGAATAGTCTTGATGACTTGGTCTAAGATGGAGAGAGCCTTGATCAGACCTTCAACGATATGCAAACGTTTCTTAGCCTTTTCCATATCAAACTTACTACGTCTTAACACAACATCTTCTTGATGCTTAACATATTCTGTCAAGATTTGTACTAACCCAACTTGTTGAGGACGCATATTGGCGATTGCAACCATATTGAAATTATAAGAGATTTGTAAATCAGTATTCTTGAACAAGTAATTCAAAATACCTTGTGCGTCAACATCTCGTTTCAATTCCACAACGATCGATAATCCTTGACGATCACTTTCATCACGAACCTCAGCTATTCCATCAACTCTTTTAAGAACACGCATTTCATCGATTTTTTTAACCAGCAATGCTTTGTTAACTTCGTACGGAATTTCTGTTACAACAATTTGTGTTTTGTGTCCGCGAATTTCCTGAATAGAGGTTTTTGATCGAAGAAAAACTTTTCCACGACCAGTCTCATAAGCTTCACGAATACCTTTTGCACCTTGAAGTATTCCCCCTGTTGGAAAATCTGGGCCCTTTACGATTTGCATTAAATCATCCAGTGTTGCACTAGGTTTGTCGATCAACTTGATTGTTGCATCAATTACTTCACCTAAGTTGTGCGGTGGGATCTCTGTTGCATAACCAGCTGAGATTCCAGTTGCTCCATTGACTAGTAGGTTGGGGAATCTTGCTGGTAATACTTTTGGTTCTTTTTCAGTATCATCAAAATTCCATTCCATATCAACGGTACCCTTGTTGATATCACGTAACATTTCAGTGGAGATTTTACTTAATCTAGCTTCTGTATAACGCATGGCAGCTGGTGGATCGCCATCCATCGAACCGTTATTACCATGCATTTCAATCAATGGATCACGTAATTTCCAGTCTTGGGACAAACGAACCATTGCTTCATAGATCGAAGAATCACCATGAGGATGAAAATTACCCATAACATTACCGACACCTTTGGCGGATTTTCTAAAACCCTTATCAAAGGTATTGCCATCAACGAACATTGAATACAAAATCCGCCTCTGTACGGGTTTCAGACCATCCCTTATGTCAGGTAATGCTCTCTCTTGAATAATTGATTTTGAATATCTCTCAAAACGATCTCCCATTATTTTTTCTAATGGCAGGTCTTGAATTTTAGGAGAATTGTTAGCCAATATATATCACCTATTCCTTGTTCAATAAATCATCGACGATTTTATTATCGATTGGATCGGTATCATCGACCTTTTCCAAAATATTATCGCCTTCCTCAGTACCGTTGAATCGAACATTCTTTTCGATCCAATCACGTCTAGGCTTAACTTTATCACCCATCAGTGTTGTGACACGGCGTTCAGCTAAGGCCGCATCGTCAATATTGACACGAATTAAGATTCTAGTTTCAGGGTTCATGGTTGTATTCCACAACTGGTCAGCGTTCATTTCGCCTAGTCCCTTAAACCTTTGTAATTCGTATCCTTTGCCCATTTCCTTGATAGAATTCTTTAATTCTTCAGGAGTCCAGCAATATTTCATTTTAGTCTTCTCGCCCTTACCCTTTTGTAGCTTGTACAAAGGTGGTAAAGCAATATAAACATGTCCAGCATCAACTAGTGGTCTCATGTAGCGATAGAAGAATGTCAGCAACAAAATTTGAATATGAGAGCCATCATCATCGGCATCGGTCATAATAATGACCTTGTCATAATTACTGTCTTCCAACTTAAAGTCAGCACCGACACCTGCTCCGATAGTATAAATCATCGTATTGATCTCTTCATTTTTGTATATCTCTTCAAGCTTTGCCTTTTGAGTATTCAAGACCTTTCCACGCAATGGTAGGATTGCTTGAAACTTACGATCTCTACCTTGTTTGGCTGAACCACCAGCTGAATCACCTTCGACCAAGAATAATTCATTCTTAGAGGCATTCTTTGATTGAGCCGGAGTTAATTTACCAGATAACAGACCATCGGTCTTTTTGTTTTTCTTACCATTTCGACTAGTTTCACGTGCTTTTCTAGCAGCCTCACGTGCCTCACGCGCCTTCAGAGACTTCTTTACGAGAGTTTGGGCCTGTTCCCCATTCTCCATCAAATAAAAGCTCATCTGTTCGTAAACTAATTGATCAACGGCTGATCTAGCTTGTGGAGTTCCTAGCTTGCCTTTTGTCTGACCCTCAAATTGCAAAATTTCTTCCGGAATACGGACTGAAATTATTGCAGATAGTCCTTCACGAACATCGCTACCTTCGAGGTTCTTACTGTTTTCCTTGAGCAATCCAACTTTTCTGGCATAATCATTAAAAGCCTTAGTAAGACCAGACTTCATACCAGATTCGTGAGTCCCACCATCAGCTGTTCTAACATTATTTACAAATGAGATAATGTTCTCTGAATAGCCATCGTTATATTGTCCGGAAAACTCTATCTCCATATCGGAATTCGTTCCCTCGATATAGAATATTCCACCAACCGTATCTTTATCTTCGTTCAAATACTTAACGAATGATTGGATTCCATCCTCGTAATGGAAAACATCATTTTTTTCTTCTTCACCACGTTTATCAGTGATGGTGAATTTAACCCCTTTGAGCAGAAAAGCCGATTCGCGTAATCTTTCGGCTAAAGTATCATAACTGTATTTGGTTGTTTGAAAAATACTTGCATCTGGCTTGAAGCTAATGGCAGTTCCATTGTCTTCCTTAGTTGTTCCTGTTTTTTTGAGCGTCCCAACTGGATGACCACCATTTTCGAATCTTTCTTCGTATACTTTGTGGTCACGTACAACACGTACAGTCATCCATTCAGACAAGGCGTTAACTACTGAGGAACCAACCCCATGTAGTCCACCGGATGTCTTATAACTGTTCTCAGAGAATTTACCACCAGCGTGCAATACCGTTAGGATAACCTCTATCGTAGGTTTACCACTCGAGTGCATTCCCGTTGGCATCCCACGACCATGGTCAATAACTGTTATACTACCATCATGGTTGATAGTTACGTTTATTTCTTTTCCAAATCCTGATAGAGCTTCGTCAACTGCATTATCAACAATCTCATAAACCAAATGATGTAATCCACGTGAATCGGTTGAACCGATGTACATACCTGGTCTTTTTCGGACGGCCTCTAAGCCTTCCAAAATCTGAATTGACGAATCATCATAAGATGATTTTGGCATTTATATCATTCCTTTTTTATTAATTACTAGCTCGACATTTTACTATTATATCACTATATCTTAACATCCCAGAAAAAGTTTGGAACATATGTTCGATTTTTAAACTTTTACTTTTTAGTGGTTTTAGTAGATAATGTCTAAGTTGGTATTTGTTATTCGAAATAAAAATACCTTAGAGTTACAATATACCAAAAAATAAAACTTAGAGAGTGATTTTTATATGAAACTTCTCATTTGTGCAATTTTAGCTTACTTAATCGGCTCTTTTCCAACCGCATACATAGTTGGAAAGATATTTTTCCATAAAAATATTTTTGAATACGGTAGCGGAAACGTCGGAACTACTAATGCCTATCGTGTATTCGGACCATATGCTGGAACAGGCGTACTGATCGTCGACATTTTAAAAGGGACTCTAGGAGCTTTGATGCCTGTCTTTTTTGGACTAGATCATCATTGGGTATTGTTCATTGGCGTATTTGCGGTCATCGGACATGTCTTTTCAATTTTCCTTAAATTCCGTGGTGGTAAAGCTGTTGCGACGAGTGCCGGTATCTTATTAGCATACAATCCACTACTGTTCGTAATTTGTTTTATCGTATTGGCAACCATCGTCTATGTAACTAGTATGGTCAGTGTCGCCAGTTTAACTACCGTACTGTTCTTCACGATTGCGTCACTATTCCTACATGATTGGATTTTAACCGCAGTGGCGGCAACAGTCACGGTAATCATCTATATTCGGCACATCCCTAATATAAAACGTTTATTGAAAGGTACAGAAAATTTAGTACCTATTGGATTGAGATATAAACGACAACAAAAAAACGATCATTAATTTTGCGATAATCCCTCCATAGCCGTCAGATGAAATACAATAATTCATTTGACGACTATGGAGGGATTTTTGTATGCCTAGGTTCTCGGCCCTTGAGAAGCTCAAGCTAATTGGGCTCCTTGGAGGGATTATCAACAGTCAGGCCTCCAAGAGCCACTTATGCAAGACAGCACGGAATCAATGAAAGTACGCTTAAATGGTGAGCAAAAGATTCGGGTGAGTGGCGTTTTAGATCTTTATGGTCGTCGTCTCTTAGCGCATAAACTCAGTGTCACCGAAACCTCAGTTGCGGAGATAGAGGTATTTCACGTGCATCTGATAGCGTTGAGAACGCCCACCCACTTATCCACACGGATCGTGAGTCAGCCTACACATCAGGTGCCTTCAACAATTTTATTAGTCGTTACGATGCGACACGCAGTATGTCTCGATCAGGGACGCCTTACGATAATTCGCCAATGGAGCGCTGCTGGTGGAATGAATTTAAACTACACTGGATGGATCGCTATCCGCCAGCTAAGGCCTACGAAGATCTGATAAAGCTAGTTGAAGAAGGAATCGAATACTTCAACCATCATAATTGTTCAGAACAAAGAAACGGCCTCACTCCAGATGAATACTAGAATGAAGCCGCTTAGAAACGAATAAAATTTTATATTAGTTCACCTGTCAACTTGACAGGGCCTAGTGCAAATTTAACAGTACCTATTTCACTTGACGTATTGCATCTTTGTTATGCCAGTCAGCGGGAAACCCTAATAGCACGATTATTTCATCAATAGATATTGATGTTAATTGCTTAGATAAATGCTTAAATCTCTTCCTCAATGTGTTATTTAATACAGCAAACTCCGTAGGACTAAGAAAACATTGCATGCTGATAAATGTCGAATAAGTTCTTCTCCTCGGATCACTTGCTTTAATTCCGTATTTCCCGTGAAGTTGTTGAAAATACTTTGTATCCGCATGACAACGATAATCCAAGAGCCGATTATTATGTGCGCAAACATTACGAACTTCTCTAATATTTTTTATAAATGAATTCATAATTTCAGGAGTAAACTGACCACTATAATTTGAAATATTATCTTTTATAAATCCTGAGGTATCTTGTGCTATTTTATTTTGTAAGTCTACCGGGATACACTGAATTAATGATGCAAGATCCCCAAAGTCTAAATAATCAATTAAAACCCATATAGGTACATCATTATATTTTCTTACATAGTGATAAATTGTATTATTTGAAAATTTTTTATTTTTATTAATAACCTTTGAAATCTTAGAGATTAGATAACCTACTTGTAGTATTTTATCATTTGCATAACAATTAACATCAAGATATGCATATCTTTGATTTTGATATTTTTCCGCAAACCTATGAGCAAAAATAGACTTTAAATGATGTTCCACATCCAATGTTGCCCTGAAAATTGTTTGTTTTATCTCAGTTTCAAAAAAATAAAGATGACAAACTTCATCAAATGTAGATCCTTCTTTATATTGGTCATTATTAGGATCAGCATCTATTTGAAAGTAGCGGCTGTATCCATTAATGATGTTGTAATAATTATTAGTCAATAAAAATCTTTTACAAAGTTCGTGATTATTAATAATCAATCCACGAGACTCTAGAATTTTCATTTGTGAATCAAGGTCTTTAAATTCTTTAATTATAACCAAAAAATCCCTCCATTAATATTAATAATGGAGGGATTAATCGCAATGGCCCCCGTAGGATCACCACCGCTCTCTTATGTCTCCATTATACATTCTTTAAGCAAATCGTCAAATACAAAACTCAAATGTGCTACGGAACAAAGTCAATATGTTTACTATAAATAATTAATGTCAATTGTATGATACTACAACTTGTTTGAAACAAGCTATTCATTGTGAATGAATTAATCTCGCCCTATTATTTTTATTTCATAGCTATATTGTGTTCTTCAATTTATTTTGAGAACAAAGAAAAGCACCTTAAAGTTTGGATTTCTCCAACTTTAAAGATGCTCTTAAAAATCTATAATTATTTGACTGAAATACTAAAGTAAGCTTCGAATTGTTCACCAGGAGCCAACTTGTTAACACCGTATTTAGTCTTAAAGTCATTGTCACTGTCTTTTTTATCAGCAAGTCCCCACCATGGTTCGATACACATGAAGTTACCTGCGTCAGGATAAGTTGACCACATACCGAAGTATTTAGCATTACCAGTATCCAAAGTCAATTTGTGTGCTGACTTTTCACTCGCAATAGATACAACAGCTGGATCATTTAGACGATAAACAATAGCATCATCTTTAAATTCTTCACGGTTCATAGCAAAGTTTTGATTTTCCACTTTGTGCTCACCGTCAAGGTCGATTTGATGTTCAACGATAGGAATACTTGATCTTGTTTCTGAAGGATCAATAGTAACGTTGAAATCTTCAAACTTCAAATCGCTGTCAAATGGTACTGTGAAACCAGGATGTGCGCCAATATTAAAGTACATGTCACCTGATTCTTCAAGACTGTCAACCAAATAACTAATTTGAACAGTATCTTTTACTAGTTGGTAAATAATGCTTAGTTTGAAATGATAAGGATATTTTTCAAGGCTAGCTTCACTAGCTTCAAGTGTCAAAACTAACTTAGAATCTGTTTGTGATTCCAAAGCAAATTCTTGATCTCTGGCAAATCCATGCTGTGTCATTTGATATTCTTTACCATCAATAAAGTAATGATCATCCTTTAAACGACCAACGATTGGAAACAGTACTGGTGCATGTCTGCCCCAAACTTTAGGATCTGCTTGCCAGATAAATTCGACATCTTTATCGTCTTTGATGCTACTTAATTCAGCACCTTTTGAGTTAATTTGAACGGTCAAAAAATCGTTCTTCAATTCATACATTTTCATAATTTTCCCCCTAGAGAATATAACGAGATAGATCTTGATCGTCAGCAATCTTGCCAACTTGTTCCTTAACATACTCACGAGTAATAGTAATATCACCCATTTGCATATCTGGACCTTCGTACAAAATATCCGCCAATATTTTTTCTAGAACAGTAGCCAATCTTCTAGCACCAATGTTCTGATTAGTATTATTCAGGTTGTAAGCGATTTTTGCAATCTCTTCCACCGATTCTTTAGTAAAAGTTAAATGAAGTCCATCTGCACGAGTAAGTGCAACATATTGCTTCGTTAGGGCATTGTCAGGCTTAGTCAAAATTTGAATGAAGTCGGCTTCGGTCAAATCTTCCAACTCGACACGAATTGGGAAACGTCCTTGTAGTTCAGCAATCAAATCACTTGGCTTGCTCTCAGCGAATGCACCAGATGCAATGAATAAGATATGATCAGTATTAACCGCACCATATTTAGTATTGATTTGTGATCCTTCAACAATAGGCAAGATATCACGTTGCACACCTTCACGAGAGACTTCTCCAGATGTTTTTTTGCTACCAGCAGCAATTTTATCAAACTCATCAATAAAGATAATTCCATTATTTTGAGTCCGTTCAATGGCTGATTGATAAATTTCATCATGATCAACACGTTTTTGTGATTCTTGTTGAATCAACAATTCACGTGCTTCGCTAACTGTTAATGTTCTAGAGATCATTTTCTTAGGCATCAACGAATCCATCATTCCGCCCATATCAATACCCATTTGTGCCATTTGATCATTCATGGGATTAACTTTACGAGATTCTTCGACTTTAACGGTTATTTCATGATCTTCGAGTAAGCCTTTGTCTAATTGCTCTTTAACGGTCAATCTTTGATCACGCACTTCATCGGTTACATCAGAATTACTGTCAGGGTCTTCGTCAGGACTTTGTCCACCCATTGCATCTTGCAAGTTTGCGGAATTTTGAAGATTATTCAACATCGACATGAAGTCCATATTGTTATTTTGCTGACGTTGTTCCTTTTTCACTCCGGGTACTAATAATTTAACCAATTTTTTATCAACATCGCGACGAACTTCTGGACGAATTTCATCGAATTTTTCTTTTTCTTCCATTGAAACAGCTACATCAACTAAATCTCTAACCATTGATTCAACATCGCGACCAACATATCCAACTTCAGTGAATTTTGTAGCTTCGACTTTAACAAACGGAGCTTTAACAACTTTAGCAAGACGGCGAGCAATCTCAGTCTTACCAACACCAGTTGGTCCAATCATCATCAAGTTTTTAGGAGTTATTTCTTGTTGTAACTTCTTTGGAACTTGCATACGGCGGTAACGGTTGTAAAGCGCAATCGCTACTGCCTTTTTAGCATCGTCCTGTCCAATAATATAATTATCCAATTGAGCGACTATTTCTTTAGGTGTTAAAACGTTATCCATTTATTTCTCTCCAGTTTAAAATTTGTCTGAAATAATATTATCGTTGGTAAAGATATCGATCCCTGATGCGATTTTAATCGCTTCACGAGCCATTTGTTCTGCATCCATGTCACTGGCATGGCGTTGCATTGCGATGGCTGCTGCCTGAGCAAAATTGCCACCTGAGCCAATTGCTACTACATCTTCATCAGGTTCAATAATTTCGCCACTACCAGAAATCAATAATAAATTATCCTTATCCATGGCAATCAGCATTGCTTCTAGTTTTTGAAGAGTAGGATCCTTTCTCCAATCTTGAGCTAATTCAACCGCAGCACGCTTCAAATTACCTGAATATGATTTTAATTTTTTCTCTAACCAATCTTGCAATGTTATGGCATCAGCTACGCCACCAGCGAATCCAATGATAACTTGGTCATCAAAGATACGTCTGATTTTGTGAGCTGAACCTTTCATAATGAATTTTTCACTCAATGTAACTTGGCCATCTCCAGCAATAGCTGTGTGTCCATCATGTTTAACTGCAACAATAGTAGTCATCTATTTACCTACCTTACCTTGGAAAATATTTTTTGTAATCTTTTTGTAAATGTTCCATCGTCACGTGAGTATAAATCTGAGTAGTTGAAAGACTTGAATGTCCGAGTAATTCTTGAACCGTCCTCAAATCTGCCCCGTGATCCAGCATATGTGTGGCAAAGGTATGGCGAATCATGTGAGGATGAATATCTGACGTCAAACTAGTTTTTTTGATAATCTGAGTCAAAATATATTCTATGCCTCTACTGGTCAATCCTTTACCACGGTTGTTAACAAACACAAACTGATGGTCCTGTTTACCAGCATCCATCAATTTTTTTCTACCATCATCGATATAACGAGTCAAGGCGCTGTTTGAATAACTACCGAAAGGAACATAACGATCTTTATCACCTTTACCGTGAACTAGGACTATGCCATTAGTGAAGTCTAATTGTCCTAATTCCAAATTAGCACATTCACTGACACGCATCCCTGTGGCATAAAGTAACTCCAATAATGCAGAGTTTCTTTCGGACAGTGGATCATCGCCTTTAACTGCTTCAAACAGCTGATTCATTTCCTTTTCATAAAAGAAACGTGGCAATTTTCTACCCTTGTGACGAAGTTGAACTAAATCAAATGGGTTAGTTTTAATGAACTTATTGCGTAACAAAAAATTATAAAACGATCGTAACGCTGAAATTCTCCTAGCCACAGTTTCATCCGCATAATCTTTTTCATCTAGGTATGTCAAATAAGTTTCAACATCGACCCGATTGACCTTTGTAAATCCCTTAAATCCACCATTGTGATCAAGAAACTTTACAAAATTATTAATGTCTTCTAAATAAGAACTTTTGGTATCTTCTGAATAGTGATGATTGATCATCAAATAATCAATGAATTTGTCAATCAAAGATTGTTCTAACACTATTTTTGAACCTGTTCTTCGTAATCACCATTAGGACAAATAACTTGGCGACCACCTTTGACTTTCTTTTCAACTAGATAATGACCATCCTTAGGACAATCACGACCAATTGGTTTATCCCATGAAACGAAATCACAATCGGGATATCTTGAACAACCATAGAAGATACGATTCTTTTTAGACTTTCTCTCAATGACTTGTCCCTCTTTACATTTAGGACAAACAACACCGATTTCTTTGACGATAGGTTTGGTGTTACGACAATCAGGGAATCTAGAACAGGCATAGAACTTACCATAGCGTCCCATTTTGATCACCATTGGGGCACCACAGATATCACAATCCATTCCAGCAGGTTCGTCTTTGATTTGAACTTTTTCAATTTTGTTTTCCGCTGATTCTAATTCTTTGGCGAAAGGCTTGTAATAATTATCAACGACTTTGATCCAATTTTCCTTACCTTCTTCAATCTCATCCAGCTCGTCTTCCAAGTGAGCTGTAAAGTCGATATTTACGATATCCGGGAAATAATCTTGAATTAAATTGTCAACGATTTCACCTAGCTCAGTAGGTTCAAAACTCTTACCATTCAATTTAACATAGTAACGTCTCTGAATAGTATCAATTGTTGGAGCATAGGTGGACGGACGTCCAACACCGTTTTCTTCCAGCGCCTTAACTAGTGAAGCTTCAGTAAATCTTGCTGGTGGTTGCGTAAAGTGTTGTGCAGGGTCATTGGATTGTAACTGAGCCTTGTCACCTTCAGCCAATTCCGGTAAGATATTATCTTTTTTATTAGATTCAGAAGTACTCTGATAGACCTTACGATATCCTTCAAATTTGATCTTTGAACCATTGGCTCTGAACATAACACCATTTTGAGTCAAATCAACTGTCATCGTGTCATAGACTGCAGGTGTCATTTGACTTGCAACAAATCTAGACCAAATCAATTCATACAAACGATATTGATCACGAGACAAGATCTCCTTGAGTGATTTTGGTGTACGTAAAACTGAAGATGGACGAATAGCCTCATGGGCATCTTGTGCACCTTCTTGGTTCTTATCTTGACGTTTTTTTACTGCTGCAAATGGTTCTCCAAATTCATCATGAATGAATTCAGAAGCTTCAGCTTGAGCAACTTTGGAAATACGCTTAGAATCAGTACGCATATAAGTGATTAAACCTACCGTACCTTCCTTACGACCAAGGTTGATTCCTTCATAAAGTTGTTGAGCAACCATCATAGTTTTTCTAGTCTTGAAATTTAACTTACGGTTAGCCTCTTGTTGCAGGGAACTTGTCGTAAATGGTGCTGCTGGGAATCTTTTACGTTCCTTCTTAGTAACCTTTTCAATTTCGAAGTCATCTTGCTTATTGATACGTCCAAGAACTTCTTGTACTTGATCATTATTCTTTAATTCTAATTTTTTGTGATCGATACCATAAAAATTAGCTTTAAATTTATCTTTGTCATGTTTGAATACGGATTCAATCGTCCAATATTCTTCCGGAACAAACTTTTTGATTTCTTTTTCACGTTCAATAACCAATTTAAGCGCGATTGATTGAACACGTCCAGCACTCAAGCCTTTTTTGACTTTTGCCCAGAGAATTGGAGAAATAGAATAACCTACTAATCGATCTAAGACACGACGTGCTTGTTGGGCATCAACCAAGTTCATATCAATACTGCGAGGCGTCTTAAATGCCTGTTTAACAGTATCCTTTGTGATTTCATTGAACACAACTCGATTTTTTCCGTCAACGTCTAAACCTAGTAGATGAGAAACATGCCAGGCAATAGCTTCACCTTCCCGATCCGGATCGGCTGCCAGATAAACTCTTTTGGCCTTCTTTGCCTCTTTCTTTAAATCTTTGATAACAGGGCCTTTACCACGAATGGAGATATATTTTGGCTCGTAGTCGTGATCGATATCGACACCCATTTGACTCTTAGGTAAATCTCTAACATGACCTAGACTAGCGACAACGTGATAATTACGTCCCAAGTACTTTTCGATTGTTTTTGCTTTTGATGGTGATTCAACTATCACCAAATTCTTTTGTTTCGCTGTCACGCAAAGTGCTCCTTTCTGAATGAATCAATTAAAAACTGTTCAATATATTATATGATTTTTGAAAATTGTCAATTCAAATGATACATTTAATTACTAAATTGGGAAAGCGTTATCTACAATTCGTTAAAATTATTTAGCGGAATTGCTCCTTCTTCGATTAGTTTATTACACCCTCTTGATGATGTATCGTCTATTCTACCAGGTATCGCGTACACATCACGATTCTCTTGAAGCGCGATCTCCGCTGTAATCAATGAACCACTACGTTCTTTTGCTTCAGTTACGATTACCTTTTGGCTGACACCTGCGATTATACGGTTTCGTTGAGGAAAATGCCACCTTCTTATGTGACAACCGGGCGGATATTCACTAATAACTAGACCAAATTCGAAGATTTCATCTTGTAATTCTTTATTATTAGCTGGGTAATAATCATCTAAACAATTGCCAATTACTGCAATCGTGTCTACCTTATTATTAAGGGCAGCTTGGTGTGCCCAACCATCGACACCCTTAGCCAAACCACTGACAACCGTATATCGACCCTTTATCCGCGGTACAAGACCGTTGATACAGCGATAACTGTATTCTGTCGCCTCTCTTGCTCCAACAATAGCTATACAATTATTTTTTAATAGATTAATATTTCCACGATAAAATAGCAATGCTGGTGGATTATAAATCTCTCTCAATATATTTGGATATTCATTGCTCAAATATGTTATCGCCTGAATATCAGATGCCTCTTGTTCTCTAAATAATAGTAGAAACTGGCTAAATTTCTCCCACTTCCATTTATTCTTCAAAAAATCAAAAGCATCTTGTTCCAGATTATCACTATTTATAGATAATTTAATAATTTTAAGCATTTCTTGATTGGAAATCATCATTGTTAATCGACATTTAATTAAAAAAATCGTCAGTTTATATTTCATCATCATATAAAAAAACCACCTTCATAATTAAATTACGAAAATGGCATTTTATATAACTTATTAGTATTTTTGACTGGTGAGAAGCTCAGGCGATGGATCGGCGTTCGACCGTACTCATCTAATGCTTGCAGGTGTTCTTTAGTTCCATAGCCATCATTTCTTAAAAATCCAAACTCAGGATAAATTTTATCGTATACACTCATCAATCTATCTCGAGATACCTTTGCAACGATACTTGCCGCTCCAATACTTAACGATTTGGAGTCACCCTTGATCAATTTTGTTTGTCCAATGTTAACAGGAATCGTCATAGCATCTACTAAAATATGATTGGGTTTTAAATATAAACGATCGACAGCATCTTTCATCACCAATTCTGTTGCATGATAAATATTTTCTTGATCGATAAGTTTGGGACTACCCACACCGATGCTAATATCAATTGCTTGTTCACAAATTTGGCGATAGATTTTATCGCGTTTTTTAGGAGTTAGTTTTTTAGAATCATCAACTTCATAAAGTGTATTGTCGGCTGGTAGAATCACTGCCGCTGTAACAACAGGTCCGGCCAAAGGACCTCGTCCAACTTCGTCCACGCCAGCAACCGTTAGTCCATGGTTCCAATAATCACGTTCTAAAAATTCCTTCTTGTGAAAATTATCGATCAGTTCTTTTTGTTGATTTATTCTCTTAAAATATTGCCTTAATAAGTTTTGAACACCAACTCGTTCGTCATTAGCCAACTGTTCAAGTGTATTTTGATCCGGGTGAACAGCTAACAATTCTTTGACATCGCTGATGGTCAATTTATTCTTCATAAAATTCACCTGGTACGTCAAGTGTGATACGACCTAATTTTAATTTTCGAATATCATCGATGATTCGTCTGGAAGCACGTTCATAATCTTCTTTATAGCCGAATTTTTCAGTCAGATGCATCAATAACTCTGGTGTCGTGTGATTGAATAAATCCGATCTGTCCAAATTGTAGGCTTCTAATAAGCGATCCATATAATGGGCTTCTAAAAAGTCCAAAGCATAGATAGCAACGTCATCTGGAGAATAGATTTTATCCTTAATAGCTCCTGAAAGTGCAAGTTTCATCCCCACTTTTGGATCGTCGATCTTAGGCCACAGAATACCGGGTGTATCCAATAAGTCAATGTCATACTTAGTTTTTAACCAATTTTGATTCTTAGTAACTCCCGGTTTATTACCAGTGACTGCCACATTTTTACCGACAATACGATTCAGGATCGTTGATTTACCGACATTAGGGATTCCAATACACATCGCCTTAATACGATAATTTTTGACACCACTTTTTTCGTATTTATCGATTTTATCTGCCAATTCTTGATGAATCATAGAATTAATTTTGCCTAATCCTTTATTATGTTTGGCATCTAATTCAATTGCAGAGGTGCCCTCTTGCTCAAAGTTGAGTTTCCAATCATTGGTCAGCTTAGGATCAGCTAAATCAGCCTTATTTAAAATAATAATGTGCTTCTTTTGGTCAATAATTTGTTCCAATACCGGATTTCTAGAACTAAAAGGCAATCGTGCATCAACTATCTCAAGTACGATATCAACCATTTTCAGTCGATCTTGTACTTGATTTTTTGCTTTGTTCATATGTCCTGGATACCATTGTAACGCCATCATTTTCACCTATTTTCTGTCTGTATCTTGATACTTTTGAAACGCCTCATCAAAAATTGTCATACTCGGTAAATAACCGGCATTCAATTCTAGATAATTTGAAATTTTTTCATAATCAGTTTCCTGTTTAGGAAAAGATTGGTCACGTTGTGCGTTAGCCGCGAATTCAGCTTCCGGCTCATTACTATTTGCGTTGCGCAAAGTCATTAAGAATTCATAAAAACTACGTCTCATTGAACCCTCCCTAAAATATAATTATTGTTTACTAGTTATCTTTTTATTCATAATATCAAATTGTAGCTTGTTCTTCTTCAAATCTATCTTTTTAGCACGAATACCATAACCTTCTTTGGTAGTGTACTTTGTAAATTTCAACAAGATTGTTTTATCTTTACTATTCACACTGACCCATTCCGGAATTTTAAAACTATTATTGATATAATTCATAACAAAACCAATAGGTAATGATAGATCACCGATCTTAATCGCTTT
Organism: Companilactobacillus sp. y65-5; assembly: GCF_057541095.1. Taxonomy (NCBI): domain Bacteria; kingdom Bacillati; phylum Bacillota; class Bacilli; order Lactobacillales; family Lactobacillaceae; genus Companilactobacillus; species Companilactobacillus sp. y65-5. Next base: position 287,563 of record NZ_BAAJOA010000001.1, read on the forward strand.
AGCCTTTAATAAAACATCCCCATTAGTCTTTGCATATGGCAACATAACTAATGTAAAGTGAATTTTAGAGCCTAAAAATGCAATCGCACCAGTTAATTCTGCATCATTTTTTAGCTTTAACTGATATTCAGTTTTACCATCGTTCAAGGTATTTTTTAGATAATACTGTGCCATTTTGTTGGCTTCTTTTTTGTTCATATTAACAGTAAATACCTTGTCATTTTCAGATCCAATGCTTGAAGATACTTGATAAGGTTCATTTGAAGATTTTAATACTTTTGTTCCTAGTATTCCAAAACCAACCACTAAAATGGCTATAAGTGCCAAAAATGCATATTTCCAATAATTTCTATTCTTCATAACTATTTGATCAGCCACTCCTTCGATGTATTACTTACTTCTTCAAAAACTCTAGCAGTCATCATATCATAACCTTTGGCGTTTGGATGGAAATGATCTTTTTTGTACAAATACGGATTAGTCCCATCTTCTTTGACTACTTTCATCGCCTTTTTGGACATATAAAGATTATTAATATTAATGAAGTAAGTATCATTCACAGTTGAGGCGACTTGTGCTGAACTCTTATTCCAATTAATAAATGCCGTTTTAGCACCCTTAACATTCGATAGATAAATACTAAACGGATTATAAATACCGATTAAATAAATCGGTGCATCTTTATTATAACTTCTAATGTCAGACAAAAGTTGCTTCAATCGTTCATCAAATTGTGTTTGTTCATTATCGATGTCAGTAACAGTCAAATCAATTCCTTTACGCTTCAATAGATGCATAAAGTCATTCCCGCCGACCGTTACAGTTATAATATCAGCCTTTGGAAGGTCCTTATGGATGTTATCGTCATTTTGTATTCTGGTCATAATTTGATTACTAGTATCACCAGAGACCCCATAATTATAAGCATTAGTTTTAACTTTGTATTTGTCATGAACTTTTTGCTTCAATCGAGTAACATACCCACCGCCGACTGACTTAGAATCACCGATACCCTCTGTCAATGAATCACCGATTGCTACTATATTAATGGTACTTTTCTTAGGAATTGCTTTCTTTTTCTTTTTAGCAACATTTTCAGTCTTATCTGACTGATTGCCAGTTTTAGATTGAGTAAAATAATAACCTAATCCTCCACCAATTGCTACTAAAATAACCACGATCAACGTGATAATAACGCTTTTTTTCTTCATATATTAATCCATCTTTCAAAAATAACTCATTTATAAACAAAACTGGGACAAAACTATGTTTTGTCCCAGTCCTTTACTCTGTATAAAATTCAATTGCGAAAGCCCCTGATCCAGCATGAGTCGCAATAACTGGGCTAGTTACTCTGATCAGTAAAGGAACATCCGGTACAATTTCTTTTAGTTTGTCTTTTAATTCATTAACATAATCCATTTTGTCAACGTACGAAATGCCAATAGCCTTGATATTCTCAAGCGATTTAATTTCTTCCATAACATTGTTCATATATTTTTCAATCGTCTTACGACCACGTCCACGTTTAGCAATATCCAAACTGTTATTTTTCAGTGTCAAAACAAGGTTGATGTTCAACAACGTAGATAGAGTGCTGGCAAATCGGCTTAACCGACCGCCACGTAGAATATTTTCGATACTTGTGACACCCATGTATAAATACGTATGCTCACGAAGCACTGCGATGGATTGTTTGATCTCATCCATGGACTTGCCTTCCTGTGCGAGTTTAGCAGCGTGGATAACTTGGAATGCCAAGGCGCGATCAGTAAATTCAGTATCGACTACTTCCATATGACGATCTGTCATTTCGGCAACTTGTCTAGCCGCATTAACAGTTCCACTGATTGCTTCAGTCATATTCAGTGATAAAATGTCAGTGTAATCAGAAGGGACCTCATCAATAACACTCATGAAGGTACCAATGGACGGTTGCGATGTTTTCGGTAACTCATTGGAAGAATCCATCTCTTTAACAAACTCTTCACGAGTAATGTCGACACCATCAGTATAAGTATTACCATCAATGTTTATTGTAAGTGGAACGACTCCAATATCGTACTTCTCAACTTCTTCTGGAGTAATTTGTACCGACGAATCGGTAAGGATTTTTACTTTGTTCATTTTATCCCTCTTTCATAGGGTTTTCATTATTATCGATTAAATTATAACAGATTTGAACCACTATATTAAATGTTATTGATATATCAACGTTTTTAAGATTACATTTAAATGCTCTTTTGCAAAAACATATTCATAAATTTTAACATCTTCTATTATTATATTATACTTAATCAAATTATTGAAAATAAAAATATGCTTTCAACATATTAATTGAAAGCATTGATTTATTATAGTTGTCGGTTACTTATTAACGATAACTACGTTAGAATGAGATTAAGATATTAGAAAGTTGGTCTTGAAATTGACTAAAAATGTTAAAGCATTCACTAGAAAGTATCTAATTACCAATGAAATATTTAGTGCCGTAACCCACGGTATCGGTATCGTCTTAGCAATTATCGGTGCAGTCTTTCTACTGATAAAAGGATTCAAACGAGGTGATCCCGTGGAGATCACAGCATATTTTATTTATGCGTTCACATTATTTTTTTTATATCTGAGTTCAACGCTCTTCCACAGTCTATACTTCACCAAGGCTAAGCGTGTATTTCAAATATTCGACCACAGCTCAATCTTTTTGATGATTGCGGGTACCTACACTCCATTTTGCTTAGTGGCCTTACGCGGCTCAGCATTTGGTATTGGCATACTATCGTTCATCTGGGTTCTAGCAATCCTAGGTATCTTATACAAGATATTTAACGTTGGTAGGTTCAAATACTTAGAGACATTATTGTATGTCTTTATGGGATGGGCGATAATTATCGCCATGAAGCCTCTGTATCATTCCATCGGAGCAACCGGTATTTGGCTATTAGTTGCTGGTGGTGTGGCGTTCACGTTAGGAGCAGGAATCTATTTAATCAAGAATCTCAAGTTCGTCCACGTTATCTGGCACATTTTTGTTATGATCGGTACTGCATTGATGTACTTCTCAGTTTATTTCTATGTTAATTAATTTTATCGTAAGTTTCGAAGGTATATGGATAGATATTCTCATCATCCACAATACCTTCTTTTTTTTCGGTCAATTCGAACTTGTCATAGTCCAAGTCGATCATCTTTACGTCACCGGTAAACTCGTGGTCGATCCGTGTTAAATACAATCTGTCTACATCGTCTTTGAATAAGTCAAAAATACCAGCACCGCCAATTACCATAACTTCGGCATCATTATCAACATACTCACTCAATTTTTCTTTATCAGAAATCAAAACAACTGAATCTGGAACTTGATAATCCTTATTACGTGAAATAACGATATTCAATCGATTGGGGAGTGGACCATTGGGAAAACTCTCAAAAGTTTTACGTCCCATCACGATCGTATGATGTGCTGTCACATCCCTAAAATGTTGTAGATCCTTTGGCATCGACCACGGTAAACTACCATCCTTGCCGATAATGTGATTTTTATCTTCTGCCCATACAAAACTAATAATCATCTGTCTTCTCCTTATACGGCAACAGGTGCCTTAATTGCTGGTTCTGGATTATAATCATTTACTTTAATATCGGATACATCTAGTTCAAAGATGCTCTTATCCGAATTGATTTCTAATTGTGGACCTTCATGAGGTTCGCGAGCTAATTGCGTCTTAACTTGGTCAAGATGGTTCAAGTAAATGTGTGCATCACCAAGCGTGTGGACAAAATCTCCGACTTCCAAACCTGTCTCACGTGCAATTAAGTGTGTCAACAACGCATAACTAGCGATATTGAACGGCACACCTAAGAACAGGTCTGCACTTCTTTGGTATAGTTGACACGATAACTTACCATCATTGACATAAAATTGAAATAACGTATGACATGGAGGTAATGCCATGGATGGCACATCTTCAGGATTCCAAGCACTGACTATCATTCGACGAGAATCAGGTGTGTTCTTAATTTGATCGATCACATTCTCGATTTGATCAATAATACCACCATCACGTGTTTGCCAATGACGCCATTGTGCACCATAAACAAATCCTAAATCACCAAATTTATTTGAAAATTCATCATCTTCAAGAATATTTTTATCAAACCGTTTCTTTTGAATCTGATATTCTTTAGCGAAGTCATCATCGATCAAACTTCTACGACCAAAATCAGTCATATCGGGTCCTTTGTATTCATCGCTTTCGATGTATTTTTTAAAAGCCCACTCATCCCAAATATGATTCTTGTGCTGTAACAAATAACGAATATTGGTATCACCGTGTAAGAACCACAGTAGTTCACTCTTAATTAATCCAAAAGGAACTTTTTTAGTTGTTAAAAGCGGAAATGATTTAGATAGATCAAACCGCATTTGATAACCAAAGGTACTGATCGTGCCGGTACCAGTACGGTCACTTTTTTTATGTCCATTATTTAATACATAATTTAAAAGGTCCAAATATTGTTGCTCATTAGTATTCGTCATAATTTCTCCTTCAAGCTCTACTCGAATTGACCTAAGTATTCCCAACGTTCCATTAACTTATCTGCTTCAGTATTTTTTTCATCCAGTTGACGTTGAAAATCCATCAACTCTTGGTATCCATTGGAGTCATCATTAAGTTGGTCTTTCAAAGTTGCAATCTCATCATCGATTTTTTCGATTTGAGGCTCTAGCTTATCAAACTCCATTTTTTCGGCGTAAGTTAACTTAGTTTTCTCTTGTTCTTTTTTCTCAATAATACTTTCTTCTTGTTTCTTCTCTTTAGCTTCATGGTGTTTAGCCTGAGCTTGTTCATTCATCTTTTTAAGGTATTCTGAATAAGAATCATAGCTTTCTTTGATTTTTCCATTGCCTTCAAAGATCAATAATTTGTCCGCAGTTTTATCTAGGAAATACCTGTCATGTGATACTGCCAAAACAGTACCTTTGAAGCTCTCCAAATAATTTTCCAAAATTGTCAGTGTTTCGATATCAAGGTTGTTGGTTGGTTCATCAAGTAATAACACATTCGGTTGGTTCATTAAAATAGCTAACAAATACAGCCGACGTTTCTCACCACCCGACAATTCACGAATAAAGGCACTTTGCATCTTGTGGTCAAACTTGAACGTATCTAACAATTGTGAAGCAGACATTCTCTCGCCATCAGTATTACGGACATTTTGACCGATTCCTTCAAGATAAAGAATCACACGTTTGTCAGGATCCATATCTTCTGTATACTGCGTGTAGTAACCAATCTTAACTGTTTGACCAGTTTTGATTTCACCAGAGTCTAGTGGGATCTTATTGACGATCGTATTCAAAAAAGTAGTCTTTCCGGAGCCATTAGACCCAGTAACACCGATTCTATCGCCCTTAGTTATTAGATAACTAAAATCATCAATTATAACTTTATTATCAAACTTCAAGCTGGCATCTTTGATATCAAACACATCGTTACCTAATCGTTGCTGAGCAATGTCGATCGACATGTCTTTTTGCACGTCAGGTTTATCTTGTAAGTCTTCCTTTAAGTCCTTGAAGCGGTCGATACGTGCCTGTTGCTTCGTCCCACGAGCCTTGACACCTGCACGCATCCAATCTAGTTCCTTCTTGTACATCTGTGTCTTATGATGTTGTTCAGAGGCGTAAATCTCTTCTTTATCTGCCTTTTGTTGTAAGTATTTTTCATAATTACCATCATATTCAGTCACATTACGATTTTCTAGTTCAAAAATTCTTGTCGCAACCGTATTGAGGAAGTAACGATCATGAGTAACGAACAAAACTGAACCTTTATACTTATTCAAATAACCTTCTAACCAGTCAATCGCTTCATAGTCCAAATGATTAGTTGGCTCATCTAAAATAAGTAGATCCGAATCAGAGATCAGAGTTTGTGCCAGTGCCACACGTCTTTGTTGACCACCTGACAGATCAGAAACTTTTTTGTCCAATTCAGTAATTCCCAATTTGTTCAAAATTGATTTAACATCAGATTCCATTTGCCATGCTTCAGCCGCATTCATTTGTTCTTGCAACTTGAAAAACTCATCTTGAATTTTAGAATCTGTAGAATTGGCGTTAAATTTCGTCAACGAACGTTCGTATTTTCTGATGAGCTGGAATTTTTCACCACTACCAGCGAATACCGAGTCGATAACTGACAATTCTTCATCTAGTTCAGGTTGCTGAGTCAAATAAGTTATTTTGTAGTTTTTAGGTTTTTCGATTTCAATCGTGTTCAGATCTTCTGGACTAACGATTCCATCTAACAATGTGGTTTTACCTGCACCATTCAGTCCAAGCAAACCGATTCTATCACCTTCACCAATGGTGAAAGTAACATTTTTAAAAAGTGTTCTCTCGCCAAATGTTTTAGATGCATTTGAGATATTTAAAGTTTTCAAATAATTCACCACGTTAATTTTAATATAGTCATTCTCTGCTTATCTACAAAGATATCTTATTAATTATCACATAAAAATTGGCAAAACAAAAACCCCACATCTATGTGAGGCTTTTATTTTACAAACCTTTGTGATAAATATCGAAGACAGTATGATCTCTATCGATCGAGATGTATAGGTTACCTGTCTTAGCTGAGATGGTAGATGTTTGATAGACATTATCCAAACCTTCAGCATCCTTTTGTTTGAATGGGAAGTAAATTTGCATTGGTGCCTTATCCTCGTCATCTTCAAATACAAGGTCACATTTTTCAATATCTTGATACTTGATTACACGGTTGAACATACCATCATTCATTGCTGCTGTTGAAACATCAGCGTCCTTGATATAATCAGCATCTGGTAGAATTTCGATTCTGAAACGTTTGCATGGATGAATCTCTTGCATACGTCCACCAGAGATACGTCCATAACTAGTAGTTACACGAGCGATCCAAACATCACTCATTTCTCCGTGATCAACTGTCCAAGTATCACCATTTCTGAAGTAAAATTTCAATTCTTTGAAAACATGTTTAGTCATATATTACCATCCTTTCGAATACTAAATTACTTACTAAGATTATGATACCACAGCAACCCTATTCACTTAACAAATAATGTTCCAAATTATCAAAATTATTGTAAACGGTTCCTTCCACGACCTTACGCTCTATTTCAGACATGTATTTTCCGATTTCTGGACCCGGTTTTATATCCAATATCTTGATAATATCATTTCCACTGATTGCTAAATCTCGACTAGATTTGATGGGAATATTATGTACACTCTCAGTCAATGCTTTTTCATCAATTTCGATCTGGAATAATTTACACAGGCTGACGACGCGATCAAAATTTGATACACCGGCACAATAAATACCCCACAGATCAAAATCACCATCTCTGAATTGTTTTAGCATTTTATCAGTAGCCACACTGGCCTCACGAGACTTATTGGAGACTTTCCAATCACGAAGCATCCTGTTGAATTGTTTTGGTGTCAATTCCATTGCATAACCAATGGCTGTCCAAGCGGCCTCTTCATCTATAAATGGTAAATTTTCCAAATTCAGCAACTTTATTAATTTATCATGTTGATTCTTAAATGATGGACAGTATTCTGACAAATCCAACTTCAAAAAGTCAGCGAATCCAGTCTGCCAAGCTTTACCGAGCATCAGTTTGATGAATTCTTCCCTGATTCGTTCGACGGCAATTTTCTCCAACAAATATGCATTATCTTCGATTGCTTCGGCAGTTTTAGCTTCAACCGCAAAATTTAATTGTGATTGGAATCTAACCGCCCTCATCATCCGTAGAGCATCCTCATGGAACCTTTCCTCAGCCTTGCCGACTGCTCGAATTATATGCTTGTCCAAATCACCCAAACCGTCAAACTTATCGATCACATTTCCATTTCGATCGACGGCCAATGCATTGATAGTAAAGTCTCTACGCTTGAGATCATCTTCCAACGAACGAACAAAAGTCACTTGATCAGGTCGCCGAAAGTCTTGATAACCTGACTCGGTTCTGAAAGTCGTGATCTCATACGAATCTTCACCGATCAGAACTGTGACTGTCCCATGTTGAATACCAGTATCCACCGTCCGTTTAAAAATAGATTTAATTTCTTCTGGATACGCACTTGTAGCAATATCTACATCGTGAATCGGTAATCCTAATATGTGATCACGCACACTTCCCCCAACAAAATAAGCCTCAAAACCTGCTTTTTCAATTTCTTCTAGAACTGGTAACGCCTGTTCAAAATCTGAAGGAAGTTGTTCAATTCGCATATAATTACCTCACTAAGTTAAATTTGATCCATTAGTTCTTGCATCTCATCATTATCTGGATCTTGCTTTAAGTACAATGTCAATGCTGCCTTGAGAGCGTCTTTGTCGCCACTACTACGCAAGATTTCAATCACATCAGTCAAATAGTCCAGATTATCTTTGTAGTCGTCTAAGACTAACAAGATATTTTCTTGTGCCTTAGCTATATCAGATGTTTCAAAATATGATTTAGCTAGGTTCCAAATTAATTTAGGATTACCATTAACTTCAACACCATCCAATAAGTCCAAGTTGTTTTTATATTGACCATGTGTAACGTAAAAATCACTCAAACGGATAATTAATGGCATCGGTCTTTCGACTGTCTTGATACCTTCTTTGATGATCGACAATGCTTCAGCCGGTTCATCTGAAACTCCAGAATCAAAGGCAATCTGATACAGTCTTTCATCTAGTTCATTTAAGTTTATCCCTAATTGAGCATACTTAAACGCATCTTGATTCTTCTTGATATTCAAGTAGTCTTCAGCCAAAATCTCATATGCAGTTGGATAGTCACGATTAGTCTCAAGTAGTTTTTCCAATGTACTAATAGACTTATTATAATCCTTTACTTGATTATACAAAAATCCTAGTTGATATTGCGCATCTTCATTCAATTCAACCGCATTTAGTTTTTCAAATTCTTCAATCGCTTCTTCATACTGACCATCTCCAGCTAAAGAACTAGCCTTACGCAATACGATCGAAATACCCGAATAGTTAGTTATATCTTCATCTAAGAGCATGTCATAGTATACTAACGCCTTACTGAAGAGATTCTCATCAAAATACAATTCTGCTAACGCAAACTTGAAAACATCTTCCTCAGGATAACTTCTAATACCGGTCAATAATTTTTGCTCACTGACTTCGTACAAAGCCTGAGATTGATAAATATCAGCTGAGACTAGCAAGCTCTCAGCATATGCTGGTGAATCAGGACTGATCTGTGATATATAATCCAACGCCTGATCTGAATCTCCATCTGAAACAGCTATTTCGGCTAATCTAGAAAGAATCTGACCCTCATCTGGATAATATACTAATAAATGCTCATAAATCGTCTTTGCCTGTACTGAGAGCCCACGGCTCATCAATGTCTCAGCTAACGAAAATTGTGTCTGATCGTCGTCTTGTTCAAGTGATTCTTGGATTAAACTGTCTACCTTAGTAAAATCACCGGCATCAATCGTATCCATTACTTCATCTGCTTTAGTCAAATTACTTCCCCCGTTTTTCACTTATTACTATTTATTTATATTTGCATAAAAAAAGACGGTCAACCGACCGCCCCCAAAATTAAAACTATTTAACTGAATCCTTCAAAGCCTTACCTGGCTTGAATGCTGGAACCTTGCTTGCTGGGATCTTAATTTCTTCACCAGTTTGTGGGTTGCGGCCTTTACGAGCTGCACGTTGACGTACTTCAAAGTTACCAAAGCCAATTAATTGAACCTTGTTACCCTCTGATAAGTTTTCTTGGATACTTTCAAAAACAGCGTCAACTGCTGAAGTAGCATCTTTCTTTGTTAGGCCAGTCTTACTTGCAACACTGTCAATAAGTTCTGCTTTATTTGCCATACGTAATACCTCCGGAGATTTGTATAATTTTAGAACACATGAACGACGACTGTGTTCATCATTCCATTAACAAAAGTACCATAGCACTAGGGTTGTGGCAAGCTTTTACGCTCTAATTTAGAATAAAAATCTAAATCTTTGCAATTAATATAAATATATTTATAAAAACGCTCATTTTGCCGCCGTTTAGGGCTATTTGCGCTTTCTCGGCAAGATTTTAATTGGAGTTCCTTCGAAATCGAAAGTCGCTCTCAATTGGTTCTTTAAAAATCTTTCATAAGAAAAATGTAATAGTTCATTGTCATTTACGAAGACAACAAATGTTGGTGGTTGAACAGCAACTTGTGTCATGTAGTAGATTCTCAATCTCTTACCATTAACAACTGGTGTTGGTGCAATAGAAGTCGCACGTAATAATAAGTCGTTTAAAACAGCAGATTGAATACGTCTCTCACGATTATCATAGACTCTAGTTACAAGTTCAGGAATTTGATCTAATCTTTGACCCTTCGTTGCCGAAGTAAATAGGATCGGAGCATATGATAAATACTGGAACCCATCTCTAATTTGGTTTTCAAAGTCCTTCATAGTGTGATTATCTTTTTTGAGAGTATCCCACTTGTTGACAACAATAATGACACCTTTACCGGCATTATGGGCGTAACCAGCTACACGCTTATCTTGTTCACGAATACCTTCTTCAGCGTTCAAAACAACACAAACGACGTCTGACTTATCGATTGCACTCAATGCTCTCAAGACAGAGTATTTTTCAGTATTTTCGTAAACTTTACCACGTTTTCTAATACCCGCCGTATCGATCATCGTAAAGTCTTTGTCTAATTTTTCATCGTGATACTTAGTATCGATCGCATCACGAGTCGTTCCTTCAATATTAGAGACGATTACTCGTTGATCACCAAGAATTGCGTTAACTAATGATGACTTACCAACGTTGGGACGACCGATGAAACTGAACTTAACAGTTTCATCTTCCTCATCCTTGTCATCCGTTGGAAAGGCCTTAACGATCTCATCAAGCAAGTCACCGATACCTGTACCTTGAGCACCAGAAATCGGATTAGGATCACCAAATCCTAGTGAATAAAAGTCATAGATATTTTCTCTTTGTTCAGGGTTATCTGCTTTGTTAACCGCTAGAATGACTGGTTTTTTGGTACGATAAAGGATCTTAGCAACATCCTCATCTTCCTTAGTAACACTATTTTGACCATTCACGATAAATACAATGACATCTGCTTCGTCAATTGCGATTTCAGCTTGATTCTTGATCTGAACTGTCATAGGTTCCTCGCTCATATCAATACCACCAGTATCGATCAAACGAAATTCCTTACCTAGCCAACTTGCCCGTGAATAGATCCTATCACGAGTAACACCAGGAGTATCCTCGACAATACTCAATCTCTCATTGATGATTCTATTAAAAATTGTTGATTTACCAACATTTGGACGCCCAACTAAAGCTACTACTGGAACTGCCATAAATCTACCTCCCTACATTTCTATTTTTTACTATTAATGATTTTTGTAATCTGTGCGACAACTTGCTCAATATTCATATCAGAAGAATCCACTTCAATTGCATCCTCAGCCTTTTTGAGCGGAGAAATCTTACGATGTGAATCTTTATAGTCACGAGCCGCTATTTCATCTTTTAAAACCTCTAGTGACGTGTCAATACCACGTTCGATGTTTTCTTTGTACCTGCGTTCAGCACGAACGGCAACACTTGCAATTAAAAATATCTTAACATCCGCATCTGGTAATACCGTTGTACCAATATCTCGACCATCCATAACAATATCGATATCACCGGCCATTTGTCGCTGCATCTCTACTAATTCAGTTCTTACTTCTTTGATGGCTGACACTTGCGAAACATTATTAGTAATATCTTCCGTTCTGATTGCATCAGAGACATCCTCATCGTCAAGAAAGACATGTTGTCCATCATCTTCGTTAATAAAATGAATTTTATGTTCACTCATTAATTGTAAAATACTAGAGCTATCACCATAATCCACATTATTCTTTTTTGCAAGCAATGTGACTGCTCGATACATCGCACCAGTATCACAATAAACAAAACCTAAATTTTTTGCAATTAATTTAGCAATTGTACTTTTTCCAGCTGACGCTGGACCATCTATAGCTATCTGCATAATTTTACTCCCTATTTAAACAAAGCAACTGGGACAAAACAGTGTCTTGTCCCAGTCTACTATAATAATTATTATTTAACTCTTAATTGTGTTCCTGGTGTTAGTGTCGAGATACCACCGTTTAGACTCTGTAACTGAGCTGTCGTCAAATTATTGTTGTATGCAATTCTGAACCAATTATCACCTGATTTTACTGTATAGTACGATGCTGCACCACTATCAGCTGTATCTGAAGTCGAACCATTATCAGTAGTAGTACCTGAATTATTATTGGTATCAGTATTTTGCTGTGTCTGTGTATTATCAGTAGTATTGCTAGTAGTGTTGTCACTAGCTGTTGAGTTATCGGTAGTATTATTGGAATTATTAGAAGCGGCAGCTTCTTTTTCAGCTGCGGCTTTTTTAGCTGCTGCTTTCTTCTTTGCAGTTTCCTCAGCCGCTTTCTTATCTGCAGCTTTTTTGGCTGCTGCCTTTTTCTCAGCTGCTGCCTTCTTCTTTGCGGCGGCCTTTTTAGCGGCGGCCTTTTTAGCGGCGGCCTTATCCTTACTCTCTGAAGAGTTGGAAGATTGCGAACTATCTAGTTCACCGCTACCACTATTACCGCGAACGGCACTGATTACTACTGGAGTAAACATAATAATAATCAAGCCGATTACTAATGTAGCAACCAACGTATGATTACCACGTTGCTTACCTTTGCTTACGGCACGAGAAACATGACCCTCTTCATCCTCATCAGAATCAAACGTCTTCTCCCATGGTTTTTCATCGTCTTCAGAATCATCTGATTGAGATTCATCAGTTTGGGAATCACCAGTTGTATCATTAGTATCTTCATTATTAAGATCTGGTTCATTGTCACCTAGCTCATCCTCTGCAGAAACATCATCTGAACCTTGACCTGAATGCCCAGCAACATAACCAGCGGCCGCAGCAGCTGCGGCTGGAGCAACATTACTCTTGTCATCGGACTTTTCCGATTGGCTCAAATGATCTCCACCGTTTTTGCTAGCTTGCAAATGATCATAATCATCCTGAGCTGCTTCTTCAGAATCAGGTTCATCGAGTGGTTCGTCATAGTCATCTTGAACATCAACATTATCATTAACATCGTCTGAATATGGTTCTGCTGGTTGAGGCTCAGAGTATCCATCCTCACCGGGAGTTTCTTCGATATTCTCGCCACTATCAGTAGGGATATCTTGACCGTCAGATGGCAATAAATTGTATTTTCTCAAATCTTCAGGACTAACGGAACCATCCAGACCGTCAGTGCTTTTAGGGATGCGAACACCACCAGAAGTATTGTTTTTGTTATTATCGGCCATTAAAAACCAACCTCCTAATTTCTATCCCTTAAAGCATATCATAAAACTTTAAAATTTTTCTTTAAAGATTTATAAAAAGCCCTTAAATATACCTTTTTTATTTAATAAAAAAGTGACCTTTCAATTTAGGATAACAAACGATCACACCAGCAGAAATAATTAGTGCTTTAACGATATTAAATGGTACTACTCCGGTAGCAACATACGTTGCTAAATTCATATTTAATTTCATCCCGACGACACCCATATACAATGGCATAACGACGAAATAATTTAATATCGACATAATAACTGTTAGCGAAAGTGTTCCCATGATAACTGCCATGACTTTTTTATTCTTCTGCCAAAAATAGTTAAATGGAAGTAATAGTGCGATGGCTCCAACTATACTTGCACCGTCCCCGATTATCCCTGCTACACCTGAACCAGTGATCAGCCAGTGAACGATCCCCTTAATGAAGGCAATTGCAATTCCTCCCACTGGTCCGTATGCGAATGTTCCAATGATCGTTACAACGTCACTCAGATCTATCTTCAAGAATGGTAACCAAAACAATACTGGAAATTCAAAAAACATTACAATAGATGCTAATGCAGAAAAAACTGCTACTCCTATCAATGCGTGAAATCTATATGTACTTCTTCCCATAAAATCAACCCTTCCCGTCGATTTTCAAAAGAAAAAAGGTCTGCTTTGAAATACACCTAAATAGGGCACGTCAAAACAGACCTCTCCGTTTTCTTTCATCTAGACTTTAACTATCGGTTTGGGAATTACACCCAATCAACCAGCAACGCTGGGTCGCGGACTTTACCGCCGGTCGGGAATCGCACCCTGCCCTGAAAACCAACTTATTAAATTTTTCACTTTTAATATATCAGACTATTTATTAATTTACAACTGTTTAAAAAACTTTGAAACGTACAATAAATATGCCAATTCATATATCAATTACAGATTATATTCTATATTACTTCAATTATCGACTAACGTCTCTCTTTTAGCTGAGCAACTTCAAGACGAGTCAAGTTTCTATACTTACCAGAAACTAGACCATCTAATGTCAAAAAGCCATATTTTTCACGAGATAGTTTTTCGACTGGATGTCCAACATTTTCAAACATTTTCTTAACTTGATGATTATGACCTTCGTGAATCACGATTTTTACTAATGAAGTGTTCTTTTTATTATCTTTAGACATTACATGAATTTTGGCAGGCGCAGTCTTGAATTCCTTCTTGCCTTCCTTGATCTTCATGCCGTGTTCCATTTTTTTGATTTCTTCAACTGTTAAGAAACCACGAACCTTAGCTACATATGTCTTATCAACATGGTAGCGAGGATGCATCAATTGATTAGCAAATTCTCCATCATTGGTCAATAATAACAAACCTGAGGTATCGTAATCTAGACGGCCGATCGGATAGACACGTTCTTTAACATCATCTTCAAGCAGATCGGTTACGACCTTCCTATCCTTATCGTCTTTAACTGCAGAAATAACTCCACGTGGTTTGTACAACAAAATATAACGTTTCTTCTCATCATGAAGTGGAATTCCATCTACTTCAACTTTATCGCGTTGATCAACTTTGATCCCCATTTCAGTCACTGTTTTACCGTTAACGACAACGTGGCCTTCCGCAATCAACTTCTCCGACGCACGACGTGATGCAACACCTGCATCTGCCATATATTTTTGTAATCTAACTTTCTCCATCTAAATCTCCCATATTTTCTTCTTGTGTATTTTCAAACTTTTCTATCGGTGGTAAATCTTTTAAACTTTTGATTCCAAAATAATCAAAAAAATCATCTGTAACAACGTATAGATTGGGATGTCCGGGAACATTTTTTTTACCATTTTCCATTATTAAATTTCTTGCTAATAATGTATTGATACTACCAGAACTCTGAACACCACGAATCTCATCTATCTCGATCCTAGTGATCGGTTGACGATATGCGACGATTGAAAGGACTTCTAACGCAGCCTGACTCAGCTTCGTGCCTAGACCTGATTTAAAATATCTCGTCAGCAAGTCGCTGTATTCGCTCTTAGTAATTAATTTATATTTTGAATTAAAATCAACCAATTGAATACCAGAATCTGGATCACTAGCTAATTTCACTTTTAACAAATCAATATTCTGTCTAAGGGCCGCACTATCTATTTCCAATAACTCGGCGAGACTTTTTTCTTTAATACCTTGATCACCCGCAACGAAAAGTAATGCCATAATTTTTGCTTGATACAATGTTAATTCCTCAATTCAATTATTAATTCACCATCGAGACTATCTTGGACAGCTGTGATTTGCTGTTTGCTTATCATCTCTAAGATCGCCATAAAATCTGTTACGACTTCTTCAATATCGTTTTGTATCTTTAACAGCGACTTGAATGTCGCACGTTTAGCGATCGACAACTTATTCAAAATGTTTTCTTCTGCATCCTCTATCGATAGAACTTCATTTTGAATTATTTCAGTCTGTGGCTGACGATTGTTTTCTTGCCTAAGCAATTCAACATACGTTGTCGTCAGATCTTCTAATGCCACAGAATCAGGTTTTAAGAATTGTTCCAATTGAATTTGTGGAACACTCATATCTTTGTCAAACGACAATTTCCTCATTTGAGCCTTTTCATCGAAGTAAGCCGAAACCTGCTTAAAAGTCTGATATGTCAGTAGTTGCGAAACTAATTGTTCTCGCGGATCGTTCATATCGAAATCTTCGTCGACTTCATCTGGAGATTGTGGCAACAACATTTTGCTCTTAATAGACATTAATGTCGATGCCATAACCAAGTAATCACCAGCTATATCTAATTCAAGAACTTTCATACTGTTCAAATAATCGATATATTGCTGAGTTATTTGTGCAATCGGAATATTGTAAATGTCGATTTTAGATTCCTTGATCAGATGAAGCAACAAGTCGATCGGTCCCTCGAAGTCTGTTAATACTAATTTTAGTTTTTCCATGACTATTCTTCTGACGTCTCACTCTCTTTATCGGCATTTTGATCACGCCAAGATTTTAATAGTTTACCCAAATTAAAATTGCCTAAGATCGATAAGTCTGGAAACTTACGTTGAATGTCATCAAAGATCTTAAAAATATTGCTCTGCGATCGATATGAGGGACTTAACGAAATATACTCGATAAAAATTGTATGATCCGAAAAAGAAAGCGCCACAATGCCTGAGTAATCTTCAATATTACTCTTCCACAAATAAAGTTGGCGGTTCTCATCTTCTTTGTATAACTTCAATTCTTGATCCAAATTAGACATATCTTTTAAATCTGGGATATATGACAAAAATCCCATTGCAATTTTTTTATTTTCATCACTATATTTATTGAGCATGACTACCTCCTATGCACGGGGATGTGAGTTTTCATAAACCTGCTTCATTCTCGTTTTATTGATATGTGTATAAATCTGGGTAGTAGAAATATCAGAGTGACCTAATAACTCCTGAACAACACGTAAATCTGCACCATTTTCGAGTAAATTGGTCGCAAAAGAGTGTCTCAACGTGTGCGGTGTGACATCTTTTTTTATTCCAATCTGTGCAATATATTTTTTTATCATGCGCCAAATTGATTGACGAGTTAATTTATTACCACGGAAATTCAAAAAAACTTCTTTTTGTTCACCATATCTTTGGACTAACTGCTCACGTGTTTCCGCAAAATACTTTTTGAGCCAAGTTATTGCAGTATCACCGATTGGCAATAATCTTTCTTTATCACCTTTTCCCAATGTTTTGATCAGGCCTAAGTCAAGATGTAAATCACCCATAGATAAATTAACTAATTCACTTACTCGCAATCCCGTCGCATACATGACCTCAAAAATTGCTCTGTCTCTGATGCCCAACGGTGTAGATATATCCGGCGATTCAATCAGTCGATTGACTTCATCCATGGATAAAACCACCGGCAAATGTTGGCCTTTCTTTGGTGCATCTAATTCGTTCATAGGGTTAACTTGAATTTTATTGATCAATTCCAGCCACTGATAAAATCGCTTCAATGATGAGAACATCCTCATCTGTGTAGTTTTAGACTTACCAGCTTTGTCTTGATCCGCAAAAAAATTAGTAATGACAAAGTGATCTTCAGGATACTGTGACTTGTGATTGCCTTCTAAAAAATAACTGAATTCTAATAAGTCTTGTTGGTAAGAAGTAATGGTATTTTTAGATAATCCCCTATCCAGTCTCAAGTAACGTCCATAATCAGAAATCATATCGATCATTGTCTGATTATGAATTGTTAGGCTTTTTGTCAAAAACTTTCACCTCTATTTAAGATTTAAGATAGGTATAACCATCTTTTTGTTCGATTTTTCTTTGTTTCATTAAGCTACCTAGTGCACGTTTGAAACTACCTTTACTGATACCAAAATAATCTTTGATATCATCTGGATCACTCTTGTCTGTATATGGAATCTTCCCATCTCTGGAATGCTCCAAAACCGCCATGATCATTTGTGCATCAGGTGTGATTTCTTCATAGGCACGTGGTCTCATAGACAAATTGAGACGACGATGACTTGAACCAATAATACGACTCTTAACATGTTGACCAATGTGCAATGGTCCATCTTGCTCATTTACATGAATGAATCCAATATAATAATCCTCTGTGATAACGAATGTCCCTGATTCTCTAATAGCGATAACAGTTCCTTCTACATCTTTGTTCTTCAGAGAATCATTTGCACTACGAACTAATTGCAAATAAAGATTCAAGTCGGCTAACTTGCCCCATAGTCGTCCCTTGTGATCAACATCTAGTTTGACCATAACGCGGTCGCCTTTCTTAGGCCATTCTGAATGTTCAAGTGGAAGATCATCGAACGAAACAACTATATCCTTATCTACCAATCCGACATCCACAAATACACCGAGGTCGGTTCTAACATTCGTAACTTCGGCATAATCCCATATTCCCGGCATTACAGTTGGTAAATCCACTGTCATACGATTTTTATGTGATTGATTTTCATAAACAAAGCCAGCTATTTCATCGCCTAATTCAGGAGTTTCTTCTAATTCAGTTAATTCAAGTGAAAACGTATATCCATCAATTTGAACAAAGGCTTCGTCTTTATTCAAGTCAGTGACTGTTCCTGACATGACTTTTCCGTACATATCTTTTAATTCCATAATTTCTCCATATTCTCCAGTTAATAATCATAATCAATAATTACACATGCTCTTAGCTAGTTACTATTTTAACAGTTATCCTCAGAGTTACATAATTATTTTAGCTGAATAATTGTATCATGTTTTCAGTTATTTTTTTGATAAATTTATTATTAATTTGATTAGTTTAAACACCCACTTATATTGCCTTTACATCAGGGGTATACGTTTACATAAAATTTGTGAATAATTACTTTTCACGTGTAAAGTCACAATTTTTTTCAAATTCAACATTGAATTATCAAATACATTGTGAAATAATTTTCTATGTGGTAAACGTTTCCAAAATATTTTTAATACAGAAAGAAGATTTTAATTTATGAAAATTAAAGCCGCTGTTGTTGATAAAGTAAACGATCCATTTGTAATCAGAGATGATATCGAACTCGCTGAGATGGAAGATGACGGTCTTCAAGTTAGAGTTGTCGCTTCAGGTATTTGCCACTCTGATGAAGCTTTGCGTAAAGGTGATGCTGGATTCAACCTTCCTGCTATTCTAGGCCATGAAGGTTCAGGTATCGTTGAAAAAGTAGGTAAAAACGTCCACAATTTTGAAGTTGGTGATCACATTGTTATGTCATTCTATTCATGTGGCGAATGTGATAATTGTTTGAAAGGTAAACCAACACAATGCCGCAAGTATGCTGCCTCAAACTTGAGTGGAACACGCCCTGATGGTAGTGATCACTTCACAGAAAATGGTAAGCATGTGAATGATATGTTTAATCAATCATCATTTACAACTCACACGGTTATCGATAAAAGAAATGCTGTTAAAGTATCTAAAGATCTTGATTTAAGAAAACTCGGACCCCTAGGTTGCGGATACGTAACTGGTAGTGGTACTGTCTTCAATACTCTAAAAGCAAAACCAGGTGACACGATTGCTGTCTTTGGTACAGGTGCCGTTGGCTTGGCTGCCATGATGGCTGGTAAGATATCAGGTTGTACACACGTTATCGCCGTTGATATCATTCCTGAACGTCTTGAATTAGCTAAGAAAATGGGTGCAACTGATCTTGTAAACAGTAAAGAAGAAGATGCTGTTGAAGCAATCAAGAAAATCACTAATGGTTTAGGCGTTGACTTGGCTGTTGATACAACTGGTATCGCAAAAGTTATGACTGACTCTATCGCCGCTCTAACACAAGGTGGTACAACAGCAACCATCGCCGTAACACCAAACAATATCGAAATCAGCACATGGAACGACCTATGTGTTGACGATAAGAAGATTGTCGGTGTGAATATGGGTGACGCCATTCCTCAAGTCGACATCCCTCGCTTGATCGAATTCTACAAACAAGGATCGTTCCCATTTGACTTGACTGAAAAGTTCTATGACTTCGATCAAATCAATGAAGCAAACGCTGATTCAGTCAATGGTAAAACTATCAAACCTGTTTTGATCATTGATAAAGATTACAAACCCGGAGAATAATTAAATAAATTCTGTAATAAAAATAATAAGTCCACTGATGAACTAGAAATTCATCAGTGGACTTTTTCGTTTTTATTATGTTCATGACAAATGTCATTGCAGGATGTGACATTGCATACTGTCAGAGACGACCCCAAAAAGATATATTGATCTTATCAAAATAAAGGAGTCGATAATTATGCCATCTATTACAGTTGAACACATTAATAAGAGTTTTAAAAAGAAACAAATATTAAAAGATGTTAGTTTTAAAATTACTAACCATCAAATCATCGCTTTGATTGGTGAAAATGGTGCTGGAAAAACTACTTTGATCAATATTATATTGAATCTGATCTCAACTGATTCGGGGAATGTCACCAAATTTGATCGTCAAGAAATTGGTGTCATGATGCAAAATGACATAAGTCTAAGCCGTATCAAAGTTCAAGAACTGATTAAATTAGTCCAAAGTTACTATGATCGTCCCCTACCTTATCCTGAACTACTCAAAATATCTAATCTCAGTGAATATCAAAAATCATATGTCCGCTCCCTTTCTGGTGGACAGCGTCGACGCTTATCCTTTGCACTCGCAATGGCTGGAAATCCAAATTTATTATTTTTGGATGAGCCAACGGCTGGTATGGATACTCGTAGTCGCCAAGATTTTTGGAATGAAATAATTAAACTAAAGCAATCCGGTAAAACTATTTTTGTTACTAGCCACTATTTAAACGAAATAGAAAACACTGCTGATCGAATTATTTTTTTAAAAGACGCATGCATTAAATTCGATGGTAGTTTAAATCAATTGCAGAAACTTGTTGGTGTAAGCAAAATCGAATTCGACTCACAATTAAGTAAAGTATTATTTCAAAGATTTTCAGGAATACTAAATTTAACACAAAGAGATCACCATTTCACGATCGATACTAAAAATGTAAATGAAGTTATGGAACAACTTACTCCACTGTTGAATTCTATTACCAATTTGAAAATCCAACAAAACACTCTGGATTCATTATTTACAAATTTACAAAATGAAGGTGAAAAAAATGCGTAATTTCTTATATCAAGTAAAAATAAACTTTCTTCGTATAATCCTGAGAAATAAACGATTTTTATTTTTTAATACTTTAATGCCATCACTTTTCTATTTACTTTATACAAAGGTCATTCCAGTTAGTGCAAATGGGGCTAGTCTCGACAATTGGCAAAAAAGTTATTTAATTAGTATGATCATCTACGCTTGTTTATTAGGTTCCATTTTTACCGTCTCCAATACCTTGCTTGAGGAGCAAACTAGTCATTTTAATCTGCTGGTAAAAATCAGTCCTTTACCTTTGTTGCAATATTACTGCTCAATGATCGTAGTATTTATCACCTTGAATTTTATTTCGTCCAGTTTCATATGTTTAGTTGGGATATTAGTAAATCATATTTCATTGTCATTACCAATTTTGATATTTGTATTGTTAGTTAGCGTTGTGGGAACTATCCCTCTGATCATGATAGGGATAATCATCCCACTGTTAGGCAGCAGTAACACTGTTAATACCTTGAATAATCTGATCACCTTCCCATTGGCTATCATAAGTGGACTATGGTGGCCCATAGAAATAATGCCCAAATGGATACAGACAATAGGTAAATTGACACCAACATATTCTCTATCTAAAATCGATGATAATATAATTTTTAATGCCAATACACCTAACGTTTATTTAATTAACATAATTACTTTTTTCATCATTATTAGTATAATGATCGTGATTACTTTCCATTTTAAAAAACATCAGGAGTTAATCATTCAATGAATTTTTTACAGAAGCACGTCCTTTATCCAAAACGCTTTGGTCTCATGCCTTACTTTTGGTCAGTTGGATTATTCCTATTAACTGATTCATTCCTATTTAGTAACGGCGTATTCGACTGGGTCTCTTTTGTGCTACTGGTAGTTTTTTTAAAAATTTATCGTGATAGTTATTTAAATGGTCGTTTTTTTAAATTAGAGTTCCTATTACAATTATTACTTGCAGACTACTTTTCGATCAACAAATCATTCGGTACTTTGTGGATCTTTATTGCATGGCAAATTGGTTCGATCAATATTGATCGAAAGACTTTTAATAAATATAATTTATATTATCTGATATCCTCTGTACTCACTCTTCTATACTACTTCACAACACATCGGACAGAATATCAATCTATCACTAATAGTGATGTCATCACTTTATTTTTTGCTCTCGGATCCCCCTTCGCCGCACGTTCACTTCACAACACTTATAATAGAATTTATGATTTAAAAGCACGTAACAAACGCTTGGAAACTATCATACGTCAAAACGAACGTGAACGAATCGCAAAAGACTTGCATGACAATCTCGGGCAATCGTTTTCCTTGATAACTTTAAAAGCCGAATTAGCTAGTAAATTAATGCCAGCTGATACGGCACGTGCCCAAAGCGAATTATCTGATATTGTTTCAACATCAAGAAAAAATCTCGATCTTGTCAGAAAAATCGTTGCTGGACTTAATTCAAAAAGTATTGCTACGGCAATGATCGAGGAAGAAAACAACTTAAAGGCTAAAAAAATCGGCTTGGAGTCTAATAACGAAAAAGTCTCCTCGGGTTGGCCACAAAATATCCAAGATATTTATAGTGCTGTCATCAAGGAATCTATCACTAATATAATCAGATACAGTAATGCTACTATGGCCACACTCACTTTTAAGGATGATTCTAGATTCTATTCGGTTGAGGTCAGAGACAATGGAATCGGAATTTCTGAGGATGACAAGCACTCATTTGGCATTCAAGGTATGGATCAACGATTACAAAGTGTAAATGGCACATTGGAAATAAAATCCCATTATGGCACTTGCCTAACATTCAAAATTCCTAAGGAAGAAAATCATGACAACAATCTATCTAGCTGAAGATCAAGCTATGCTCAATAGTGCTTTAGCAACTTTATTAAATTTAGAAAATGATTTAGAAGTGATTGGAACCGCCACAGACGGTAAAACTGCACTTGAAGAAATCATTCAACAAAAACCGGATGTGGCTATTTTGGATATTGAAATGCCTCAAATGACAGGGTTAGAAGTTGCTACTAATTTACGAATGATCAAACAAGACTTAAAAATAATCATTCTGACGGTTTTTGCTCAAGAAAATTATTTTGAAATAGCTGTAAAGGCAGAGGTTAATGCTTATCTTTTGAAGGACAATCCAACTGATGAGTTAATTAAAACCATCCATGAGATACTAGGTGGTAAGATCGTCTATTCACCTGAATTAGTAATAACCGTTCTGAATGCCGAAAAGAATCCTTTAACCGATCGAGAGATGGATATCGTCGATAAGCTTAATCAAGGATTCTCCAATAAAGAAATTTCCAAGGCCGTTTTTTTGTCAGAAGGAACTGTAAGAAATTATATTTCTTCAATTCTTAGTAAAACTGGTGCCCACTCACGCATCGAAGCTCTGAATACTATCAAACGCAATAAGTGGATCTAGATTTATGAGGATAATTCCCGAAAAAAAGCGTAATTTAGTTTACAATTAAATATATTACGAAAAAGGGAGAATATCATGAGCTACAAATTAATTGCCTTAGATTTAGATGACACTTTATTAACGTCACAGAAAACTATTTCTGAAAAAAATAAAGAGATGATCAAACGTGCATTAAAAGAGAATATTAAAATCGTTCTCTGCTCCGGTCGAACCCACAATGCCGTGATCAACTACGCCAATGAGTTGGGAATCACTGGAGCTGATCAATACATGATCACTAATGGTGGAGCTATAATCGAAAATATGAATCAAGAAATCCTGTATCGTAATTCACTCAGTAATTCATCTTATAGGGAAATAGTTAATTTCATTAAGGAACATCATCTACACTATAACGTCGTCGATGATCAGGCTAGAACTTACACCAGTCATGAGGACTGGATCGACAAATATACCATTACTCAGGCCTTCGAGAATGATGGAGGTTTATATATTCGTGAACCTGATCAACTACCTGATGATTTTGAAATTCTCAAATCAATTATCAATGGCAACGAAAAGGATTTAGACGCAATTTCACCATTAGTCCATAAAACTTTTGATGACAAATATTATGTAGTAAGAACAGGTGTCGGGTTTCTAGAAATCTTCCCTAAACATGTCAATAAAGGCGAAGCCTTGAAACATCTGGCCGGTTTACTTGGCATTGAATTATCTGAAATAATAGCAATGGGTGATCGTGATAACGATATTTCGATGTTAGATACTGCCGGAATGGGTATAGCTATGGAAAACGGACAACCAGGAGTTAAAAAAGTAAGTAATTACATTACTACCGATAACAATCATGATGGTGTTGGAAATGCCATCGAAAAATTTATTTTTGATTTAAATTAAGTAATTATTAATTCGAATAATACCACATACCAATGTTAACTACCTCAAAAAGGGCAACGTATTAAAATCAACTTAATGCGTTGCCCTTACTTTATTATTCGATAAACTTAAAAAAATGAATTTTAAAATATGCAAAATGCTTGGCTAAGTAATTAGTCTATGTTAGTTTCTATGCGATACTTATGAATATTTATAATGAAAAAATGTAACATCTTCAGAGGCAAATCAATGTATAAAAGTTGGCATGAAATTCAACTCAGAGTAATTACAGAAATGAAGAGTACTCAACACCATTTATGGAGAAACGCTCTTGTCTATCTATGTTTAGCAACGATAGAATATTATTTATCAATGATCGGTCATTCACAAGTTCTTCGTGCCGACGCTTTCAATAATCTATCAGGTATCTTGGCATCTGGACTGTTGATCACCGGCTTGTTAGTCGCAACTAGAACGCATGATGATGATCTATTTGGTGCTCCAATCTCTGAAAGAGAGATAAATAACATAGGTCCTCGCATTCAGCAATCACGTTTTCGCTACGAAACCATCTATGCGATGATTTCTGGATTGATAATGGCAATATTCTCAGTCAACATTATTTACAAAGGAATTATTTCATTATTACATCAAAACAAAATAAAAACACCCTTGCCAATCACTGGTTGGGGTGCTCTGATTTCAGCTGTACTTTTATTCATTCTATATTACTATACCAACAAGAATCAACAGCGGCTTAATAACTCTACATTGGAGGCTGCTGCTAAAGATATTTTAAGTGATGCATTGACCAGCCTAGTGACAGTCATCTCGATCTTGAGTACGATCATCTTTCATCAAAGATGGCTGGACGGTCTAGCAAGTATTGGTGTGGGATTCTACATTCTCTATTCTGGAATCATAATCTTCCAAACTAATTCTCTAAAACTCGTCGACTACTTTGATCCTAAACTGGAAGCTACTTATGAGCAACAATTAGAGAAATTCCACAGTGTTAATAAGGTGATTTATCTGAAGGCCTATTACGTTAGTAATATTATTATCCTCGATACAACCTTAGAAGTGGCCCCACAAATGACCTCTGAAGGTATCTATCAATTATCACAACACATTAACTCAGTCATGCAAGAAAAATTCAATATCACAAGAACAAATATTCAAGTAGAACCTAGCATCAGGCGCCATCCGATAAATTAATACTAAAGTAATTAAGCTCAATAATAATGCCATTCCCAATTACGATAGCTTTGGTGTTAAAAATAATAAAACTGTGCTCGCAAACACTTCTGAGACATCTGATATCTTTTTTGACAATTACTGGTCAAATTCAGCAGATTCCGCTTGTTCCCTTAGTTGTTGCAAAAGCTCTTTCGAAATATCAGCCATTTGTGCGTCACTGTCTTTTTGGGATAGCTTATAGCCAACAAAGTATGGCGAAACGACAAATCTAGGCACGACCTTACAAATAATCTGTGTGGCTGTTTTGTAGAAGAATAGATTATAAGAATTACATCTGCCACTATAAAAATTATTCAGTACATACTTCACAGTAACTCTGACGAATTCTGCCATATCTCGCAAATATTTATCATCGTTGATAACAACATTGAATTCAACAAAACCCATAATAGGTTTTTCAGATAGGTTGAGATTTATGTGATCTGAATTCCACACGTTAATCCCCACAAAATTATCTTCTTGAATACCGTTATATCCATTGACGTTGTCTAAACCAACAATTTGTAGGTGGGGATGGGTCAAACTGCCACCAGACATTGGTCCAAAATTTTTATACATCAAAACACTCTCATATTTGTCACTTTGAAGCATTTTGTTCCAAGAATCATATGCGAATTGAAAAACACTGGCATTCTTTTGTACTGAATAATTAGAAATATCACCATCATGAACATGTGATTCTATTAAAACCGTTTGATTAGTATCTTTTAAAGTTCGAAATTTATTTTCTAACCAAATCATGTCGTCTTTTTGATCAATAATATTCGTTAAATGTTCTGTATCACAAAATGGGCAGTAGTTAGTTTCGTGACGAATATTATTTGGCTTACCTTTGGCATTATTAATTTCAAAAACAAGTACATCTTTCAAGCTTACACCTCAATATTTATGTTATATATTTGAATCGAATGTTAACATTATACATCAATCAGCATCAAAAAAACTCTCCAACAAGCGTCCTTTGTTGAGAGAGTTTTTTAGTTTTTACAATTTAATTATTTTAATTAAAGATTATAGTGAGCGTGAAGCACCCTTGTAAACTACACCACGTCTTGAGTCAACTGTGACTGTTTCGCCATCATTGATCAAGCTTGTAGCATCCTTAGCGCCAACAACTACTGGTAGACCCATAGCAATACCAACTACGGCTGCGTGTGAAGTCAAACCACCGTTTTCAACAACTACGGCACTAGCCTTTTCAAGAGCTGGAAGGTAATCCTTGTCTGTCATTTCTGTAACAAGAATATCTCCTTCTTTAACTTTATCGTTAGCTTCTTTAGCTGAATGAGCAACAACTGTGTTACCAACAACTGATTCTTCACCAACGCCTTGGCCTTTAACTAACTTTGAACCAATTAATTGAACCTTCATAACGTTTGTTGTACCACTTTCACCAACTGGAACACCAGCAACGATAAGAATTAGATCGCCTTCTTTAGCAAATCCAAGTTCTTGAGCTTTCTTAGCAGCAAGATCAAACATTTCATCAGTGTTTGATGGCTTTTCAGCAACGATAGGTTGTACACCCCAGTTAACTGTCAAACCACGTTGTGTTGTTTCATCAAATGTGATAGCAAGAATATCAGCACTTGGACGGTACTTAGAAATCATACGTGCAGTATAACCTGACTTAGTAGCTGTAACAATTGTGTCGATGTTCAATTCTTCAGCAGTTCTAACAACTGATTCACCGATTGATTCTGTAACGTTTGAACCTTTGTATTCTTCAAATCTTTGAATTGCCAATTGGTTGCTTTCGTTCAATTGTTTTTCTGTACGTTCGTCAATCTTAGCCATAGCTGCAACTGATTCAACAGGATAATCACCGTTAGCACTTTCACCAGAAAGCATAGTTGCATCTGTACCATCAAGAACAGAGTTAGCAACGTCAGTAACTTCGGCACGTGTAGGACGTGGGTTTTCTTGCATTGAATCAAGCATTTGTGTAGCTGTGATAACAGGCATACCTAGTGCATTACATTTTTGGATCAATGATTTTTGAACAAATGGTACGTTTTCGTAAGGAATTTCAACACCCATGTCACCACGAGCAATCATCAAACCATCTGAAACCTTCAAGATTGCATCAATGTTGTCGATACCTTCTTGTGATTCGATCTTAGGGAAGATTTGAACTTGTTCCATATTTTTTTCTTCAAGGATTTCACGAATATCAAGAACATCTTGTGCTTTACGAACGAATGAAGCAGAGATGAAGTTAATATTGTTGTCACAACCAAAACGAATATCACTTGCGTCTTTTTCTGTGATACCTGGTAGGCGGATTTCAACACCAGGTGCGTTAACACCCTTACGTGAACCGATCATACCTTCGTTTTGAACAACTGTAACTAATTCACGATTCTTATCGTCTTTTTCTGTGATCTTAAGATCAACAAGACCATCATCGATCAATACGTGTCCACCAACATGTGTGTCATCGTACAAACCAGGATATGTAACGGCAATCTTTTCAGGGTTACCAGTTATTGTGTCATCCATTGAGATACGAATAACGTCACCGATCTTAGCTTCAAACTTACCACCATCTTGAACAGTTGTACGGATTTCAGCACCCTTTGTATCCAAAACGATACCAACTGTCTTACCAGTAATTTTTTCAGCTTCGTGAACCATATTCATACGTGACAAATGTTCTGCATGATCACCATGTGAGAAGTTGAAACGGAAAACATTAGCTCCAGCTTCAATTAACTTTGTAATTGTTTCAACATCATTAGATGCAGGTCCAAGTGTACTTACGATTTTTGTTCTTTTCATCGAGAATCTCCCTTTTCTTTTGTTGTTCATTGTTTATTTTAACAAACTATCTACTTAATGATTGATTTAAATCATATAAGTCTAAATCAGGTTTGTGCTTGCCATCGAATAGATCAAGCATGTTATGGTATGTCAACTTATTGTCTTCGATACCAATAGCTACTCCACCTTTGCCTTCTTGGAGAAGGTCAACAGCATAGGCACCCATCTTACTTGCTAGAACACGATCTCTAGCAGTTGGTGAACCACCACGTTGTACGTGTCCTAAAACAGTACTACGAACTTGGAAATCACCATATTCGTTAAGCTTGTCAGCAAATTCTTGAGCGTGCATAACACCCTCGGCTAAAACAACAAGCATATGCTTCTTGCCCTTTTCACGGCCTTCTTTGATACGTTGAGCAATCTCAGAAATATCAAAGTCGCGTTCAGGAACAACGATTTCTTCAGCACCACCGGCAACACCAGCCCACAAGGCGATATCACCAGCTCCTCTACCCATTACCTCGATAACGAAAGTTCTTTCATGAGAAGTAGCAGTATCTCTGATCTTATCGATCGACTCAATAACTGTACTTACAGCTGTATCAAAACCGATTGTGAAATCAGTATAAGGAATATCATTATCGATTGTACCTGGTAAACCAACAGCATTATATCCATGCTCTGTCAAACGTAAAGCACCGTGATATGAACCATCCCCACCAATAACAACTAGTGCGTCGATTCCAAATTTCTTAAGTTGTTCAATACCCTTAAGTTGACCTTCTACTTTGGCGAATTCAGGATATCTTGCTGAATACAAGAATGTTCCGCCACGTTGAATACGATCAGAAACGTCAGATGCTGTAAGTGGGAAAATATCACCCGCAACTAATCCGGCATATCCATAATTGATACCAAACACTTCAAGACCACTATCTAGGGCCCTACGTGTGACTGCTCTAATAGCAGCGTTCATTCCAGGGGCATCTCCACCACTGGTTAAAATACCAATCCGCTTCATTTGTTCACACTCCAAATTTATTTGTTTCAAAAACAAAACCTAATAAAATATAACATTTTTACAAGATACTTTGTAGAGCTGAAAACGTTTTACGACAAAATTAATTATGTTTTTTTCAGGAAAACGTTTTTTTTACCGAGTAAATTTTCTAATTCTACCCGGATACCATCAGAAAAATTAATCCAGCGACTAGACTTTAAAATCACAGCTTGTTTATTCTTTTCGCGATATACAATAACTGGTACTTTTCCGGGTGAACTTTCAATAATTTCATAAACCTTCGATAAGTTGTTTTCATTATCAAAGGTTTTCATAATTTTCAAATATAACTTCTCATCCGGAAGCTGAACCGTATACTGTTTGGGGTCATTAAATTTATCAGCGATAAACTCCAGATCTCCACGTCGCCCATCATTTGCGTGACCTATGACCAAAAATATTTTGCCTTCTAATTCCATGTTTTCCATTTTCTGAAAAAGTCTTGGAAAAATAGTAACAGAAATCGATCCAGTCTCATCTTCAATCGTAGCAAAACACATCCGTTGGCCCTTCTTGGTTCTTATGACACGCGGTCGTTTGATCAGTCCGAGAACAGCAACATCTTGACTTTTAAAGTTTGCCAAGTTAGATATCTTTACAGTATTCGTATTCAGTAATCTTTCGCGATACTTCTCCACTGGGTGACCGGATACATAAATACCTAAATATTCTTTTTCTTGATTTAATTTCTCTGTCAGTGAATAGTCATTCACTTCGTGTTTCTTTGGATCTAAAACATCGAACAATGATAAATTACTTCCAGCCAGTTGAATACTTTCGATTAAATCTTTAAAATCTAACATCAACTCATGCCGATTACGATTAAAGGAATCGAATGCGCCTGAGAAAATCAATGGATCAATATATTCATCCTTTACAAAACGAATGTCGATCCTCTTTAAGAAGTTTTGTGCATCCACAAAATCACCGTTTTGTTGCCGTTCCTCAATAATATTTTTAGCCAGATCCCGACGCATACCTTTGATACTTAAAAATCCAAAGCGAATACCACTTTCATCTACAATAAAAGTACTTTTACTCTTATTGATGTCTACACTTTGAATTTTTAAACGTCTATCCTTCGCTCCCTGAACATACAATGAAATTTTACTTTCATTATTCAAATTAGCATTCATCAAGCAATTGAAGAATATTTCAGGAAAATGTACTTTGATATATGCTAACCAAAAGGCAATCATCGAATAAGCCACCGAATGGGATTTATTAAATCCATAATTACCAAAGGTTTCGATATATTGATAAACTTTTTCAGCAGCGTCTCGATCGTGTCCTAAGTTTACCGCGCCATCCACAAACTTTTTGTGATTAGCATCCATCAACGCTTCATTTTTTTTACTGATAGCACGACGTAAAATATCAGCATCCGCCAGGGAAAAACCGGCCATCTCGGAACTAGCTTGCATAACTTGCTCTTGATAGACCAAAACTCCATACGTTGGCTTCAAGATTTTTTCCAGTGATGCATCTGGATAAGTAACTGGTTCTTGTCCATGTTTTCTGGCAATAAAGGTAGAGATATTTTGCATTGGTCCCGGACGATATAACGCGTTGGTTGCAACAATATCGTCAAAACTAGTCGGTTCCAAGCGCCTCAAAACACTTCTGATCCCATCTGATTCAAATTGGAAAATACCGTCTGTATCTCCCCTTTGAAAGAGTTTGAGCGTTTCCTCGTCATTCAGTGGGATCTTTTCCGGTATAAATTCTTTTTTGTATTTATCAGAGATCAAACCAATCGCTTGATCCAAGATAGTGAGATTTCTCAATCCCAAAAAATCCATCTTCAGCAAACCAACACTTTCAACGTTGTTTTTAGTTTGTTGAGTCAAATTTATACCGTCATCTTCCAATTGAACCGCCACAATGTCAGTCATCGGCTTCTTACTTAATACGATTCCGGCAGCGTGGGTCGAGTAATGTCTTGCGATTCCCTCGATCCGTCTTGCCACCTTAAAAATCAATCGGTTCTCTTCAGAACTATTGATCAATTCCTGCAGTGTACTAGATTCTTCAACTGACTCCTGTAAAGTAATATTCAGCTTACGTGGAATGGAATTAGACCACTGTGACAATTGAAATTGTGTCTGACTGAATGTTCTAGAAATATCTCTTAGAGCCATTTTTGCGGCCAAAGTTCCAAAGGTAATGATCTGCGCCATATGATCGGAACCATACTTGTCGTGCATGTACATTACCATTTCGTCTCTACGGTCGTCAGGGAGGTCCAAATCGATATCAGGCATATTGACACGTTGAGGGTTCAAAAACCGTTCAAAGAGCAAATCATACTTAATTGGGTCCACTTGAGTAATACCCAAGGTATACGAAACTAGTGACCCGGCAGCTGACCCACGTCCCGGACCAGTTTTGATTCCAATTTCGTGAGCATGTTTGATAACATCCCAGACGATCAAAAAATAGTCAGCAAAACCCATCTTATCGATTACGTCCAGCTCATAATTCAATCGTTGTAAGTAGCTATCAGGAACCACGCCACCCAATCTCTTTTTCAGCCCTCGACTGGCCAAACTAGATAAAAATTCAGTTGAGGTAGAATCATCTGGTGTTTTGAATCTTGGTAATTCAGTATCTTTGAATTCTATTTCAACATTGCAATTGTCGGCGACTGTCTCTGAAGTTCTGACTGCCGCTTCCATATCAAATCTGGAAAAGTCACTTGCAAATATGTCGGCTGTTCTCAGATAATGATCCCCATCTTCAACAACTTGGCTGATACTCTCGAATCTTTGTCCAGTTCGTAGATAATTCAATACTTGATACGCTAGATGGTCATCAGAATTAATATATCTAACATCGCCCAACGCTATCAAACTAGCACCGATTGTATTAGAAATATCCTTCAATTGCTTGACGTTATTTATTTGTTCAGAATACAATCCGACTCCCAAGAAAAATGAATTATCATCGATAATTGAGCTGACCTTATCAAAATAATCTTGTACATCGTCAGAAATAATAATTTCGCAATCAGTCGCTGGTGTGATCACGAAAATATTATTCATGAATTGTTTTATGTCATCGATACTAATAAATTCTTTTGAAGACATAATAGTTGAAGATATTTTGATTAAATTTTTATATCCAAGATTATTTTTAGCTAACAGTATCAGTGGATACGAATTGTCTAGATCTTGGATTCCAGCAATTTCAATCGTTAATCCAATTATCGGCTTGATTCCGGACTTTTTAGCATATTTATAAAAATCAATTGAACCATATAGATTATTAATATCAGTCAGGGCAATTGACGAATAACCACGATCCTTCGCTGCTTCGACTAACTCAGGAAGCTTGATGGGACTGTGCAGTAAACTATAACTGCTCATTACTTGTAGTTGCGTTTGCAATTTGTCGCCCCCCTTAGTTAAAATTATATCAAATTGAACAAAACATTATTGGGTAAAGCTCTTTTTTGTGCTAAACTACTGGAGAAAGTGAGATGGAAGATATGAGATATGTTGCTGTAATTTTTTGGGCTGTTATTTTGGGTCAAGTAGCTGGATTCATCGGTGGTGCTTTGAACCAACAAACATTCAATTCCCAACAAACAATGATTGTTACCGTAGTATTTGCAATTATCTTCAGCATTATTCCAATGCTTCTAGATAACGATGAGAAGAATCGCGCTTAATTATGAGCGCTTTTTTTGTGCTCTGAGTGTAATCTGAGGGGGAAAAATGAAAATAAAAGATATAGATCATCTAGTATTAACAGTTAAAAGTATTCCGAGAAGCTGTGAATTTTATTCAAAGATACTTGGTATGAAGGTAATAACCTTCGGAAATGATCGTAAAGCATTACAATTCTGCAACAAAAAAATCAACCTACATCAAGTTGGACACGAGTTTGAACCAAAGGCAAAATGCCCCACTCCTGGATCGGCTGATCTCTGTCTCATTACGGAAGAAAGTATTGATGTTGTTATTCAGCAACTGCATCTAAACGGAATCACTATTGAACAGGGACCTGCCGAAAGAAATGGTGCTGAGGGCAGAATTGAATCTATTTATATTAGAGATCCCGATCATAATCTAATTGAATTATCCAACTATACAAAATCCAAATAAAAATGAATTCTAAAAAAAAGAGACTATCACGTCAGCAATTGCTGCATAATAAGTCTCTTTTTTTATTTTGTGATATACAAATAGAAATCATCGGTTGCTAAATTAACATTAAATTTAACATTTTTTGAAGTGATTTGCTTCATGGTAGTTGTACCACCATCAGCATCTTTGACTTCCTTACCAAGCTTTTTAACTACACTCTTGCCATCAGCACCAACGTATTGTGAAATCAATACTAAGTCAGTTCCAAAATTTTTCATGCCAGTCTTAGACTTCATTGCTTTGTATGTTATATTCATCGCAATTCCCATCAACTGACCATCTTGAACATTCATTCTTAGCTTGGTCCCATTGCTCGTTGTGTATTTAAAAATACCATCCTTAGCAATCAAAGGTAGTTGGTCAGTCTGTTTGTCCATCTTTAAATTCATAAAATTATATTGTTGAGCAAACGTCGTATAACCGATCAGGGCCTTTTCTTTTTCAACTTTAACTATCTTAGTTTTAGTATCACTGCCATCGGCAGCTTTGATTTTGACATTCTTAGCTTTCGTAGCAACAGGTACCGAAATGGCAAAGTGATTGTCACTAACCTTGACATCCTTGGTAACTCCACTAACTGTATATGTCAGCTTATCAAAATCAGTAGCTTTACCCTTGACAACAGCAACCAATCCATCAGCCCGATATTCATTCTTAGTAGTAGTGAGATCTAGTTTTGAACATCCAGTTAATAAAATGAAGAATACAGGAACTAATATTAAGAATAAATATTTTATTTTTCTCGTCATAATCATATGATTCCCCATGTATTAAAAAAAAGCCAAGCATAATTTACTTGGCTTTTAATTAAGCTTCTTTCTTGTCTTCAACGACTTTTTCACCCTTGTACATACCTGATGGTGATACATGGTGACTGATACGATATTCACCAGTAGCAACGTCGAATTGCATGTTTGGTGTATCTAACTTAATATGTCCACGTCTTTGACGTTTTCTTTGTTTTGATGTTTTTCTCTTTGGAACAGCCATATTTAAAAACTCCTTTATTTATATTACTTAATCAAATCTAACGTTTAATATAATACTATCATAAAAACGTTTGAGCAAGCAAAATTACTATTTTGTTTGCTTTTTTGATTGATTTTCCTTCAAAGCATCGGCAATTTGACTATCATTAGATACTTTGACGTTCGAAATTTGTTTCTTAGCACTTCTTGATAATTTGTTGTCATCCTTCTTTTTACCAGAACCAGCCAGAAGCATCGTGATGATTGCCCCCAGTAATAATGACACAATAATAAGAACGATCAACGGTAATTTAACATGAGTAAATCCAAAACTAACGGTAACTGGATTAACATTCAAGACCGCAAAAATAACTACGATCAATGCAATGATCAGTCCGATTACAAATCTTGACTGTTTATTATTCATAAAAGTCATCCCCTACTTACGATTTCCTAGTGTGCCAGCCAAAAAGTCACCAGCACTTGGAGCAATTTTGTACAAAACTGCTGCCAATTCCATATAACGTGGGCGATTGATCTCACGCTTGTTTTTATTAAAAGCATTAACAATATCCCAAGCTAACTTATCTGGATCTAAAACGAAGTATTTTACTGAATCTAAGTAATTACCACCGTGGTCAGCTACATCAAAGAAATTCGTTGCGACTGGTCCAGGATTGATGGTTGTAACTTTTACGTTCATAGGCTTTAGTTCGAGACGTAATCCATCTGAGAAGCTAATAACAGCTGCTTTAGTAGCTGAATAACCTGCAGACTTAGGAGTAGTTATCTTGCCTGCCATTGAGCCAACATTGAATATATGACCATGACCATTAGCGATCATTTGACTGGCGATCAACCTACTCATCAACATTAAGCCCAGTACATTCACACGAAACATTTTTTCAACAGTAGAAAATTCTGTTTCCAAGTAATTAGAGAAATCACCGAATCCAGCGGCATTGACTAGAACATCAATCTTATCTGTGATCTTAGCGATCTCATCAACACCATCCGTGATTTGCTTAGGATCACCCATGTCTATCAAGACATATTCGTGATGGGCAGATTCTGCACCCACACGCGTACATTCATTTCTGACACTTATCAGCTTATCTTCACTTCTGGCAACCAAGATCAAATTAGCTCCTAGTTTAGCTGAATTGATGGCGACATCTTTTCCGATACCAGATGATGCGCCTGTTACTAGCACTGTTTGATTCAATAAATTATTCATTTTATAACCCCGCTCTCACTATATTTTAAATGGTACCTCGTAGATATCAAAATCATTAACTACTTTAGTATTCTTAAAAACTTTTTGAGCTTCCTTTTGAAGGATCAACGAGCCTTTGCCAGTATATCTAGCTGAAATATGCGTTAATAACAAACCCTTTGCATCACATTTCTTAGCAACTTCAGCGGCCTTGGTGGCGGTTGAATGAAAATAATTATATGCCAGTTGTTTCTCATCGTTAGAAAATGTTGACTCATGAACGATCACATCAGCATCTTGTGATAACTTATCGATTTCTGGCGTATAACGAGTATCCGAGATAATCGTAACTACTTTGCTTGGTTTATCTGGACCAATGAAATCTTTCCCATTAAGCTCAGTACCATCATCAAGTGTAACAGTTTTGCCCGCTTTTAACTGACCAAAGATCGGACCGTTAGGTATATTGTATTGTTTTAATTTATCTACTAGCAACTCACCCGTACGAGGTTTCTCTACGACCCGATATCCAAAGCAAGTTATCCGATGTTTGAGCTTACCAGCATAAACACTGAATGTCTTGTCACTGAATACCTCTCCGCCATCTTTTAGTTCAATGTACTTGATCTTGTAACTCAACTTGCTACCAGTAACTCTCAAAGACGTTTCAACGAAATCCTTGATACCAACTGGTCCATATATCTCTAGCGTAGACATGCCGCCTTGATTAGAGCGGCTGGCTAGTAATCCCGGTAAGCCAAAAATATGATCACCATGCAAGTGTGTAATAAAGATTTTAGCAATTTTTCTTGGTCGAATTGTGGTTCTTAAAATTTGATGCTGTGTCGCCTCACCCACATCAAAAAGCCAAACTTCATTTCTTTCATCCAGCATTTTTAGTGCTGTACTGGAAACGTTGCGACTTTTTGATGGGACACCGGCTCCTGTTCCTAAAAATTCTAATTCCATATAAAAATCCTATTCTATTTTTTATCTAATACTTTCAAAATATCCTTTACTACAAATGAAGTATAGTACATTGAACCATCTGGATTAGGATGAACATCGTCATCGTAGAACCAGTCAGTATGTCCTTCAGAATAGTCATTCCAATCGATCACGTGTAAGTTTTTATACTTCTTACTTGACTGGTCCAAAACGCCGTTAACAGTTTTTTCCCAAGGTCTAGTTGGTACGTGAACATTGATCCAGAAAACATTTCTACTTGGTCCAACTAGTTTCATGATTTGATCCACCTGCTGTGAACTGATCGGTCCATTAGTACCTAGACCAATCATTACATTAGGTGCTAAAACTCCTTGATCCTTATAGTTTTGTAGTATCTCGATACTAGAATCCAATTGACGACTCACAGCAGCATCCACGATGACTTTTTTATCGTCAAACAACTTTAAGAAGTTATCGGAACCATCAGCCATAACGGAATCACCAACTGCTGTCAGCGGAACATCCTTCAATCGTTGCAATTGGATTTGAGTTAATCCATACTTTTCAAAATCTTGATTAACAGGATTCTTCTTGGCAGCCTTTTTGTATCGAGTCATATCAGCCGCACTGATTTTAGCAGTTGATTTAGATTTGCCTTTTTTCAGATTCTCAATAGCCTGTTGTTTTTTCTTCTTATTAGCCTTCTCATTCGTGTTGATCTTGTCAGCCAATTGACTGTGATTAACATTGGGTTTTGGTGCACCCACTGCCTGAACGACACTGTAACAGCCTGTGATCGTTATCATAGCAATTATCACTGCCAGTATCTTTTGATATCCCAGTGAACGCTTAAAGAAGTTCTTGATTGAATCCCAATTAGCATGCGCCAATGGTTGTTCAACGTATCTGAATGAAAATTCAGTTATTAGAACAATCAAAATGACCTCGATCACTGGATAGAGGATGGGATGGTCAGCAATGTTCTTAAATTTTGATTCAAAAAAGATCATAACCGGAAATTGGTACAGATATAATCCATAACTTCTACTTCCGATGTAGTGGAATAATTTATTGCTCAAAGCCTTATTCCAAAAAGCATCCGGATGCGCCACAACGGCAATCAAAATACACGTAACAACTGTAAAGATGAACATTCCACCACGATACAAGAATGGATCATTATCTTTGACAGTAAAGATCATCAAAATCATCAAGGCGATGGCTAAACCACCAATAAGATTTAGCTTGAGCTTATCACTCTTAGCGACCCCACCTTTGAGACGCTCCGCAGGCCAAACTATTGCTAATCCACATCCCATTAAAATAGAGAATAGACGCGTATCCGTACCGTAATAAATTCTACTTGGATCAACGCCCGGTTTGAACAGGAGCGCCATCCAGATGGCTGATATGATCGATACGACCATTGTAAAACCAAAAATACGGCTCTTCTTTACGCCAAACTTCATAAAAAGTAACAGTAATAGTGGCCAAACGATATAAAACTGACCTTCAATCGACAATGTCCATAAATGTGTGAACGGTGACTCATTATTCGCAAATCTTTCAAAGTAAGATTGACCGTTAAATATTTGCCACCAGTTGTATACATTCAAAATATTAGTTAAGAATATTTGATCTAAATGATAAAGCAAATTTTTCAAAAAGAAAAAAATGTATGCGCCAGATGCTAACAGCACAAACACCATTCCAGGATATAACCGTTTAACACGTTTCCAATAAAAATTCTTTAAATCGAATTCCCCACCATAATCAGTGGTATTGAAAAAATGATCAGTTATCAAATAACCTGAAATTAAGAAAAAAATTGGAACTCCCAAATATCCACCGGAAAAGACGTTAGGATTCAAGTGATACATTATGACACCTATAACCCCTAAAGTACGTAATCCGTCAAATCCGCTTATATATCTTCTTTTCGGTGATTTATTCATTATAATTATTTACCCCTAAATAAATTCAAACGTGAAATCAAGAATCGTTACTGAATCTCCTGATTGTGCACCAGCCTTCATAAGGCCTTCTTCAATGCCCATACCCTTGAGTTGACGTGCAAATCTCATGATTCCATCTTGATGATCTAAGTTACTTCTACGTAGAAGTAGCTCAACTTCATCTCCCTTGACGATGTAGCTGTGTTCGTCTTCTTTTTCAATCGTGAACTTATCAGCCTTTGCTTCATAATTGTATTCTTTTGTCTCATCAGTTTGAATGTCAAAGTGAATTGGTTCTGCCTTGGATAGAACTTCACTAGTGTGATTCATCAAAGCCTTGACACCGGTATGCTGAATACTTGAGATTGGGAAAATATCAATTTTAGCATCTGAACTCGTATGTTCTGCCAATTGTTCTTTGAATTCTTCCAATCGTTCTTCTGAACCGGGAATATCCAATTTAGTAGGAACGATCACTTCAGGACGGCTGAGAACACTTTCGTCATAGTTACCTAACTCTTGACGAATAGCGACATAATCCTCATATGGATCACGTCCATTTTCAGGATCCATGTCAACCAAGTGCAGGATGACTCTAGTACGCTCGACGTGACGTAAGAATTGAATCCCTAGACCAACGCCATTCGAAGCACCTTCAATCAATCCTGGTAAGTCAGCAATAACGAAATCTTGACCATTATCTAATTTGACCATACCTAAGTTAGGTGAAAGTGTCGTAAAATGATAAGCCGCAATCTTTGGCTTAGCAGAAGTTGACACTGACAATAGTGTGGATTTACCAACAGATGGGAATCCAACTAAACCAACATCAGCAATCAATTTTAATTCAAGACGAATATTTAATTCTTGGCCCGGCTCACCATTCTCGGCAATTTCAGGGGCACGGTTCTTCGAGTTGGCAAAATGAATGTTACCTCGACCACCATTACCACCTTTAGCAACAACTAATTCTTGCTCGTGTTCAACCAAGTCACCGATCAACTTGCCATTTTCTTCATTATATACAGAAGTTCCAGCTGGAACAGCAATATATACAGGATCAGCTTTGTGTCCGTACATGCCTTTTATTTGACCATTTTGGCCAGGTTGTGCCTTAAAGATACGCTTGTATCTGAAGTCCATTAGCGTATTCATACCTTCATCAGCTTTTAAGATGATGTCACCACCACGGCCACCATCACCACCAGAAGGTCCACCTAATGGAACATATTTTTCGTGGCGGAATGCGACAGCACCGTCTCCACCTTTACCGGATCTAACGGTGATTTTAACGTTATCTACAAACATTAAAACCCCCCTTTCTAAACATAGTTATCATTTTTAAAGTTTAGCACAAAAATACATATCATTATACGTTGAATAAAAACTATTCAGTTATTCCAAAGTGCATAACGATGGTATATTTTAAACGTTTTTGAAGCTTTTTGAAATATTTTGAACGAAATTGGTTGCTTTTGGCTGAATTTGATGTATTATATTTGTCGTGAGGTGAAATGAAAGTGCTTACTGAAGAGAGACAACAAATTATCCTTGAGCAATTAAAAATTCATAATATTGTTAAATTGCAAGATTTGATCCCGTTGACAGGGGCATCTGAGTCAACACTAAGACGTGATCTACAAGATTTGGAGAATTGTCATAAGTTACTAAGGATTCATGGCGGTGCTCAAAATGTAATTTCATTGCATGAAGAACCAGCTTTATCACAAAAGTCTACTGTTCATTTGAACGAGAAGAAATTAATCGGTAGAGCTGCTGCCAATCAAGTAAGAAACCAAGAAGTTATCTTTTTGGATGCCGGATCCACAGTCCAATTTATGATTCCTTATCTGATTGAACACAAAAACTTGTTGGTTATTACGAATAGTGTCGACAACGCCTCAATGTTAGCTGATTACAGTATCGAAACCTTTATCCCCGGTGGTAAGTTAAAGTCATCCACCAAGGCATTGGTTGGTTCAACAATGGTACAAACGCTAGAAACTTATCACTTCGATAAGTGTTTCTTGGGTACGAACGGCTTCTCAACTACATCTGGATTCACCACTCCAGATCCTGAGGAATCAACCATCAAACGTCTAGCGATCAAGCAGTCTAACCAAACGTTTATTCTTGCTGATAATTCAAAATACTGTCAGGTAAGTTTTAGCAAATTTGCCGACTTGAAAGATGCTACATTAATTACTAATGAATTACCAGCGAAAGAATCAGGATTATTAAATAAAGAAACAAAAGTTATGGAGGTAAATTAATTGATTTACACAATTACAGCCAATCCTTCAATTGATTATGTCTTACAATTGAAAATCTTGACTACAGGTGAAGTAAATAGAACTACTAGTGATGTTAAACTTCCAGGTGGAAAAGGCATTAACGTTTCAAGAATTCTTAAAGAATTGAATATCGATTCAACCGCTTTAGGATTTGTTGGCGGTGCGACTGGTGAAATGTTCAAAAGCTTACTTGCTCAGCACGACTTGAAGACTGACTTTACTACCGTCGCAGAAGACACACGTATCAATGTCAAAGTAAATGCCGTTGATCAAGATGAAGAAACCGAAATCAACGGTACAGGACCTGCGATTTCTAATGAAGAAAAAGATTCCTTCATCGGTCAACTGAAAAAGGTTGGAAAAGGCGATGTCATCATTATGTCTGGTAGTCTTCCAAAAAAATTACCAGAAACATTTTACTTAGACATTGCAAAAATGATTCAGACACAAGGTGCTGACTTCATTATCGATACTACAGGCCAAGCCTTGTTAGATACTTTGCCATTGCATCCCCTAGTTGTTAAACCTAATAATCATGAGTTGGCGGATTTGTTCCAAACTTCCTTCAGCTCAGATCAAGAAATTATTGAACATGCTCAAAAATTACTCGAACAAGGTGCTAAACATGTCTTGGTTTCAATGGCTGGTGATGGAGCATTGCTTGTGACAAGGGATCATACGTACAAAGCGAATGCACCAAAAGGGACAGTAGTCAATTCCGTTGGTGCTGGTGATTCGATGATTGCCGGCTTCGCAGGAACATTTATGCAAACAAATGACCCTATTGAAAGCTTCCATGTCGGAGCTGCCTGCGGTTCCGCTACTGCCTTCAGTCAAGATATCGCTGTTAAAGAAAAAATAGATGAAATTTATCAAAATATTAATATCACAGAATTAAGTTAAGGGAGGGACTTATTCATGGATTTAAAACAATTACTATTAAAAGACGCCATGATCATGGATTTAAAGGCTACTACTAAGGAAGAAGCAATTGAGGAAATGGTCGACAAGTATTACCAAGTCGGAGTTATCGACGACAAGGACTTATACAAGTCAGACATCTTAAAACGTGAGGCACAAACAAGTACTGGTATCGGTGATGGAATCGCTATGCCGCATGCTCGTGACAAGGCCGTTCAACGTGCAACCGTTCTGTTTGCCAAAAGTGCAAAAGGTATCGATTATCAATCACTTGATGGTCAGCCTGCCTATCTATTCTTCATGATTGCTGCTCCAGATGGTGCTGACAATCTTCACTTACAAGCACTTGCAGCATTGTCATCACTTCTGATCAACCCTGATCTAGTTGCTAACTTAAAGAAAGCAACCACTGCAGATGAAGTTCAAAAGTTATTCGACGATGCAATGGCAGCTAAAGAAGCAAAGGATAAAGCTGACGAAGCTAAACAAGCTGCAAAAGCTGAAGCCGCTAAAGCTGCTACTTCAGATGCAGACGAAAGACCATTTGTTGTCGCCGTAACTGCATGTCCAACAGGTATTGCACATACGTACATGG
This sequence comes from Companilactobacillus sp. y65-5, assembly GCF_057541095.1. Lineage (NCBI taxonomy): Bacteria > Bacillati > Bacillota > Bacilli > Lactobacillales > Lactobacillaceae > Companilactobacillus > Companilactobacillus sp. y65-5. The sequence continues at coordinate 330,174 of NZ_BAAJOA010000001.1, forward strand.
CTGAGGCTGCTCTGAAAGAACAAGCTGAAAAAATGGGCGTTGATATTAAAGTTGAAACAAATGGCTCTGAAGGTGTTAAGCATAAGCTAACTAGTGATGAAATAAAACGTGCTGTTGCTGTTATCATTGCTGCAGATAAAAAAGTTGATATGCCACGTTTTGACGGTAAGCATTTAGTTAATCGCCCTGTTTCCGATGGTATCAACAAATCTGAAGAACTTATTAATCTAGCAACTGAACAAAAAGCACCTATCTTCCACTCCGAAGGTGGAGCTTCATCAGAAGAAGAATCAACTGAATCCAAATCACTCTGGTCAAAAATCTATGCTGACTTAATGAATGGTATCTCTAACATGCTTCCATTCGTTGTCGGTGGTGGTATATTGATGGCAATCTCCTTCTTGCTTGAAAGCTCAGTTGGATCTCATTCACAATGGTTCTTATTCTTTAACAACGTTGGTAACTATGCTTTTAGTTTCTTGATCCCCGTCTTAGCAGCTTATATCGCTGTTTCGATCGGTGATCGTCCTGCCCTACTACCTGGTTTTGTTGGTGGCTATATGGCATCACAAGCTACTGCATCAGTTGTTTCATCAAAGAGTCCTGCCGGATTTATCGGTGGTCTACTCGCTGGTTTCATAGCCGGATGGACTATCGTCTACCTAAAGAAGGCATTGAAGAACCTTCCTAAATCACTTGATGGTTTGAAGCCAATCTTGCTATACCCTGTACTAAGCCTCTTGATCGTCGGTGCGATCATGTACTTTGCCGTTGATCCTATCTTCGCCGTTGTTAACCATGCTATCACAGCATTCCTTGAATCAATGGGTACTGGTAATGCCGTTATCTTAGGTGCATTACTTGGCGGTATGATGTCGATCGATATGGGTGGTCCTTTTAACAAGGCCGCTTATACATTCGCAATTGGTACATTCACTGCTACACAAAATGGTGCTTTGATGGCAGCTGTTATGGTTGGTGGTATGGTTCCACCTCTAGCAATCGCCATTGCTACAACATTCTGGAAGAACAAGTTTACTGAACAAGAAAGACAAGCTGGTTTATCTAACTACGTTCTAGGTATTTCATTCATTACCGAAGGTGCAATTCCATTTGCTGCCGGAGACCCATTACACGTTATCGTATCAAGTGTTATCGGTTCTGCTATCGGTGGTGGTTTGACACAACTATGGGGTGTCAATGTTCCTGCTCCTCACGGTGGTATCTTCGTTACACCACTTGCAAATAAACCTCTAATGTACTTATTAGCTGTAATCATTGGTTCTGTAATTTCCGGTGTTATCTACGGATTATGGAAACCTGCTAAAAAAGCTGAAAAATAAATCCAAAAAGCATCTGTCATAGATGCTTTTTTTGTACACCTGAATATCATTTTAAAATCATTTGTCGGTTTACCTATAAATACTAGTATTATAAAATTAAGTTATAAGTATTAATTAGGGAGGATTTGCAGATGAACAATAATATCACAATGAGTCGTTCGCAATATCGACAACAGAATCATCACAAGAAGCCATTTTTTAAAAAAATATGGTTCTGGATACTAGTTATACTTCTCCTAGTTGGTGTTGGTGGTACTGGTTATTACTTTTATCAAAAAGATAATACTAATGATAAAACTGAAAAATCCTCCAAAAAGAAGAAATCAGTAAATAAAAAAGCCACCCCCACAAAAGAAGAAACTGGCATCAGATTAGAAAACTATAATGGAATATATTTGAGTCCAACTGACGGTTTATCAGTGACGGATTTACAAAAACTATTTGGAAATTACAATTCTAACTCACAAACGACAATCGGTGACGTTCAAGCTACTTCCTACACTTGGAAAAAAGTTGCTGGCGGTGACTCAGGATCATCCCTGATCGTTGCTTTTGTCAATGATCATGCGATCAGTAAGTCCATCTCTGGCTTAAAAGTAAATCGTGACAAAGAAATCACCTTGGGTCTATACAATCAAATCGAAAATGGACAATCTGAGCAAGATATCATTAATCTACTAGGCAATCCAAATGGTTATTCGGAGACTGCAATTGAGAATAATTCTTCCAAAGTATTCTCATACACATCTGGCATTAAAGGTGACGTCGGAGCCAATATCGTGATTACCTTCACCGATGGTGCTGTTAGTAGCAAAAATCAATTAAGCGTGCAATAAAAAAACAACATTCTAACGAATGTTGTTTTTTAACCTTTATGGTACTTCTGATGAAAATCAGTGCTTGCTAAAGTGATCTTGATAGTTTGCGCAGTAGTTTTTGAGATACCTAATGCAGTTAAGTCTTCAACCGAGGCATCTTTCATTTTTTTCACTGAACCAAATTTGCGTAACAACTTGTTACGTGTTTTAGGTCCAACGCCTTGAATCCCATCCAATCTGGATGATAGAGCATTTTTACTCCTCGTCTTACGCTGGAAAGTAATTGCAAATCTATGGACTTCATCTTGAATTCTTTGTAACAAATAGAAGCCCTGACTCTTTCGATCTAGATCCACTAGAACTCCGTCTTCTCCGAAAATCAAATGCGATGTGTTATGGTGATCATCCTTCACCATACCCGCTACTGGGATACTGATGCCCAGCTCATTTTGCAATACATCCATCACGGCCCGAAGCTCGATGATTCCCCCATCCATCAAGATCAAGTCTGGTAAATTGCCTTCCTCTTTGATAACACGGGAATAGCGACGATAGACGACTTCACGCGTATTCGCGGCCTCATCTGCTCCAGATTGATGTTCTACTTCACCTTTGATTTTATATTTACGATAGCCACTTTTTTCTGGGCGACCGTCAACGAACATTACCATCGCTGAGACTGGATTAGTTCCCTGAATGTGCGAATGGTCAAAAGATTCAATCACATGACCGTACGGCAAACCTAATGCTTCGAATATTTGCTTTTGGGCACCGTAAGTTTGACGATTATCTAATTCCATCAGTCTGAACTTCTCTTGCAAGACTAATTTTGAATTATCAGCTGCCATGTCCATCAAGTCTTTCTTTTGACCTCTTTGCGGAGTTCTAAACGGAACATTCAGCACCTGTGACAAAGTATCTTTATCCAAATTACTTGGAACCAAAATTTCCTTTGGCATGACCTGATTTCTTCTATTATAAAATTGCAATATAAACGTAGACAATTCTTCCTCAGGTGAGTTGATACAGGCGAAGACTTTCTTTTCACGTTTCATCAATCGAGCTTGACGAATGAAGAAAATTTGAATAGAAATCCAGCCTTTTTCGACATAATAATTAAAAATATCACGCGGAGTACTGTCATTAGAAATGATTTTTTGTTTTTCAACGGTAGTCTCAATATATTTAATTTGATCACGCAATTCAGCCGCACGTTCAAATTCTAAATCCCCAGAAGCCTTTTCCATCCTGCCTTCTAGTTGGGATTTTATTTCTCCGACATTACCACCAAGGAACTTTTTTATTTTCTCTATTTGACTGTTATATTTTTCTTCTGGAACATCTTGAAAACAGGCACCAAGACATTGTCCCATGTGATAATACAGGCAAGGTCTACCTAAATGACCCTGACAACGGCGCAGTGGATACACTTTTTGTAAAAAGTTCAGTGTGTTAGAGGCGGCCCAAACGTTAGGGTATGGTCCAAAATAATAAGCACCATCTTTTTTTACTTGACCAGTTATTTCCATTTTGGGATCACGTTCATTAGTGATCTTAATATATGGATAACCCGTGCCACGTTTTAATTTTATATTGTAATATGGCTGATGTTTTTGTATCAAAGTTATTTCAAGCAAGAAAGCTTCCTTGTCATTGGAAGTAATAATTGTTTCAAAATCTCTGATCTCAGATACTAAGCGTTCCGTTTTGCCCTCATGTGAACTTTTAAAATATGAACGAACACGATTCTTTAAGTTTTTAGCCTTACCAACATAAATAATTTTTGAATTGATGTCCTTCATTAAATAGCAACCGGGACGTGCTGGTAATAAGCTTAATTTATGTTCAAGATATTCTGTTGCCAAAAAATATCTCCTTTCCAATAACAAGAATAGTTATAATAGCTCTTTCTATTCTACCTAATCAAAAAAAAGTTGCAAGAATTTGAGATTTTATGCAAAAGGTCTTATAATATAGTTAATTAAAAGATAATTAATAAATTAACCTGAAAGGGGCTGATACCGATGGGCCTAACAGTGAAACGCGAAGAGAATTTTGGTAGTTTATTTGACAAATTTGCTTCACTTCCCGATGATGTCAAAAAAAACGTAGATCGAGTAGATTCTGCGGACAAGAAATCTTCTAAAAACGATAAAGATTCTAAAAGTAAAAAATAACTTCTCATATTTTCAGCTCTTCATCCTACATTGAAGAGCAATGCCATTTATATTACCGTCCGTTACAAATATAAAAAACCCTTTTGATAGTAAAACGCCTACCAACTTATCGCTGGTAGGCGCTTTTTATTGTCATTTACTTCAGTCATCTTCTAATAATTCATCAGGGATCTTTGGATATTCAGATTCCATGATCCTACGATAAATAACTTCGAAAAATAAATCGTCTAAGCCATCACTATACATAGTTTACTCTCTGCATTCCTTTTAAATTAGGAATCAATGATACCAATAAACTTAGCATTAATTACTGGACGCATCATCGTTCTGCCCTTGCTATTGGTATAGTTCTCAACATTGTCGAATTTACCGAAAACTTGAATTTGGCTACCCTCTTCCAATCTTGAGACCCCTTTTGACAATGAGCTTAAATTATAATTGATTTTTACGTCCTTCGAACGATCATTTTTATCTAGAGAAACTATAGCAAAATTTTCGTCTGACCTTAATACTAATCCCCGTTGGTAAATTTTAGTGTCCCTATAAATCTGTGGATTTTCATACAAATTATCAAATGATACGTAAATATAATTGGATTTTTTAGACTCGAATTCTGATTCAGTTAGCTGACTAGATAAGTCATGTGAATCTTGTCTAACTTTTTGAACCCCATCCCCAAATGTATCGATATTAAATACAAATAACCCACAAAGAAATACAAACAGAAAAATTATTGTAATTCTTTTTACCATTAAATTCCCCCAATAATAAAAACTTTAGCAAACAAATAACTCTAAATCAATCTTTCTTATGATTTAAATAATTTAATATTAATATATAAAAAATCTAACCAAGATTTATCAATTGTACTTTAGTTATTTCATTACCAGCTGATATACCTTCAACCACATCGATGTATTTCATATCATGTGGAAGTTTGATTTCATAAACATTGGTATAGGTGTATGACCCATCTTCAGTTTTGTTGGCTCTGAAATTAACATTTTTGATACTGATGGAATTCTTTTCGAAATAATCTAGTATGAATTCTTTACCGGCAATTTTATCAAAATATTGAATTTCTACTTTTTTCAATGGATTGACACGAACTATTTGCTTTAAGAAGGCCACGACACCGTATACAACGACGAAGCTTGCAATAGCAATCAAGTAATCACCCATACCAACTGCAAGTCCAATACACGCCACAGCCCACAAACTGGCTGCGGTCGTTAGTCCCTTAATAGAGTGGTGTTCCACAATGATCGTTCCGGCACCTAAGAACCCGATTCCACTGATAACTTGAGCGATCAATCTTGCCTCATCAGCTCGAATAACACCCTTGTATGCTGGATACTGACGAGCCATAGCTAATGCATCAAAACCAATTTCTTTTTGAATCATAGCAACTATACAGGCTCCTAGGCACACTAGTATATGAGTTCTAATCCCTGCAGGTCGATGCTTATGTGCCCGATCCCACCCGATGATACCGGAAATACCTGTGGCGAGGAGCAGCCTGGTTATTACCGTGATAATATCTAAATGTAAAGTCATTCGAAACACCTCTCTTTAACTTTACCACACTCTAAAAATAAAAATGTGATGGGACCAGTTAGTATCATCTTCAAAACATACATGTATAAATCATATTGTTTATTCCCTTTTAATTTTTGTAATGTAATTGAAAAAGAACGATGGTGAATAAAAATTTCCATCGTTCTTTTATTGTTCTTGCAGTATTTTTAACCAATTAGGCAAAACTTCAGCTAATTGTCGATAAGTTCTATCAAAATTATGATCGAACCAAGGGTCCTCGATGACCCTGCCCTCATTCACACTTTCATAGGCTATATGCAGTTTATACTTGTCCTGATCCGGAGCCATCCTTTGCAAATCATCAAGGTTTTGATAGTCCATGCCAATTATTAAATCTGCACTTTTAAAATCCTGAGTCGTTATTTGCTGGGAATGGTGCTCCACTATCGGAACATTATGTTTTGTTAGTTCAGCAATTGCACCTGGATGTGGTGAGTTACCGAGCTCATAAGTAGACGTTGCTTTAGATTCAACGATTATCTGGTTTGATCCAGTGTCATTGAGCATTTTTTTCATTATCATCTCTGCCATCGGTGATCGACAGATATTACCTAAACAAACAAAAATTATTTTTTTCAAAATGATTAATCGATCAATCCTAAACGACGTTTGACATCTTCTAATTGAGCTTCCAATACAGGATCTCTTCTACTTAAAATATCTAAGGCATTAGCCTTAGGTGCTTCTTTTTTAGTCGTACTAGTTTTAGATTTGGTACCTTTAGCTTGGTCATTTTGGTTAGGTTTTGAAGTCTTATGATACTTCCTCACCCAAGCCGATACTTGTTGATAAGAAATTCCGTATTTATTACCAGTTGCTTTAAAGTCATTGTCATGTGCAATGGCATAGTTGGCAATTTCGATTTGTTGTTCCTTGTTGTACTTCATGCTAAAAACTCCTAAACAGCTTAATGTAAAAATTATACCATAAATTAGAGCTATACAAATACGTGTTCTACTTCGATAAATGAAATTTCAATAAAAAAGAGCGACCTGGGGAGGTCACTCTCTGCGCAATGAGGATGGGAATAAACCGCATACCTCAGATTCATATTATCATATTATTTAGTAACATTTAAACTTAAATACAAAAAAATGGCAGCTCAGGGAGGAACTACCATCATTCAACAGAATTCTGCTATAAACATGAAATTATCAAAAGAGAGGATCTGTAGGATTCCCCTCAATGAACAATATATCATAAACATATATATTTATGTAATATTCTTTTAATTATCAATAGATAAATACGTATCGTATGGCTCTATAAACACTGCTATAACAACGTTCATAGGCCCTATTGTAAAATATTGCTTACTTTTGTTTATTTATTTTCAATATCTTGCCATATTGTCAATACTGCAAGTTTATAAACAAATTTGTAAACAAAAAAGAAACCAAGCTAGTTGGTTTCCCAGAGAAAAATATAGAAATGAACATAACTATCCCATAGATAAAGTATTGATTCACTATATTTTATTTTACCCTTTGAAAATAAATGAAGCCTACTTGTGAATGATGGAGGAGTTGAGAGCTTGGACCGAAAAAGGCACAATTATAAACTCCATTATATTTTCAATTTTGTATAATTCGTAGCTACGACGTTTTTTTAATGCTTGGTTACCAATTGGTAAATTAATTGTACCTTAATTGGACTATACCGTATACCTCGTTTTATTTATATAAATTTAAATATATTATTTTAAACTGTTACCAAAAATATCAATAATCTTGTTAAAATCAGGGGTTTTCAAAGTATTACTGCGATAAGCAATTAATATATAAAATGGCGGCAGCGATAAGTCCTTGACCTTGACCTCCTGTATCCCCTCTACTAATGCACTCGCAGTCTCAGCAATAAAACTGACACCCTTATCAGCCTTAACTAGTTTCAGCAATAAATTATAATCAGACGTTTCAAAGATAATATTTGGTAAAACATTATATTCATCTGTAAATTGCTTAAAAACTTGATGATGAACGGAACTACTATCGGTTAAAATAAACTCCTCATCCAATAAGTCGGATAGATGAATAGAACCATCAAAGTGTCTTTTGTCGGATGCTATCAAATTGAAATGATGTAACTTGATCACTTGATATTCTAGATCGTCATCTTCCGGAAGTTTAGTCACTCCTAATAGTGAAATATCGATCCGGCCGTTTTTTAATTCCGCCAACAATTCCTTGGAACCGTCCACAACTTGATCCATTCGTTCCAATAAATCATTTTTCTTCAATTCATCAAAAACACTCGCTAACAGGTAATTGGTAATAATCGGTGGAAAACCCATCTTTATTCTTTGGGTCTTCAATCTTGATATATCTGATTTAGCCAAATATTCTTCTCGTAATATCTTATTGATGTGCTTCAATAATTGATTACCAGCATAGGTCAATCTCAATGAATTAGCGTAACTTTTCCTTTCGACTAGTTTTGTCCCATATTCTTGCTCTAATCGTTTTAATGAATATGTGATCGTTGGTTGTCGCACATTAAAATGACGTGCTGTGTCAGAGAAGTTTTTTAATTCACTCAATTTTTGAAAATATTGCCAATCTTTAAGATTCATATTTTCTCCTAACTTATAAATAATTATTATCAATTATACTATATTTGACTATATTTTTTATGACGGTATATAGTAATAACCGAAAAGTATTTATCAATATTTGGGAGATATGAAATTGAAAGAATATACAGGCTTAGAATTACTAAACAATCCATTTTTGAATAAAGGTACCGCATTTACTAAGCAAGAACGAATGGATAAGGATTTGGAAGGATTACTACCTCCTTTCGTCCAAACGCTCGATCAGCAAGTAGCTCGTGCCTATGCTCAATTCAATGATAAAGACACTCCACTCGCTAAACGTATGTACTTGATGGACTTATTCAACGAAAATCGAACAGTTTTCTTTAAATTATTCAGTGAACACGTTTATGACTTCATGCCCGTAGTGTATGATCCTACGATTGCTGATACGATCGAAAATTACAGTCACTTATACCTAGATCCTCAAAATGCCGCCTACTTGTCCATTGATGAGCCAAACGAAATGGAAACCACATTAAAAAACGCTGCTGGAGATCGTGAAATCAAATTGATCGTCGTCACAGATGGTGAGGGAATCCTTGGTATCGGTGACTGGGGCGTTCAAGGAGTGGATATTTCTGTCGGTAAACTAATGGTCTACACTGCCGCTGCAGGAATCGATCCAAAATCTGTTCTTCCCGTTGTACTTGACGTTGGAACAAACAACCAAGACTTGTTGCAAGACGATCTTTATTTAGGAAATCATCATCAACGTATTACTGGTGACAAATATTATGATTTTGTCGATCAATTCGTAGCAAAAGCTGAAGAAATATTTCCAAATATGTATCTTCACTTCGAAGATTTCGGGCGTGATAATGCCGCAAATATTTTGAATAAATACAAAGATAAGATTTTAACTTTCAATGATGATATTCAGGGTACTGGTATCATTACTCTTGCTGGTATTTTAGGTGCATTGAATATTTCAAAAGAAAAGCTAACTGACCAAATCTATGTTTCATTTGGTGCTGGGACGGCCGGCGCAGGCATTGCTAAGCGTATCTATGACGCCATGATAGATGAAGGATTATCTGCACAAGAAGCTAAAGATCGCTTCTATCTAGTAGACAAACAAGGGCTGTTATTTGATGATACAGAAGGTCTCACGCCTGAACAGATGCCATTTACTAGACAACGAAGTGAATTCGAGCACCCAGATGAATTAACAAACCTTGATGCAGTTGTTAAGGCTGTACATCCCACTATTTTAGTAGGGACCTCTACACGACCAGGCGCATTCACCGAATTCGCGGTCAGAGAGATGGCTGCTCATACATCACGCCCGATTATCTTCCCACTTTCTAATCCCACCAAATTAGCTGAAGCTACAGCTGAAGACTTGTTACAGTGGACAGATGGTCGAGCTCTCATAGCAACTGGTGTCCCTGCCAAACCTGTAGAATTGAATGGCACGACCTACTACATTGGACAAGCAAATAATGCTCTTGTCTACCCTGGCTTGGGCCTAGGTGCAATGGCGGTCAATGCAAAGATTCTTAGTGAAGGAATGATCAACAAGGCTGCTCACTGCTTAGGTGGTATTGTCGATCCAAGTAAAGCAGGTGCGGCAGTGCTTCCTCCAGTTTCAAAACTCAACGAGTTCAGTCTGACCGTTGCTTTAGGTGTTGCACAGCAAGCCATTAACGAAAAATTGACTGATGCAAAAGATGCTAAAAAAGCAATTAATACGATAAAATGGGAACCAAGATATTAAAAAAAGATTCAGTAGGAAGAAATTATTTTTTTCTACTGAATCTTTTTATTTTTTTTATATTATGATAATGCAATTTGGTCCTGAATAATGTCAACAGCCATATCAGCTGATTTTTTTTACCGGTTTTCCAAAACTTAATATCATTTTTTATTTCTAAACGATTTGCGAAGGAATAGTCATGTCGTAGATAACTGTATATCTGGCGGATGCTCGCAGAACCTTCCCAATTATCTCGACTGATAAATTGACTTCTGGTGCTAAAAAAATTCTTATCAACCATAAATACATTTTTTACTCTAGCAACGGTGATTGGCGGCTGAGCATTATTCCTGTGCGGTGCAGTCTCTATATTTATTAGTGCACCCTTCAAGATCGATTTCCAATCCTCGGAATTTTTTTGATAGTCAGACATGGCCACCTGAAGGTCCTTTGATAATTTGAAGTATAAAACTTTACCATCGATCCGTTTGACCTTGACTGCATAATAAGTGCGCCTCATAAATATAAATTCACCTCCAATTATAAATAGCTTTAATCACATGTTAACGATATACGAAACAATTTTCCAATACATTTTTTTATAATTAATATCAAAAATATTGATGTAAAGATGTCAATTAGCTTCCGATAACTTATCTTATGTAACCTTATGGCGTATTTTGCTGTTTCTTGACAAGAATTAGTTTTAGTTTCAGTATTAACTAATGAAGCAAAAATATCATTGGAGGCAATTCATGACATTACTAAGTACAAGTTTTCGTACAAATTATTTACATACATATTTTAAGACAACTGTAGTTATTCCAGATACTGGTAAGAAAAATTATCAAGCTGTCTGGCTGTTACACGGATACACTGCCGATGATACGACGTGGATGCGCAATGTTAATATCGAGAAACTAGCTGAAAAAAATGACATTGCTATCATCATGCCTGAAGGTAGAAACTCATTTTATACCGACTCCAACTTCATCCCTTATTACAGTTTCTTCATTAAAGAGCTGATCCCAAAGATGCAAGGACTGCTACCTATTTCTGACAAGGCTGAAGATAATTTTATTGCTGGTGTAAGTATGGGTGGATACGGAGCTCTAAAAATCGGCTTCGCTAATCCTGACAAATTTAGTAAAATCGCAGCAATGTCACCGGTGGCTGACATTGAAAACTTCCGGAACAATCCGAAAAGTCCAATGCCACTAGAGACTTTCGACACGATTTTTGATTCAATAGAAAAAGTTTCTAAAAACCAAATTACAAATATCTTCAATAAATTCCACCCTAAGCAAAAGGTCTTGCATCTTTGTGGTGACGAAGACTTCATGCTACAAGATAATATTGATTTGAAGAACTTCCTAACTGATAATCTGGGTAAAGATTATACTTGGATGCCAGTCAGTGGTGATCATTCCTGGAATACATGGTCGTTAAATGTTGGACAGGTTTTTGATTGGATAACTAAATAATTATATCGATGACAAATATTTTTTTGTCATCGTTTTTAGTGTATATAGCATGTTAACGGTCAAAACCAATTTTCTATGCCTTGACAAGTTGCATTTTTTATCCCAAGATTATATTGCATGAATTAAAATATTACAAAATAAGTTTTCTGATTTAAAATTTTAGTATTAAGTCACGCATTCGAGGGATATTAAATGACACTATTGAACATGAGCTATAATACTAACTACCTTCATACTTATTTCAAGACTACCGTTATCATTCCTGATTCCGGTAAAAAACAATATAAGGCAGTTTGGTTACTCCACGGATACACTGGTGATGACACTGCTTGGATTCGCCATGCTAATATTGAAGAACTGGCTCGTTTACACGACTGGGCCGTGATAATGCCTGAAGCGCGAAATGCTTTTTATACTGATTCTGACTTTATCCCGTACTATTCTTTCTTTGTAAAAGAATTGATCCCGAAAATTCAGTCAATGCTCCCTATCTCATCCGATCCAAAGGATAACTATATTGTTGGTTCTAGTATGGGTGGATATGGTGCGCTGAAGATCGGTTTTACTAACGAAGATAAGTTCAGTAAAATTGCAGCTCTATCGCCTGTCACTGACATCGAAAAGTTTAGAAATAATCCTAAAGGTCCTATGGACAAAAAAACCTTTGACACAATTTTTGATTCACCCGAAAAACTTCACAGTAATCAGCTCGCGACTATTTTTAATCGATTACAACCTAAACAAAAAGTTTTAACACTTTGTGGTGATGAAGATTACATGCATGAAGATAACATTATGTTCAAAAATTTTCTCACGATTCATTTAAATGATAATTATACTTGGATGCCTGTTGATGGGGATCATTCATGGGTCACTTGGGTCGGGAATATTGCGAATGTTTTTAAATGGTTAGAAAAATAAAAAGTTGGAATCTATTAATAGATTTCCAACTTTTTTTATACCATCCTGGAAGATGCCTTTTTATTATTTTACCAGACGAACAAACCAACAAATGCGGCTGAAAGTAATGATACTAAAATACCAGATAACAACATGTAGCCAACATTTTTGGAAATCACATCGTTCTTTTCTTTGTCGACGATTCCCTTGAAACAACCAATGATCATTCCGAGAGTTGAAAAATTAGCGAATGACGTGATAAATACTGTCAATACAGCTTTGAAATGGGGATCGAAATCTTTGATGATTCCTGTAACTTTACCCATAACAACGAATTCATTTGTTACTAACTTCGTACCCATATACTGAGCCATCTGGAATGAATCGTGTCCATTCAATCCTAATAACCAAGCAAATGGATACATAATAATACCTAGAATGTGTTCCAATGTTAACCAAGGATTAACTAATTGCAAAATCTTATCGATCAATGCTGCTAGAGCAACGAATGCAATAACATTGGCAGCAATGATAAGAATCAATCTACCAGCACCCAAGATAGAATCACCCAAGAATGAGAAGAATGGTTCTTTTTTGCCACCATCACCCTGACCGCTGAGCTTAGCGATCGTATCTTCCTCAGGCGTCACTGTTACGGGATTCAATAAACTAGTAACAATGATCGAATTGATGATATTGATCGGAATAGCCGTTAGTATAAATCTCCCCGGCATCATCTGAATATATGAACCAATAATAGAAGCCGTAACACAGCTCATCGACATCATCGCTAAAGTTACATTACGTTGTGACTTGATTTGCTTCAATTGCAAACTAGAAACCGCAAGTGCTTCTGTATTACCTAAAAACATCATTTCAACCGCGAAGAATGATTCAAACTTTGGTTGACCTGTAATAAATGATAATCCCTTACCGATCCACTTGATAATAAATGGTAAAACTCCAATGTATGTCAAAATATCAAATAATGGCACAATTAGTAAAATTGGTAATAGTGCACTTGTAACAAAGTCCATACTCTTAACATGTACCCAACTTGGTAATGCAAATTCGATTCCGACATATGCTACTTGTACTAACCAATTAAATCCATCTGCGGCGCCAGAAACAATTGCGCGCCCGATCCCAAAACTTGTTAAAAACCAAGCCAAAAGCAAATTAAGAGCGATCATAATTCCAATTGACTTCCATTGAATATTTTTCTTATTCTTCGAGAATAGGAATCCAATGGCAAGAAAAACTACTAGACCTATAATATTTATTATTAGGTACATACCCATTTTTTTATTTTCCCCTTTAAACTTAAGTAATCGACAACTCCAGTACAGGTAATATATTATCATTCATTTACCCATTAAAAAAATAAAATAATTTGATAATTAAAAAAGTCGAGATAAAATTTCATCTCGACGTCCTACTTGTTTTCGTTTATCAAATTACTAATATAATTCTGTAATTCTGCTACCGAATGATTTTGTTGACGAATACATTCAGAAGCATTTTTACCACAAATCAAACACTTTCTAGGTGGCAAGTTAAGATCTGAGCGCCTCAAAGGACCTAATGTGTCTTCATGAACTATGTAAACGTCAATATCAAATAGTTCTCCCAATGCTTCTTCTTCAAATTTGATAGCGGCCATTTTGACTATCTGTGCATCAGAATTAATGATTGCGAATGCTACTGGACCAGATGCGACATCCCAAACAACGCTTTTCTTGATATCAAAATTACTAATAAATTGCTTAAATCCACTTTCAAAGATATCGCTTAAATATTGATTGTTCTTGATTGGCCCGGGTATCCTAAGACTGACGTTAAGTAATGATGAATAGTCAGGGATTTCATCCAACAAATACTTTCTTTCGCCAGCATCAGATTTGTGACCATATGCTATTTGTGCTTCATTTTGTTTGAAACCTTCCAAAAAAATATTGGTCATCCTTAAACACTCCTCAATTAGTACAATAAATGGGCATCATGCCAACTTATTATACTCTATCATGAATATAATGATAAGCATTAACCAACACTACTATTTATATTTTATTAATTTGTCGTTCCAGACTTATCATTTCTAAAAGGCCACTGGCACATTCAGAACCTTTATTACCTGCTTTACCACCAGCGCGATTCATAGCTTGATCCATATTATCCGTTGTTAAAATTCCAAACATGACGGGAACCTTTCCTTCTAATGACACTTGGGCCACACCACTAGCTGAGCCTGAGCAGACATAATCAAAGTGTGACGTTTCACCTTTAACCACCGCTCCTAATGCAATTATTCCGGAAAATTTACCAGTTTTTGAGGCGATGTTGGCTATTCTAGGAATCTCCATTGCACCGGGAACTTTGATAACAGTAATATCGTCATCTTTAACACCGTACCTTTGTAATGTTTCTATCGCACCATTGGTCAACTTACTAGTAACTATTTCATTAAATTGAGCTACAACGATAGCTATTTTTAAATCGTTCTCATTAAATTTTCCGATAATGTTTTTCATTTTATCCAACCTCGCTTAATAAATGGTGTAATTTATCTTTTTTGGTTTTTAAGTATTTATAATCATAATTATTAGGTTGAATCTCAATGCCTACACGATGCTCCACACTTACGTTTAGCTCCTCTAGTCCATTAACTTTATCTGGATTATTAGTCATCAAGTCTACTGAAGTGATACCTTTTTGGTGCAATATATTGGCGGCAATACCATAATTTCTCAAATCAGCTTTAAAACCTAGTTTATTATTAGCTTCGACTGTATCAAAACCTTGATCCTGTAGTTTATAGGCTTTTAATTTATTGAGCAAGCCAATGCCACGTCCTTCTTGACGCAGATACAAAACCGCACCACTACCATTTTCTTGGATCATTTCCAATGAACGTTCTAATTGGTCACCACAATCGCAGCGTAGCGATCCTAATACATCCCCAGTCAGACATTCCGAATGAATCCTTAACAACAGTGGATCATTAGAAGACATTTCACCTTTAGTTATCAATAAAGTTGGTTCTTCACTGTCAAAAGTTTTGAACGACTCTAATTGAAAATCTCCATATTTAGTTGGTAAATTTACCTTGGTAACACTAGTAGCGACAGTGGAATCGAACATATATCGATACTTGATGATGTCGTGAATCGTAACTAATTGCATTTGACTGCCTTCAGCGAATGCTTTCAAATCCTTGAGTCTAGCCATTGAGCCGTCTTTTTTTACTACTTCACAAATGTATGCCACGGGACTGGCTCCGGCTAACTTAGCTAGATCCACCGCCGCTTCAGTATGACCACCACGGCTCAAAACACCGTTTGAACGAGCAATCAACGGAAAAATATGTCCCGGATGATAGAAGTTATCTCTCGAACTATTGACGTCAGCTAAAGTCTTGATAGTATCTGCACGATCAAAGGCAGAGATACCTGTTGTTGTAGTCTTCGCATCAGTACTGACGGTAAAGGCTGTTCCAAAAGCATCGCTTGAATCAGTGACCATTGGATTAAGTCCCAAACGCTGAGCATATTCCTCACTCATAGGTACACACAGTAACCCACGTGCTTTATTGATCATAAAATTAACATTCTCTGGGCTTACAAAATCTGCTAAGCCTACCATGTCACCTTCCGCCTCTCGTTCAGGTGAATCTGCGACGATGATCAACTTACCTTGTTTCAATTCATTAATTGCATTTTCAACTCTTTGGATTTCTTTACTTGGCATAATTATCTCCTAACTTAGAATCAACCACGTATCTACTGAGAATATCTACCTCTAAATTCACCAAATCCAGCAACTTTACCTCACCTAGATTGGTTTCTTCGAGTGTATGTGGAATAATTCCAACTACAAATTTATTATTTTCGACTGAAATGACCGTCAAACTAATGCCATTAAGAGCAACTGAACCTTTCTCAACGACATATTTTTGATATTTGATTGGTAACGAAAAAGTTAAGATAAACGCATTTTGATTTTCGACCCGATCCAATAATTGCACGGTCGTATCGATGTGACCTAATACGATGTGACCATCTAGACGGTCACTCAGTTTTAGAGACTGCTCTAAATTAACAGCGTCACCATTTTTTAGTTGATACAAATTAGTGCGTTCATAGGTCTCAGGCATCACGTCAACGCTGAAATCTTGATCATTTAAATCAACAACTGTCAAACAAGTTCCATTGACTGAAATACTGTCACCCATTTTGATTTCTGTTAAATTTTGATATTGAATTGTAATTTGTTGTGTCTCTTGGACATCTTTGATGCTGATGATTTTCCCAACATCGTGAATAATTCCTGTAAACATTAGCTGTACCTCGTTGCTGTTATTTTTAAATCACGTCCTAATTGATTAACTTGCAAATTATGTAGATTCATTATTTCGGGGGACTTAGTTCCAAAGACTGCAGGTAAACCTGCTCCACCGAATATTTTAGGAGATAGATAAACCACAAGATCGTCGACTAATTGTTCACTGACGAATTCTGCGTGAATCGTACTCCCACCTTCAACTAATAATGATTGGATGTTGTGCTTTGCCAGTAATTCAATAATCGATTTTGGCGTCCAGTCGCCAGAATAAACTGCGACGTTTTTAGGAAATTCTCGGTCACTAGATGTTGCACTCAAAATCCAAATCGGCGACGAACTCATAAATATTTTTCTGTTCCAATCCAATTGATCAATATCCCTAACCAAAATAATCCTGATGGGCGGGAAACTCATTGACTCCGTTCTAACCGTCAATTCTGGATCATCGACTCTAAGTGTATTTTCTCCAATCAAAATTGCTTGATTATCAGCTCGCAACTGCTGTGAATCCAAATAGGCAGCTTCGCCACTAATAAGCGTGCGTTCACCAGTAGTTTGATTAATCTTTCCATCCAGTGACATCGCATATTTAACTGTAACTAATGGTCGATGGTTTCGATAAAAAAAGTTATAAGAACGGTTTATATCTGTAGTAGAGTTTAAAACTAAAACTTCTACGCCATGGTTCTTGAGATAATTAACTCCCCGTCCGCTAACAATAGGATTGGGATCGACTTGCCCTATCACAACTCTTTTGATTCCGACATCCACAACCTTACGGACACAGGGTGGAGTTTTGCCAAAATGAGAACAAGGTTCCAAGGTTACATATAGCGTCGCACCTACTGCATCCTTAATATTATTCAAGTCGTTCAGAGCATTAACTTCTGCATGATTATCACCAAACTTATCATGATGACCACTAGCCAGAACTTGCTCATTTTTTACGATCACGGCTCCAACTTTTGGATTAGTCCAGGTTTGTTTACCTTTCTTGGCCTCATTGATCGCCATTTCCATATACGTATTATCCAAATTCTTATTCACCTCACATTCAAAATGTACAAAAAAAGCCCCGCATCTTTTAAGAATGCGGGGCTACATTTTTTTAATAAGCCAAATAAGATTCCATACGAGAGAGATGTGGAGTTCAAAATGCACATAGACACCACAAAAAAGTATGAATCTTAATTTTTTCTTCTCCCATCCAGACTATACTGTCGGTCTCAGACTTGCACTGAGTCAACCACTAAACGTGGGTCACGGACTTCAACTTACGTTGTTACCGTCGGTCGGGAATTGCACCCTGCCCCGAAGAAATCATATTTAGTTTTCGTTATTATCGTACTCTATGTATTTTTTTATTGCAAACCTTTTCACAAATTTGTCTACAAAATCGAATATTATTTTATTTTCATATCTTTAATACTATTCTCGATTATTTCAATTGGTGAATCCACCTGTGCCATGGTTGCGGCAGCATATGCTCCTTCAACTAAGGCAACATCGTAACGATGAATAGGTTTGTCACTCATTTCTGACACCATATCTAAGTTCATCTTCGAACTACCTAAATCATAAAATGCCAAAATTTCATCACCAGTATTGGCGTCCACAGCATCTTGGATTTTTTGCATGGATGAACCGATTTCGTTATCATCAGTCCCACCAGCAGTAGTGATCGAAAGATCCGGAGCAGCCTCAGAGATAAGATCTTTGACACCTTCAGCTATTTTATTAGAGTGTGAAACGATTAATATACCAAATTTCATCAGCTATTATCTCCTATTACATCGATTAATGAACCGAACAAATACGCACTGGACTGTGAACCGGGATCCAGATGACCTTTAGACTTTTCTTCCAAGTAACTAGCACGTCCCTTAGTAGCAACCATATCTTTGGTCGACTCTAAGGCATCACTGACTACCTGATCAACAAATTTATTTGCTTTTAACGCATCGGCTACTGGTTGCCAAACATCGATCATAGTTTTCATTTTTACATCTGCATCACCACGACGTTTGATACCATCTGCGCCAGTTTGGATCAAATCAGCCAATCCAATGTTGCCATTTTTTACTGCTTTGGACATGTCCAAAAAGGCCGTCCCATACAATGGACCCGATGCTCCACCGACTTTTTGAATCATTGCAAAAGCTGTCGCCTTATACAAATCCGAAATATTTTCGGGTGCTTTCTTAGCTAAAGAGTCAGTTATGGCTTTTGCACCACGATCCATATTAGTTCCATGATCCCCGTCGCCGATGGCGGTATCCAATTCATTCAAAGTTGCCTTATTAGCTTCAAGTTTTTCTACAAACGATTCAATCCATTTTTGAGCTTGATTCAATTCTAATTCCATATTGACATCCTTTCTGCATTACCAACCAATTGTTACAACAGGTTCTTCCAATTTGTCGATCCAATCATCTTCTGTCTTCATAATTGTCAATGATACACCTTGCATATCCAGTGAGGTGACCATATTACCAACTTTACTAAATCCAACTTCGATTCCTTGATTATTCATTTCTTCCAAAACATCATTTGCAAAAATATATTGTTCCATCAAAGGAGTTCCACCCATACCATTTACTAGTACGGCAAATTTACCAGTCTTATTATCGAATTCCTTTAAGATTCTTTCAATTAATTCACTAGCCAATTCCTTAGCTGGTTGAATCTTCTCAACTGAGTAGCCACGTTCATTGTGAATACCAATACCGTATTCAATTTCATCGTCAGCTAATTCAAATCCGGGATGACCTACGGCTGGGACTGTTGCAGCATGTAAAGCTATACCGATCGTTTTGGTATTGTCGATAACTGTTTGTCCTAATGTAGTTAGATCAGCTAGTGACATCCCTGAACGTGCGGCGGCACCAATTATTTTCTCAACTAAGACAGTTCCTGCAACACCACGCTTACCTTGAGTGAATTCACTATTTTCAACTGCAATATCATCATCCACCACAACTGTCGCGATTTCAATATCATCAGCTTCTGCCATCTCTTTAGCCATGTCAAAGTTCATTACATCTCCAGAATAATTCTTAACTATCAGCAAGACACCCATTCCTTGATTCACAGTAGTAATAGCTTCGTAAATTTGATCAGGAGTTGGTGAAGTGAATACTTCTCCGGCAACGGCGGCTGACAACATCCCTTCACCAACATAGCCTGCGTGTAGTGGCTCATGACCACTACCACCTCCGGAGACTATCCCAACTTGTTTTGTCGTTGAAAATTTCTTATCATTTCTGACCACAGCTGTGGTACCTTCAATTTGTTTAACTATATTTGGATTAGTCTTAACCAGTCCTGAAATCATTTCTGGAACTATATCCTCAACATTATTGATGATTTTTTTCATCATAAACCTCCTTGAATTAATGAATTTATTGGGTCCGTTTACATTGACATTTCTATTATACTTCATTGAGTTATTTCAATGAATTTATTGAATACTTAATTCAGGATTTCGCTTATTCACGAACGATTTATCCTTTATTAAATTAATCATTCATGTTAATCTAATAACAACTTAAATAAGGAAGTGTTAGATTATCACCTATCAAATTGTTTTTGAGGGCGCTGTGTTCTCTTCAGCATCGTTTGACAAGGCGGATTTTTCACCCAAAGTTCTCACATGTATTGACCGATCAGGAATGATCGATCATGTAATATCTGTCGATGAACCGGATTTTAAATCGGTCAAACAAACTGCTGAAAATCACAACATTCTTCATGTCATACCAAAAGGCAGTTACATGCTACCAGGATTCATCGATTTACATGTTCACGCACCACAATGGCCACAAGCTGGTCTAGCGTTGGACAAACCACTAAACGAGTGGCTACAAACTTATACCTTTCCACTCGAAGCCAAGTATCAAGATTTGAATTTTGCCAAAAAGAGCTATCAAAGTCTCGTTCGAGAATTATTAGCCAACGGCACGACAACAGTATTATATTTTGGTTCTACCCACGTAGATGCAAATATGGTTTTAGCAAAAATTTGCGCCGAGTATGGTCAGAGAGCATTTATTGGAAAAACAGTCATGGACAATCCTGATCAAACTCCTGAGTTTTATCGCGATGAATCGTCACATCAGGCTTTGGAACAAACTGAACTATTCATCCAACGTCTCCAAAAATTACAACAAGAAACAAACGCAGAATTAGTTCCCGTTATCACACCGAGGTTCGTCCCCAGCTGTACTGATGAAACACTACAAGGTTTGGGAGAACTCGCAAAAAAATATGATCTACCAATCCAATCACATTGCAGTGAAAGTATCTGGGAAGATCAATATGCTATCGACAGATTCAATCTACGAGATGCAGAAGTACTCGATCACTTTAATCTTTTAACCGATCAGTCAGTAATGGCACATGGTACACAATTGAGGGATTCTGACCTCAAATTATTCCACGATAAACATGTAGCCATCGCTCACTGTCCTATTTCTAATGTCTATTTTGGGAACTCTGTTTTGCCTGTCAAAAAGATCCATAATCAGCAAATAAATATTGGTATGGGAACTGACATTGCTGGTGGATACTCACCCAGCATTTATCGGAATATACAGCAGGCAGTTATGTCATCTCAAATGTTAGAGGATAGTAGTAATACAACTGCCCGTATTTCTGCTGCTAACGCCTTTTATCTTGCCACCGTCGGCGGGGCCAGCTCTCTGCATTTACAAACAGGTCAAATAAAATCAGGATATAAAGCTGATTTTCAGATCGTAAACGACGAATATTCAAACATCATGTCTGATGATGCAAATGATATATTCGAGCGTTTGATTTATCATACGACAAAATCTCAAATTCAAGAAGTTTATGTTTCTGGGGAAAAAGTAATTGATCGAGGAGAGAACAATGGAAAATAAAAGCAGCTTATTAGTTGGACCAGACGACAAAGTCGGCTTTGGTGAAGCTGGTTTCTTGGGGTTACAACACGTTTTAGCAATGGATATTTACGTACCACCGATCATCTTGGCCGGAATGATGGCGATGGGAGTTGGCGATCAAATGAGCCTTCTTCAATCAACCTTCTTAGCTGCCGGAATTGGTACTATTCTTCAAACATACGTCTTCATGAAGATGCCCGTATCTCAAGGACCTTCATTCGTACCGTTAGGTGCCGCCGCTGGTGTCGTCTTGGCTTCTGGTGGGATACATGGAAATGGAATGGGGACTTTGATCGGCTCACTATTAGTCGGAGCAATCATTTTGATCATTCTCGGTGCTACTGGTGCCTTCCAAAAAATAATCAGCAAATTAGTCCCTGCCCTAGTGGGTGGTACTATTATTACTTGCGTGGGATTATCTCTGATTCCTTCAGCACTGAATGACAATATTTTTAAAGCAAGCGGAAATATCAATAACAATATTATTTTAGCTTCGATCACGGCACTGACACTATTGATCTCCGTCGGCATCAGCAATCGATATCCTAAAGTTCGTCGTTTCTTCCGTACTGGTTCGATCATCCTGGCACTCGGTGTTGGAACTGTCGTATCGACTATGATGGGATTATTCAATTGGAAAACTGTTTCCGATGCCGCATGGTTCAGTCTACCTACTGGAACTGTCTTGCATTATGGAATTAACTTCTCACCCTCAGCAATTATTACTTTTATTATCATCTACGCAGTTATCACTACCGAAACGACTGGTACTTGGTTCGCAATGGGTGCTGTAACTAATCACGAAATCAGCAAGAAACAATGGAACATGGGAATTATTGGTGAAGGTTTTAGTTGCCTAGTCGCAGCTCTGTTAGGGACTACTCCTGTTACTGGATATTCAACAAACGCTGGAGTTATTTCAATTACAGGCGTAGCAAGTAAACGTGTCTTCTTATTCGCCGGGATCTGGTTCTCCGTTTTAGGTTTCTTCAGTAAGCTATCAGCTTTCTTGGCAGCCATCCCTGCCCCAGTTATCGGTGGTGTATTTGCTATTATCTGTGTGACTATTATGTTGAATGGACTAAATGTTATTAGACGTCTAAATACTACTGATCGTGATATTTATATCATCGGCTTGCCGATCATTCTTACTTTAGCCTTGGTTTTACTACCAACTAACGTTACAAAGCAAGCTCCACAAATAATTCAATACTTATTAGGTTCTCCAATCGCAGTCGCTGCTGTTGCGGCTATCCTGTTAAACTTATTAATGCCTAAAATAAAAGAAATACCTTCTACAAAAACAGCTTAAAACCAAAAAATCTTAACTAGACCAATCACTGTCATTTTTAAAACATTGATTGAACTATGTTAAGATTTTTTTGTGAATACATATGATAAATTTTAAAAGTAATCTCTCAACCGTGGCTTCTGAGTAACTAATACATCACTCAACAAGCTGATCGAAATAGTATTTCCGCTAACGGCGCCATAATGTGCTAATGAACTAAGTGAACGGGTACCAAACATAGCCTTTGTTAACGTCTCAATATCAATCTGAATATCACTTGAACGATCAGTTTTCTCAAAAATAACATGCCCATTATCTATTGCTAACTTCCAAGTTTGATTATTCCAGTCGAGCGAATCAGTGACTTGTATCACGATCGGTTTCAACTTATCTTTAGTGAAGGGATATTTTTTGACAAAACTTTGTAAGTTGACAATTCTAGCCGACATATATGGTACGGTCTTCACTTCCGAAATCAATGGTTCTTCTAACAAATCTGACTGGACTTCTGAATCATCAGATTCATAGATAAACTTTTCAAAAGTAGATTGATGCTTAGTGATAAAATTGGCTAGAGCTCGATAACTATCTGAATCCTTATTGACCCATTCGTGAATATTCAAGGTCTCGCCATCTTTTGAATAAAATAAATAACCATCCAGCTCGTCATTCCCATCATAATACAGTGCCGCCAACCAATCAGAGTGCTTATACGCCATGTGTTTCCACCACCAGTCTGGTCGAATAACCCCGCCAAGCTGATTATGATATTCGTATAATTGATGCGCTGAAATAGGTACTTTATCTATATCCACTCGCTCAACATGACCAACTGACGGTGCTTTGATATGTGGCAACTCATCACTGGAGATTTCCATTACCACGTGATCAAAAACAAACTCAAATCCAAATTGGCGATAAAATCTATACGAAAATGGTGCTAGGTATGACAGCGTAACATTATCCTCATACATGTCTTCCAATGCTGCATTTATCAACTTGCCAGCGCCACCTTGACCAGCAAATTCCGGTGCACTCATCACGTCACCGATTCCATTCATCTGATAAGTAACTCCATGGAAGTCGACTGTGAAGGGAATACTGAATATACCACTACCTAGCTTGTCTCTATTCATAATTCCATATGCCAAGGAGTGCTCATATCTAGTATGAAGAGCATTCTTTTTTTGTTCTGTATTTTCACGATTGAAGGAATACAAGTACAATTCATAAAACTTGTCAAAATCTTCCATTCCTAAACGATAATCCGTCATTATATACCCTCACTTTGTTGTTTGAACGTAATTCAAACCTGACTAATTCCGAAAAATATCTCGATTATTAAACTTACTCATCTTCTCGTGCAACATCCTCTGAGAACTTGTGTTGCGGCTGTTCAGTCATTTTATGGTACGCATTGCTCGAAATCTGTTCGAGCATATAAACTAGTGGTACTTGTGTTGTTACATTTATCTGACCATTTCTAATTTGTGGGATATCATATGAGATTGGAAAATCAACAATTTGATTCAGCGAAGAATAAGAATTTGCCGTCAAGGCAATCGTGGCAGCACCATTTTTCTTGTAATATTTTGCCTGCTGCAATGAGTTGCTAGTTTCACCTGAAATCGAAACAATGATCAGTAAAGTCTTTGAAAAATCTCGATCAGCTAAGGGTTCTGGTTGGAAAGGATCTGCGATCGGCAAGGAATAAATTCCATAACTGGATAGTAGACTGGCACCATATTGTGCGATTCGACCACTATTACCAACTCCAAAAAATAATACTAAGTCAGAAGCGTTTATCATCCGCGCCGCTTGATTGATTTTTTCGTCGAAAGTATTCTCCCGTGCAACAACTTTAAAAAAGTTTTGAATCGGTTCAACACTGCTGTCGTTAAATTTGCGTACGGGATGATTCTGATTTTGTTTGAGTGCGAGCTTAAACTCCGAAAAACCACCATAATTCATTTTTTTCAAAAATCGCAGTACTGTAGTCGTAGAGACATTGGCTTCAGTAGCCAAATCTCGAATCGTCATGCTCTCGACTTCCTTTAAGTGACTAACGATATACTTATAAACTATCAATTCTAATCGATTGAGTTCATGAACCTTTTGATACGGGAACATGAATTACACCTTCTTCATTTATTAATTTACTGCATAACAAAATGAAAAAACTGGATATCTGATTACCAGTTTTTTTATTGTTTCAATTTTTATTACTTTTGAGAATCTAATTTTTTATATAGATCAATGATTTCTACCGCCAAATCCTTGAATGTGATGGCATTCATGATGTGATCCTGTGCGTGCGCCATCAGCAATGAAACTTGCATGTATTCACCACTCGCTTCATTTGCTAATACTTTTGATTGAACATCATGTGATTCGGCTAAATAATGATTTGATTCTTTTATTTTTTGATCTGCCGTGACAAAATCGCCCTTCTTTGCAGCATTGATTGCTTCAAATGCGGAATTTTTGGCGTTGCCTCCGTCAATGATCAAATCCATAATTATTTTTAATTGCTCGTCATCTTGACTTTGATTATTAGTCATTTTGATAACCTCTAATAAGAACAATGAATTTTACATCTTTCGATAACTAAAGGGGCGCTTGCATGCACCCCTTATTCTTTGATTAATGACACAGCGCGATTGAAGATTTTTTCTCCATTCATCATGCCGTAATCCTGCATGCTGATAACTTCAACAGGAATATCCAGCTTGTCTTTGAATTGACCTTCGAGGTATCTGACCTGAGGCCCTAACATCAATACGTCTGGATCTGTCTCATCTAGTTTGGCATCGGCATCAGCGGCAGAAGCAGCAAATATATCAGCTTCGATATTCTTTGCTTCAGCTGCTTTTTGCATTTTTGAAACTAGTAAACTTGTTGACATACCTGCGGCGCAACATAGCATAATCACTTTTTCAGCCATAATAATAGCTCCTCTATGTAATAAATTTATTCGTTTGTTTCTTATAAAAAGCATGGTTGTAAAGCGTTTCCATTAATCAGTTTGATTGTATAACTTGAAGTTAAATATATCAAGCTGTTTTACTCATAAAACACAAATAAATACAATTAGTAATCTGGCTTGCTATTACCACTATTACTGTCAAATTCACCTCTTAAAACTCGATCGATCATATCTGCAACACCATCTTGATTGTTGGTTTTAGTTACCTTCCAAGCAACATCTTTGATCTTTTCGATGGCATTGTCCATCGCAACACCATACCCTACCTCACGAATCATATCCAAGTCATTACCATAGTCGCCAAAACACATAAATTGTGAGATCGGAATCTGTTCTAGCTCTGATATTCTCTGTAGCGCTGACAGTTTGGTTATATCTTGCGCATTGATCTCAAAATAATCACTTCCCGAACGACTGATCGTAACTGGTAGCGAGGTAAAGGATTCTAATTTCTTTCTCAACTCCATCAAACGATTAGGTGTCGTGCTGAAGCATATCTTATAGATTTCAAAGTCTGGATCATCATTTTTTTTACGCAATTCATCGATTGAATTGGCGTGTAGATTATGCCGACTACTACCCTCAAAGTAAGTAGTCCAGATTTTAGTGGGGTCATAGACTTGCGTGTAATTTAATCCATCTAAGACGATTTTGAACTTACTGAATTCCGAACGCTTCAGTATCTCCTCAACAACTTCATGCGACAGCGGTTCATTGACAACAGTTTCCCCCTGACTATTGACAACGACAGCCCCATTGAGTACGACTTTATACCCCGATGTTTTCAAATCATCTTTAAAATACTTATTAACTGAATGTAGAGTTCTACCTGAACAGATTGCAAAAATTAATCCTGAATCAACTGCTCTACGAACTGCATTGATATTTTCTTCAGAAATTTGACTATAACTATTTAGTAAAGTCCCATCCAGATCAGTTCCAATAAATTTGATCATATAGTTTAGTAACCCCTTACACAATTTGTTACATTTATCATACGTCAATGAAACAAAAAAAAGAAGCATAAAACTTATGCTTCCACCAATACCTTCTTCATGTCTGAAATGAAATCTGGGTATGAAATATCAATCGCTTCGATGTTTTTTATTTGAAACGGCGAATCAGTAATATTAGATGCTACGCAAAGCATCATCGCGATGCGATGGTCATTATGGCTATCAACATCGTCTTTAACCCGAATCTCTTGTCCACCTTTAATAACGATAGAATCATCGTTTACGTCCATAACGATGCCCAATTTTGCTAATTCTACCCGCATGTTCTTGATGCGATCACTGATCTGTAAGTGAACATCGTGAATATCCTCAATAACCGTATTGCCACTAGCTTGAGACGCCATTAGTGCAATAATCGGGATTTCATCAATAATAAACGGAACTTGTTTAGCCTTGATCGTCGTACCGTGCAACGGCTGACTCTTAATGAACAAATCCCCATATGGTTCAACGCTATTTTTGGAATGATTGACAGTCTCTATGTGAGCCCCCATCTGCTTAACGACATCCAATAGACCTGTTCTAGTTGAATTAAGTCCCACATTGTGGAGTGTCAGGTTACTTCCCTCTGATAATAGTGCTCCGGCAATGTACGAGGCTGCTGAAGAAAAATCACCAGGTATTGTAAAGTTTTGACCGGTCAAATTAGTATTCTCAGGATTGATAACAATCGTATCTGGATTGGTCACAATATCAGCGCCGAAATAATTTGCTAAAAGTTCCGTATGATCACG
This sequence comes from Companilactobacillus sp. y65-5, assembly GCF_057541095.1. NCBI lineage: Bacteria > Bacillati > Bacillota > Bacilli > Lactobacillales > Lactobacillaceae > Companilactobacillus > Companilactobacillus sp. y65-5. The sequence continues at coordinate 358,077 of NZ_BAAJOA010000001.1, forward strand.
AGTTGGCATTTTACGAATTATTTCTGTTTTTGAATCCGCATATAGACTAGCAAAAATCAATCCGCTTTTGATTTGAGCACTGGCGATATCTTGTTGATATGTGATGCCTTTAAGATGTGTCGAACCTGTAATTTGTAGCGGTAGATAATTATCCGACAATCTAGTTAGGTCAGCTCCCATGTCCGTCAACAATAAGGACAAGTTATCCGATGGGCGTTTACTTAAAAAATCTCCACCGTCGAGGGTATACGTATCTGGTAAAGTAGCAAGCATTCCCATGATCAAACTTTGTAGCTCACCAACATTACTCAAATTTAGCCTATGGCTGATTGGCTCAAAATGGTGATCTGAGCCTTTAATAATCATGTCCTTTGTAGTTGATTCAACATGCATTTTTACGCCCATAGATTGGAATAATTTAACAGTCGTCGTAAGATCTTCAGAAAAAGAAAAGTTACTGATCTGTGTAACTCCCTTCGCTAATGATCCTAAAATGATAGCTCGGTGAGCGATACTTTTATCTCCGGGAACAGTCATGTCACCTTCGAATCTATATTTTTTTGGCTGTGTATTAAAATTGAATATAAAAATTCACCCGCAAGCTAATCTTGCAATTTCCTTTCTTGACAAATGAATAGACATTTTGAAAAATCCAACGTTTTCTCTTACCTTTAAATTAACCAATTTATCAGTATAAAACAAATTTTATGACTTGAACATAAATACAAAACAAAAAAAGAACCGCCAAAGCGGTCCTAATTTCTAATTATAAATTATTTTATAATACTCTGAACAACATTACAAAATTTAATATTAAACACAGAGGCGATAGACTGCTTCAGCAATGATCTCCATTGCTTTACGCATATCAGCTTCGCTCCAATGTTCATTTGCTTGATGCATGAAGTCAGGCGTAGTTGGTAGCATTGCTCCATAGGCTACACAATTGTTCATTGTTCTAGCAAATGTTGCACCACCTGAAATAGCTGGTTTAGATTCAGTATCACCAGTTACATCTTGATATGCAGACATCAATGTCTTAACTAAATCTGTGTCTGTTGGTACATACAATGGTCCAACATAATCGAAGTCTTCATACTTCATATCAAAAGGTTTCACAGCATCTGAAACTTTTTGAATGAGTTCATCGTGATCGACCTTAACAGGGATTCTCATATCAATTTGTAGACGTGATTCTTCTGGACTAATTTCCAAACTTGAAATATTAAACGTCAATTTTCCTGATACGTCATCAGAAATATCACCTAACAAGTTTGTTGCATTAGCATCTTCACCAAATTGTTTCAAGAACTTGAGCACTTGAATATCTGGGAATACATCAGCAAGAGCCATACCTAATCTTACAACTGCATTAGTACCCTTTGGTGCGTTCATTGCATGAACAGAGTTACCGTGAACTTCGATACCACCGTCAACGCTGTCAGCATCAAATTTGTGAGCCTTGAGTGCAGCCATTACTTCGTCTTGTTTAGGGCCATCATAGACAGCCTTACCAGGAACGGCATTGAATGAATTGACTAGCTTGAGATTCAATTCATCAGAGCCGGGACCTATTAGATATGATTGTTGTAATCCTTTTTCGGCATATGTTAATGGGAACTCTGAATCAGGAGCAATACCCATATCAATAGGTGCTTCCTTCTTCTCATACTGAGCCATACATCTCCAGAGTGTCTCTTCATCAGTACCAAAAATAAAACGAATTTTTTTATTGAAGGTATATCCAGCGTCCATGATTGCCTTTACAGCAAACATTGAAGCAACACTAGGACCCTTGTCATCTTGAGTACCACGACCGTACAATTGACCGTCTTTTTCAACCATCTTAAATGGCTCTGTATTCCAAGCATCAAGATTTCCAGCAGGGACTACATCCATGTGGCAAACTAATCCAAAGATTTCTTTGCCTTCACCGATATCAGCATATCCATAGTATCCTTCAGGATCTTCAAAGGTCTTGAAGCCGATTGATTCAGCAACTTCTAGGACAGTGTCCAATGCTTTCTTAGGTCCAGGTCCAAAAGGCGCATTCTCTTCAGCGTCTTCACAATACGATGGAACAGCGATGACCTTGCCTAGTTCCTTGATTGCATCTTCTTGAACCTTATCTGTGATAAATGTTTCCATTTTGAAACCTCCTTCAAATTTTTGAATCCAAAACTCTCTACAACATCGAAACGATAACTAGGTATGCCGCTATTACGACAAACAGTATGGCTATCAGCTTCCACATGTACTTCCACCATGTAACGATATCAACGTGTCCAATTGCTAGGGCACCCATAACGATACCTGATGTAGGTGTGATCAAGTTAACTAGTCCAGATGCAGCTTGATAAGCTGTGATAACTAATGATCCGTCAACACCTGAGAACTTACCTAATGGTCCCATGATACCCATTGTAGCAGCAGCTAGTCCGGATGTTGATGGGATCAAGAATGACATTGGTATGTAGAAAATATAAGTTAAGACGATAAATATACCTGATGATAGATTCTGAAGTCCTGTTTCACCAGCATGCAATACAGTAGCTGTGATGTAACCATTGTTCATGATAACTTGGATACCACGAGCAACAGCAACGATGATAGCAACACTCATAAATTCGCTCATACCTTCCATGAAGGCAACGATATAATCTGATTCTTTCATACGGAAAACAAACATGATAATAACTGACATCATGAAGAATAATGTTGTGATTTCTGTAAAGTACCATGTACCTAGTGGTGCGAAGTCTTGTCCAATAAATGCACCTAAGAATGGAATCTTAACGAACCACTTTGTAAAGTCTTCGAAGAATGTCCAGCTTGCATTCAAACTAGTCCAAGGAATCAATCCTAGGATCATGATTACGAATGTCAAAGCGAATAGCCATAGAACACCCTTTTGTTTACCAGATAACTTGTCATCGATCGACTTGTCAGCAGTTGAGAATTCTTCCAAGTCTTTTTGACGACGCTCAAACACATACGAACTACTTGGATCCTTCTTAACCTTGTCCGCATAGCGCATAACATAAATAATACTAATTGCAGTAGTAATAATTAATAAGATAAAACGTGATCCTAATCCATCACCAGGTGAGATATTAATTGTTTGAGAAGCAACACCTGTAGCGAATGGGTTAACCGTTGATGCCAAACATCCGATCTGTGATCCAATCAAGGCCAGTGAAATAGCAGTAATCGTATCATACCCAACACTGATCATAACTGGTATCAAAATTGGGTAAAACGCAATTGTTTCTTCACCCATACCATATGTGGATCCACCAATAGCAAATAATGTCATTAAAATTGGAATAAGAGCTTTTTCTTTACCAGCGTTTTTACGAACAACTGTAGCAATACCATCGTCCAACGCACGCGTCTTATTAACAACCCCTAGGAATCCACCAATAACTAAAATAAATAGTGATACAGAGATAGAGCCTTCGGTTAAATCAGTACCTACCATACCATTGATAGGTGCTAAGAATACGTCCCATAAACCTTGAGGACTACTTGCACGTGATTTATACGTACCAGCAATAATATTTCCCGCTTTACTTGTTGCATATTCACCAGCTGGAATTAACCAAGTTAGTATGGCAACTAAAATAATTAAGAAAAATAAAATCGTGTACGCCGAAGGCATTTTAAATTTCTTTACCTTTTTTTCCATATTGTACCCTCCCTATACTTGTTCTCCCTAAAGCATATACAATAAATTAAGCGATTACAACGGTTTTAAAAGTAATTTTTTCATAATAATTATTGTTTTTTTCTTTCAATATAAATATGAAATTAATTCTTATTGTGAAAACGATTGCAAACAGCTACAATGGGTGTATTAAAAAATATGGGTGGTAGAATGGACAGCACGATTAAATTTGGTAAAGAAATAAACCATGGTCCTCTAATTAAAAGTATTTTAATAAGTCTACTAGTTGGATGTGGTGGTTCTTTAATTAATTTCAAAACTGGACTGACAATCTTTTTAATAATCTTATTGATCATGCTTTTTGTGTATTATCCTAGTTATTTGCCCTTTTTGTATAGTTATTGGACACTTGAGGAACATGGTATTTCATATTATGATATGAGCTCTTATCGACTCAAGCTAAAAATGATTTTTAAGGGCCAAGAAGCTGATCACCAATTCGTAAGTTACTCGGAAATCAATGATTTTAAGATAATTTCTTCCGATAAGTCGTATTCTTTAGCAGATATTTCTGTTTTTAAAAATCAAAAACAACCAATTTTTACTTGGTTACGTAAACCTACTGATTTAGTTTTGAAATTAAAAAATACCGAAATAAAATTAGACGTGTCATGGGATCAATTGCATGACAATAAAAATCTCAAGCCTCGCTTGATGAATGCAATGAGTTTTTTGGGGAACAAGGTTCAATTATAGACCGATTGCTTCTACTATAATGCCAGTGATTACTAATCTGATTTTAATATAGTCTTAACTTGTTACCCTAAGCTAACAAACAATATATTTTATTTTTATTTAGTTGACTTTTAATAAGATTCATCAATAAATAATTAACTTGAAAATGACAGATGGAAAACGGAATATTGTCCAAAGTGTTTTAATCTAAAAACAGACGCTAAATACACGTTGTTTTCAAGCTTATTTTTTTTACAATTTTTTTAGTAGGTCAATTTCTTGGTAACAAAACTTCTACGTAATAATTAATTAACTACCTATAAAGATTCATTGACTGCAATATAATTAATAGTTAATAAAAATAACCCCACTTATTAAATCAAAAAAGTGAGGTTATTTGATACTGGAAATAAATTTAAAACATCAGTTTTAATAAATTCTGATCGTACCGGATGTGGCCTTGCCTCTAACAGTGTATAGAGCACTAGATCCAATATGGCCATCTTTGAAGTCTATCGTGTCATGCTCAAAAATGGCCTCTTGTGGAGCTTTGACTATGCCATTCTTAGCCTGAAGATCAAATTTATAATTAGTTGGAATCATACGCAATTTTATCGTTCCGCTATGTGACGAGACATTCAAATCTCCCAGTAAATCATCGATACTAAGCGAAATCGTACCTGAATGACTAGAAATATCACCACTACCACTCAATCCTTCGCCTCGGACAGAGCCACTGTGAGCATCAATGTCGAATTCAGTTCCCAAGACATCGTTGATTTTGATTGAACCACTGTGTGCGGACAATTCTAAAGCGCCATTAGCTCTAACCGAATCAAGTTTTACTTTACCTGATTGATTTCTGACTGACAAATTCTCCACTAAAATGTTGTTAAAGTATCCATTACCACTATTGATAGTAGTTTTGATAGTCTCTAAGCCACTGATACCTGTAACATACAGATTGCCAGCTAGATTAGAGATTCTTAAATTACCAACGAATTTTTGCGGTATCAACACTTGAGTTCTGACGGTCAAATGCAAAAATTTGGGATAGCGGCCTTGAACGATATTCAATGTACCATTATGAACTTTGGTTTTAGCGAAGTATTCTGGATTGTTACGTGACATGTACTCTCTCAAAATAATTTTTTCGCCATCGACTGGTAACACTCGCACTGTTGCATAATTGTAATTTACATCCAATCGTTCCACTTCAGTGATATCAAAAGATTGTTCATTAGCTAAATCTAATGTTTCTACATAAACTTCTGTATCAACATTGTGATCGAACTGTTCATCGAATTGAGAAAAGGTCTCATGAACATTGTTGGTATTTTGATTAAAGTTTATTCCCCGTCCATCGATCGTCATGTTTCCTAATTTAACGCCGTTACCATCTGCTCGAAAGATTTGACCATTGCCAATGGATACTCCGTTACCGTCAACTCTAAATGAGTTTCCTTTATTCACAAAGATTCCATTTTTATCTATTTTTAATTTTTCACCGTCATCAACCGTAATACCTGATTGATTAATATCGATGTGATGACCATCGTCATGTTCCTCTTCATAGGTACTATCCTGAATGACTTCATCAATCAGATCATTAATATCTCCGAACTCATCAAACGCTTCTTGAACTGCCGTTTCAGCTGATTTACCTTCAGTCATTTTATCTTCAGCTGAAGCAATCAAGTCTGACTTGAGTTCTTCAGCTAACTCATGAATATCTGGAGTATGAGGGTAATCCTCAAATATCTCCGACAATTGTTTTTTTACTAATTCCGCAATTTTTTCATTCATATTAGTCAATCCTTCCGAGAATTAAATCATCGATTACGTGTTTGGCAAAATTCCATTCCTTGACATTAGTCTTCAGTGTCTCCATGCCCTGCTCTGTGATCTTGTAATACTTACGTCGTCCACCTTGGCTTTCGTCACCCCAATAACTCTGAATGTCACCGTTCTTTTCTAGTCTTCTAAAAACTGTATACAACGTCGCTTCGTTCAATTCATAGGTATCATGACTTAATTTTTTAATAATTTTGGAAATCTCATAACCGTAACTGTCACTTTGACTGAGGATATTAAGGACAATCGTGGTAGTGTGTCCACGTATGATATCTTTTGAAATTATAGGTTTCATTCACCGTCTTCCTTTCGTAATAATAATTTATCACGTATTACTATGTGTGTCAAAGTAATTAATTCAAAACAGTAAATTTCTTTTTACTATTTCAATGTCATCGTCAATCTGACCATGTCTCTTAGCACGAAACCGTTGGTGGTCAGATACTTTTCGATGATATTTTTAGGATAATTATTCACGAAGAAATCACGATCGATCCACTTCATTCGAAAACCAACTTTTTGATAGACATGTAGTTGTTGATACGAATTGCTTCCAGTTCCGATTTCCAAAGTTGTATAACCAGCGGTTTTTGCGCTAGTGATCATTTTTTTCAAGATCAACGTTCCGATACCTAAATTCTGTTGCTCTGGAGCGACTGCGATATTTACTATCTCCAAAGTTTCCGGTCTAGTTGGCAACAAGGCTACTATCCCGACTAGTTTATCGACATTGATAACCTCAAAGACGGTCGCACGATTGATATAATCATCTACTATTTTCTTGTATGGATCGGCATCCAGCAACAGCTTATAATCCTCGTCACTTATTTCTTCGACTTGTACATATTCAAGATTCATCTTACTTCTCCCCAATATTTGAAATTTTATCTAAAAACATTACGTTTATTAACTAAACTACTCTATTATAGTAAATGATATTGTATACAAATAAAAATATAGAAATCGCTTTTGGGGGTAATGATTTGAAAGAATTTATGAACTTTTTCGATTGGTATACGAATTACTTTATTGAAATCAACACGGCACCAGAAAATCTCGTCGATCCTAGAGAAATCAAGGGTATCGAAAAATTAGGAAAAATCTCTGCTAACTCCAATCTTGATGCTTGGCATCTTAAGTCCAAAATGGAGGAAGAAGATCTTCGACGTCACTTGTCAGAAATTGTCGCCGCCGAGACAAATATCGAACCTGAGACCGAAATAACCATCACAAAAGGTATTGACGGTGGTCCATTACAAATGTTATAGCAATAAATATGCCAAAAACGCCATCAAAAAATTTTTTTTGATGGTGTTTTTTTAATTTAAAGTTTGTGAAAATAAATACTTGGCGGTATTTCAATAATAGTTAGATATTTAAGTGATTGGAAAAATTAGAAAATTATTGTGAATTATATTTGCGCTTACATTCCTGATACTTCACAGTTTTCACAATAAATGTAATGTGTTAATATAAAAAAACACAGATAATGCATTCATCGGTTGTTAACAGCTTCAAAGTATTTCTCCCCAACTCAATAGCTAGGAAGATTTAGTTTGAGGCCTATTTTTTTGGAGGTTATTTATTATGCAATTTTTGGGTATCTTAGTTTTAATCTTACTCACAACAACCCTTGTTGGACATTATTCTTCACGTATGGGAATTCCTAGCGTAATCGGTCAGCTTCTCGTTGGGATAGTCCTTGGTCCTGCCCTGTTAAATTGGGTACAGCCAAATGAGTTCATCCATTTCTTTTCGGAAATAGGCGTGATCATACTGATGTTCATCGCTGGAATCGAAAGTGATTTGAATCTACTTAAAAAATATTTGAAACCTAGTTTTTTAGTAGCAATTATTGGAGTTATCGTTCCGATGGCAATGATTTATGCAATCGGTGTCGCCTACCAGATGACAAGTTCTGAGAGCCTTTTCTTGAGTGTTATTTTCGCCGCAACATCAGTTTCGATCTCTGTCGCCGTCCTCAAAGAATTGAACGTCTTACAAGGAAAGGCAGGCGCAACAATTCTCGGTGCGGCCGTAGTCGATGACATACTTGCCGTAATCATCTTGAGTGTCATGGTCAGCTTGATTGGCACAGGCAGTGGGAACAGTTCATCCCTCGTCTTAACCTTTGGCGGGCAGGCTTTGTTCTTCGTCTCTATTTATTTTGTAGTCAAGTTCTTAGCGCCGATCATGGCTAAATTGGGAGAAAATTTATTCGTGCCCGTAGGTCCCACTTTAATGGCAATGATTTTGTGCTTTGGAATGGCCTATCTAGCAGATCTATTAGGTCTAAGTTCAGTAGTCGGTGCTTTCTTCGCTGGAATCGCTATTTCTCAGACTAGCGTTAAGGACGAAGTCGATCGCAGCATTGAACCGATCGGTTTCGCAATCTTCATCCCTGTATTCTTCGTAAGCATTGGTCTAAATATGAAGCTCACCGGTTTAGGTAGTCATATCGGCTTCATAACCATACTCACATTAGCCGCAGTAATTTCCAAATTATTCGGTGCAGGTATCGGTGCTAAAATTTCCGACTTTTCATTTTCCGAATCATACATGGTCGGAGCCGGCATGGTATCTCGTGGTGAGATGGCACTGATAATCGCACAAATCGGTTACCAATCCAAATTGATATCTTCAACCTATTATTCAGCTATCATCACCGCAGTAATCCTAACCACATTACTGGCACCATTCTTATTAAAACACGCGGCCAAAATGGCCCCTATATCGAGTTTAGAAGTTAATTCTGGAGATATTGACTTTGAGAGGGAAAACCAGTTTATTACTTCTAACTTATACGACTGAAATACAGACTGACTAACGGAGGAACTATTTATGATACTTGTTGCACTATCAGCCGTAATTCTACCAATGATTTTATTAGGTGTCTTGAACCTACCTGCCACAAAAGGAATGTCAATAAGTGCTGTCGTAGTTATGATTCTCGGCGCAACCTTTTGGAAAATGGACATCAATATCTTACTAGCATCGATTTTACAAGCCATCCATAAAGCACTACCTATCATTTGGATCTTGTTTGGTGCCTTAGTGATGCTACGCACTTTAGAACACACTGGAGCGATTACTAGAATCAATATCGGCTTCGAAAAACTTTCTTCTGACATGCGTGTACAAACCGTCCTGATTGCCTATTTATTTGGGGCATTGATCGAAGGAGTCTCTGGTTTCGGAACTCCCGCCATGGTTACAGCACCACTATTGATCGCACTAGGATTTTCACCAATTGCCTCTGTCACACTTGCCTTAGTAGCCGATTCAGCACCCGCTGCATTTGGAGCAGTTGGTACACCACTTACAGTTGGCTTGAGTAACGTAAATGATAATCCAGAATTTTTAAATTCTGTTGGTCAAAGTCTGACTAGAATCGATTTGTTCGCCGGATCACTCATGCCCACGATGTTAGTATTCCTATTAGCGTTTTTATTCGGTAAAAATAAACAAACGCGACTAAAGAGCTGGCTTGATTTTTTACCGTGGACATTGTTTATCGGTATTTTTTATAGCTCAATCGCTTTATTATCAGCCATGTTTGTCGGCTATGAATTTGTTTCGATCCTATCACCATTTGTCACGATCATCGTCGCAATAATTACTATTAGAATAAAGTTCTTAGTACCAAAATCCAGTTTTACCACTCCTTGGACGATGCGACTAAAATCTAACAAAAATGAAGAAACTTCTGATATGTCACTAGTTAAAGCGTGGTCACCATATATTATTGTTGTATTTTTACTGTTGCTATCTAGAGTTATTGCACCTCTAAAAACATTCTTAACAACATTTTTGAATTTATCATGGAAAAATATCATGGGAATCAAAGGGTTAAATTCTGATTGGGAATTCCTATACTCACCCGGAACATTACTAACAGTTGCCGTGATCATTGGTCTATTGATCCAAGTTAAGTCACTTCAGAGCCTTATACCAACTGGGATCAATGTGATCAAGTCGATGAAGTCGACCGCTATCGCCTTGATCGTCACTCTGATAATGGTACAAGTCTTTACTAACTCAAACTATAATAGTGCCGACCTCGAAAGTATGCCGATGTTTATCGCCAGTTTTATCTCCAAATACTTCTCAGCTGGTTGGATCTTCATTGCACCATTCTTAGGGGCACTGGGTGCATTCGTTACTGGAAGTGCCACGGTTTCAACACTTACCTTCGGTCAAATCCAATCAGACATTGCTAACAATGCACACATATCACAACAAATTGTTTTATCAGCCCAACTGATCGGTGCTGCAGCCGGTAATATGATCTGCGTCCATAATATTGTTGCCGTTAGTTCATTAGTCGGTATGAATGGACAAGAAGGAAATATCCTCCGTAAGACATTAGCTCCATCACTGCTATACTGCCTATTAGTTGGTATTGTTGGATTTGTCTTCCTCACTTTGAATTAAAAAAACTATAACAAAAAGGTTGTGGAAATCCACAACCTTTTTGGATTGAATTAACATTTTATTTTATTCTGGAAACTAATTCTTTTTCCGACAAATATCGATTAATTCGTTCGATCATTGTGGGACCGTTATAAATAAATCCTGTATATACTTCTACCAGTGTAGCCCCTGCTTCAAGGGCTGTTTCAGCATCTTCAGGAGTAAAGACACCACCTGAATAAATTATCGGCATCTCTGGAAATTCACCGTGGATCAACTTTGTCATCGCAATCGATGTCTCAAAAATCGGCTTACCACTTAATCCGCCGTTTTCTTTTTTATCAGCTGAGACTAATTTTTCACGTTTCATGCCACTAGTATTAGTTAAAATAACACCATCTAGTAACCCTTCAACAGTATGTAATGTAGAAAGTAACTCATCTGTATCAATATCATTACCAAATTTACAAAATACAGGTTCTTCAATATTTAATGCTTGAATGCGTGTTAGTAAATCTGTCAATATCTCAACTTGTTGTAATGTGGCAACACCTTTTTGATTAGGACAGCTGATGTTTAGAGCGATGTAATCAGCTTGTTCATGGATTTCTTTAACATCTTCCACTAATTCTGTAACCTTTTGGGCGTCAGTTAATCCATGTCCAGGTGCTAAACTTAGACCGATTTTAACATTAGCTGGATGTGCCTCCAAACGAGCCTTAGTCGTTTCGATACCATCATTGTTCAAACCCATACGATTAATGATTGCGTGATCTTCTGGCAAACGGAAGACACGTTTTTTCTTATTACCAGCCTGTGCTTTTTTAGTTACACTACCAACTTCGACGAAGCCAGCACCTAATGCACCAAGGCTATTGTAGAATTCAGCTTTTTTGTCGAATCCTGCCGCAATTCCAATTGGTGATTCAAAAGTTAAATTTTTGATTTTAACTTGTAAGTTAGGACGTTTTTTTACATAAAACATTTTGCGTAGGATTTCTGATTTATCATTAAACTTCTTCAGTCCGTCAGCAACTAGATGATGATCGACCTCAGGATCAATCTTAAAAATAAGTGGTCTTGCGCATTTATATAAATCCATTATTTACCCCAACTTTCTGGTTCTTGATACCATTGTTTTAATAGTTCCATATCTTCAGCTTCAACGTAGTTTTGTTCTTGAGCTACTTCGATCATGGTTGGATAATTCGTCAACGTTACTAATTTTGTATCAGCATTAGCGAAGTTGGTAGTACTTTCAGGTAAGTTATACGAGAAGATCGCAGCTGTTCCGATAACTTCTGCTCCAGCTTCACGAACAGCATGGACTGCCTTCAAGATACTACCACCGGTAGAAATTAAATCGTCGATCAAAACCACTTTATCGCCTTTTTGACAACGACCTTCAATTTGTCCTTTTTTACCGTGATCTTTAGGTTGTGCACGAACATAGTTTAATGGAAGGTTTAAGATATTTGCGACACCGGTTGAATGAGGAATTCCGGCGGTTGCTACCCCACTGATAACTTCGACTCCTGGATATGTTTCTTTGATCAAATCTGCCAAATCTTTGGCAATTTGTTGGCGGAATTTTGGATAAGCAATTGTCAAACGATTGTCAGTATATATTGGCGCGTTAATCCCGCTCGCCCAGACAAAGGGGCTCTTGGGATTGAGTGTAACTGCCTTTATATCTAATAACTCACTTGCAATATTTTTTGAAACTTCATTTTTATCCATTATTTATCCCACTCTCTACAAATATTTTGATATGAAACATAACTATTGTCAGATTGCGTAATAGGACGACCTACAACGATTCCATCACTACCTAAGACTCTTGCCTTAGCAGGAGTAGCTACACGCTTTTGATCTCCTACCTGTGCTGATTTTGGTCTGATACCTGGAGTAATACATAAGAAATCTTCCCCAGTTGCTTCTTTGATCAGAGGAACTTCGAGGGCTGAAGAAATTACACCATCTGCACCATTGTCGTAAGCTAATTTAGCTAAATGCGTGACGTAATCTTGCGATTGCAAAGGTACTTGCAACTCATTAGCTAATTCAACTTGTCCTAACGATGTTAACTGCGTTACTGCCAATAATTTAGTCTCAGTACCCGCCAGTCCCTCTTTAGCTGCGGCAATCATTTCTGCGCCACCACTTGCGTGAACTGTTAGCATTTGAACATCCCACTTGGCGATCATCTCGCAAGTTCTACGAACTGTGTTGGGGATATCATGCAGTTTGAGATCCAAGAAAATATTATAGCCACGATTTCTCAAACTTCTGACAAATGGATAACCGAATTGACAAAACATTTCTAATCCAATTTTGACAAATAACTCTTCATCCTTGGGGAATTGACTCAAGAACTCGATACATTCAAAATCATCTGCAAAATCTAACGCAATTATTACTGGTTTCTTCATTACTTACTCGTACCTCCTCAAATACTATCTGAATAAACTTCCTCACCGTTTACAAACGTCTGCTTGATTTTAGCAGAGACGCTCCATTCTTTACCCACAAAGGGAGTATTCAAACCCTTAGATAAGAAATCCGTCTGCTTGAAATAATAATCCTGATCTAAATCAATTATCGTAAAGTCAGCTGACTGACCGATTTGAATCTTTCCAGCATCCAAGCCAAAAATCTCAGCTGGTCGGGTAGACATAATAGCTAGTAAACGTTCTAAACTCATTGAACCACTTTCAACAAACAACTGATACATCAATGGGAAGGATGTTTCGATTCCTGTGATACCAAAGGCACTCTTTAAGAAGCCCTTGTTCTTTTCGTCGACAGCGTGTGGTGCATGGTCAGTCGCAATCATATCAATTGTTCCGTCAAGTACGCCTGCGATCAATGCTTCACGGTCTGATTCGCAACGTAATGGTGGGTTCATCTTGAAATTGGCATCATCTGAAATAATATCTGCATCGCTCAGTAGCAAATGGTGTGGCGTAACTTCACAAGTTACGTTGATTCCAGCATCCTTAGCGATTCTGATCAGATTAACGCTGTCTGCCGTAGAAATATGGCAAACATGATAATGGACGCCTGATTCTTTGGCTAAAAGCAAATCACGAGCTAATTGTGAAGTTTCAGCGACGCGTTCGATAGCTGGCAGTCCCAACTTTGTAGCAGTCTTACCAGAATTGATAACGCCTTTATTAAATAAATTTTGATCTTCAACGTGTGCTGCTAGATGACTATTAACTTGCTTGATTCTCAACATTGCGTCATACATGCTCTTAGCATTGTTGATGCCATGTCCATCGTTTGAAAAAGCAAATGCTCCTGCCTTAACAAGATCTTCGATCGGACTAAGTTGATCTGATGTTTCTTCCAATGTGACTGGTGCATATTGTAACGTATGGACGCTAGCTTGTTGGTTCAATTCTATTTGATGTTTGAATTTTTTGATGTCATCAGGTACTGGCGTGACATTGGGCATTGCTCCAACGGTTGTAAAACCACCATGGGCTGCTGCCGCACTTCCAGTTTTGATGGTCTCTTTATGAACTTGTCCAGGTTCTCTAAAATGAACATGAATGTCAACTAATCCCGGAGTAACTAACTTGTGCTCGGCATCAATCGTCTCAAGATTTTCTGGATTCAATTCCTTTGAGATTTTTTTAAACTTACCATCTTCAATCAAAACATCACTATTTATTAATTTATTATCGTAATATAGCTTGGCGTTCTTGATTAACTTCGCTGTCAATTTCTGCTCCTTCAAGTACAGATTCGATCATTGCCATTCTCATGTACACACCGTTTGTCATCTGTGGGAAGATAAATGACTTGTGGCACTCTACTACATCGTCAGCGATTTCTACTCCACGATTAACTGGTGCAGGGTGCATGATCATTGCATCTGGCTTCATCATATCAACACGACGCATGTCTAGTCCATATTCATGGAAATAATCTTCTTTTGAAAAGCTCTTATTTTCTTCTGAACTTAATCTTTCATGTTGAACTCTTAGTAACATTACAACGTCCATCTCGCGGCAGAGGTCATCGACACTCATGTGAGGTCCGATTTCTTGGAACTCATCTGTATACCATGAATCTAATCCACCGAAGCAAACGTCAGCACCTAGTCGAGTTAAGATTTCTGCATTTGAATGTGCTACACGGGAGTGACTTAAATCTCCAATGATTCCGACTTTCAAGCCTTCAAAGTGACCGTAGTGTTCATAAATCGTCATTAAATCTAGTAGTGATTGTGAAGGATGTTGACCAGTTCCGTCGCCACCGTTGATGATGTGAATATTTACGTTGTTGTTGACAAGTTCTTCATAGTATTTGTCTTGACTGTGACGAATAACTGCCACACTAGCACCGATACTTTCAACGGTCTTGACCGTATCGTATAAACTCTCACCTTTAGTTGTTGAAGAAGTCGATGCTTCAAAAGCAATTTCTTTCATTCCTAACTTCATTTCTGCAACTTGAAAACTTGATTTGGTTCTCGTACTGTTTTCGAAGAATAAATTAATAGCAAATTTGTCTTGTCCAATACTTGATTTTTTACCATGTTTAAAATCAATTGCATTCTCGATCAATCCGTATACATCTTCGTTTGAAAGTTGTGACATTGAAAGTATGTGCTTCATTATTTTTTCCTCCAAATAAAAAGGGACACTGTAAGATTCAGTGTCCCAAAGTTGGAGTTCTCTCGTATAACCTTTGGGATCTCACTGGATCCGATTAAAAGTTGTCTTCTTTTATTTTTTCATAATTTTTTATTACGAAAACCATGTGTAACCTTTCAAGCCTCACAGGACTTGCTTAAAAGTTTTCGTTGGAATTACTATATGTTAATTACAAATAATCGTCAAGAAAAATTTTAATTCGCGACAGATAAAAAAATGACCTCTAGCTTGTTATGACAGGCATGGAAGTCACTTTTATTTTATTTTTAATAATTAATTATTAGTATTTAACGCAGGTTTTTTAAAAGAAATTTTTTTACTTTTTGTCTCTGAATCTGTCATGTAACTCTTACCAAATACAAACGCGAAGATAACAGTTAGTAACGGATTCAACCAAACGTAAAAGGCGAATGGGATGAAGGCAAATGGACTTACTCCTAAAATTCCTGAGATAAAAATACCACTAACGCCCCAAGGTACTAATGCGTTGATATCTGCACCACCACTAGCTAAAACACGTGACAAGTATTGAGGTTCAATACCTAATTTTTCAAAGTTACCACGGAAAGTTGTTCCGGGAAGAATGATCGAAATGTATTGTTCACCAACTAGAAAGTTTACACCGATTGCACTAAGCATTGATGCACTGACTAGCTTACCAGGTGTATTGACCTTGTTACTCAACTTACCGATCAAGTTTTCGACAACACCTAATTTTAGTAGGACTCCACCTAATGTCAAGGCCACTAGAATCAATGAGATACTGTCCAACATACTGGAAACACCACCACCACTAACAATAGCATTGATCTGCTTGTCAGAGGAGTGCAATTGGAAGCCGTTCATAATAACATTACTGATTGTCTTGAACGATGTGTGATTGATAAACACGTCCATGATGATAGCGGTCAATGACCCACTCAATAGGGTCGGAATAGCAGGAACTTGCATAATGGCGCATCCAATCAAAACGATGATTGGTAATAACATAACTGGTGATACGAAGAAATTAGCTTGCAATGAGTTAACAATATGATGAACTGAACTCATGTCGACTTGGCCATTAGTGTGGCCGATGAATAAAAAGATAACTGCTGTAATTGCGGCTGAGAGCACGGCGGTATGGGAGATGGTCCTAATATGACTGAAGACATTTTTTACTCCAGCAATACCAGTTGATAAATTAGTCGTTCCAGATAATGGTGACATGTTGTTACCAAATAGTGAGCCTGAAACGATCGAACCAGCTGTTAAAATTGCGTCGATACCCATAACATGTCCGATACCCATGAAGACAATTCCCAAAGTTGAAATCGTTGTAAATGAGCTACCTACAATAACACCGACTAAACAACAACTTACAAAAACTGTAAATAAGAAGAAATGAGGATTAAGAAGCTCTAATCCGTAAACCATGATCGTTGGAATAACACCTGAAATCAGCCATGAAGCAACTAATACGCCGATCATAACAAAAATTATCATTGGAATAATTCCCGGTTTAACTCCAGAAATAATGCCATCTTGTAATTCCGTCCAACTAAAACCACGGAACTTTCCGTAAAATAACAATAATGTAAATGTCAGCAAGATCGGAACTTGTGGGGTCATCCCGAAGCCGATCATCATGGTTCCTAAGATTCCAAACATTACTATCATTACAATTAAACTTTCTAAGGTGCTTAGTCTTTTTTCTGTTTTCATATTTATTCATCGCCCTAATTAAATTTATTTAATCTTGGCTAAGAAGTACTTTTTCTTTCCACGACGGATAACGATGTATTTGCCATCAAATGAATCTTTAGGATCGATCATTGTTGTTGTATCAGTTAGTCTTTCCCCATTGATTCTAATAGCACCGTTTTGAATATCTTCACGTGCTTGACGTTTTGACTTGTCGACATTTGTAGCGATCAATAGATCTACCAAGTTGATTTCATCTGCAGGGATTTCTTCACTTGGTACACCATGAAAGGCTTGTGCGACTTCATCCGTTGTTAAAGCTTGAATTTCGCCTGAGAATAGCACATCAGTAATTTTTTCTGCTGTTTTAAGTGCTTCTTCCCCGTGAACGAATTTAGTAACTTCTTCTGCCAAAGTTCTTTGTGCTTCACGTTTCTCCGGTGCTGTTTTAACTTTTTCAGCTAAATCTGCGATTTCATCTTGTGTTAAGAAAGTAAATTTCTTAAGAAGATTGATTACGTCTTTGTCATCTTGATTGAACCAGAATTGATAGAACTCATAAGGTGATGTCTTCTCAGGATCGAGCCATACAGCACCGCCAGCGGTCTTACCAAACTTAGTACCATCAGCCTTAAGTAGTAATGGAATAGTCAATGCATAGACTTTAGCATCTTGCCCTTCAGCCTTGTGGATCAAATCCAATCCAGCTGTCAAGTTACCCCATTGGTCACCACCACCGACTTGCAATTGAATATCATGTTCACGATAAAGTGTTAAGAAGTCCAATGATTGTAAAATTTGATAAGTAAACTCTGTAAAGGAAATACCAGCTTCGAGACGACTTGAAATAATTTCCTTACCTAGCATTGTATTAACATTGAATAGTTTTCCATAGTCACGTAGAAAATCTAAAATTCCAATTGGAGCAGTCCAGTCATAGTTGTTAACCATTGTGAAATCTGTAAAAATTCTCTTCGCTTGGTTACTTAGAGCCTCAACGTTGTGATTGACTTGTTCCATTGTTTGCATTGGACGTTCAGCTTTTTTACCACTGGGATCACCGATTGAACCAGTAGCTCCACCGATAACGATATAGGGATGGTGCCCCATATTACCAAAACGTTTCAATGTCATGAATGGTAATAAGTGACCAATATGCATTGAATCACCTGTTGGATCCATTCCGCAATAAAGGGAAATGTCTTTTTCGTCGACTAACTTTCTTAAGCCCTCTTCATCAGATTGTTGGTTGATCAGACCACGCCATGAAAGTTCATCAATAATGTTCATGTAAATATCCTCCTATTATTTTGTCCAAGTTATCGGGAATAAAAAAAGCGCCCCTGCAGTTTATGCAGGGACGCTAATTGCGCGGTACCACCCAAATTCAGATAATTAGATTATCTGCTCTTTACTCCTGTAACGTCGGACACGAAATTTCAACTAGGTATTTTATCAAGTTACCCTGCATGACTCGCACCAACCGTCAATTCTCTTTACACCCAGGTAATTGATTACTTCTTGTGAAGTTGAAATTTAATTTATGTAAGTTATACTAACAGACGCCAAAAATAATGCAAGGGTTTTTTATTAAAAATATTTAATTTTTGGATATTTTTATTAATTTTCAATCAGATTTCATAGTTTGACGTTTCGGACTGACCCAAGTGCCCTTGCCAAATCCCAAAATTGTTTTGACGGCTGGAATGAATGTCGTTACTACAGTAATCGGATTGACCATCCAATAGAATAATAGATACAACGGTGCAAAAAATAGATATTTTAATTTGGCACCGTGATGATCCAAGATCAGTGCTGCTAAGACTTGGACGAATCCCGCCATCATCTCAAACGCAACAAATATTAACGAAATGTAAATACCATGGAGTACACGTGTATAGTCCCCATTGATCAGCAATAGCAACATAGACAACAAGAAAATAACCGATGTGACAATAAAAAAGAATGACCAGATGATCGACAAGGTCGAATCCACAAACATCGAATATTGATAGCGATGCTTGATTGGATGCCGCAAAAATTTTTTCAGATTAGTCAACCAAACTTCAGTCCCTCCCTGTGCCCAACGCTTTCGCTGATGGTACAAGTCCTTGATAGTCTCTGGGACATTCATATGAAAGACGATATTAGGTGCAAATCTAGGAACAGCACCGACCATTTGATGATCCCATGCGATACTAATATCCTCCGTGGCTCGATTTTGACGAAATCCACCAACATCAACCAAAAAGGACCTCTTATACATTGTATTAGCACCACTGTACGCATACATCGAGTCATTGATGGACGTTTGGCTTCGTTTGATAACACCGACGATACTAGAAAATTCGACCGTCTGCGACTTTCCTAACAAAGTAGTTCGATTCTGCACATCCATATTAGCCGTAACAGCAGATGTATTCATATCCTGAGTATGAATAAAAAAATTCATATACTTCATCAATGCATCTGGTTCAGGCAATGTGTCGGCATCGTTACTAAGAATATATTCACCTTTAGCAAAGTACATCCCAATATTGAATGCATGCGCCTTACCTTTGTTTTCAACTATTTCAATCGTTCTAAGGCGAGGATATTTTTCTTCTAAGTCTTGTATTATCTCAGCTGTTTTATCAGTTGAACCGTCATTCATGACCAGAACCTCAAAGTTATGGTAATTGAGACTCTCAAATAAATAACTAATAGTATCGCCGATCATGACCTCTTCATTGTGTGCAGGAATCATAATTGTTACTAACGGTTGCTTTTCAATCGGAATATTCACGAAATTGTCATCATACTTATTAGTCTTTATAAAACGATAAGACAAGGCGCCACAGAACCAAAAAAATGAACCAACGATTGGATACAAACATAATATTAAGAGCAGAACATTGAGAATCGTCCCGTTGACAGTGTTTTTTAAAATGCTATCAATAAAAATTTCTGACATGTCCTCACCCCCTAATCTTTGTTCAAACCATTGATTTTTTTATCTGCAAAAAGATTTTGAATTTGATCCGTATCAAGATTTTGTTCAGGTTGAACTTGATAATTTCGAACATTCTCACGAAATTCCTTATCACCAAATCTTCGATCCATAAACTTATTCAATTCAACCGTTCGCTTCTTTTGATTGATTGGATTAAAAGTTGGCCATTGTTCCACTAATCTTTTTCGTTTACGATTTTGAATGATCGTCATCGTAACAGCAAATTGAGCGATGACAATGAATGCAAACAATAGTAACGTACCGATGAATTTGAATTCGTAGATTCCTTCTGAATACGACCATAAATGTGGAATCTTGGGATTATACGATGCCCAGATGGAAGTACCAGTGATAACAATCGGTAAAATTGCTAAAATCCAACCGGCAATTGCCAATATTGTTTGCCAAATTTTTCGTATCCAATGACCTTTTTCAAAGTAATCATCACTATATAACTGCTGTTTATCGCGCAAGATTGTCTTTCCTCTCTTTGGGATTCATGGGTCGACCGAAGTAATATCCTTGACGTCCTGGGATACTTAATAATTCCGCCAACTTTTCATCGTCGTTATTTTCAATACCCATTAAAACTAAATTTATCTGTTTTTCCTTTGCTAATTTATTCCAAAATTGAAGATTCAGATCTAACCAGATGTTCTTATCCGCCTTCCGAAAACTCTTCATCGAACATTTCAAAGTGTCAACATATGGCAGCAGTGGCTTAATATTTTGGTAGTTTTCCTTGTCAGAACCTACATTGTCAATTTGAAAAAGCATGCCATATGCCCGTGCCTGTTTGATATTTTTAAAAAAGTGATAGCGGTCGATCGGCGGCAAAGGTTTGTCAGCAGAATATTCAATCGCAAGTTGCAGCGGCTCGATTCTAGAAATTGCCCATCTGACAAAATACAAAAATTCAGGACTATTTATCTGATCGTATTCAAGATTGATCGACAACGTCAACAACTTAGTTGGTAAAGCACTAAAAGTTTCATCCAATAGGGGAATTATTCGCTGGAGGGGTAACGAATCTAAGTCTTTAGGTAGCGACCATGTATCGTCATTGTTATGCTGACGCAGTAAACATTCGTAACCTAAAAGTTTATTCTCATAATCGACCTGCATTTGAATAAAATAGCGCAATTCTATCTCATCATTACCCAAATAATTATTAGACTTTTTACGCGAATGCCAATAATAAACAATTATTGTAATTAAAAAAATTACGAAGGTTATTAGACTCAAAATAAGCAGAATATTTCCCAATTGTTGTAGTGACATAATTTTCCCTCATTTTTATAAATATACACATTTTATTATATTCTATTTACTAATGGAAAATATATATAAAAATATATAAATGTTAAAAAATCATAATAAAAAACATCCCATTGATTAAATGAGATGTTCCAAAAAAATAATTAATTCATGTGATCTTCAATCCAGTTCCAAACTTCTTCTTTTCCATATTTAGATTCGGCACTAAATAGTTGCAAGTTATCAGTTTGATTGATCTGCATCGTTCTAGTTACTTGACTAATAGTCTTATTCCATTGATTACGCTTGATCTTATCCATTTTTGTAGCGACTACCAGAGTTGGTATATGGTAGTAACTCACGTATTGATACATCGAAATATCATCATCACTAGGGGCGTGTCTACCGTCAACCAAAATAACGACACCCTTTAAAACTTTTCTAGTCGTCAAATATTCTTCGATCATTGCACCAAATTCTTCACGTTGATTCTTAGACACTTTCGCAAACCCATATCCCGGAACATCGACTAAATACAATAGGTCTTCGATGTTATAAAAATTCAATGTTTGGGTTTTACCGGGCGTACTAGACGTTCTAGCAAAGCTTTTACGATTTATTAAAGTATTGATCAGCGATGACTTACCGACGTTAGAACGGCCTAATAGAGCTATTTCAGGGTATCCCTCGTCTGGATACTGTTTTGCGCTAACAGCGCTCAAATTCATAGATACATTATTTACTTGCATGATTCACCTCAATGTAAGTATTCTATCATAAATCAAACAAAAAAAGGCCGCCTCCTTAGGCAACCTCTCCATCTTTAAGAACTAGTTCTGGTTGTTTGACCTTACGAACTGCATCCTTAGTTACTTTGACACGTTCTACATCTGTACGACCAGGAATTTCAAACATAGTGTCTAGCATTGTTTCTTCAACGATTGAACGCAATCCACGAGCACCAGTATCACGTTCGATCGACATCTTAGCGATCTCCTTCAATGCAGCCTCTGTAAATTGTAATTCTACACCATCAAGTGACAATAACTCTTGATATTGTTTAATGAGGGCATTCTTAGGCTTAGTAAGGATGTTGACCAAATCGTCCTCTGTGAGTTTTTCCAATGCAGTAACGATTGGAATACGACCAATGAATTCTGGAATAATACCGAATTTCATTAAGTCTTCAGGGATAATCTGTTGCATCAAACTCTTTTCCTCATCAATACTTTGAGTTTGTTCGGCACCAAAACCAATAGTCTTATCACCTAGACGATTCTTAACGATCTGTTCGATACCGTCAAAGGCACCACCAACAATAAATAGGATATTCGTCGTGTCGATCTGGATAAGCTCTTGTTGTGGATGCTTTCTTCCACCCTGTGGTGGCACACTAGCAATTGTTCCTTCAAGAATCTTCAAGAGTGCTTGTTGTACACCTTCACCTGAAACATCACGTGTAATAGAAACATTTTCACTCTTCTTGGAAATCTTATCAATTTCGTCAATATAAACGATACCATGCTCAGCTTTTTCTACATCAAAATCAGCGTTTTGCAATAGTTTAAGTAAGATATTCTCAACGTCTTCACCAACGTACCCAGCTTCAGTCAGTGTTGTAGCGTCAGCAATAGCGAATGGGACTTTTAAGATACGAGCTAGAGTTTGAGCCAAGAATGTTTTACCTGAACCAGTTGGTCCGATAAGAGCAATATTACTCTTTTGTAATTCAGTATCTCCGTCTTTTGAGTGTTCCATTTTATTAATTCTCTTATAGTGATTATAAACAGCAACTGAAAGCGCACGTTTAGCATCAGTTTGACCGATAACGTAGTCATCAAGGATGTGTTTGATCTCAATTGGTGTTGGAATATTGTCGAGATTCAATGGCGCACTATCTTTTAATTCCTCATCAATGATTTCTTTACACAAATCGATACATTCGTTACAAATATAGACACCTGGTCCAGCAACGATTTTTTTTACTTGATCTTGAGTCTTTCCGCAGAAAGAACAACTGATTGTACCTGTAGTTTCTGTACTATCAAACATATGCATTTTCTCCTTCAATAGTTCCGATACTTTGCAAGTCTAGCATTTAAGAGTCTAGTAGTAAAGTAATTAGTTTATAGAGCTCCAAGGCCGTACTTGTATCATATACCCAAGTTATCAATATTTACAAAAAAAGAGACCTCACGGCCTCTGATTTTAAATAATCAAGATTATTTTTCTTCTGCTGAATCAACGATCAATTCAATTGCTTTCTTAGCAGCAATATCATGAGCTAACATATCGTCTGATAGTGCATTTCTAACAGCACTTTCTTCCATCTTATATTCATCAGCTAATGACTTGATTTCATTTTTGATTTCGTCTTCTGAAGGTTCGATTCCTTCTTTAGCAACGATTGCTTCGATAACTAAGTCAGTCTTAACACGTTCTTCAGCATCTTTAGCAAATTGCTTCTTCAAATCGTCTTCACTTGTACCTGTCATTTGATAGTACAATTGAGGATCGATTCCTTGACGACGTAAGTTAGCTAAGTATTGGTTCATTTGGTTATCAACTTCAGTATCGATCATTGCTTGTGGTACTTCGTCGATCTTAGCATTCTTAACTGCAGATGAGATTGCTTCTTCTTGAATAGCATCTTCGGCAGCTTGTTTCTTTTGATCCTTGATTTCATCATGGATCTTAGTTTTTAATTCTTCAAGAGTGTCAACATCTTCGTCAACGTCTTTAGCAAAGTCATCATCTAATTCAGGTAATTCCTTTGTCTTAACTTCATGAAGTTTAGTCTTAAAGATTGCATCCTTACCAGCTAGATCCTTAGCTTGGTAATCTTCTGGGAATGTAACATTTACGTCAACATCTTCATCAGCACTGTGACCAACTAATGCATCTTCAAAGCCAGGGATGAATGAGTTTGAACCTAATTCAAGTGAGTAGTTTTGTGCACTACCACCTTCAAATTCTTCACCATCAACAGAGCCAACATAGTCGATTACAACTGTATCGCCATTTTCAGCTTTACCGTCTTTAAGAACTAATTCAGCTTGTTGTTTTTGAAGTTCTTCAAGACGAGCTTCAACGTCAGCCTTCATAACGTTACGTTTTTGTTTCTTAACTTCTAGACCTTTGTATTCACCAAGTTCAACTTCTGGTTTAACAGTAATTGTTGCACTGATAGCCCAAGGTTTGTCCTTTTCCATTGAATCAACAGTAATTTGTGGTTGATCAACTGGTTCTACCTTTGTTTCATCAACAGCTTGTTGATAAGCGATTGGTAATACATTGTTCAAAGCATCTTCGTAAAGTGCTTCTTCACCGTACATACGGTTAAAGATTTGACGAGGTACACGGCCTTTTCTAAATCCAGGTACGTTTAAGTTTTTCTTTACACGATCAAAAGCAGTGTCTAGACCCTGCTTGATTGTATCTTGGTCAATTTCAAATTTTAATTCACCAGTGTTTTTTTCTTTTTTTGTAAATTCAGCCTTAGCAGACATTTTATCCCTCCGGTATATTTCACGATCTCATACTTTGTAATGTTACCTTAAAACGGTGACATTGTAAATATTCGACGCTGATTCTAAGCCATTTTCAGACATTACTTTAACATTATATGATACTTTCGTACGTTTTTATATAGATATTAAATAAAAAAAGAGCTGAGACAGTAGTCTCAACTCAATTTAAAGGTTTGTTATTAACAATTGATCAAAGAGATTAGTCTAAGATATCAGTAACAACACCAGCACCAACAGTACGTCCACCTTCACGAACAGTGAAACGTGTACCACTTTCAATGGCAACTGGAGCAATCAAGTCAACTTCAAAAGTAACTTGGTCACCAGGCATAACCATTTCAACGCCTTCTGGCAATTCGATAACACCAGTAACGTCAGTAGTATGGAAGTAGAATTGAGGACGGTAGTTTGAGAAGAATGGAGTATGACGTCCACCTTCTTCTTTTGTCATGATATAAACTTCACCCTTGAATTTTGTGTGAGTTTGGATTGAACCTGGCTTAGCAAGAACTTGTCCACGTTCAACTTGGTCACGGTTAATACCACGAAGAAGAACACCAACGTTATCTCCGGCTTCACCGATATCCAATGTCTTACGGAACATTTCTAGACCAGTAACAGTTGACTTAGTAACGTCTTCTTTCAAACCAACGATTTCAACTTCATCACCGACTTTAACTTCACCACGGTCGATACGACCAGAAGCAACAGTACCACGACCAGTGATTGTGAATACGTCTTCAACAGGCATCATGAATGGCTTGTCTGTTTCACGTTTAGGTGTTGGGATGTAATCATCAACGATGTCAAGAAGTTCTTCAACATGTTTGATTTCCTCTGGGTCACCTTCAAGAGCCTTCAAAGCTGATCCACGAACGATAGGTGTATCGTCCCCAGGATAATCGTATTCTGAAAGTAATTCACGTACTTCCATCTCAACTAAGTCAACAAGCTCATCATCATCAACAAGGTCAGTCTTGTTAAGGAATACAACGATGTATTCAACACCAACTTGGCGAGCCAAAAGGATGTGTTCACGAGTTTGTGGCATAGGACCATCAGTTGCAGCAACAACAAGGATAGCACCATCCATTTGTGCAGCACCAGTGATCATGTTCTTAACGTAGTCAGCGTGTCCTGGAGCATCGATATGTGCATAGTGACGCTTTTCAGTTTCGTACTCAACGTGAGCTGTGTTGATTGTGATCCCACGTTCTTTTTCTTCTGGGGCTTTATCGATATCAGCGTAGTCTTCAGCCTTAGCTAAACCTTTGTCAGCCAATACCTTAGTGATTGCGGCTGTAAGTGTTGTCTTACCGTGGTCAACGTGACCAATTGTCCCAATATTTACATGGGGCTTAGTTCTCTCATAATGTTCTTTTTCTGCCATTACAAAGAATCCTCCTAAAATTTCATTTCATAAGATTAATCCAAAGAAAATGTTCTTTAGATGGCTCTTTACTGAAAAATTATACTACTTTCAGTGGCGAAAGCAAAGTAATTCAGTATAACTCGCCGACTAAAAATATACTCTTTGGATTATACGGGGCGCAGTCAAAATTGTAAATACCATAAATGAAAAAATTTTATTTTATTTCACTGTTGAAAGGTATTTATTAAAGAATCGAATCTCTTTATCCACTTTTTAACCTCTGGAAGCTCCGGATCGTCCCCTACTAGAGACTCATCCAGTAAACCATACCGCAAAAGGAACACTCTTGTCCAGAGACTAGGTTTTTTTATGATATCTTCTCCAAAAGGATATACCATAGCGGCATAGAGCGATAATTCACTCCGAATATTCTCTAATTGTATTTCGTTTTCACTATCGACTAATATCTTTTCAAGTTCATCGCACATCTCTAAATAAATACTGGTTGATAGTATGGGTTTTAGCTGAGAAGGATTGAATTGTTTATTATCACCATAAAAAGATATATCAACATCATCGTCGACACCCAGTTTGAATAAATTTTCAACCGTTTCACTCTTCAATAATGGATGCAATAAAGGATTTTCCAAAAGTAACTTGGCACAACTCAGATAATTTTCTTTATCAAATTCCCTCAAACTTCTGATGAGTTGAATCTGGTCGATCACTGGCTGTGTGACTATGGAATTGAGACTTTCTTGTATCTTCTTCATACGAGGGCTGAAGGAACGATTATGGCGATTTTCAGACAGTCTAACTCTCTTTTCAAATTCTTCAATAAAACTCTTCTTGATAGTAGAAAGTGGATTTGTTTCATAAAAATAAAGCATTTGATTAGCTAACAAATAGTCATTATTTTCAATTACAACGTCTGTTGCTAGACTGGATGCCTCTGGATCACTCAAATAATAATTAAAGTAATCCAAAATCACAGCTTCTGCTTCATCCGCTCTTTTGGAGTTCAACAAAGAAGCTGCCAAACCTTGATTGATCAGAAATGATTGTCTAATTCCATAAGCTTGAGTATACAATTCTGTTGCATCATCCCAGTTACCCTTATCATAGGCGTCTTCTGCCTGATCCAATATATGTTTTA
Organism: Companilactobacillus sp. y65-5; assembly: GCF_057541095.1. Lineage (NCBI taxonomy): Bacteria > Bacillati > Bacillota > Bacilli > Lactobacillales > Lactobacillaceae > Companilactobacillus > Companilactobacillus sp. y65-5. Next base: position 385,403 of record NZ_BAAJOA010000001.1, read on the forward strand.
GGTTATTTGAGTCGTCCATTAAAATACCTCTTTATAATAATAGATCGACCAAGGTCGACCTATTTTTTGGATTTTCTATGTCTATTTTGATTTACTTCCATAATTACTGGCAAAATCACTGGGTGACGATTTGTTTGTTCATATAGAAAATGATTTAACTTATCCCGAACACCTTGTTTTAAATCTGACCAATCGAAGTCCTTGCTATTTTGGAGATAATCAACAATTGTATCCACGATTATATCAGAACTTTCACTTAATAAATCCCTACTTGCTCTCATGTATACGAACCCACGAGCAGTAATTTTTGGCTTAGCAACAACCTTTTTCTTCTTACGGTCAATCGTTGCCACAGCGATGAAAACTCCATCTTCAGCCAATAATTCACGATCACGAAGAACAATACTTCCGATGTCACCAACACCAATACCATCGATCATCGTGTCACCGGCGTCAACACCTTTTCCTAGATAGAATTGACCATTTTCATAGTTCAAAACATCACCTTTTTTGGTTAAGAAAATGTTTTGGTAAGGTATACCAGTTTCGTGGGCAATACGTGCATGTGCATCTAACAAACGATATTCGCCTTGAACAGGAATGACATTCTCAGGTGTAAGCAAGTTGATCATCAATTGCAAATCAGACTTGTTGGCATGTCCTGAGGAGTGTTTTTCATCCCCCAAAGACTTAACTTCAGCCCCCGTACGATAAATAGCGTCACGAGTCTTAGCAAAGGTTGTATCCATAGCATGTGAAGGAGTTGTCGCAATAAAAACTAAATCTCCCTCGTCTATTTGGAATTTTGTTTTTGAGGCTGGATTGGCCATTTTTTGTAGTAACTTGATTGGTTCACCTAAACGACCTGTTTCGATAACGACAAGTTTGTTTTGATCGATATCTTTCAATTCTCTAGTATTAACTAACAAATCTTTATTACTTATCTTGAGATAACCTAATTTCATTGCAGTTTTAAGGATTTTTTCTGCATCTGTTCCTGATAAATAAACGCGATGACCAGTTTTGTCGGCAGCATCCATAACTTGTTGCATTCTTTGAATGTTAGATGCAACTTGAGCTACGATGATACGCCCATTGTGATAACTAAATGTATCTAAAATATATTCATAAATATCACGTTCACTTGAATTCTCATAAGGAGATTCAGCATTGGCAGAATCGCTAAGTAAAGCGAGGACTTTTTCGCTACCAATCTTAGCAATTCGTGCAAAGTCAGTCTTGTATGTTGGAACTGCGGCCTGATCAAATTTAAAGTCACCAGTATATACGATCTGACCTTCTGAGGTTTTAACATCGATTCCTAATGATCCAGGGATTGAATGTGTTGTTTTGAAGAAAGAAACTGTTGCTTCGCCAAAATCAATTGCAGTATTTTCGTCAATAACGTGAAAATTATCGAATTTTTTGCTTCTCTTATCGTTAAAACAAACAATTCTAGCCAGTTCAATTGTCATTTCTGATCCAAAGACTGGAATATCGTAGTCACCAATTAAGTATGGTAATGCACCAATAGCATCTGCATGTCCATGTGACAAGAAGATACCAACTACTTTTTCGATGTTGTTCTGGATATAAGTCATATCCGGAACAACCACATCAATTCCATACAAGTCGTTATCAGGATATTGTAAACCAATATCTAGAATATAAATTTCATCGTTAACTTCAACGGCATACATGTTTTTTCCGTTTTCACGTATACCACTTAAAAGGACGATTTTAATTTTTTTGCTCATTTTTTCATCTCTCATTTCATATAAATAGCATAGATCATAATATTTGATTTTGTTTTTTTAAGTCACTAATTAAAAGTAGACTACTTGAGCTATACCTGCTTTTTATTCTATCACACCATAATACAATAATGAAATTAAGTAAAAAAAATAGGAAGCTCCTATACGGGAACTTCCTAACGGTAAAAATATTAACGACGTAGACCAAGTGATTTGATTAATTCACGGTAACGTTGAACATCGTTATCTCTAAGATATTTAAGTAAGTTACGACGGTGACCAATCTTCTTCAACAAACCAACATATGAATGGTGGTCTTTCTTGTTAACTTTTAAATGTTCGTTCAATGAGTTAATATCATATGTAAGAACTGCAACTTGAACTTCTGGAGAACCTGTGTCTCCTTCTTTACGTCCATATTGCTTGATAATTTCAGTTTTCTTTTCTTTTGAAATAGCCATTTCTTTCACCTTTTCCTTATAATTTAGCCACACTACGAAAGACGTTGGTGAATCGTCAAGCAGAGCATGGTTAACACAACTAAATAATTTACTACATTTATCAATAATTTTCAAGTCCAATAAAAAAAATCAAACTATTTATTGCATTGAAAGTATCGATTGGGTATAATTCTATGTATTGAGTTTAAGTTTACTAGGTAATCGGAGGTGACATCAATGCCACAAATTAAATCAGCTATCAAGCGTGTAAAGCAACAAGAAAAGGCTAACCTTCGCAACGCTTCACAAAGAAGTGCAATGCGTTCAGCTGTTAAGAACTTTGAAACATCAGCTGCTAACAACGCCGACAACAAGGAAGACTTGTTCCGTAGCGCTGTACGTGCAATCGACATGGCCAAATCAAAAGGTCTAATCAAAGCTAACAAGGCTGCACGTGATAAGTCAAGACTTGCTAAGATGAACTAATTAATGGGTAAATTAATATAAGTAGCTATATAATTAATATAGGTGCTTATTTTTTTGCTTAAATAATCCCCCTCCACTACCAATTCGTAGCAGAGGGGGATTTTTTAAGCAAATTTAGCAATAAATAAATCGAATAGTAACTCTTTATCTCCCTGACCTGACTTAATCTGATAATCCAAATTAACAATTGCATCATACATTTCGGTCAATCTTGATGGTTCCAAATTACGAGATTGTTTCAGCGTCATTTTAACTCGATAAGGATGGATTTTTAGAGTTTTAGCTATTGTAGCTTCTGTTAGACCCTTTTTACTTAATAATTTAGTTTGGATCAACGTTCGTAGCTGTGACATGATAATTGCGACTAGTAGTATTGGATCGATCTTCTGCAACAAAAACTGATGGTACAACTCCTCAGCTTGATAAATATCTTTATTAAGGATTTTATTCATCAGTTCAAATACATTGTCATCCAAACTTTGAGGTACCAACTCGTTCACAGCTTGACTGTCTATCAGCTTAGTTTGCATGGCAAACAGCTTTAACTTGTCCATTTGATTGATTATTTGAGAATAATTGCCCTGTGTTTTATTGATCAGTAATTCTAGTGCATCATTCTCGATTTTGTATCCGTCGGTATTCAAAAAATCTCTGATCGTCTTAACTAGCATGTGACTGTCCATCTGACTAGCGTCAACATTAGTAGCGACTTTCTTTAATTGCTTTACGATTTTTTTACGGGCGTCCAACTTAGGATATGTCGCAAAAATCACTAAGATAGTTGAAGGTGTCGGATTTTGAATATATCTGGTCAACAAGTCCACATTCTGATCCACCGTATTTTTTACTCGTTCAGAAGTTAAGAAATACGGCCTTTCCACAAATACTAATCTACGTTCACCAAAAAACGGAGCTGAGATAGCTTCGTTGATCATATCGTCTATCGAGACTTCTTCTAAATCAAAGTTAGAAAAATTCATATCTCTTTCTTCAGGCAATAATAGTTTTTTAAATGTTTCTTGAATGTCCTTGATAAAAACTTGTTCATCTCCAGTTACAAAATAAACATTATCAATTTTATTTTCTTGTAAATTACGTTTAAGTTCTGCTATCTTCAACTACTTCACCCTTTAAAAAAGTCGTTATTCTATTTTTATTATTAAATGGATAATAATACCAAGTTATCATACCATAATCAGCTGTATTCAAATGATCGACCTGATTTTTATCCAAAATTTCTATCGTCTCTTTATTAGGATGACCGTATCGATTATTTATACCTGCCGAGATCAGCGCCAGCTTTGGATCGATTGCTTTAATAAATTCATCTCCGCTGGAAGTTTTTGATCCATGATGACCTACTTTTAAATAATCGACCTTGAATCGTTGTTCCGAAAGAATTTTCTTTTCACCCTCAATATCTAAATCACCGGTGAACAACCATCGGTTGCCTTTGATATTTGCCAACAAGGTTAGCGAGTCACCATTTTCCCCGATGGATTTTTCTTTAGGCCATAGTACATTCCATTTTATTTTTCCATCCTCAAACTCATTCCCTGCTTTAAGCGTATTAAATTTTATTTTAGGATTTTGTCTTATCAGTTCGATTATCTTTTGATTCTGTTCTAAACCTGTACCAAAATTTATTTCATCAATCGGAAATTTATCAATTAGAGTATCTAGATTACCAATATGGTCAGCATCCTTATGTGACAAAAAGACTTTATCGATCTTACTTATTCCTAATCGTTTCATATACGGAATAGTGGATGTTTCCACTTGATTCAATTGCTTTCGTTCTTGCCATTCCTCTCGTGGAAAATATAACTTGCCACCTGTATCTACCAAATAAGTACGTCTTCTCAAAGGGGTGGTAACTAAAATACTATCACCTTGCCCAACATCAATGACTGATACACTACCTTGCAAGGGGTATTTATTAAGTAAGATACAGACTGATAGTACCGTCATATATATAATTGAATACTTAGCATTGATAGACTTTTTTTCGGCGATTAATAATCCTAAAAAAACCAATATAAACACCGCAAACAAAGGAATGGCTCCGGTTACAAAAATATAGTCATTATTCTGGGCGATAATATCAATAAATAAATATATTTTTTCAAACAAATCATTAAATACATTCAAAATCGAACTCTCGACAGTGAAGACGGAAATAACTGTTATCGGCAATATAAAATAGGTAAACATCGGGACGAAAATAATATTCGCAAAAATTATCAACCAACTGAACTGATAGGTTAGATAGATAATTATTGGTAAACTAACTAAGTTCATCTTGGCAATACTCACAAACAGATTGGTACTGTGCAAATACAAAAGAGCAAATGACAATAAAAAACTTAACTGTCCACCCATACTCATCATTGAAAAAGGATCGATCAATAGGCAGATGATCATTGTTATACCAAAAATATCGAGTTTACTGAGATTCAAATTTAACTTCTGACAAATTATCCCAACCATTGACAATACTATTGCTCGCCAGATACCAACTTTGGATCCAACTAACAAAGCGTATATGGGTAGAAGAATCAACATGCTGGTATCTACTGTCTCTCTAGTTATTCGTATAAATGAGCAAATTTTTCTGACGATCGTCAATAAAATTAGAACATGTAGTCCTGACAAACTAAAAAGATGTATAACCCCTAGCGTACTTAAATTGTGTAGAAAATTGGGTTCTTCATTGTTGTTGTAACCTAATATTAAACTTTGTGCATGAATTCGAAGCCATTTTGGTAGTTGGTTGAATCTTTTTATTAAATGTATTCGTAAAACATTTATTTTTTCTTCAAATGACAAATTTTGTTTAACAAACACGCTCTCAATAGAGTCCACATAGATACCGTATTTTATTTGATGATATTCCAAATATTTTGCATAATCGAATTCACCCGGATTTCTGGGCGCATTTATTTTTTCAATCGAATCAACTTTTATTTGTAAATTACTGATTTCATCAAATCGCACCCAACGGTTCTTTTCTGATTCCGTTTTTATCCGGTAATAAAATTTGAATTTTTGATTTTTAGAAGTTCCGATACCACTTAATAAGTCTCCTGATATTTTCAAATCATCTGGAGATACTGTCAATTGCGTAATATTTTTCGGTGGAGCAGTATCGCTGTGGTTTTTTTGAACATAGCCAATCAAAAATAGAGCCACAGTCACTGTGGTTATTAATAACTTGAGATTATTCAACATCAATATACGAATCGATAAAATTATCATTAAAAATACTAAAAAATAATTGCTACTAAGTATTATTGATATCGCCAAGGTACCAAAGAGGGCTGGAAATATCCAAAAATCTTTGATCATCAAGCTAAACCGTTATTTGATCGCGTAAAGATTCGATAGTCTTGTCTCCTATACCCGACACCTTCGACAAGTCTTCGATTGTAGAAAAGTTTCCATTTTGTGTTCGATATTCAATAATCTTTTCGGCCTTTTTAGGACCGATCCCAGAAAAATTTTGAAAATCATCAACCGTAGCAACATTGATATTAACCGGCTGATCCTTTTTAGTGCCACCACTGATGCCCGCCTCACCCACGTGAGGAACAAAAATTTGCATTTGGTCCGTAACCTTCTGGGCTTGATTAATTTGCTTTACATCCGCATTATCGACCAATCCTCCAGCTAAATTGATGGCTTCTTGTACGATGGAATTTGGTTTTAATCTATAAACGCCGGGAAATTTAACAGCACCTTGAATATCAACCACAGCCAATTCATTGTTTTTGGGAGCTTCGATAGTTTTGTGTGTTGGTGAATTGACTTTTTCAACGTTATTACTCTTTATTTGATTATCGACCTTAATTGCTGAGGCAGTTTGATTATGTATTTGATTTGAATTCCACATCAAACACATCCCTAATCCTAATATCAACGTAATCACAGCAATTAATATCCTATTTTCTTTGATATACTCAATAACTTCATTCATTCGATCACCTCTTAAAAAATTACGAAAAAAAGACCCGGAACTAATCTCCGAGTCTGATAGTAATTATTATTTTGAGGTTTTTTCAAGATACTTCAAAGCATCATCCAAGCTCTTAACTGGAACGATCTTCATCTTCGTATGAATCTTTTTGGCAGCTCGTTTAGCCAAATGATAGTTGTTGACGTAAGTTGGATCATATTTTTTGATCAACTTCGTGACTGGATCATCTGGTGCAAAGAATATCGTAGCTCCTTGTTCAGATGCTGCATAGACTTTCTTCTCGATACCACCGATCGGTCCAACGGTTCCATCTGGTGAGATCGTACCTGTTCCAGCAATCGTCCGTCCGTCTTTCAAGTCTTTATTGGTGATTTGAGAATAGACTTGTAATGTAAACATTAAGCCCGCTGATGGTCCACCAATATCACCCGCGTTGATCTTGGTTGGAGGATTACCCTTAGCTTCGGTATTATCAGTTAGTGTGATGCCTAGCCCATATCTTTTAGTCTGCTTGAGCTTCACTAAGCCTTCAGTAACAGTTTTCTTCTTGCCATCACGTAAGAACGTGATTTTAACTTTTGAGGTTTTCTTTTGCTTTTTGACGTAACTAATAAATTGATTAGCATTTTTAAATTTGTAGCCATTAATAGAGGTGATCGTATCGCCGATTTGTAACTTGTCTTTGAACTTAGAATTATCCATTACGTCCATTACATAGACGCCTAGATATTTCTTAGTAAACGGCTTGTCAGCTGCCGAATAAGCAGCTTGAATTGCGTTATTAGTGGCGGACTTCATGTAATACTGTTGTACTTGAAAATACTCTTGGCTGTTCTCGTCACCCATCAAGTCTTCTTTGGAATAAATCGTTTCAAAGTTATTCCCAACTGACTTGAGCATGGTAAATAATGATCCGGGTACTATTCCAACTGTTGTTAATAAGAAATTACCCTTTTTCTTATCGTGCTTTCCATCAACTTTTACAAATTGCGAAGTTGCTTCCGCACTACCGGGAACTTCTAAGTAGTAGCCAGTCGGCATAACAAAGAATGCAACTATCATGACAAAAATAAAAATGCCACCAATTAATTTATTTCTGGATTTATTGAATTTCAATTGATCTAATCCTTCCGCAATCGTTTTGTCAATTCAGTTGCCACTGGTTGTGGTACTAGATGAGAAATGTCACCATTGAATTTTGCGACTTCCTTTATCATTGATGATGATATATTAGCATACTTTGCATCGGCTAATAAAAAGATTGTTTCGATGTCATCATCTAAAAACTTATTTACGGTAGCGATACCTGATTCATAAACAAAGTCGTCCCCACTACGCATGGATCTGACTAAAAATTTTGCATTGTACTGTTTTGCCATCTGTGTCGTCAATTGACTACTACCGTCGATCACTTTTACATTCGGCAAATCTGCAATTTCGTCCTCTATGAATTTTTTCTTCTCATCATATGTGAACATATATTTTTTGGAAGTGTTAGTCATAGTTGCAACTATTAGTTTGTCGAATAGCTTCGAAGAACGACGAATGATATCCAAATGTCCATAAGTCATTGGGTCAAAGCTCCCAGCGTAAATTCCAACTCTTTCTTTCATGTTATCCTCCAAATTGATACAGCGCCACTTTAGTATCTTTATAATTCTTTTCTCTGATCAAACTCACCTTATCTAAATCACTCAGATCAACGTCATAGTCGGTTTCATCAACAATGATGGCATCATTCTCTAATAGATCATAATCGACCATATCCTTGATGATCTGTTCAGTGATTTTCATTCGATAAGGAGGATCTAAGAAAACTAAATCAAATTTAATTTCCTCGTCGGCAAATTTCTTCAGTGCTTCCGTAGCCGCTGACTTGATGATCACGAATTGATCTTCTCCGTGTGTTTTTTCAACATTTTCTTTGATAGTATTAATCGCCTTGTAGGCCTTATCTACCAAATAAGCTTGTTCATAGCCGCGTGACACTGATTCGATACCTAAACTACCTGTTCCAGCAAATAAGTCCAATGCGTTTCCATATTGCATATACGGTGAAATCATACTAAAAACTGCTTCCTTAACCTTGGCTGATGTAGGTCTTGTGTTATTCCCGGGAACTGGTTTTAAATTTAAACCACCAAATTTTCCAGATACTACTTTCATCTAATAACTACTCCTCTGAATTATCTCTTTTATCGGTATCGCTTTTTAATACAAAATGTTCGTCTAATTCTTTACGATGTGCCATGGTTACTCGTTTAACGTAATTTTTGGAGATCAATTCTTTTTTTATTTCAGCTGCACGGCTGGAATTCACATAGATCAAAATATACTTCATCTTTGGTGAAACATAATGAATCGTTCCAAAACGTTGAAGTTTCTTTTTCCATTTCATTGAGTAAACCCAGACATACATCGCCTGACGCTCAACTTTTTTATACATAAAATCACCTTTGTTTTTCTTTATTAAAAATCTCAGTTGCTTCTAAATTCATCACGATCCCTAATGCTGCGGATAGGACCAATAAACTAGATCCACCATAACTAATGAATGGTAAGGTAACACCAGTCAGCGGAATCAAACCTAACAATCCTCCGACATTAAAAGCGATTTGCGTCATCAACATAGTCGCGACTCCATAATAGATCAATGAATTATAAGTTCGTTGACTCCTTAATCCTAAAGAAATCATCCTAAAGATAATGATCCCTAACAAGCCTAGGATCACTACATCACCGACTAAACCTAATTCTTCACTAATGATTGCTAAAATAAAATCAGTATGTGGTTCTGGCAAATATCCACGTTTTTGAATACTATTACCAAGACCAACTCCAAATAGCCCACCATTACTAATTGCATAAAATGAATTAACTAATTGATTACCAACTGTTTGTTCCAATTTAAATGGATGCAGCATCGCCAAATAACGTTTGTACTGATACCTTTGAACGATGAATGCCGGCTGGAATTTTTCTATGTACGTGACTGCCAATACGATCCCCGTGATCAACAGTGTATCAAATGATGCAATAAATCTACCGGGTATTGACGATGAAGATACTAATATTATCGTAATTGTACCTAAAATAACTGCACCACCAAAATCAGGTTGAATCAAGACTAATGCAATCACTAACGCAATTATCAAAATAGGAGCCTGAATCTCTTTCCAGACAGTTTTTAGCGATTGTCTGGCTAATAGCTTAGACTCCTTGTTGGTCAGCACTAATGACAAGTACAATATCAACGCCAACTTAGCCATTTCCAGTGGTTGATAATGAAAAGGACCGATTGGGATCCACGCTGATGCTCCGTTAATTTTTTTACCCATTATCATCAATAAGATCAATGGTAAGATCACAAGAATAACCATAATAAAAGCCAGTACCACGGTGCTTTTTAGGACTCGTTCCTTCAACATGTAAAATAGAAAGCAAAAGAACAATCCCGCAACCGCGAAAATTCCCTGTTTAACTAAGTATTGAATCGGGCTACCGCCAATGGACATAGCGTTGTAAAAGCTGGCAGAGTACACCATAACGATACCAATACCTAGAAGGATAATATATGGAATCAAAATCCATAAATCTATCTTCCTTAATTTTTTCACATTTTTACTCCTAAAAATCTAATACTAAGATTATACCACTGATGAAAATGCAGATGTAAAAAAGGAATAACGCAAAAAAAGAGTTACCGACCCACACAGGTCAGCAACTCTTTCATCTATAAAGTGCCTATTAAGCTTTCTTAGACATCTTTCTTTGCTTGTCATACTTCTTACGCTCATTTGTGTTAAGAATCTTCTTACGTAATCTTACGCTCTCAGGTGTTACCTCACAAAGTTCGTCTTCATTTAAGAATTCGATTGATTGTTCTAGTGACATTTCCTTAGGAGTCTTGATTGCGGCAGCGTGGTCTTTACCAGAAGCACGGGTATTTGTAAGGTTCTTACCCTTTGTAACAGTAACGGCGATATCTTGATCACGATTACTCTCACCAACAACCATACCTTCATATACTTCAACACCGGCACCGATGAATAATTGTCCACGATCTTCAACTGATTGCAAACTATAAGTAGTTGAAGGACCTTGGTTGATTGAAACCAAAGCACCAGTTCTTCTACCTGGTTCCCAGTTCTTAACAACTGGTTTATATTCTTCGTAAGTGTGGTTCATGATACCATAACCACCAGTCATTGATAGGAATTCTGTAGAGTATCCGATCAATCCACGTGAAGGTGCTGAGAAGATCAAACGTGTTTGACCATTTCCAGTACTTTCCATGTTCTTCATGTCACCTTTTCTTTGTGAAATTGAATCAATAACTGAACCTACATATTGATCAGGTGTATCAATAGTTACTTCTTCGTATGGTTCGCTGTTTACGCCATCAACAATCTTGTAAATAACTTCTGGACGAGATAGTTGTAATTCGAAGCCTTCACGTCTCATTTCTTCAACTAAGATAGATAAGTGAAGCTCACCACGTCCTGAAACCATCCAAGCACCAGCTTGGTCAGTATCTTCGACTTTTAGTGAAACGTCTGTATGCAATTGTTTTCTAAGACGTTCTTCGATCTTTCTAGCAGTAACTTCTGTACCTTCGCGACCAGCAAATGGTGAGTTGTTTTGTAGGAACATCATTTGTAGTGTTGGTTCGTCAATACGTAGCAATGGTAATGCTTCTTGATGATCAACTGGTGTAACTGTTTCACCAACATAAATATCTTCCATACCTGAAACGGCGATCAAATCTCCAGCCTTGGCTTCATTAACTTCAACACGATCTAGTCCTAAGAAACCAAAGATCTTAGTAACACGGAAATTCTTAGTCGATCCATCTAACTTCATAACAGTAACGTTATCACCGATCTTGATAGTTCCACGGAATACACGTCCAATACCAATACGACCAACGTAATCGTTGTAGTCTAGTAAAGCAACTTGGAATTGTAGAGGTTCGTCTGAATTATCGATAGGAGCAGGAATTGTCTTAAGGATAGTGTCAAACAATGGATTCATAGTATGTTCTTGGTCAGCAGGATCTGATTCATAACTTGATGTACCGTTGATAGCAGATGCATATACAACTGGGAAATCAAGTTGTGAATCGTCAGCACCTAATTCGATGAACAATTCAAGAACTTCATCAACAACTTCTTCAGGACGAGCTCCTGGTCTATCAATCTTGTTGATAACAACGATTGGTGTAAGGTGTTGTTCCAAAGCCTTCTTCAAAACAAAACGTGTTTGAGGCATTGTTCCTTCATAAGCATCAACAACAAGTAGAACACCGTCAACCATCTTCATGATACGCTCAACTTCACCACCGAAGTCCGCGTGTCCTGGTGTATCCAAAATATTGATTTTCTTACCTTTATAATCAACAGCAGTGTTCTTTGAGAGGATTGTGATTCCACGTTCCTTTTCGATTGCATTAGTATCCATGGCACGATCTTGGATTTGATAGTGCTCATCTAATGTATCTGATTGTTTTAGCATTTCATTAACTAAAGTAGTCTTACCGTGGTCAACGTGGGCAATAATGGCAATATTTCTAATATCTTCTCTTCTTTTTTCAGTCAAAGTATTTCTTCCTTCCATAAACGACAATAATCTTCACTTGCAATAAAAAAACTGTGATTGTAATTCACAGTTCAGTCACAATTTTTAACCGTCTTAAGCACTTCAGAAACAACGTTCTTTGTGCCAGCTACTACGACTTGTGATTTTAACATATTTACAGGGTTATCGTCAACACTTGCAACTCTCAAACCTGCTCCTTCACACAACACGCGGCCTGCAGCTAAATCCCACGGTGCCAAATATGACATATACATAACTTCTTTACCTAATAATAAATGTTCAAAAATTATTCCAGCGCTACCATAAATACGTAGACCACTACTGTTTTTTATTACTTCTTGAACATTTAAATAATTATTTAAGGCCATCGGCGCACTTATATCGATCAAACCATTACGCAATGACTTATTTTCCGGTGCTTCTATTTTTTGGTCGTCACAATAAATTCCATAGTTGGGACCACCATGGAATATTTTGTTTCTCATAACGTCGATGATTCCACCAATATATGGCTTGCCATCGAGATAAACTCCGATCATAGATGCGAAATCATCCCCACGCTTAACAAAATTCATCGTACCATCGATCGGATCAACGAAGAAGACCAAACCATCCATTGTCTCGACAACATCGCCATATCCTTCCTCACTGACGATGGTAGCCTCTGGATAAGCTTCCTTTATCATTGAAACAATAAATTTTTCGGTTGATTTATCAAAATTGGTAACTAGATCATTACGATTCTTCTTCGTATCGACCAATTTATTTTTTGTAGTGTCAATAACTAAGCTGCGTCCAACTTCCTTTAAAACATCGACAACAAATTCATCTATTCCCTTAGTTGTTATTTCCATCATAGATCCTGACTTTCCTATTATTCTGAGTCTCTCGAGCCTTTTTGAATACTTGATAGATAGAATAGCCTGATTCAAATTCAAAATCCTTGTCTAACTGTTTTTGTTCCATTTTCATAGGTACTACTTGTTGAAAAGTTCGATACTTTTGTAAGAAATCTTCTCGTTTGACTCCACTTTCATAAGCCATTTCAACCGCATTGTAAAGTGCAATGACTTTGACAATTTCATCCTGATCCCAATCGCTATTCAATGGATAGCTGTAATTTTCTTGCATTAGTATTTCCCCTTTGTTCCCATTTAAGTGTCACCAAAGTATCAAAATCATGGCAATCACACATCCATTATGAATAATAATATTTTTTCGTTGAATAATCAAAGAATGTTTCTGACTTCCTCATTAATTAATATAACAAAAAAAGCGATGCATTTGCATCGCTTAAGTATTATAAACATTAAATATGTGTAGGATATCCAATCAAGATATCTGCAGCTTCTTGAATTGGTTCGCCTAATGTTGGATGTGGGTGAATCGTCAATGCGATGTCTTCAGCATTCAATTGACAATTTACAGCAACACTCAATTCAGCGATCAAGTCACTGGCACCAGGTCCGACGATTTGTCCACCTAGTAATGTACCTGATTCTTTATCCGCGATCAATTTTACAAATCCTTCAGCAGCGTCCAAACTTACAGCACGAGCGTTACCGGCAAATGGGAACTTAGCAACAGTAACATCAATACCTTGATCCTTAGCTTCTGTTTGTGTAATACCAACTGTAGCCAACTCTGGGTCTGTGAAACAAACAGCTGGAACACTAATGTAATCATTTTCTGTGTTCTTGCCTGAGATTGCACCAGCAACTGTCTTAGCTTCAAAGAATGCCTTATGAGCTAATGCAGGTCCGGCAACAATATCACCAATTGCCCAAATGTTATCAACTGATGTACGACCTTGTTTGTCAACTTCAACTAAGCCGCGATCTGTTGTTTTAACACTTGTCATTTCTAGACCAAAGTTATCGGTATTTGGACGACGTCCAACAGTTACCATACAGTAATCTGCTTCAATTGTTGTTGGTTTACCATCAATTTCATATGTAACTTTGACACCATCATCAGTTTCTGTACTGTCTTTAGCCATGGCGTTAGTAACAATTGTTACACCCTTCTTTTCAAGGTTCTTCTTAACAATTGAGACCATGTCTTTTTCAAAGTTAGGGATAATTTGTGGTGAACCTTCAAGGATAGTTACGTGTGAACCTAAGTCAGCGTATGCGCCAGCTAATTCAGTACCTACGTATCCACCACCGATGATTACAAATTCCTTTGGTACTTCAGGAAGATTTAAACCACCAGTTGAATCGATAACACGTTCACCAAACTTGAATCCACGAATTTCAATTGGACGACTACCAGTAGCTAAGATCAAATTCTTAAATTTGATAGTTTGTCCGCCACCATTATCCATGAATTGACGTGGGCCACTTGGCATAACACGTAGTTGAGTGTCATTATCCAAGTATGCTTCACCATTGATCAATTCAACTTGATGTTTTTTAAGCAACATGTTAACACCACTTGTCATACGAGCAACAACTTTTTCGTCTTTCCAAGCTTGTGTCTTCTTGAAGTCAATAACTGCATCACTTGTAGTAATACCATAAGTTGATGAGTCTTTGGCTTGTTGCAATCTATGTCCAGCAGTGATAAGTGCCTTTGAAGGAACACATCCAACGTTTAGACAAACTCCACCAACTGTTTCTTCTTTTTCAATAACTGTAACTGATTGTCCTAATTCGGCAGCTCTAATAGCGGCTACATAGCCACCAGGGCCGGAACCAATGATAACAGTATCTTTTTCAACAACATTCTCAGCCATAACTAGCCCTCCATTAGTAACATATCTGGTTCATGCAACAATTTCTTTAGTAGATTCAATGCGTTTTGTGCTAAAGCACCATCGATCAATCTGTGATCGTATGTTAATGAAAGTTTCAACATCTTACCAACAGCGATGTTGCCATCATCATCAACGTATGGTTCGTTAGCAATCTTACCAACACCTAAGATAGCAACTTCGGGTTGGTTGATAACTGGTGTAAACCAGCCGCCACCGATTGATCCAACGTTACTAATAGTGATAGAACCACCTGACATTGACTTAGCATTTAGCTTATTGTCATATGCAGCTTGTGAATTTTCTGTGATTTCCTTGGCAATTTCAAACATACCTTTAGAATCAGCGTTTTTAATGTTTGGTACATACAAACCATGTTCTGTATTTGTAGCAATACCTACATTGTAATAGTGCTTGTAAACAATCTCATCAGTTGTATTATCAATTGATGCATTGAATTCAGGATATTCCTTCATTACGGCAACTAGGGCCTTAACGATGTATGGCAAGAATGTTAATTTGATATCTCTATCAGCAGCAACAGCCTTGTACTTCTTACGGTTAGCCATCAATGCTGAAACTTCAACATCATCAAAACTTGTAACGTGTGGAGCGATGTCTTTACTACTACGCATTGCCTTAGCAATTGCTTTTCTAGTCATACTCATCTTTTCACGTGTTTCAAGTTCTGGTTCATCTGACTTATATGGTTTAACAGCTGCGCCAGCTGCCTTTTCTGCTGGAGCTGCGGCGGCGGCTGGTGTTGCAGCTGCTGCAGGTGCTCCTGCCTTGAATGAGTCAACATCAGCTTTGGTGATTTGACCATGTTTACCACTTGGTGTTACCGCTGACAAGTCAATATTTTGATCTCTTGCATATTGACGAACTGATGGCATTGCTAAGTAGTTTTTGTTTGCTGAACCAGTTGCTTCAGCTGCAGGTGCTGCGGCTGCTGCTGGCTTAGCTGAGTCTGAAGATGCTGCTGGAGCTTCTTCTTTCTTGTCCTCTGCTGGTGCTGGTGCTTCATCGTCGTCTCCTGTGTCTGGAGAACCATCATCAATGACGATTAATGTAGCTCCAATTTCTACTGTGTCACCCTCTTGGGCAACAATTTTCTTTACAGTACCTGAAACTGGTGAAGGCAATTCCTCAACTGATTTGTCATTTTGGATTTCAACAAGAGAATCATCTTCCTTGACTGTATCCCCTTCTTTGACAAGCCAGCTAGCAATTTCACCTTCGGCCATTCCTTCGCCTAATTCTGGTAGTTTAAATTTGTAAGCCATGGCTGGTTTCCTTCCTTTCTATCTATAAAACATTAATAATTAAGAATTTCGTTTACTTTTTCTTCAATCTCATCTGCGCCTGGAATCCAATAATCTTCACCTTGTGCAAATGGGTAAACACTGTCTGGAGCAGCCACTCTACCAATTGGTGCATCAAGCGAAAGTACTGCATGCTCAGCAATCTCTGAAGCAACTTGTGCTCCAACGCCTGCAATCTTTTGTGCTTCTTGAACGATAACAACTTTATGAGTCTTTTCAATTGACTTGAAAATTGTATCTGTATCGATTGGTGAAACTGTTCTTAAATCAATAACTTCAACTGAGATGTTATTGTCAGCAAGTTTTTCAGCAACTTTCTTTGCTTCATTAACTTCAGCACCGTATGCAACGATAGTAATATCATTACCTTCACGGACAATATTAGCTTTGTCCAATGGAACTGTATACTTGCCATCAGGAATATCGTCTTTCATTGAACGATATAATTTCAAGTTCTCCATAAATAGAACTGGGTCATTGTTTTCAACTGATGAAATCAATAGTCCTTTAGCATCATATGGGTTACTTGGCATTACAACACGAAGACCTGGAGTACTTGTAAAGTAGTTTTCTAGGTTATCAGCGTGCATTTCAGCTGTATGTGTACCACCACCATAAGGTGTACGGATAGTTACAGGAGATGTCTTTAATCCATCAAAACGGAAACGCATTCTTGCTTGTTGTCCTACGATTTGGTCAACTGCTTCAAACGTGAATCCCATGAATTGAATTTCAGGAATTGGACGCCAGCCAGTTAGACCTAAACCTGTTGCTAATCCCAAGATACCAGATTCAGCTAATGGAGTATCGAAGACACGATCTTCACCGTATTTTTCTTGAAGGCCTTGTGTAGTTCTAAATACACCACCATTTTTACCAACATCTTCACCGAAGATCAATGTCTTTGGATCATCTTCTAAGACAATGTCTAGTGCATCAGTGATTGCTTGAATATAGGTTTTTTTTGCCATCTTTACTTCGACTCCTTTGCTTCAAATTTTTCAATTTCTCGTTTTATTTCCGGAGTTGGAATTTCAAACGTACGTTTCAACATATCTGAAACGGTATCAGTTGGTACTGCATCGGCTTCCTTAATGGCTTCCTTAAATGATGCTTTGTATTCTTCAACTAATTTATCTTCTTGTTCTTCTGACCATAATCCTTTTTCTTCAAGAACTTTTCTTAAACGAATAAGTGGGTCCTTGTCAAACCAAGGTTGTGTTTCTTCTTTTGTTCTGTAACGCTTAGGATCATCACCGGCACTTGAGTGAGCACCATAACGATATGTAAGTGTTTCAATCATTACAGGTCCATTTCCAGCTACGATGTAATCACGAGCAGCTTTAGCAACTTTATAGCAAGCTAAAACATCCATACCATCAACTTGGACAGATGGAATACCTGCAGCAACAGCTTTTTGAGCTAGTGTTGGAGCAGCAGTTTGTTTAACACGAGGTGTTGAGATAGCAAATCCGTTATTTTGAACGATGAACAATGCAGGAACTTGGAATGCTCCAGCGAAGTTCATACCTTCATAACTATCACCTTGAGAAGTACCACCATCACCAGTATAAGTAAATGCAATAGCATCTTCTTCTTTGTTCTTCTTGATACCCATAGCAACACCGGCAGCTTCATTATATGCAGCACCAATGATAATTTGTGGCATCAATGCACGTGCCTTGAACTTATTGCCTATTACATGTCCTCTTGACCATAGATATGCCTCAGTAACAGTAGCTCCGTGTTGGATTAATTGTGGGAGGTCACGGTATGCAGGTAACAAGTAATCTTGTTCCTTCATTGCTAATACTGTTCCCATCTCAGATGCTTCCTCACCTTCAGTAGGTGCGTAGAATCCCATACGTCCTTGACGTGAGAAATTCATAGTTTGGTCGTGCAATGCACGCTCCCAAACCATCTTTTTCATAAATTCTACTAAGTCATCATCAGAAAATGAATCGAATTCAGCTTGATCTACGATCTCAGCACTTTCATTCAAAATCTGAACTGGCTTTGGTACGTTTGTTAAATCAGTTTTAATTGCTTCAAAATCAACAATTGGTTCGTTTGCCATTCTCCACAGTCCTTTCATAAAGAAACTAACCCTTGTGAATCTGTAAGGGCTTTCACATAAATTTAGTTTACCATTGATGTATCAAAAAACAAGGGACTAAAGCCGTTTTCACGAAAAAAAATTTTCAATAAATTTGTGAAAATTTTAACTATTTTCCTAAATCAATTTCGTTATTTGAAGTTCCAGTTGTCAATTCATCAACCATGGAATTCAATGAGATGGTTGCCATGTTCTTAACCGCCTTAGTGGTATAGAAGGCAATGTGAGGCGTAAGAATGACCCTTGGACTTTTAATTAACTTTTCAAGTAGTTTATCTTCTAATTCTTGATCTGATCTATCAGAATTAAATACACCGACTTCATTCTCGTATACATCAAGCACAGCACCGTATAGCTTACCGTTAGCTACTGCATCATAGAGGTCTTGTGTATTGATCAGATCCCCACGTCCAGTATTAACTACGATGGCGTCATCCTTCATTTGAGCGATAGTACCGGCATTTATGACCGTATTACCCTTGCCTAAACTTGGAAGATGTAATGTAACAACGTCTGATTGTTTCAATAGCTCATCGAGCGTGTCGACATACATCCCACGCTTGTCCAACTCTTCGTTACGATACTTGTCAAAGGCAATGACCTTAGCTCCAAATCCTTCATAGATCTTGATTGCCGCACGTCCGATCCGACCTGTACCAGCAACACCTACCGTCAATTGATTCAACTCACGGCCAATATCTGGTGCCCATTCGAAGTTATAACCGTCTACCTTGCGAATCATATGTTTTAGATTTCTTAATAGTGCCATTAACCCAGTAACTGAGTATTCAGCAATAGCTTCAGGTGAGTAACTTGGGACATTGGTCAATTTAATGTCGTTTTTCTTCAACGCATCAAATGGAATATTATCAACTCCAACATTTCTTAGAGAGATGACGTGGATTCCATACTCGTTCATTTTGTCAAAAATAGCAGGATCATAAGGCAATTGTTGATAAGCAACAATTCCATCGAATCCTTTTGCAAGTTCTACTGTTTCTGGTGTTAATAAATCTTGAACAATCTTTACTTCAGTATCATTCTCTTTTGACCAGTCTTCGATATACTTCTTTTCGTCGTCCCTTACACCATAATCAATAAGCTTCATAAAACGAATCCTCCTAATGAGTTAATTTTGATAGCGCTAACATCACGGATTAAATTCTAGCATGAATTTAATAAAATTTCATAACTATTTGTATGTGAAAAAGTTAACAATGACGCGGCTTTTCAGCACTTTTTTATTCATAAAAAAAATTAAAATTTCACATAGAATTTGGCTCATAATCAAAATAAAGCGACGCATAAAAAGTTTTTCTTAGATTTACTCAAAATTTTCTGGAAATTAATTTATAATGTAAGTACTTGTATTAATTAATCTAATAAACACATCTATATAATTTGGAGGAAAATATGTATTTAATGAAAGATATCGTCCGTGACGGCGATCCCGTTTTAAGAAAAGTAGCACAAGATGTAAAATTCCCAATGAGCGATGAAGACAAGCAACTTGCTCATGACATGATGGAATACTTAGTTAACAGTCAAGACGAAAAATTTGCTGAAAAACATCAGTTACGTGCCGGTGTTGGTCTAGCTGCTCCGCAAGTCGGTGTCTCAAAGATGATGGCTTCAGTGTTAGTTCCAAACGAAGAAGACCCTGAAAAGCCACTACTAAAGATCACCTTGATCAATCCTGTTATTATAAGGAACTCCGTTCAAAATGCCGCATTATCTGAAGGTGAAGGTTGCCTCTCAGTTGATAAGGACGTTCCCGGATTCGTTCCTCGTGCTGATCGTATTACGATTACATACGATGACTTCGATGGTAACCAACAAACACTTCGCGTTCGTGATTATCCAGCTATTGTTTGTCAACATGAGATCGATCATTTGAACGGCCATTTGTATTATGACAAGATCGACAAGACCGCTCCATTCGACCTTGATCCAAGCACTGTCGTACTCTCATAATTGCATTCTTATCAATATACTTAGACCTACATGTATGTTAAAATTATGCTAACTGTTGATATTTCAACCAAATGGACTGGAAAATTCGACAATGAGACGTATTTGTTTCGTTGTTTTCAAAGTAAAAATGGCTACCTATATGTAGACATAATAAAGGAGAAATTATAAGTGATTTATAAAGTTTTATATCAAGAAAGTGAATTAGATAACCCCCGTCGTGAATCTACAAAATCAATCTATATTGACGCTGACTCAAGTATAGACGTGCGCCAAGCAGTCGAAAATAATACGGACTACCACATTGAACTTATTCAAGAACTAGATGAAAAACACCTTGAATATGAGCAACAAAGTCCCGATTACAAGTTAACGGAGTTTTAGTTAATGACCGTAAAAATTAAGAATAATGAAGTTTCCGTTTTTGCCATCGGGGGCCTTGGTGAAATCGGTAAAAATATGTATGGTGTCCAGTATCAAGATGAGCTAGTTGTCATTGATGCTGGTATCAAATTTCCAGAAGATGAGCTCCTAGGTATCGACTATGTAATCTCCGATTACAGCTACCTAGTTGAGAATCAAGACAAGATCAAAGGTTTGTTTATCACCCATGGTCACGAAGATCACATTGGTGGTATCCCTTACCTACTGCAACAACTTCCAAACATTCCAGTTTATGCCGGTCCATTAGCTTGTGCATTGATCAATGGTAAGTTGGAAGAACATGGTCTACTTAAATCTACCAAGATGAACGTTATCAGTGAGGACACTGTTGTTAAGTTCCCTAAACTAAGCGTTTCATTTTTCAGAACTACCCACTCGATCCCCGATACACTTGGTGTCGCAGTTCATACACCACAAGGTATTATTGTTGAGACCGGAGATTTCAAGTTTGATTTAACACCTGTTGCTGGCTTACCTGCTCCAAACTTACAACGTATGGCTCAACTTGGACAAGAAGGAGTCCTTTGCTTACTATCTGACAGTACAAATGCTGAAATACCAACATTTTCTAAGTCAGAACGTTCAGTTGGATTGACTATCCATCAAATATTCGAAACCATCCAAGGACGAATCATCTTCGCTACCTTCGCTTCGAATATCTATCGTGTTTCGCAAGCTGTCGATGCAGCTATGCAACAGGGTAGAAAAATCGCTGTCTTCGGTCGAAGTATGGAACAAGCAATCGCAAATGGTCGTGAATTAGGCTATTTAAATATTCCTGATGAAATGATCATCGATCCACACGAACTAAATCGTACTCCAGCTAATGAGACCTTGATCTTATGTACTGGTTCACAAGGTGAACCATTAGCTGCCCTAAGTAGAATTGCTAACGGTACTCACCGTCAGATCAGTATTCAACCCGGTGATACGGTCATCTTCTCAAGTAACCCAATTCCCGGTAACACTATTAGTGTTAACCACTTGATCAACCAACTCTCAGAGGCTGGTGCAGAAGTTATTCATGGTAAGGTCAACAACATCCATGCTTCTGGACACGGTGGTCAAACAGAACAAGAATTAATGCTTCGCTTAATGAAACCTAAATTCTTCATGCCAATTCACGGTGAGTATAGAATGTTGAAGATTCATACTGAACTCGCTGAATTATGTGATGTTCCAATGGATCATTCATTCCTACTTGAGAATGGTGATGTTCTAGCTTTGACCAATGATTCGGCTAGAGTTGCTGGTCACTTCCCTGCTGGTGATGTTTATGTTGACGGTAAGGGCGTCGGTGATATCGGTAATGTAGTTATTCACGATCGTCAAGTTCTTTCAGAAGAAGGAATGGTCGTGGTTGTAGCAACTATCGATTATCAAAAACATATTGTTTTGGCTGGACCTGATATTCTTTCCAGAGGATTTGTTTATATGCGTGAATCTGGAGAATTGATCAATCAAGCTCAAAAACGTGTTTTCCATTTGATAAAAAATGCTTTTGACGATGAAGAAACCAAAGTTACTGAAGCATTATTAAAACGAATTATTATTGAAGGATTACAAGAGTTCTTGTACAAACGTACAGCTAGAAACCCTGTTATCTTGCCAATGTTAATTTCAACTTCAATTTAAAACTCAAAAAGTAGACTGTCAGTCTACTTTTTTTATTTTCTCAATTTTCAAAACTATGATTTATGTGATTAAATAGAAACATAGTTGTTTTTTTGAGGGGAAATATTTTATGTCAAAAGTTAGTAAATTAGAAATAATTTTGAATGAACGTGCCGGAAACGGTCAATCAATGAGAACTTGGAAAAAAATCCAAGCTTTTTTAGAAAAATCTAAAATCAATTATCATCTCCATGTAACACAAAAAAATGGCGATGGTGTTAGGATTGCAAGAGGAATAGCTGATAACTTATCAGAACACGAGAAGATCGTTGTTTTAGGCGGTGATGGAACACTGAATCAATCGTTGAACGGTGTTAAGCAGTCAAATCATCCAGATACACCTATCGGCTACGTCCCCGGTGGATCTGGCAATGATTTTAGTCGGGGCATCAAGATTCCTCGGCAAGATCCAGTTATTTTGATACAAAGAATCTTAGCCATGAATGAACCTTCCGTCATAGATGTTGGGAGAGCAGAATTTAATAATACGACTAAATATTTTGTCAATAATATCGGTATTGGTCTGGACGCCTTTACAGTTTATGAGACTAATCACTCTAAACGTAAAGACTTACTCAATCAAATGAAAATGGGAACATTAGCATATGTCTCAAGCCTAGTCACCGTAATTAAAAATCAAGATTCATTCCCGCTAGATGTCAAAGTCAACGGTGATGCAAAACACTTTGATGAGGCCTATATCGTTTCTGCCACCAATCATCCCTATTTCGGTGGTGGTGTCGCGATTGACCCATTGGCTACACCTTTTGATAAAAAATTGGATTTAGTCATTGTTAATAAAATATCTGGCATGACCTTCGTTAAATTGTTTGTTAAATTATTTACTAACGGCTCACACTTAAAGGATAAAAATGTCTGGTATACTCAATGTTCGTCATATCATCTGACTAGTTTTGCTCCCGAACATGGTCAAATGGACGGAGAAGAATTAGGACAACACAATTTTGATATTGATTTTTCAGTTGAGCAACATAATTTTTGGATTCCACTAAAATAAGCCCTGGACTTTTGTCCAAGGCTTTTATTGTTTTATCATAAAATCAAACGGTGTGACACCTTGCATACCGATCATTGGATCGATTGAACTATTCATGACCATATCCAATGTCAAAACGTAGTTGATCGGTTCATCTGATTCAGTTGTTTCAACTTTAGCTTCTCCGTCTGCTGTACCAGTATTTTTCACCTGGAATGTTTCATAAATTCTAGCCTTCAAAGTAGTATTACGTTCGGAGGACTGATCGGTAATGGAACGCTCAAACGCAGAACGATCACCAACCATTATCAAGAGTTTTTTAGAACGTGTTATCGCAGTATACAACAAGTTGCGCCGCAACATGCGTGATTCTTCATTTACTAGTGGCAAGATTACCATCTCAAATTCTGAACCTTGCGCTTTGTGAATTGATGTGCAATATGCTAGTGCAATATTGGTCCAATCCTTACGATCTAACGTGACCTCATTTCCATCGAAATCAATAATCAATCTATCCACGTGATCAGTGTTTTCTTTGGCAGACAATATCCCAACAATTTTCCCGATTTCACCGTTGAAGACGTTATCCTCAGGGGTATTTACTAAATACACGACCTTATCCTTGATCCGATAGTGAACATTCCCCATCGACACTTCTTTTCGTTTAGGTGCCATTGGATTAACTACATCTTGAATCGTTTTGTTTAAATTATCGATTCCAGCAATACCACGATACATTGGAGCCAATACTTGCACGTCAGCAATATCGAAGCCACGTTCTCCCGACTTAGTTATGATCTGTGACAAAACTTCAGGAACATTGCGGCTATTACTGTTGATATAGCTGCGATCGGCCTTGTTCTGGAACACATCATCATTAACGATACCCTCGTTGATATCATGAGCTAATTGAATGATCGTGGAATCTTCATCTTGCCGATGAATATCTTTCAAAATCGTAGTTGGAAATACTCCAGTGTTGATCAAATCAGAGAATATTTGTCCCGGTCCGACTGACGGCAATTGATCTTTATCACCCACTAAAACTACTTGTGTACCCGGTTGAACGGCTGTGATCAAGGTTCGAAACAACTTTGTATCTACCATTGACATCTCATCAATAATTAATAGTTTACAGTCTAAAGTCGGCTCTGCATACTCATCATCCTCAGTACCGGTCAACCCTAACAAACGATGTATCGTCATTGCTGGAAGTCCAGTGGATTCACCCATATGCTTAGCAGCACGACCTGTTGGAGCAGCCAATGCAATCGCATAATCTTCAGATGCCGGATCCAAAGTTGCTCCGTTTAATTTGGCATACATCGCAACGATTCCATTAATAATCGTGGTTTTACCAGTTCCGGGACCACCAGTTAGCAGGAAGACTGAGTGCGTCAGTGATTGTTTGATAGCCTCTTCTTGTGAGGGATCGTATTTGACCTTGAATCCTTTTTCAACATGTTTAAGCTCTTTATGGAATTCTTTATCCTTCCACGTCACAGTCTGAAAAGTATCAGTTATCATCTTCAACGACTGTGAGATGGACCATTCAGCATCGAAATAGTTTTTGTCATACACACGGTCATCCTCTACCAATAACACACCATCGTTAACCAAATCTCGCAAACAGTCAGCTATTTTTTCACCTAGTTCAGCACCATTTTTGTTGCCTGATTGCAAGACACCGATCGCACGCATCAACAATTCTTTTTTGGAGACGTATGTATCTCCACTATTCTGGATCAATACCGTGACAAATTGAACTAAAGCCCCTTTGATTCGACGTGGATCATCTTCAGGGATGCCTAGTCTCTTAGCTAATTCATCCGCCCGCTTGAATCCGATCCCTTTGACCTCTGTTACTAATCGATAAGGATCTTCATTGATGATTTCTAGAGTGTTAGCGCCGTATTTTTGATAAATCCGAGCGCCTAATATATTACCAAAGCCAAAACCATTTAATTGATACAAAACTTGTTCCGTTTGATGATTCTTAGAAATTTGTTCAACAATTAACTTAGTCTTTTCTTCACCGAGTTTTAAAAAATCGAGTGCATTAGGATCTTGCAAGATCTTATCGATCGCATCAGTTCCTAATTCATCAACAATCTTTTCGGCCTTTTTCTTACCGATCCCAGGAAATTCATCACTTGAGAAGAAATTAATGAGCTCTTTACGGCCGTTGGGACGGCTGTGTTGATATGTTTCAGCTTGAAATTGTTTTCCATATTTAGGATGATCTACCATCCTTCCTTCGAACTTATATTCTTCTTCTTCCGAGATATCACCAAAACTACCAGTTACGACAATATCTTTGTCGTCCCAATCAGTATTAGTCTTTTTTATCTTAATTGTGAAGATTTTAAATAGGTTATCTGGATTCTCAAAAAAAATAGCTTTGACAGTGCCAATAAAGTAATCTTTTTCACTTTCTGCCATTTTTCTCACCTGTTTTTTTCAAAAATTGTTGTAAATTTGACAATTTCTTCTCGTTTGCTAAATAATACTTTTCATCCAACTGCTTAGATTTATCCAGATATTTTTGATATTCAAGATTCAAATTCATTGCACAGAGTGCCATATTAAAATAAAACTTTGCACGTGGCTCTATGCTGATTGCCTTTTCGTAGTATACTTTTGCTTCAGCAAAATTACCATTCGACAATAATAGATCCGCCATCAATTCAATACTGGCTAAATCTTTTGGATTCTTTTCAGTGGCTGTCAAAGCATAGACGATTGCCATTTGCTTATTTCCCTGCTCATTGAGCGTTTTTGCCAGCATAAAATAGGCTTCGAACCCATAATTAATTTTGATGAGTTTTTGAAAAATACCACTAGCTTTATCATATTTTGCAGCCAAGAAATAAATATTCCCTAAATTATAGAGTAAATCTTGATTATCCGGAAAATTAGTCAGTGAACGAATCAACAATTCTTCTGCCTGTTCCAGATCATTGACTTCCACCAAATAAGCCGACAATTTGAGAATTTTATCCAATTGTTTGCTATCGACGCTCAAATCTTCGACTAGTTGCTTAATTTCATGTTCGATTTGTTTTTTATCCATTTAATACCTCAAATAGTATCTGTACTCGAAAGTTTTTTGTCTAAATAAGTCGTTTCATTCCACTTGATCAACTGATACTTACCATCAACATACTGAAGATGGGTCAAACTAGTATTAGATAGACCGCCGTGTTTGCGGATATCTTCAACTTTCACACCCAACAATGATTGTATACAAGTGACCAACGCAGCTCCATGACTAACGATCAACGCTGTGCTGTCACTAGGGTTATCATCAACGATCGTTTGAACAGCCGCGTTCGTTCGCTTAGCGACTTGCCCAAATGATTCACCTTTGATGCGTTCATAATCATAAGCACTTGGGTCGAATCTAAATGCATGGATGACATCAGGCATTTCTTTTTCAAGTTTTACAAACTTCTGACCTTCCATGATTCCTAAATCAAATTCACGCAGATCGTCAACCACGGTCAGTGGAATATTGCGGTTCATATCTTTTAATAACGTTTCTGCGGTAGTCTTCGCACGTGGCAAAGGACTAGTGTATGCCTGATCGATTCTCACATCCTCAAGTCTCTCAGCGAGTCGACTGATATCGTGCATACTTTCTGGTAGCAACGGCGAATCACCGTGACCACCTTGATACTTTCCCTCTAAGTTCCATTCCGTTTTTCCATGTCTGACAAAATACAAATCCATATCTATTCACCTTACAAAAGTTAGTTAGTTACTATTATGAAGATTTACAGAAATTTTTTCAAGCCGTTACAAACGGATATACAAAAATAGATCAAGGAATGTCCTTGATCTACCCGAAATATATCATATTGAAATTTTAGATGTACTGTAACTTCTTAGCCTTCATGTAAGCAGCGTCGATAGTTGCTCCACCAAGACACTCCTCGCCATCATAGAAGACAACCTCTTGACCGGGTGTAATAGCACGAACTGGGTTGTCAAAGTCAACACTGACCTTGCCATCGTCTAATACGTGAACTGTAACACCAGTATCTTGCTGACGATATCTGAACTTGGCAGTACAGTGGAACTCATCGCCATAGTCCAAACCAGTGATAAATGACAAATCAGATGCTTCCAAATGATCTGCATACAATCTTGGATTGTGATATCCCTGATCAACGTACAAGATATTCTTTGACATATCCTTACCAACAACGAACCAAGGCTCGTTAGACTTGCCATTGCCACCAATTCCAAGTCCTGATCTTTGACCAATTGTGTAATACATCAAACCAGCATGCTTACCCTTGACCTCACCATCAGGTGTCATCATGGTACCAGCTTGTGCAGGTAAAAACTCACCAAGGAACTTTCTGAAATTTCTCTCACCGATGAAACATACGCCAGTTGAATCCTTCTTCTTAGCAGTTGAAAGACCAGCCTCCTCAGCAATACGACGTACCTCTGACTTTTGCATACCACCGATTGGGAACAAAGCCTTTTGTAACTGATGCTGTTGTACTGTACTCAAGAAATATGTTTGATCCTTGTTAGCATCACCACCACGTAGCAAGTGAACAACACCATTGTCATCACGGAAGCTCTGTGCATAATGACCCATAGCGATATAATCAGCGTTCAACTTCTCAGCATAGTCTAAGAATGCCTTGAACTTAACTTCTTTGTTACACATAACATCAGGATTTGGAGTTCTACCCTTACGATACTCATCCAAGAAATATTCGAATACACGATCCCAATACTCCTTCTCAAAGTTAACTGAATAGTAAGGAATTCCAATCTTGTTAGCTACCTTAGCAACATCCTCATAGTCCTCAGTTGCTGTACAAACACCTGCATCATCAGAGTCATCCCAGTTCTTCATGAACACTCCGATGACCTCATAGCCCTGTTGTTTAAGTAAAAGAGCACTAACTGAGGAATCTACTCCTCCACTCATTCCAACAACAACACGCTTCTTCTTATTATCCATAAAAAACCTCTCCACTCTTTAGCTCTTAACTAAAACTTTCTTTTCGATCATAAAATCTAATAAATGTCGTAAGTTACTGATACCTTGTTCAGTATTCTTCAACTTAAAAATATTGATATTGTGCATGCCACTCTTATCCGTAGTAGCAAGTTTAAGGTTGTCCAGATCCTTATTGATCGTAACTTTTAAAATATAATGTGAATCATAAGGTGAATCTCCACTGATTGGACGTTCCAGACGGAAATTACCTTGTTTTGTTTCTTGAAAACCGACGTCACGTAATGCGTACTTTTTTATTTCAGGACTAAGTTCATAAAATTCTGTATCCCCTAAAATTTGTACCTTTTTACTCATAATAAAACCTCCTAAGTGAATTTCTTCATAAATTCAGTTTGAATAATGACTACTAATTAGTCAAGTCTTTAATGATATCAACCAATTTATGTGAGAATTCAACGATTTCTTCCTCAGTATTGTCTTTTCCAAAACTAATACGTACTGAATCGTTGATCTTAGGACTGTTTTCACCAAACATTGCAACTAATACGTGTGATGGCTCAAGACTGCCAGCTGTACAAGCTGAGCCGCCGGAAACAGCGTACTCTTCCAAGTCTAGTCTAGTTAATAGTATTCCTCGGTCGACACCTGGCAAAAACAAATTGAAGACGTGATTCAATCCGTTTTTGTCAGTCGGACCATTAACTTCAAAAGAAATATTATTTTCTTTTAATATTTGTTGGATCGTCTCTTTAAAGCCAAAATAACGATTACGACGTTCATCTTTGACCTCAGGTGTGATCAGTTTGACTGCTTGCGCAAATCCCGCAATAGCTGGCACATTTTCTGTTCCAGCACGACGCTTCGTCTCCTGATCTCCACCCATGATAAGTGAAGGAATATGAATAGCATCATTAATATATAAGAAACCAATGAACTTAGGACCATTGATCTTGTGTGCTGATGTTGAAAGCATATCGATATGCTCAGCCTTAACGTCAATCGTTTCTTGACCGTAGGCCTGTACAGCATCAGTATGGAAAAATGCTTGATGATCGGCTAACAATTCACCAATTTCACCAATTGGATTCTTTGCACCAGTTTCATTATTCCCATACATGATCGAGACCAAAATAGTATCATCAGTCAAAGCTTCTTTGACTTGCTCAACTGTAACAAATCCCTGAGTATTAGGTTTAAGGTAAGTGACATCAAAACCTTGTTTTTCTAGATACTCCATAGGTTTTAAAATAGCCTCATGTTCAATAGCCGTAGTGATAATGTGTTTACCTAGTTTTTGTCGTGACAAGGCCGTTGAAATAACGGCAGTGTTATCACTTTCAGTTCCACCGCTTGTAAAAACGATTTCTGAATCTTTAGCATTGAGACTTTGGGCAATCGCATGACGACTTTCGTCCAATACTTTACGTGCTTTTCGACCATAATAATTAGTCGCAGAAGCATTTCCAAAATTATTTGCCATTTGTTCAGAAATGACATCAACCACTTCCTTAGCCATTGGTGTCGTGGCAGCATTATCTAAATAAGTAAACTCCAATTTAAAAATCCCCTTCTATACTTCTTGATCCAAGAAATTTAATAGCATTCGTACTGATTTACGACCTGCTTCGATAACAAAATCATCAAAATTAACACTAGCATCTTCGTCTCCAACATCACTCATCGAGCGAATTACAACGAACGGTGTTTTGAATTGTGCACAAACCTGAGCCACGGCTGCGCCCTCCATTTCAGATGCCAAAACATCTGGGAACGACTTTTTAATTGTAGCAATTTTTTCCTTAGAGTCAATAAATTGGTCTCCGGTAACAATTAATCCTGTATGAGAAACGAGCCCAGTATTCTTTGCAGCAGATTCAATTTTTTCAACGTAGTCTTCATCGGCATAAAAATACAATGGTTGTTGTGGCAATTGTCCCACAGCATATCCGAATCCAGTGGCATCAACGTCATGATATGCCAGTCTTCTGGAGATTACGACATCACCGATTTTCAATCCCTCACCGATACCACCAGCAGAGCCAGTATTAACTACTACATCTGGTTGATAGCGATCATTGATCATCGTTGCCGTCATTCCCGCCTGAACCTTACCAATGCCACTCTGTGCCAAGTAAACTGAGTGTGTCTTATAAGTTCCGATCGTGATCTCGACGCCAGCAACGGTTTCTTTTTTTACATCACTTAGTGATTCTCTAAGTAATTTGATTTCTTCTTCCATTGGAACGATTACGCCAATTTTCATTTGATTACCCCTCATTATTTTTTAGACAAAAAATAGTATTAAAAAAACGATAACAATTAAACCAAACACTGTAATGATGGCAATATTCAGATGTTTTTTCAAACGATTTGTCTTATGCTCAAAAGATATGATTTTTTCTTGTTCTATTTGATCAGGATGCTCTCTACGATATTTCTCTTCGACATTTTTACGCTCTTGATCACGAATTTTTCGCTGTTGTTCTTCTGCTTCTTCCGCAGTCATGACTGAACTCTGAGAAGCGTTTTTTTTATTGCCTGAAAAAGTGTCCAGTAGTACATCCTTGAACTTATCCCAAAGCTCATTAATTCTTTGCATTCATTAACTCCCAGTATGTCACAGCGTAGATAGATTTAGCATCACAAATCACACCTGCTTCGATTTGTTTTTTGGCTTCATCGAGCGTTAATTTTTCTACGTTTAAGAATTCATCTGGATCCAACGGACGCTTGTACTCTACATCACGGAGATCATCAGCTCGAAAAATGGTTATTTTTTCATCCGAATAACCGGGACTTGAATAAAACACTGTCACTTTTTCTAAATTATCGGTAGTTAAACCTAACTCCTCATTCATTTCTCGTAGAGCAACTTCTTTGAGATCAGAACCTTCATTTTCGTCGATCTTACCAGCCGGTATTTCCAAAGTTTCCTGTTCCATTGGTTCACGCCATTGACGAACAAAAATCATCTTGCCATCAGATGTAAATGGAATTATAGCCACAGCACCGTGATGCCTAACTAATTCTCGAATAGCTGGGATTCCATTTGGTAAAATAACTTGTTCAACTTCCACATCAAAAATCTTTCCGCCGAACATTCTTTTACTTGCAACTACTTCTTCATAATATCTCGAATCTTCTTTATTCATTCTTTAAACCTCGTGATTTTATTAATCTAATTATAGACATAATTATAGCAATCAAACAAATAATTAATGCAAATGACATCGTGACACGCATACCATCTATAAAAATATCGGGTCTCCCATCAATATATGTGGTAACTGATTTACCGTAAAAGTTACTCATTGAGAGGAACAAAATAGTCGTTGAGACTGAAACACCAATAATCATACCTAAGTTACGTGCTAGAGCATTCAAACCTCCAGCTATCCCTAGGTCCTTGGGTTCCACAGAACTCATGATCATCGTATTATTCGGTGCTTGGAACAAACCGTTACCCAATCCGTTCAGTCCGATGAATAATAAGATAAACCACAGTGCTGTATTTACATTAAAGAATAAATATCCAATTTGAGCAATAGCTAGAACTACTAGACCAGAAATAGTCAGAGTTATTGGATTGATACTGGCTGACATCTTACCAGAAATCGGTGCAACGATCACTTGAACGATCGGAAACATCATCAGGATGTATCCAGCAGTAGAGGCCGGCATTCCTAGTGCATTTTCTAAGTAAAACGGAGAAACTACGTTGAAGAAAAAGTTAGTGACGAATATTAAAAATCCTACTACTAATCCCAACGTGAAATCATGATTTTTAAAAATCCTTAATTCAATCATAGGTTGTTCGGTAATTCTTTGTAGATGCAAAAATAAAACAAAGAAAGCAATTGCGACAATAAAAGTCAAAATAATATATATATTGCCAAACCCAACTGATTGACCAATAAAAATAGCTGAGAAGAATAAAATCACTGTCACGAAGTAAACCATAAACCCTCGATAGTCAATTTTTGCAGGATTCTTAGGTTCTTTCTTCGGTAAATTCAAATAACCTAAGAGCATTGCAATCGCACCGATCGGCAAATTGATCCAAAAAATATAACTCCAGTGGAATTGCGATAAAATTAAACCACCAATACCAGGACCAGCGATAGAACCGATGGAAACGAACGAACCGATGTATCCCAAGGCGTAACCTCGTTCGCGTAAAGGAAACGATTGGGTGATAATACCGTTATTGGTCGCCATCGCCATCGAAGCACCGAAAGCTTGAACTACACGACCAAGAAGCAGAATCGGTAAATCTATACCAAATCCACAAATCAACGAGCCGATAATAAATAAAATCGAACCCATCTTGAAAACTTTTATTTTTCCGATTGAATCGGCTAACTTACCAAACAGTAATAAAAAAATACAAATCGTGACTAAATAAACTGACACGATCCATACAGCCATATTCATAGGAATATTTAAATCCTTACTAATTACAGGTAACGCAATGTTAACAATCGAACCATCTAAAGTTGCCATCAACGTAAAAATACCAACTGAAATAAGTATCATCCATCTTTTGGGATTAACTGCTTCGTTCATAATGTTTCTCCTAAATAAATTATTTCAATAAAAAAGAAAGCACTATTCAGCGCTTTCTTCATCTTGTTCAGCTTCTAATATAGTAATATTGACTGCTTGTGGACCTTTGAATCCAGGAGCTACTTCAAATTCTACATTTAAATCCGGCTTAATAAAGTAGTCCTCGCGATTGAGAATCGAATCAGCAAAAAAGAATATTTCCTCATCACCATTATTTATAAATCCAAAACCACGATCGGTATTAAAACGAACGATTTTTCCTTGAAACATATATTAGCCCTCAAAACCTTCTTCAATTGTTTGAGGATATTCCTCAGTAACAATCTTAGCACATCTAGCACAGAATGTTGGGAAGTTTGAATCTTCGCCGACATCAGTCTTGATCATACGACATCTTTGACATACTTCACCATCAGCCTGTTCAACTAATACGCTAGAATCTTCGTATTTGTCAGCTTCATCAGGAGCAGCATCTGAACTAATGTTAAATTGAGAAACAATCAGTAATTGACCGAAGTTACTGTCGATCTTGTCAAAAGTATCTTTCAACTCTTCACTTGGATAAACTGTAACTTTTGCTTCTAGTGATTTACCGATCAATTTACTATCACGAGCAACTTCTAGTGACTTGAGAACATTGTCTCTAAAGTTCATAAATACTGACCAATCTTTTTTGATTTCATCTGAGCCTGGCAAATCTTCAACCTCAGGCATGTCAGTCAATTGAATAAACTCTTCTGGTTCTTTTAAGTATTCCCATACTTGTTCCATAGTGTGTGGCAAAATTGGTGTCATCAACTTGGCAATTTTAACCACAGCATCATAGATTACAGTTTGCATTGAACGACGAGCGTGTGAATCCTCAGAATCGATATAAACAACGTCTTTTGCAAAGTCTAGATAGAATGTTGATAGATCATTAGTAATGAAACGAACAACGTTCTTAGTTACATCGGCAAAATCATAACCATCATATTCATCGTGTAAGTCTTGAACTAAGTCATTCAACTTCACTGCAATATATTGATCTTCTGGGCGAAGGTCTTCATATGCGACGCGATTAGTCTTAGGATCATAGTCAGCTGTATTAGCAAGCATGAATCTAATAGTATTACGAATCTTACGATATGTTTCTGAAACTTGTTTGAATGAGTCAACTGATACTTGAACATCAGAACTAGAATCAACTGAAGCGACCCAGAGGCGGATGATTTCTGCACCGAATTGTCTTTCGATATCTGCTGGGGCGATAACATTACCAAGTGACTTACTCATCTTAACGCCATTCTTATCCAATGTGAATCCTTGCGAAAGGATAGCCTTGTATGGAGCAACACCAAAGGCAGCAACTGATGTGATCAACAATGAATTGAACCACCCACGATATTGGTCGGAACCTTCAAGCACTAAGTCGGCTGGGAATTGCAAATTATCACGTAACTTAGCAACACCAGCGTGAGCTGTTCCTGAATCGAACCAAACGTCCATGATATCTGTTTCTTTAGTGAACTTACCATTAGGACTAGCCGGATTAGTATATCCTTCTGGAAGCAGATCCTTTGCGTCACGTTCGAACCATACGTTCGAACCATATTTACCAAACAAATCGGCAACGTGGTCGATAATTTCTTTAGTCATGATAGGTTCGCCATTTTCAGCGTAGAAAATTGGAAGTGGAACACCCCAAGCACGTTGTCTTGAGATAACCCAATCACCACGGTCACGAATCATGTTGTACAAACGAGTTTTACCCCAATCAGGAATGAAACTTACTTTTTCAAGCTCAGATAATAATTGTGGTCTAAATTTGTCGATTGATGCAAACCACTGTGGTGTGGCACGGAAAATAACAGGTTTCTTAGTACGCCAATCATGTGGATAACTATGAGTGAAGAATTCAAGTTTTAGCAATGAGCCATTCTCACTCATACGGTCAGTGATCATTTTATTGGCATCGTCATAGAAAACACCCTTGTATTCAGGGACTTCATCTGTAAAGCAGCCGTGTTCATCAATTGGTGAGAAAATAGGTAATTTGTATTTCATACCGACAACAAAGTCATCAGCACCAAATCCAGGAGCAGTATGAACTAATCCAGTACCATCATCTAATGTAACGTGGTTACCAAGGATCAATAGTGATGCTTGATCATAGAATGGATGAGTTGCGGTTAGACCTTCAAGTTCAGAACCCTTGAATGTTTTAAGAGTTTCAACATTTTCCCAGCCTAGTTTTTCTTGTAAGAAACTGATACGTTCTTCAGCAACGACGTATTTTTTACCATCAGCATTAACTAATGCATAGTCATACTTAGGGTTCACACAGATAGCCTTGTTAGATGGCATTGTCCAAGGAGTAGTGGTCCAAATAATGAACGATGTATCATCGTCAAGTAGACCCTTACCATCACGGACTTTAAATGCAACATAGATCGAAGCTGATTTAACATCCTTATATTCGATTTCTGCTTCAGCAAGAGTTGATTCAGATGATGGTGACCAATAAACAGGTTTTTTACCACGATAGATATAACCCTTGTTGACCATTTCACCAAAAACTTTAACTTCTTCTTTTTCAAATTCAGGTTGATAAGTAATATATGGATGATCCCAATCAGCTGAAACACCTAGACGTTTGAATCCAGCCATTTGCTTTTTGATTTCACCTTCAGCAAAGTCAAGACACATCTTACGATATTCTGACATGCCGATTTCCTTACGTTTAACACCTTTTTTAGCTAATTGTTGTTCGATTGGCAGACCATGAGTATCCCAACCAGGGATGTATGGTGAGCGGAATCCGTTCATCGAATGATAACGAACGATAATATCCTTTGAAACCTTATTCAGGGCGTGTCCCATATGAATGTCACCATTAGCAAATGGAGGGCCATCCAATAATTCGAATGTTGGTTTACCTTCATTTAATTTTTGGCGCTTTTCATAAATTTTATTTTCTTCCCAGGCTTTTTGCCATTCTGCTTCTTTGTTAGGTAAGTTACCACGCATTGGGAACTTTGTTTTTCCTAAGTTAAGTGTGTCTTTGACTTTCATTCTTCCACCCCTTTTTGAAATTAAAAAGAACCCATCCAATTCTAGGACGAGTTCTTCGTTATACCACCTATTGGTAAATGATTATAAAATTGTTTAAGAGTCGATATACTAAATAAATTATTTTACTAACCTCACACCATACGTTAGCTCGCTGAAAAATGTTTTATAAAGCACTTATTCTCTTAATTATTAGATTCCCCATTATCATCAGGAACCGCGTCGTCAGATTCGTCATCAGCAAAATTAAAAGTTGGAGCATTTTGTTCATGACTAACTGTATACGGATCTGCAGGCTCCTCATCGGGAATATTGTTATTATAGTTCATTTGTTCATCGTTGGGAATGGTATCTTGCGAATTTTCATAATCTGACTGCTCATTTTCATAGTTATTCCCCGTGGTATCAACATTACTTGAATCAAAATTATTTGTATCTTCGTTATTATTTTGATTATTATTTGTATTTTGGTCATAACTATCCTGATTATCTTGCATTCCCACTCGTTGCTTCAAGTCGTCAGTGGAAGTGTCCTTTGAAAGTTGCTCCCACTCCGGACTTTGGATCATGTTTAATTGTTGGCGTAAAATCTCCTGCAAGCCACGTCTGTAATCAGCCGACTTTTTCTTCAGATCGTCAGTTTCAATGGTTACCTGACGAGCCTTGCTAGAAGCATCTTCGAGAATCTGATTGGACTTTGCTGTCGATTGATCCAATAATTCACGTGCCTTCTTTTGAGACTCTTCAACAATGATCTGTGCCTCTTGTTCAGCATTAGTTTTTACTTTATCAGCAGCGTCTTGAGCAACGATGATCGATTGATTCAAAGCATCTCGCATATCAGTGAAATACTTCAATTGTTCTTTGGTATCTTCTAGTTCTTTTTGTAATTGTTCGTTATTTTGCAGGGCAAGATCATAGTCCTGAGAAACCTGTTTTAGAAATTTATCAACTTGATCACGGTTGTAACCGCGGAATTTACTTTCAAATTCTTTATCATGTATTTCTATTGGTGACAATACCATAATCTCCACCTCTTATTTATTGATAATATTAACGAACAATATATACTTGTTGCCCCTAGATTTACCCATAATGTCATTGACTCTTACTCGACCATATCCACGCACGCTGAGTGTATCGTTGATCGTAATAAAAGAACTTGCATTTTTATTTACGACCCAGTTGATCTGGATTTTACCATGCTCAACTAGAGCTTTTGCAGTTTGCCTAGATAAATCATAGGTTGTTGCAACAATCGTATCTAGTCGCAACGAATGTACATTTATTACTTCGTCGTGAGAATCGTCCTTTGGCAACAAAAGTTCATTAAAATTTTTCTGAGTTAAATGAACTTTGTAAGGTCCAATTTTTTGCACTTGCTCTGATACAAAATCTTTCATTTGATCAAAAACAAAAAATTGCCAGTTTTCACCGTCAGTTATTATATCTCCAAAATGGTCTCTTTCGACGCCTGACCCAGTCAGCGCTCCTAAAATTTGTCCGTGATGCAAATTCGCAAATTTTTCTGGGTATCTGATCTCAAACATTGAAATCTTGAAATCGGCTTCCTTTGGCACAAAATAGTCAGGAGCAATAATACCCCTGACTCTTTCTGCCCCTTCAAATCCTCCGAAATAATGAACATAGAGGTCATCATATTTGTTAACGAGGTTATTCAAAATCAACTGTTCTCTAAGATTGAGAAAATCAGTCAACTGTGGGGTATACATAGTTTGTGTTCTTAGTAATAGATCACTCATTTTGTCAATAAAGGGCTTTTCTTCTGGACGAAAATATCCACTTTTTAAGCTTACATTTTCTTTTTCAGTCATTAGATTATATAAAAAACCACTTTCTGTACTAATTCTAAAATTATTAGAGCAATCAGTGGGGAAAAGTCAATCATTCCAAATCTAGTCGGAATGATTTTTGAAATTGCTCTGAAGAAAGGTTCAACCATCCTAGCGATGAATTGACCAAAGGCCGAATTATACAATGCTGGTATAAATGTCATAATACAATATACAAACACGATCAACTCGTATATTTGGAAAGCACCGCTAATAATTA
The DNA here is from genome assembly GCF_057541095.1 of Companilactobacillus sp. y65-5. NCBI lineage: Bacteria > Bacillati > Bacillota > Bacilli > Lactobacillales > Lactobacillaceae > Companilactobacillus > Companilactobacillus sp. y65-5. The sequence goes on from NZ_BAAJOA010000001.1 coordinate 423,616, forward strand.
ATGGTAAACCATACGAAATACGATCCATAAGATTCCCCTATCTATTTTATTCATTCAATTCAGGAATACTTCCATCAATTTCAAACTTTGGAGGTGTGCACAAAAATATCTTATCTCCAACACGTTTGATTTCACCATTAAGAGCATATATCGAACCGGTCAAAAAGTCGACTATTCGCTTCGATTGCTCATCATTAATATTGTTGAAATTAACGATCACGGCCTTGTTGTCTAAAAGTTGTTTTGCAATAACCTTTGCATCTGAATAAACTCTAGGTTGATAAATTGCTATTTTACTACTAGTAGGTCTTGATTCACTTGCAGCGGTCATAGAAACTACCTTCTCATTACCAGAATAGTTAGAAGTCGATGATTCTACATTTTCTGATTCATCAAAGTCGTCTTCATCGTTGATTCCAAAGAAATTACCTAATTTTTCAAAAGCCATATTAAGATCTCCTTCTAAGTTTAACTTTTGGATTATTTATTATTTCTGCGTTTAAAAATTGGAGGAGTTGAATCATCGTCATCATCATTCAAGTCAATTGTTTCAGGTTTTCTGAAGATCTCAAAATCACCTTTTTCACCTGAAACGTTGTTGTTAGAATCTGATTCATGGTTAATATCCCAATCAGCCAATGGATCACTAGGCTTTTTCTTTGGTGCTGGCTTAGGAACATCAGTTGGATCGTTATCAAGTGTTGCCATACGATTATTAAGTTGAGGACGTTTTTGAACAGATCTCTTCTTGTCTTCACTTTCAACGCCTGTGGCAATAACTGTAACTTTAACTTGATCACCTAAGGTTTCATCAATTGATGTACCGAAGATAATATTAACATCTGACGTAGCTTGTTCTGAAACGATTTGAGCAGCATCTTGTGCTTCAAATAATGATAAGTCTGGGCCACCAGTGATATTAAGTAATACTTGTTTAGCACCATCGATAGAAACTTCCAACAATGGTGACGAAATAGCTTTGTTTGTAGCATCTGTAATTCTGTTTTCACCATTCGCTGTACCAATACCCATTAGAGCAGAACCTTGGTCAGACATAACAGTCTTAACATCAGCAAAATCCAAGTTAACGAATCCTGGTGAAGTAATTAAATCTGAGATACTTTGAACACCTTGACGTAGAACATCATCAGCAATACTGAAAGCTTCACCCATAGGTGTCTTTTTATCAACAATTTCCAATAATTTACTATTTGAAATAATAACTAATGTATCAACATCCTTCTTCAATTCAGTGATACCATCTGCGGCAAAACGTGAACGTTTTGATCCTTCAAATGCAAATGGACGTGTGACAACACCAACTGTTAGTGCGCCACTTTCCTTAGCAATTCCAGCAACAATAGGAGCAGCACCTGTACCAGTACCACCACCCATTCCAGCAGTTATGAAAATCATGTCAGCACCATCAAGAGCTTCCTTGATAGATTCTTCGCTTTCTTGAGCAGCCTTTTGACCAATTTCTGGATTTGAACCAGCGCCTAAACCTCTTGTTAGTTTAGGACCTAATTGTATTTTTGTTTCGGCTTGTGAGCTTTCAAGTGCTTGCACATCGGTATTAGCGGCGATGAATTGCACACCTTTAATACCAGAATCAACCATGCGGTTAACGGCATTCCCACCTGCGCCACCAACACCAATAACTTTAATAACTGCTCCCGTATTGTTATTTGAATCCAATGAATATTCCATTAAGGAGTTCCTCCTACTACTTTTACTTTTATATTAATAATTAATGTTTAATCGAAAAATTTGCTCCAGAAATCCTTAAATTTGGAAGGCTTTTTACCTTTTTTAGGACGAGGTTCTTGAGCCGTTTCTTTAGGCTCGGTTTCCACTTCAGGCGCCTTTGGTTCTGGTTGAACTTTCGGTTGTTTCTGTACTGTTTGTTGTTGGGGAGCTGATTTTTTCAAGCTAATAGCTGCACCGTTTACTACGTTATCAGCAATAATTCCAATATCATTTAATCTGGATGCGTATGTAACCAACCCTAGACCTAATGAATACGACGGATGACGCATTCCCATTTGTGATGGCACATAGCTCTTGACCTTGACGTTGAAAGCTTGTCTAACAAGTTTTTCAATGTTAGGAGTGGCAGACACACCACCAGTTAATACAATTCCCCCGGGTAATGATAGTGCACCTGCATCTTCTAGCGGATCCTTTAATCTAGTAAAAATCTGTTCTAATCTAGCTTCGATTATTTCTGCTAAATACTCTTCAGATATTGCTTCAGGTTCGTTTTGACCGACTACTTCAACGCTAACATTTTCTTCGGTTGAAGCATCTGTTGAATCAGCGTTACCATAATAGAGTTTTAGCTGATTAGCATTTTCGATAGTCGTATTCAAGACTACTGAAATATCGTGCGTAACGTAATCGCCACCTTCAAAATCAACTGTTGAAAGTTTTAAATTATTATCATGCACGACTGAAGCTGTTGTCTGGCCAGCACCCATATCAATAATCACCGCACCAAAATCACTTTCGCCGTCGTCTAGTACAACTTGGCTTAATGCCATCGGTGATATGACTTTATGAGTAATATTTAATCCCGCTTGTTGGATAGCTTTTTTAGTGTTATGAACAATAGTTTTTGGAGCAGTATAAATTAGACCCTTCATCTCCAAACGGACGCCGATCATACCTCTTGGGTCACGAATGTTGTTGAATCCGTCTACTGAAAACTGCTTTGGAATCAATGAAACTACTTCACGTTCACTAGGTAAGTTTTGAACCATGGCTGCTGCCATAACTTGTCTTACATCGTTTTCGTTTATCTCTTTTGATTCAGTACCAACGGCGATCATACCCTGACATTTTTCGATTTGTAACATGTTAGCGGATATTGCCACTACAACGTCACGGATCGTTATATTTGCCTGAGTCTCAGCCTTCTTAATAGCCTTTTGAATCGCACCTGCGGCTTTGTCGATATCGACTATAACGCCACGGTTGACCCCTTCAGATCTCTCGCTTCCAACGCCAACGACACTTACTTTGTCTCCTGACGATTCAGCAACCACTACTTTGATTGAATTGGTACCTATGTCTAGACCTACAAAAAATTCAGAATTGTCCATTAATCGTGGCAGCCTCCCTTACCTAGAAAAAAAATCTATTCATTAGAAAATTTTAACACAAAAATGAGTATATTAAACCTATTTCTTATCTTTAAATGGATAAGAATACGCACCTACTTCAAGATTGATGACACCTTTCTGTTTCATCTGTGAAGCGATACCCGGATAATACTTCATTTTTGCCTGAACGGTCCGGATATCCGCCACAACCTTGTTGCCATCATTCATATCAATTTTGATACGATATGGATTCAATTTAGTTGGGGAATTATAAAATTCCGAAACATTAGTTTTAACATTATCATTTAATTCTTTATATATATTTGATATTTTTTTTAGTTTATTATTACTATTAAATCCGCTATATATCGGATAATTACCGATGGGTGCCTTTAATTTTTGGTCAATAATTCGTCCATCGTCAATTATCCGATAATAATAACCTTTTTTATAAATCAAGCCCAGTGTCTGATACTCAGTTACGTGTATTGTTAAATCTCGCAAATTATTAGTTCCAAACGAGACGTTTTTAACAGAGGGCAACTTTTTTTCAGTGCGCTTGATGATCGATTTCTTTTCGAAGAAAACGCTCATCAATAATTTATTATCGTTTATCTTAGTTGCATCGATCACCTGTTGTGCACCTAGATCGTTAACTCCTGTAACGGTGATATTACGAACTTTGCTCAGAGGTGACCCCAGATATGCTATGAAGATAATAACAATGGCGATGAAAAAAATAACTATATTCTTAACATTACTTTTCCTTTTCTTTGCCATTGCAAAACCTCAACATCATTTATTTACTAGACTAGTCATAACTTTGATCAATCGATCAGAAGCATCTGGTACTCCGGCTTTCTTTGATGCTTCTGACATTTGCTCTTGAATGTCCTTGTTACTCATAATCTTATTTATTTCTTTAAACAACCCTTCAGCTGTCAATTCCGATTCTGGTATTACCTTTGCAGCACCATTTTTCGCAACCGACATCGCATTCTTAGTCTGATGATCATGTGTGACATATGGACTAGGAATGAAAATCGATGGAATTCCTAACGCTGTGATCTCTGCAATGCTTGTTGCTCCACTTCTACCAACTATCAAATTAATATCCGGCAAAATCTCAGGCATATTGTCGATATATGGTAATACAGAGATATTTTCGCTGTTTCGGAGACTTTCGTCAATTTTTTTAATTACATCGTCATAATGTACTCGGCCGGTGACGAATAGCACTTGATAGTCTGCATTGGAAAAATCATTCAGAGCACTGATTGCTGCCTTATTGATCGGTGTGGCACCACGCGAACCTCCGAATATCATCACGGTCGGTATGCCGGGTTTCAAATCAAATTCCCTCAAACGGTCATTGGGTTGAATTCCGACTGCCTCTTGAGCGCGAGGATTACCAGTAAAGACAATTTTTCGTTTTTCTGAAAATTGATCTTGTGCTTCCTTGAAGGCGATAGCAATTCGATCAACAAAATGTCCTAAAAATTTATTGGTAACTCCAGCAATAGAATTCTGCTCGTGGATAATAGTTGGTACGTGTAAGCGATGAGCCGCATAGACTACCGCACTGGAAACATATCCGCCTGTTCCAATGACAATATCGGGTTTAAAATCCCTAACGATCTTTTTAGACTTACCCACACTAGATAAGAATAACTGCATGACCTTGACATTTTCAAATGTCAATTTCCGTTTGAATCCTTTAATTTCGATTGTTTCAAACTGGATGCCCGCTTGCTTGACTATTTTGCTCTCTAGTCCCTTTTCGGTACCAACGTATAAAACATCATCAATCATCTCACGTTCCTTTAAACGCTTGATTAATGCCATTGCAGGATAGATATGACCACCAGTACCACCACCGGAGACTATAACTCGTAGTTTACTCATTAATTTTCTCCTTTTAATGCTTCGACCTCATCAATATATTGGTCTCCGCGTTGTTCGAAGGTATCGAATTGATCCCAACTTGCTGCAGCAGGTGAAAGTAAAATAACCTCTCCCTCACTACTTTGACGATAAGCCTCTGGAACAGCTTCTTTTAGATTATCTACTTTTGTGATATTGCTAATTTTAGCCTTTTCAGCTGCATCTACCATCTTATCAGCAGTTTGACCATAGAGAATGATATTTTTGACTTTTCCCTTCAAATACGGAACTAATTCATCGAACCCATTACCACGATCCAATCCACCAGCAATCAAGACGATTGGTTGTTTAAATGCACTCAAGGCAACGATAGTTGCTTCAGTATTCGTAGCCTTTGAATCATTATAGAACTTTCTGCCATTTAACTTATCTACGTACTGTATACGGTGTTTAACACCTCTGAATGACGTCAAGACTTCAATAATGTCCGCATTACTTACGTTGAACAACTTAGCAACGTTGATGGCTGCTAGAGCATTTTGAACATTGTGTTCACCGGGAACTTGAATATCATCTGCATCCATTACGAATTCTTGGTTGTAATAAATCTTGTCATCCTTCGCATATGCTCCATCGGTTAGTTCTTGTTCATCTGAAAATGGTTTGATAATAGCTTTGGATTGCTTTGCCAAATCACGCCATTCTTCAGTGTTCCAATTGACCACGAAGATATCGTCGTTAGTTTGGTTTTTAGTAATATGCATCTTAGCTTTAATATAATTTTCGCGTGTTCCGTGAAAATCCAAATGAGTAGAATATATGTTATTCAATACGGCTACATGTGGATGTAAGTCGATCGTTCCTTCTAATTGAAAACTTGAAAGTTCAGTTACAACAACATCTTTTGCAGTTGCCTTTTGAATCACATCTGAAATTGGTATACCTATGTTACCAGCATAATATGATTTGGCAAACTTATCCGAATGAGCAAGCATCAATTGAATCAACGTTGTTACGGTCGTTTTACCATTTGTTCCTGTAACAGCAACCATCGTCGCATCAGAACAACTATAAGCAATTTCAGGTTCTGTTATCACAGGCACACCAATTTCTTGCGCATGTTTGATCAATTCATTGGAATAAGGGATTCCGGGATTTTTCACGACAAAGTCATAAGAAGTATCGACTAATTCAGCATCATTGCTACCGGTTATCACTTTGAAACCGTCATCAATAAGTTGTTGAGCCTCATCGTTACCTTCAAGAGGATTTGAGTCAACAACTGTTACTTCAGAGTTGATTTTGTCTAGTAATTTTGCGACTGCGTAACCGCTTTTTGCAAGCCCTAACACTAATATTTTTTTATTTGAATATTCACTTTCTGTTTTCATAACTGACTTCCTACATAAATAAGATTAAATAGATTCCTGAACAAATAATTCCTACGATCCAAAATACGATATCCACTTTCCATTCATTCCAACCAAGTATTTCAAAGTGATGGTGAATCGGTGTCATCTTGAAGATTCTTCGATGGAAGACTTTGAATGAGAAGACCTGTAACATCACGCTGGCTGTTTCAACAACATAAACCAAGCCGATCAATAGTAATGACCAGTATCTACCTAATAAAATCGATATTGCTGCTAAACCAGCACCTAAAGCAAGTGAACCAACATCCCCCATAAAGATTTTTGCAGGTTTGTGATTAAATACTAAAAATGCCAACAGAGCACCGACAACGGCAAAACAGATAATGGCTAGATCGATTCGGTTCTGATATAGGGAAATATAACCATAGGTTGCATAAGAGATAGTTCCTAAACCACCCAGTAGGCCATCAAGTCCATCAGTTAAATTAGTTGCGTTTGAGAATCCTACTAGCCAAAAAATAGTAAATGAAACAAAAATTACGGCTGAATCAATTGAAAACAACCCCGGAATGGAAAAATTCATCGGTAATTGATCGTTGTTATACACTAATAGAAAAATCGCAGCAACGATTATTTGTAAAATCAATTTTTGCAATGCTTTCAAACCAAGATTGCGCTTCTTAAAGACTTTGATGAAGTCATCAATAAATCCGATACAACCATAAATAAAAATAACAAAAGTTGTGATTAGTAGTGAGTGAGTCAGTTGCCCTTGCCAAGCTCCGACCCAAAGACTTGTAACAGCTGTTGCTAATATTATTAAAATACCACCCATCGTAGGTGTACCTGATTTTTTTTCGTGCCACTTTGGTCCTTCTTCACGAATTGACTGACCTTCCTTATGTGCTATTAGATAGCCAATAAGAAAGGGCATTAATATAGCAACGATTGCTGCGGCACTAGCGATATCTATAACAATATTACTTAATTCCATAAAAATCCCCTTAATCATTTAAAGATTTATTTATTTTTTAATGTAACCTCAATTTTACCACTGTCACTAATCACGTGGCCCTTTTCAATGGATTGTTTTGTGACATATCCATCTCCCTTGGTCGTAAGCTGTACACCAGTGACTTCAGCAAATTTCATCACATCATTCTTAGACCAGCCAGTCAAGTCTGGCATGGTCATCGCTCCATTAGTTAGTAAGACGATTCTTTGGCCAGGCATAACTTTTTCTCCACTGGCAGGAAGTTGTTGGACAACTTTACTCCCAGTACCAATGATACCAGTTTGTAAGCCCATTTTTTTAATTTCCTTAGTAGCTTGTTCAGTAGTGTCATTCAGCAAACTTGGAATACTTACATATTGATTGCCTGCATCGGCGGTACTAGTTGCTTCCTTACCTTGGCTGACTAATCGTTTAACTAACGGATTAAATACTTCCGACAGGATTTTTTCTGGTGATTCTGTCATCTGTTGAGGTTGTTGCATTGTGATATACACTATGTAATTCGGATCATTATACGGTATCATTCCTGCAACTGAGAAAATATAATTGTTATTTCCTGTCAAATAACCACCACTTGGTGACGCAATTTGAGCCGTACCAGTTTTAACTCCAACTTTGACGTTTGGGATATTATAGACTATACCAGTACCATAATCCTTAGTAACGACTTGACGCATCGCCTTTTGCACTTTTTTAGCCGTACTTGCTTTGATCGGAGTCCCTACTACGGTACGTTTGTACTTCTTAGTCGTCTTACCCGTTGTAGGATCAACGATTTTTTGAATGATTTGTGGCTTGATCATCTGACCATCATTAGCAATAGCTGAAAAGGCCTGTAACATTTGCATTGCATTGACGTTCACACTCTGACCAAATGAAGTCATAGCCTGATCACTCTCATGTTGATAAGAGATGCTTCCTGAGACCTCGCCTGGAAGATCTACACCGGTTTTATCACCGATATGGAATTTTTTCATATAGTTCATCCAAGTTTTCGAACCCATTTTTTCTTCCAAATTAACCATTCCAACGTTCGATGAACGTGGGAAGGCCTCGGAAATAGGGATATATCCCCAACCAGCATTATTCCAATCGCTGACCGTCCTGCCACCAACTTCAACTGATCCGGATTTGTACAATTCATTTGCGTTGTAGTTGCCAGAATCAATCGCTGCAGATAACGTTAGAATTTTCATGACCGATCCCGGTTCATATTGATCTTCAACTAAAGTGTCACGCCAACTATCGGTCAATCCCTTACCAGTAGTAGGATTGAAAGTTGGTCGTTGAGTAGCAGCTTCAATCGCACCCGTTTTGGCATTCATTACTAAGATCTGAAGATTCTTAGGGGCATAATTGTCCTCCACATTTTGGGCCAAGATCTCAGCATACTGTTGAATTCTACTATTCAAGGTCAAGTAAATATTCGAACCGTCGACTGAACTTTTTTCAATTATTTGCGACCCGGGCAATTCATTTCCATTGGAATCAACTTTTTTGATCCTTTTACCGTTCTTCCCAGTTAGTAATTTATTGAAATATTTTTCAACACCCATAACGCCACTAATATTACTATTAATGTCATTTGCGTTATCAGCCTTAGTAATACCAACCAAATTAGTAGCAAAAATACCGTTCGGATAAGATCTTGATGGTAACTCAACAAAGTCTATACCCGTCAATTTCTTACTTTCAATTTTATTCTTCATCTCAATTGACAGACCGCGACCTGCTTGCCCGAATTCAACTTGGTACGTTTTTTTATCTTCAGGATTTAAATATTTCAAAATCTCCTTTTTGGAGAGTGGCAAATACTTGCTCAAAGTCTCAGCGACCTTCGACTTATCAGTTACATAGTTTGCCTTTCCGTCGCTAGTCTTAGATTTCTTAGATAAAATAGCATAAATATTGTAAATCGTAGAATCTCCGGCAATCATATCACCGTTGGCATCTAAAACATCGCCACGTTTGGCGTTAACTATTGACGACCGTTCATATTTCATTTTCGTACGTTGTTCAAGGTTGACCCCATCAAATTCTTTACGAGTAGATATCGACGTTAATCGATATATGCAAACAATCAAAAAAAGGGCAGATGCAATCATAATTATTAAACCAACGATATAGCGATTGCGTCTTGCCTTATTTTTAAAAATTTTTCTAAATTTCATTTCGATACGTTCCTTACGCTTTTGTTGCTCATTTTTAGATTGTGTTTTTTAGCAAAAGATGATAAACGATCAAAGCTCGTCATCTCTGAAATCTCTTGACGTAAGTTTACGTTGTTTGTATTTGTTTCTGTTATTTGTGTTGAGATATGATCCAATTCATTTTGAGCGGAAGTCATAGAAACCTTAATACTAACTAGCATAACCATTAATGCCAACGTTAAAAGGCCTAGTCCAACAACTAATGATGTTTCTAATTTAGAAAGGGCTACTTTATGAGTCGCAGGCTTAGGTGCAGCAGCTGGATTAGTTTGTGTTTGTTCTGTTTCATAATTTGGTAGATTTCTAGCTGTACTTTCTCTCATAATAAATTTTCTCCATAATTAAATCTTCTCGACAACACGTAACTTGGCACTATGTGCACGATTATTATTTTCTAATTCATCTTTACTAGGTAAAATTGGTTTTCTTGTAATTTGCTTTAACAATGGCTTCAAGTCATCTGGAACTACGGGTAAACCTCTAGGAAGATCAACTTCTGAATTTTCTTTGAAAATATGTTTTACAATTCTGTCTTCTTTTGATTGGAAAGTAATGACACTGATTCTTCCATTCGGAGCTAACAATTGAATTGCTTGTGCCAACGATTGCTCAAGTGATCCAAGCTCATCATTAACAGCAATTCTGATAGCTTGAAAAATTCTCTTGGCTGGATGCCCGCCAGTACGGCGTCTTGCGGCAGGAATGGCATTTTTAACTATATCAGCCAGTTCCAGTGTGGATGTTATCCGATGATCCGCTCTGATGCGTTCAATTGAACGAGCAATCTGTTTCGAAAATTTTTCATCACTATATTTATAAAAAATACTTACTAATTCGTTATAGGACCAGTCATTGACAATTTTTTCAGCGTCTAATTCCTGACGTTGATCCATTCTCATATCTAGCCTGGCTTCTTTCTTATAACTAAAGCCTCGAACAGCATCATCAAACTGTGGTGAAGAAACACCAAGATCATAAACTATTCCATCGACTTCAGTTATTCCTAAGTCATTTAATCTTGGCTGCATATTTTCAAAGTTATCACGAATCAGTATCAATTTATTAGTACCTATGACCTCGGGATCGTTTTGAATTTGTTCACCCGTTTTAATAGCGGCTTCATCACGATCGAAAGCATAAACAGTACTATTATTGATACGGCTCAAAAGTTCCTTAGTATGTCCACCACGACCAAAAGTAGCATCCACAAAAACGGCATTGTCTCTGGGATTAACCTCATCAACGGTTTCTTTTAATAATACTGTCTTATGTACAAAGTCATTAGAAGTCAAAATCTGTCATTTTCTCCGATATCTCTTCAAAATTGTCTTCGGCTTGTTGGCTGAACTCATTCCATCTTTCTTCATCCCAAATCTCGATTCGGTCAGACACACCAACTACCACGCAGTTCTTTTTTAATTTAGCAAATTCTATCAATGATGAGGATAAATTAACACGACCTTGCTTGTCGAATTCCATTTCGCCAGCAGCGGAATAAAAAAATCTAGTAAAGGCACGTGCATCTTTTTTTGTTAAGGGCAACTTGTCTAGTTGAGCTTCAAGTTTATCCCATTGATCCATGGAGTATCCAAATAGGCATCCATCCATACCACGAGTAAGCACAAAGGTATCACCAATTTCCTTTCGGAATTTGGCGGGAATAATTATTCGGCCTTTATCATCAATGGTGTGATGAAACTCTCCCATAAACATCCACAGTTCACCTCAATCATTTAACACTTCTTAATTTACCACAAATCACCACAATTAACCACTTGATATTGTGAAAAATGACACTGATATATTTAAAACGTTTTATTAGTTGATTTATCAGCATATATCATGGTGGGGGACTTTCTATTATTGATGATTTTTTGGCTACAAATGTTGCATATTTATCCTATCTGAAGTAATATTTCACATATATATTAACTGGGTGGTGGAACGTTTGAACGACGAAAAAAAGCCTAAGAGCACTTTAACTAAAATTACTCAAGTTGTTGTCTGGTTGATGATTTTAGTTACAATTGGTGGAGTTATCCTAGAATCATTAATGAGCTTTATATAACAAAAAAAAGAGTGTGCAAGTGGGGAATGAAATCCCTGCTTACACACTCTTTTTTTAGTCTCTCGTAATAATGAATCTCTTGAATACTCGATTCAAGAATACCAATATTACTAGCAACATGATCATGTTGGCGATGAAACTACCACCATTGATGACCAATGAATAAATCCACGGGTTCATCGTCTTTGGTGCATATGCACCCCAGTAAATACCACCAGCAATGAAGTGCAAGAAGTATTTGACTAAGAATCCAATACTGGAATAAAAGATGATCAAACCTAATGTACTTTTGTCATTCTCAATCTGGCGTTTGACACGATAACTACCTAGTCCAACTAAACCAACTGCCGCAAAGGCTAATGGATATTCTACTAATCCTTGCAGTGGATTTAAAAATCCCCCACTACTAAAACCTTTGAGAAGCAAATCTAGCAATCCCCAGACCAAGCCTGCAAGTAATCCTGGCTTTAGTCCTCTTCTTAATGCATAGACCGCCATGGGAATCAATCCATATTCAACTTGGATTGAAGAAACTCCCAAATCATGCGGTACGAAGGATAAAGCCTGAGCGGCCGCGACGATAATCGCTCCCTCCGTCAATACTACTAAATTATTGTTTCTTGATAATGCTTTTGCCACACAAAAAACTCCCTTCTGATTAAGTCATCACAAGAGAGTTCGAGTTTTTGTTTACTTGAACAACACTATTCCTACGCATGTATTAGCATAACAGGTTTAAAGGGTCTGATTTTAATCACTCTCAGCCAAAGGCTCCCCCTGTGTTGACTATTTAATTTAACAGCATTATACCATTATTATTTTTTTCTACCAAATACTCTGCTGAAAAAACCAGTCTTTTTTTGATCATTGAACATATCTAACGGAATATTCTCACCTAACATTCGATGAGCTATATTCCGATAACTATGACCGGCATCACTGTGCTTATCAGAAATAACTGTTCTACCCGAATTAGATGCTGCAATAACTTCATCTTCATCGACAACGACGCCTAATAATGGTATCCGCAAGTGATTAACAATATCGTCGATTCGCATCGAAGTTCCTTCGTTGATCATATTCTTACGAACACGATTGATGATCAAATGTGGAGTTATCGGCATGTTCATGCTTTCTAGGATTCCAACCACTCTATCAGCGTCACTGACGGATGCGAGTTCAGGGTTTGTGACGACAATCGCCCCATCGGCGACTGTAACAGCATTTTGGAAGCCGTATTCAATTCCCGCTGGACAATCGATCATAACAAAATCAAATCTCTGCTTTAAATAAGTAATGATCCTTCTCACTGAATCTTGATCCAGTACATACTTGTCCGCAAATTGTGAAGCCGCTAATAAATACAAATTGTCTTCAAATCTAGGATCACGAACTAATGCTTGTGATAAAACCACTCTGTTTTGAGCTACATCAACAATGTCATAAACAATGCGATTCGTTAAACCCAAGACAGCATCTAAATTTCTAAGTCCAATATCAAGATCCACCATACAGACTTTTTTCCCAAGACTTGCTAAGACGGAACTAATATTAGCGGTAGTTGTAGTTTTGCCAACGCCGCCTTTACCAGACGTTATAACAATAGATATCCCCATAACTAAACCGTCCCTTTTCTAGAATTACTCATGACCTCTTTGTAATCTTCCAAATCATCTAAGCTGATTGAATGCATGTCATCAATGTAAGCAAACTGATGACTTTGTAATTTATCAGAATTATCATCCGTGATGATCTCAATAACATCCGCGATACGTAACTGCGCGGCATTTCTCAAATCACCAAAAATAACTGCACTAGTATTATCAGGATATCCCGCTTGAACAATTCCGTTAACACGTCCCAAGACGTAGATCGAACCATCAGTGCTGATTTGAGCGCCCTCATGAAGCACACCCAAAAACAAGACATCTCCCTCAAAGCTCAACTTTTGACCACTTCGAACGATTCCCGTTTCAACATTCATCTTGCTAGACTTCAACAATTCAGAAACTTCGACTTTTGATTGTACCTCAGAAATAATATCTTTTATTTCAATTTGAGGATAATCAGTAAAAGTTTTTTTTACTTCTTTGATCTGTTCAGCAGTCAGTAACCTGTTACCAGTTTTGATAGTAAATTGAATAACATCATCATCAGTAGATCCGATGTTTTGTTTAAGAATCAGTTCTTTCAAGTCTTTTAGTGCTTGTTGGAAGTCACTCTCATCATTAATGATTACAACAAATCCCTCTTTACTACCTTTAAGAGTGACGTTACTCATTTACTTTCCCTCCTATATTTAACCAACCAGTCACTAAGATTTGCTAAAGGAATATAGAAAATAAAGAAAGCTATCATATTCCAAAGTAAGGTTGGTCCTAATACATAAGTTATAAAATCTAAAGTATTGGTGCCAGTTTGTTGAAGCAATCTTTCTAACACATAAATCCCTGATTGTAAAAATGTCAGAGCCAAGAAATAAATTGATAACTCATAACCGATATTTGCTTTTACAAACAAGTATTTGAAGTGATCGATACCCACCATCATAAGTGGTAAAAGTATGGTATACAGTCCAATGATGCCGTAATAGTACGAATCATACATCAAACCAAACACTATACCGTATATTAAAATATGACGACGATTATCTATCCTCATTGTTAGTAATACGATCGCCATCAACATGACTTGTGGCAATATCATGAAATCGCCAGTGTTCATATTGTTTAAGAAAGCCCACTTCACTAGACCGTCCAGATAAAATGTCAGCAGCAAAAATATGACTTGTCCAACGATCTTCCGAGTTTTGATTTCCATTATTTTTCACCACTTACCGATGACTTGATAACAGTCACAACTGTAAAGTTTCTTAGCTCAGCTGCTGGAGTTATATATACGGAATTAGTCATACCATAATTGTCTTTTTTAATTCCATAAACTTTACCGATGTACAATCCTCGAGGAGTTCTACCACCTAATCCAGAGGTAATAATTCGTTGACCTTTTTTGATACCTTTAGTTGAGTTGACATTTTCCATAACCAACTTACCGGATGAACTATCATAACGACTAACAACACCAGTAATGGCATTGTTATTGTCATCTAAAATTTCAGAGGCAAACTTATCATTCAGTTCATTATTAGTTGAGATCAATTCAACCTTAGAACTGACTTTATCAACTTCAATAATACGTCCAATCAATCCCTTACCTGACATAACCGGCATGTTCTTCTTCAAACCACTAGAAGAACCACGATTAATCGTCAAATAACTCTGCCAACTACTTGGTGATCGTGACAAAACTGACGCATTAATGGTTGAATAATCTGTTAGTGTGCTATTTAATTTCAATTCTTGTTTTAACTTTTTATTTTCGTCTTGAACAACTTTTAGTTTTACTTGGTTTTGAGCCAAGTCGTCGATTCTGGCCTTCAAATGCTTATTTTCTGTATACGTATTGTATAAGTCAGAAAACTCTGAAGAAGCATTCTTTACAGCATTAGTTGGATACGCAAATACTCCACCAACGATACTGACAACATCATTCCCTACTTGCTGAACGGCAGGAGGAGTCTCTTTGTTGTCTCGAATATTTACAGTTACCGCTAAAAGTCCAAAAGTCACGATAAGAATTACCATTAGAATAATTAACTTTTTGTTTGAAAAAAACTTTTGCATTGCTTCCTCCTACAGTAAACAAAAAAAACGGGTTAAACCCGCTTATTTTTGACGACGCATTACATCGATATTTTTAAGTGATTCTCCAGTACCGATGGCTACACAATCTAGTGGGTCTTGAGCAATGAATACAGGTACTCCAGTTGCTTCAGAAATTACTTCTGGCAAATGATGTAACAATGCTCCACCACCAGTAAGTACAATACCGTGATCAATTACATCGGCTGCGATTTCGGGAGATGTTTCTTCAAGAGTTTCTTTGATAGTTTCAATGATTTCTTGAACATCTTCATGAATAGCCGTGGCAATGTCTTCACCGGTCAATTGAATGGTCTTTGGCAGACCTGTAACTAAGTCTCTACCACGAATTTGCATGGTTTCAAGTTCCTTAGCCTTCTCGATTGAGGCTGAACCAACTTGAATTTTAACATCTTCAGCAGTTCTTTCACCGATTTGTAGGTTAAAGTTAGTCTTAATATAAGCTGAGATAGACTCATCAAACTTATCACCGGCAACTCGAATCGAACGTGATGAAACGATACCACCAAGTGAAATAGTAGCAACATCAGTAGTACCACCACCGATATCTACGACCATGTTACCTGTTGGATCCATAACTGGAAGTCCAGCACCGATAGCTGCAGCAAATGGTTCTTCGATCACATAAGCTTCTCTAGCACCCGCATGCTGAGTAGCTTCAATGACAGCTCTCTTTTCAACTTCAGTAACGCCACTTGGCACACAAACCATAACTGATGGTTTTGAGTTTCCAGCAGCTTTTTCGATGAAGTATTTCATCATTGCAGCTGTTGTATCGTAATCAGCAATAACACCATCTCTCATAGGACGAATGGCTGAAATACTACCTGGTGTACGACCGATCATCTCACGAGCATCGGAACCAACAGCAACGATATCTCCAGTATTATTGTTCTTTGCAACGACTGATGGCTCGTTTAAAACGATGCCTTTACCTTCAGCATAAACAAGAGTATTAGCAGTTCCCAAGTCTATACCTAATTTTTTTGATCCAATACCAAACAATTTATATTCTCTCCTTTAAAGTACACACCACATTTTACGCTACCCAAAATTATATCATACAAAAGGTCAATTTAAAGTAGTCCAATGACATACCTAAATAAATTTTTGTAATTTCATACTTGAATAGGAATTTTTGGCAACAATGAGATGGTCGATCAAGTTTATTCCCATTAGCTGGCAACATTTCAATAACCTTAAAGAAAAATTTTTATCATTTTCGGATGGTTGCCTCCTACCACTCGGATGATTATGTGCAATCACGATCTGAGTGGCGGAAACATAAAGACTTTCACGAATGATATCTCTAGGATGGACAGTTGCAGCGTCTATTGTGCCAATAAAAATTATTTTTTCAGCTATCACATGATAGTTATTATCCAAATAAACAGCTATTAGTTTTTCTTGTGGTGAATTACCGATTTTTTTTATTAAATGTCGACTTAAATCTGACATGTCAACAACTTGATTCAGAAGGGAATCGGCTTCTAATTTTCTCTGTCCTAGCTCAAACGCCGCTAAAATCTTACAAGCTTGAGCTATACCAATTCCTCTATGAGTTAACAATCGTTCCATGTCTAAATTCAAATTCTGTGATTCAAATACTATCTTATCAGCTAATTCAATTACATTTTGTCCTTGAACACCATTGCCTAATATAACTGCAATGAGTTCCTTTGTATCTAGTGATTTAATACCATTTTTTGTGATTCTTTCTCGTAAGTTTACCATCATATAATAAATTACGAAAAATAATGCTCTAACTCTGAAACCAAATAAAAAGATCCTGTAACCAATAAAATCTCCTCATTGTTTAATGAACTGGTTAAATCATCTAAAAATTGGAAATGATCCTCAACATAGGTCACATTATGATATTTTGAAAAATCATAATCAATAGCTTTTGCCGCACGCGGCATATTCAAACTTGTTACATAAACTCTCTTAGTGTTGCTAGTTAAGAAATCTAAAATATCATTTCGATCCTTATCTTTCATTCCAGCATACAAGGTAATTATATCTTTATTAGGCTCATTTGTTATTAAAGATTTAATTAAATTATTAATTGCAGCTAGATTATGTGCTCCATCAAGGATAATCAGTGGTTTTTTTTGGACAATTTGTAATCTTGCAAGAATTTTTTTGCTGTCGATCTTCTGAACTATCTCTTTCAGATCAAAAATATTATGATGCTTTTCTTGGAAACAAATAAATGTTTGAATGGCGATTGCGGCATTCATCGCCGTGGTTTTTTCAATTCCAGTTAATTCAACATCAACATTTTGAAATTTAAAGTTCATTTCTAAATTTTTGATACGAAGATGGCTGATCGTTAAATTATGCCCGTACTCATGAACTGAACTATTCATCTCTTGAGCATGATCCAAAATAACTGTTCTAACCTCATCCTGCAAATACCCCGTAACTAAAGGTGTGTTTGGTTTGATTATTCCAGACTTTTCAATAGCTATATCTTGAATACTAGGTCCGATCAATTGCTCATGATCCATCGCAATAGATGTAATAACAGATACATCTGGATTGATAACATTAGTCTTATCGTGCTCGGCACCAATACCAACTTCAATAATCGCTACGTCCACTCGATCCTTGAAGTACAAGAAGCCAAGACAAGTAACAAATTCAAATTCAGACAGTGTATTCTCACCAATAGTATCGATAATTTTATTAACTAGCTCCAACAAATCCTGGTCACTGATCATTTGATGGTTGATCTGAATCCGTTCGTTAAATACCTTGATGAACGGAGAAGTGAACATCCCTACCTTTTGTCCACTCGCTTCCAATAAGTTGGACAAATAATTACAAACGCTACCCTTACCATTGGTGCCCGTCACGTGTATCGTAGAATAGTCGTTTTGCGGATCACCTAACTTAGTGAGTGCCGATTTAATTCGATCTAATTTATTTGTTCGATGAAATTTAGGCAGTGCATGAATATAATCCACTGCTTCTTGATAATTACTTAGCATGCTATTCCTTCCAATCAATCAAAAAAGGGAAGACAAATAAATGTCTTTCCCCCCTTTATTCAACTATTTATTAGCTTTTAATTGGTCAATACGTTGTTGAATTTTTGCTTGTTTAGCTTGATAATCAGCTAACTTTTCTTTTTGTTCTGCAACAACCTTTTCTGGTGCCTTTGCTACGAAATTCTGGTTAGATAACTTCTTATCTAAACGAGTGATTTCTTTGTCCATTTTAGCAGCTTCTTCTTCTTGACGAGCGATTTCTTCATCAAGATCGATCAATTCTGCCAAAGGAATATAAACTTCAGTTCCGTTAGTAACTGCCGTCATAGCTAATGCTGGTGCTTCTAGATCAGTTTCAACTTTCAATTCTTTTGGATGCAAGAATCTATCAACGTATTCTTTGTTATTCAAAACAATTTGTTTAATTTCATCATTTTGAGGTTTGATCAATATATCAACTGCTTTTGACAGCGGTGCATTAGCTTCAAGACGAATCTTTCTAACTGATTTGATCAAGTCGATCAAAATATCCATATCATTCATGGCCTTTTCGTTCCTGAATTCGTCATGATTTTCAGGATATGCAGCTAATGAAATTGATTTGCCGTTATGAGGCATTGATAGCCAGATCTTTTCAGTAACGAATGGCATAATTGGGTGCATCAATCTGAGGATCTTGTCCAAAACATAAGTTAGGATCATTCTCTTTTGATCTTTAGCATCCCCATCTTCACCAGTAAGTGTCGCCTTACTCATTTCGATGTACCAGTCACAAAAATCATTCCAGATGAAGTTGTATAAGTTACGACCGACTTCACCAAATTCAAATTTGGCCATCAAACGATTTACTTCATTGACAGTACTGTTCAACTTGGCAAGGATCCACTTGTCTGATAGGTCGTAGTGAGTTACTTCAGACAAATCGTCCATAGCTGGAGTATTATCATCAAGATTCATGATAACGAAACGACTGGCATTCCAGATCTTGTTGATGAAGTTCCAAGCGGAATCCATCTTGTCATAACTAAAACGTGTATCTTGACCAGGTGTTGATCCATTCATCAAGAACCAGCGAAGAGCGTCAGCACCGTATTTGTTAATAACATCCATTGGATCGATACCATTACCCAATGACTTACTCATTTTACGACCTTGTTCATCACGAATCAATCCATGAATAACAACGTGTTCGAATGGACGGTCTTTGGTGAATTCCAGACTTTGGAAAATCATTCTTGATACCCAGAAGAAGATGATGTCATAGCCAGTTACCAACGTATCAGTTGGGAAATAACGTTTGAAGTCAGCTGCATTTTCATCTGGCCAACCCATTGTTGAAAATGGCCAAAGAGCACTGGAGAACCAGGTGTCAAGAACATCATTATCTTGAGTCCAGTTTTCGATATCCTTTGGTGCATCTTCGCCAACATACATCTCGCCAGTGTCATTATTGTACCAAGCAGGAATTTGATGTCCCCACCATAGTTGTCGAGAAATTACCCAATCATGAACATTGTCCATCCATTGCTTGAATGTTTCCTCGAAACGCTCTGGAACGAAGTTTACTTTGTTGTCACCCTCTTGGTTCTTCAAAGCTAATTCAGCCAGTGGCTTCATCTTAACGAACCATTGTGTAGACAATCTAGGTTCTACTTGTGCATCTGAACGTTCTGAATGACCAACACTGTGGACGATTGGTTCAACATTTAGCATGTAGTCGCCATCTTCAAGGTCCTTCACGATAGCCTTACGAGCATCGAAACGATCCATGCCATTATACTTACCAGCATTTTCGTTCATAGTACCGTCAGCGTTCATCGTATTGATTCGTTGTAGATCATGACGATTACCAACTAAGAAGTCGTTAGGGTCATGGGCTGGTGTGATCTTAACCATACCAGTACCAAAGTCCTTATCAACGTAGTGGTCAGTGATGATTGGAACCTTACGATCAACCAATGGAACGATTACTTCTTTACCAATTAAGTTAGTATATCTCTCATCGCTAGGATTAACCGCAATAGCGATATCACCAAACATCGTTTCAGGACGTGTTGTAGCAATTTCGATATAACCAGAGCCATCGGCATATGGATATTTAACGTGATAGAAAGCACCTTTATCGTCCTTATGGATAACTTCAATATCCGACAAGGCTGTTTGTAGTTCAGGATCCCAGTTGATGATGTACTCGCCACGATAGATCAAGCCTTGGTTGTATAGATTAACAAAAACCTTACGAACGGCTTTTGACAAACCTTCATCCAAGGTAAATCTTTCGCGTGAATAATCCAATGAAAGTCCTAATTTACCCCATTGTGATTTGATGATCGAAGCAAACTCGTCCTTCCACTTCCAAACTTCTTCAACAAACTTCTCACGGCCAAGGTCATGTCTTGAAATCCCTTGTTTACGAAGCTTGGCTTCAACTTTGGCTTGTGTAGCAATACCAGCATGGTCCATTCCTGGTAAGTACAAAGTATCGTAACCTTGCATACGCTTGTAACGAATCAATGTGTCTTGAATTGTAGTATCCCATGCATGACCCAAGTGCAACTTACCAGTAACATTGGGTGGTGGGATAACGATTGAATAAGGTTTTGCTTTTTTATCACCAGAAGGTTTGAAGACATCTTCATCAAGCCATGCTTGATAACGACCTTCTTCGACTTCTTTAGGATTATATTTTGTATCCATGTCGATTTCTCTCATAAACTTTCCTCCAAATAAAAAAGCACCCATCCTAATAATAGGACGAATGCTCGCGGTACCACCTAAATTGAAAGTCTAATGATAGACTTTCCACTCAACAGATAACGGTGGCCCGATCAAATTTTTTGATAGCTCACAGACAACAATTAAATTTTTTGACTATGCAATTCTCAGCAAACATGCACTCTCTAAAGTCAGCTAATTTAAAACTCCTGCTCAAAGCTGTTGGTATGATAATAAAACATATTTCACAAAACGTCAATTATAATTTTATAACAGACTGCTGATATCTTCCTGGTCTTGTTCCATAAAACGGTCACCATGTTCAATAGTTGTGATTTTAACTCCAGCCAATGAACGTTCGATCAAACCATCGATATCAAGCGAACTTTCAAACTTTCTAGTCTTCTCGATATTAGGTCTTGTTTTAGGACTTGGTGGAGCGAAGACTGTACAACAGTCCTCAAATGGTTGAATCGACAAATTGAATGTATCGATTTTTTCAGCCAAACTGATTATTTCCGTCTTATCCATAGTTGCGACTGGACGCAAAATCGGCGTAGTTGTAACGTCATTGATAGCAGCCATACTCTCCAAAGTTTGTGAAGCCACTTGACCAACAGCTTCACCATTGAAGATTGCTAAACCATGTTCTTTTTCACGCAATAGATCCGTCAATCTCAACATAAAACGACGTTGAATCGTCATCAAGTATCCTTCTGGAACTGATGCTTTGATCGTTTCTTGAATTTCAGCAAATGGTACTTCGATAAACTTGATGTTGCCACCGAATACTGTCAATTTGCTGGTTAATTCCTTAGCTTTGTTTAAAGCTTGTTCGGAGGTATATGGTGGGCTGAAGAAATGAACCATTTCAATATCAACTCCACGCTTCATAGCTAAATAACCTGCTACTGGTGAATCAATTCCGCCAGAAAGCATCAACATAGCTTTTCCAGCTGTACCAACTGGCAAGCCACCAGATCCCTTGATAGTCAAGTATGATAGATAGATCGCATCTTGACGCACTTCAACTGAGATCTTGATGTCAGGGCGCTTCATCTCAACATCTATCTCTGGAAACTCATCACAGATGGCATCTCCAAGTTGCAAGTTGATTTGGTTAGTATCTAATTCGTAACTATGATCAGCCCGCTTAGTTCCAACCTTGAAGCTCATCCCCGGCTTATATGCTTCGTGCATCATTTCGACGGCCTTAGCTTTTACATCCTCAAAATCCTTTGAAACTTTAACGCTCAATGAGAAAGTTTGAATTCCAAAAACGTTTTTTAGTTTTTCCATGATAGGTTGTGCATCTTCACCATTAAGCTGAATATGCAAACGGTCACGATGTGGTTTCATAATTAAATCCGGGTAGTCTTTAAGAACCTTAGCAACATTACCATGCAGACGGTCTATGAAGCTCTTACGATTCTTACCCTTAGTTGATAGTTCTCCGTAGCGAACCATTATCTCAGTGTATTCCATTAAATTCTCCTATTTCTAATTCAAGATTTGGAAATGCTCATGAATTTCATCCAAATTTTTAATAAATTCTTTCATTTCGGCTTCCGTGTTATTTTCGTCTAAACTTACACGAACTGCACTTGTAGCGACTTTTTCTGGTGTGCTCATAGCCTTTAGAGTGCCTGATTCCACACCTTTTTTGGACGAACAAGCACTGGTCGTAGAAATAAAGATATCACGATCTTCGAAAGTATGAACTACTGTTTCACCACGAACTCCATCAATAGTGAAGCAAATAATATGTGGTGCAAAATCATCAGTCGTCTTTGAGAAGATATGTGTGTTAGGTAAACTTTGTAGATGTTCGATCAATTCTGTCTTTAGCTCAGACATCTTCTTAGCCTTCTGTGCTTCATCTTCCTTTAATAGACGCAAAGCTCTAGCCATAGCAGCGATAGCAGGTGTGTTTTCTGTACCACTTCTAAGATTCTTCTCTTGACCACCACCAGCCATAAGTGGTTCTAACTGCTTGCCAGCTTTCATATAAATAAAACCAATACCGCGTGGTGCATGGAACTTATGTCCAGAAAATGTATAAAAATCCACACGTGGATCAATGAACTTATCTTCAATATCCTTACCAATAGCTTGTGTACCGTCAACATGATAACTAATATTGGGATAATCATCCAAAACACGAGCTATCTCATGAATTGGTTGAATCGAGCCGATTTCATTATTAACAGCCATCGTCGAGACCAAAATAGTATCATCTCTGATAGCATTCTTCAAATCCTGTGCACTAACATGACCTGTTTTATTAACTGGTAAGTAAGTTACATCGTAGCCTAATTCTTCAAGCTGACGCATGGAATTCATCACTGAAGGATGTTCGATCGAGGTTGTAATGATATGTTTGCCGAATTCACGTTTCTTAAAGGCGGTTCCTTTGATGATCCAATTATTACCCTCAGTTCCACCACTCGTGAAGACTACTTCATAAGGTTTGAATCCCATCAATTCAGCAATTTGTTTACGTGACGTCTCAAGTAATTCATATGCCTTCAAACCTAATTTATGCAAACTAGAAGGATTACCAAAGTAATTCAAGCTAGCTGCATTGTATGTTTTGAGGACTGACTCCTCAATTTTTGTTGTTGCACTATTATCAAAATAAATCATATTTTTCCCACCAAAATAAAAAGGCCTCAAAGGCCTCATTTTTTTTACTATCTTATAAGATAACGCAAATCATAAAATTATGCATTAATTGTTTCTTTTATTCTCTCAACGGAACCAGCTTCGACACGTTCCAAAGCCTCTGAAATCGTCTCTACTGACTTACTGTAATCATAATCATCATCAAACAAAGCTCGGGCTTTGATCAACTGATCGGCGAACTCCGCATCTTTGTTGGCATATCTATTAGCGTATTGAAGTAATTTTTCAGCTAGACGCACATTCATCTTCAAGTCCGTTGTTTTTTGGACGAGATTTTCCAAGTCCTCTTGCGTGACGATAACTTGCTTACTGATATCTTCCATGTTGATTCGTTCAGCATCCAACTCGTTATATAATTTAGTTATCTCATCATAAACCATATAAAAATAATCCAAATAATCATCTGGTAAACCATTCAAACGCAATTGTTCAACAATTTTCTTTTGGATCTCTAAACGATTAGCATACTTATCAACACTCTCACGAGCGATTTTTTCACTAGAAATCATCTCGTTAAAGTTATCATTGATCGATTTCTCGCTCAATTCGATATCATCTAGTTGCTTAACAATTGACTTGAAATCAGTCTCAGTTTGCGAAAAGATTGCATTCTTATCAGCAATATCTTGCACATCTTGATCAAATCTACCACGAATATCGTTCAATGAAACGAGGTTCTCTCTGAATTTTTTAGTATCATTTTCAGCTAAGATATAATTATTAGATAATTTATGAACTCGGCTATCCAAGCGATTGTGTTGAAACTTCGCATGATTTATATAATCCAAAACTGGTCTTTGTTGTTTCAAGACGTTTCGTTTTGCATCAATCTCAACCGTCAGCGTGTCATACAAATGATCGATACTTTGACGTATTTCTTCATTAATATTATTCACGTAATCAAAATTCAACTCACCTAACTCTGAATTAGCCAAGTCTATATTAGTTTCAACTTCATTTATTGATGATTCAATATCTTCTTCAAAGTTGAACTTTTGATTTACGAGTTTTTGATGGACAGAA
This sequence comes from Companilactobacillus sp. y65-5, assembly GCF_057541095.1. Lineage (NCBI taxonomy): Bacteria > Bacillati > Bacillota > Bacilli > Lactobacillales > Lactobacillaceae > Companilactobacillus > Companilactobacillus sp. y65-5. The sequence continues at coordinate 448,411 of NZ_BAAJOA010000001.1, forward strand.
TTGATCTCTTCAACTTGACCAGGAAAAACTTCGCTCAATTCATGATATAAAGGTTCGATAACTTTGAGTTGATCAGTAATCAAACCTAATTTGATTTTGACATCATCTAAGTATTGACTGGCTTCAATATGATCACCCTTGTCAGTAAGCTGGGATTCTTTATCCAACAGTCCAGCGATTTCAGTTAACTCGCCTTCCAATTTATCATCCGCGGCTCCATACTTAAAAGATTGCGTCAAAATATTTTTGCGCAAATCTTCATATGTTTGTTGTAAAGCTTCACTTTGGGTGGCATTCAATTCGTCACTCTTCGATAGCTCAGCTAATTCTTCAGAAATATTATCCAATTTGTTCTTCATATCATCAAGTGACTGATCGACTTGCTTCAGCACCTTAGATGAACCAAAAACTTTGAATTGCGTATTTTTATACTCAGCGCCACGTATTTGGCGTAATATTTCTGGATAGACATCATTCAGCTGTTCTTGATAATCAGACTTTAAGCTACTGAATTGATCACGACTGGCACCCGCCAGCTTCATTTTCTCTATTTCTTTTAATTTACTATTCAGTCTATCTTCCTTTAATTCATCGGCACGATCCTTGTAAGAATTAAGCATACCTGCGTTTTTCTTTTGTAGAAACCACATGTACCATAGGAAGACTAAGATCAAAATAATTATTCCAATAATAATTGTCGACACTTTTACACCCCTAATGATGATTAGATATCATATAACTTGAATTATACCAGAGAACAACCTTACTATTTATTTTAATAGTCTTTCATAATAAAGTTTTAATTATTATACTCAAAAAATCTTTTGACTTTGTTTGTTAGACACGTTACACTATCCTTTGTGTAAAATATGCAGCAAAGAGCGGCAAGAACGTCAACAGTTAACGACATATTTGTTCAATTAGTAACCCACGGCTGCATGTGGTGAAAATTGTAGCGGTAACTGCACGAATGTTAAACTCTTGTTAATTATTTTACTCCATACAAAATTTTGGAGGAATTTATTTATGTCTAGATATACAGGACCTCGTTGGAAATTATCACGTCGTTTAGGAATCTCACTTTCAGGTACAGGTAAGGAAATCGCTCGTCGTAACTACGCTCCTGGTCAACATGGACCAAACAGTCGTCGTAAGATTTCAGAATACGGTCAACAATTAACAGAAAAGCAAAAATTACGTTTCATGTATGACGTGAACGAACGTCAATTCCGTAACTTATTCTTGCGCGCTGGTAAGATTGACGGTATCCACGGTGTTAACTTGATGGTTCTTCTTGAATCACGTCTTGACAACATGGTTTATAGACTAGGTCTTGCAAGTTCACGTCCACAAGCTCGTCAACTTGTAAACCACGGTCACATCACTGTTGATGGCAAACGTGTTGATATTCCATCATACGAAGTTCAAATTGGTCAAAAGATCAGCCTTCGTGAAAAATCAAAGGACTTAGCTATTGTTAAGGCTAACCTTGAAAACGTTGTTGGTCGTCCTGGTTTTGTTACATTTGACGAAGACACAATGACAGGTTCTCTAGTACGTGTTCCAGAACGTGACGAACTAGAACCAAATATTGATGAATCACTAATTGTTGAATACTACAACCAAATTCTTTAATATTCGTCGAAACATTCACCTCGTGTGGATGTTTTTTTATTTAACAAAACAAAGAGGCTGCGAATTAATCCGCAACCTCTTTGTTTGCTTCTACCATAAACTTACTCAGTTCGATAAAATGATCAAATAGTAAGTCATCATAATTACCTTGGCTCACTTGATCCGAATCTTTCAATAAATTGAATCCAATTACAAAATCACTCGACTTGACGGTTGAATACCGTTTTACGATCAATTCATAATTATCAGCAGACTTCATTGTAGCCACAGTATGATCGTTGGATACTAACCAGTCATTGGCCCTTACCTGCTCACCCCACATATCGATCAAACGATAATATTCTGAACGATTGTATGCATCAGCTAAGAGACTAAAGGTTACAAAATATCTATCCGGCCACAATCCTAGTTCAATATGTGGTGCCTTTTTGTAGCCTCGCTTATCCAAGTTGATAGCCAACCAGGTATCTGGGGGCGGATTCTTAGTCCGCCTCTGATGCTTAGCAATTTTTAAATAAAATTTTTGATCATACTCTTGTTCCAGTCTATCAAGCAATTTATTTCCAAATATTTCAAATTTTGGATCCAACTGTTGTCTTATCAACTCTAAGCGACCAGACAAGGTATTATCATTGAAGACATCAAAATCATTTTTGTCGAACATAATAATCTCCTTTAAATTAATTTATAAAGTTAATCAGTTTTAAAACAATCTCTGTTGTAGAATGTAATTATTGTACTATTAAGGAGGATTTATGCAAAAACCACTAGCATATCGTATGCGTCCGACTAACATTGACGAAATCGTTGGTCAACAGCACTTGGTCGGTCCTAACAAAATCATTCGTAGAATGGTTAACGCTAAAATGCTATCATCGATGATTCTATATGGACCACCTGGGATCGGCAAAACTAGCATCGCCAGTGCAATTGCTGGTAGTACCAAATACGCCTTCCGAATGTTAAATGCCGCCACTGATAGTAAAAAAGACCTACAAATCGTTGCTGAAGAAGCCAAAATGAGTGGAACTGTCGTCTTGCTACTAGACGAAATCCATCGCCTCGACAAAACTAAGCAGGATTTTTTATTGCCTTTACTCGAAAGCGGTTCGATCATTTTGATCGGTGCTACAACCGAAAATCCATACATCAATATCAATCCAGCAATTCGCTCCCGAGTCCAAATTTTTGAGTTAAAGCCACTTGAACCGGACGACTTGAAAAAGGCCGTCAAGCGTGCGCTCACCGATGATCAAAAGGGACTAGGTGAATATAACGTAAAAATAGATGAAAATGCTTTGGAGTTACTAGTTACTTCCACCAATGGTGATTTGAGAAGCATCCTCAACGGACTGGAACTATCCGTCCTATCGACTGAAGAAAAAGCTGGAGAAATCCATCTTGACCTAAAATCGATCGAAGAATCCGTGCAGAAAAAGGCCATCTCCGCTGATAAAAATGGCGATAGTCACTACGATGTTATCTCTGCGTTTCAAAAATCAATACGGGGGAGCGACCCTGATGCAGCCCTACTATACTTAGCAAGACTTTTAGAAGCCGGCGAGCTTACAACGGCCATCAGACGGCTTTTGGTCTGTGCGTATGAAGATATAGGCTTGGCTAACCCACAAGCTTGTCAGCGTGCCGTACAAGCCGCACAAGTGGCACAAATGGTAGGACTACCTGAAGCACGCATCCCTCTAGCAAATGCCGTCATCGATCTATGTCTATGCCCCAAGTCCAACTCCGGAATGCAGGCAATAGACGCCGCACTTGCTGACGTTAGAAGTGGCAAGGCCACCTCGATTCCCGATGATTTAAAAGATGCACATTACAGTGGTGCAAAAAAATTGGGACACGGTATTGGTTACAAATATCCCCACGACTATCCTAACGCTTGGGTCAATCAACAATATTTACCAGATAATTTGGTAAATGAAACCTTCTACAAACCGAATACCACTGGAAAATATGAACAAGCTCTCAAAATGCGTCTTGAACAATTAAATAATTTCAAAAAAACAAACGGAGTGAATACTAATAATGGCAATTAAAATTTTAATGCTAATATTTATCATTTTTTTATTAGCCCTAGCATACAACTTATGGAGTCATCGTAATAAAAAGTTCCTGATCTACTCACCCAATGAAAATTTAAGCTTGAGAAGTGCAATGATAATTACATCTGTTTTACTAGTATTGATATCTATTACGGGCGTGATCATTATGATCGTCGGTAGCAGAGAATCAAACTTTATCACACTACTATTAGGTAGTATCGTTGCCGCCGGATTTTCAATTTATTTAGCAAATATTCGCAGATGACTGTATTTTACAGCCCCAATCAACTAAAATGAAAGTATAGACAGAATATAATAAATCAATGGGGTGATAACATGTTACAACAATATAAAAACATTCTCGTACCAATTGATGGATCATTTGAAGCAGAACTAGCTTTCAAAAAAGCTGTAGAAGTTGCCAAAAGAAATAACGCCGCTGTACATTTACTACATGTAATTGATACACGGGCATTCCAAAACGTTTCCAGTTTTGATTCAACAATGGTTGAACAAATCACTGAAAAAGCAAAAGAAACAGTTAAGAGTTATGTAGAAACTGCTAAAGATGCTGGTTTGACAGATATTGATTACAGCATCGAATATGGTGCCCCAAAGGCCATCATTGCAACGGACTTCCCTAAAAAACTCGGTGTCGATCTTATCATGATCGGTGCTACTGGTCTTAACGCAATGGAGAGACTACTTATCGGTTCAGTTACTGAATACGTAACTAGAACAGCCTCATGTGACGTTCTAGTTGTAAGAACTGACCTTGATAACAAACCTATCCAAAAACCTCGTAAAAAATAATTAAAAAAAAACAGAGAGCCGATAATTTATTTTATCGACTCTCTGTTTTTATTTGAAATTAATAATTTTTTGATTACTATTTATTAAAAATATTGAGATTCATTTCTTCAATCTTTGACTTTAATTTATCAAAAATATTAGTATCTTCGTTTATGCTGGAAAGGACATAAGCTTTGATGTAATCTTCATCTGACTTTTGGCCCTCACGAGTTCCAGCTTCAGCCATAGAACAATACATTGAATCCAATTTGAATAATGATTGTTCTTTCTTAGCGATATGAATACCTTCGTTAGCGTACTCACTAGCACTTTGGTTATCGCCGAGATCCAAAGACAAGGCGGACATATTGGAGTAGATCAAGATACTATCATGATAGTTGTCATCATTGATCTTACCACCACTAGTTTGAATCAATTCTTTGGCTTGTCCATAGTAGACCTTCGCTTCGTCTAACGATTTCTTGTTGACGTATGCCTTAGCAGTATAGACATCGATCAAAATGTCATACATATCGACATTAGCGATATTAACATTCATCGCGCGATTGAAATCAAAAATCGCCTTATCAAAGTTTTCGTTAATTTCATATTCGACCAACCCATTGAAGAAATGAATTAACTTGATTTCTTGCTTGTTATTAACATTGATATCATTCAATTTATTCAGCTTATCACTGATACCTTGGTAGTCATCTTTGTAAAAAGACTCTTTGATATCAGAGATTATTGAATAAATTTGACTATCGTCATTGACGATAACAAGGTTCATTGTGATACCCAGTCTTTCACAAATGCGAACCAAGATTTCCATGCTAGGAATTTTATCCTTTTTTTCAATAAGACTAACAGTAGCCTGAGTACAAATACCATCGGCAAGCTCAGACTGAGAGAGACCTCTGAGCTTTCTGTAGTGGCGAATTTTTTCACCTAAAATTTTCATTTGAATTATCCCCATTCATTTATTAATTTCAGGATAATTTAAACAGTTATTAAAAAAACATGCAAGAAATAAGCAATAATAAAACTATAAGTTTTAAATATTTAATTATTTACTTCAAAAAGCCAAGCATCTTTTTCTGGCCCATTTAATAACTCTGGATTATCACTTAATTTATCATTTACCTTAACAATAGTACCTGTAACTGGTGATTCAAACTCAACTACAGCCTTTTGTGCTTCTACTTCACCAGTAGAATCTCCAACTTTTATATCGCGTCCAACTACTGGTAAATCAATGAACTTGATCTTTCCCAGTGCTTCTTGACCAGCTGCTGTTAGACCTATACGTGTTGTATCGTCACCTTTTTCAACCCATAAATATTTATCTGTTGCCATAAAAAATCCCTACCTTTTTTTGAATGTACCATTCTCGAACATGTAACTCTTATGATGGTAACGCATTGACATGATCAGACCGATACCGATCATATTTCCTAATAAAGCTGAACCACCTTGTGAAATAAACGGTAACGGAATACCAGTCAACGGTAACAGACCAACACTCATACCAATGTTTTCGAACACGTGGAACAAGATCATCATAATAACACCGGTTGATACATATGCATAAAATTCGTTCTTTGTATCAAATGTCACTTGGATCATTTGGTAAATCAACAAGAAATATAAAAGAATCAAGATACATGAACCAACGAATCCAAAGTTCTCACCGATAACTGAAAAAATCATATCTGATTCACGAACTGGAACATAAACGTTGGATACATTAAATCCCTTACCGAAGAGTTGACCAGAACCAATCGCCTTCATGTTTTGCCATATTTGATAGCCATCTTCTGAAGTATCTTGCGACGGATTCAGCCAACTATCGATACGTGCAAACTGATAATTTCGGAAGCCGGCGTGCGTCAATATTGAACGACCCCAATCAGTCGTCGCAAATAACAGTGCCGTTCCACCAATAACTGCAACGATCAAGAAGGCCGTCAGAATAATTCGCCAGTCGATTCCTGAAACCAAGATCATACCGCCCAATATAGCGACGAAAACCAATAATGTACCTAAGTCATTTTGTAATTTTAATAATACGATAACTGGAGCTGTCCATAAAATCATTTTTCCAAGTAGAACAAAGTCTGTCCTCAAAGTATGAGTTGGATTCTCACTGTTGTGGTTGGTTATTACCTTTCCCATCATCAATATAAAGGCAGGCTTCATAACTTCAGAAGGCTGAAATGTAAATGATCCAATTGCAAACCAACTCTTAGCACCTGTATTTGCAGCATATGACCTACTGTAAAATATCAGAACCAGAACTAATAACGCTATCCCGGCATAATAGGCATAGTTAGCCACTTGCCACAGTTGCTCTGCATCGAACTGCATGATAACCGCTATAATGATTGCCCCGAGTGTATACCAAGCTACTTGTGAAACAACATTTCGCATTGGATTTTGTGAATCTTGCGTTGTCGCAACGTAAATAGACATTAAGCCTATTAGAGCCAACATCATTACGGAAAAAATTATCCCGTAATCGATTCTTGAATCCGAATCATTTTCTCTCTTATTATTTCTAATTTGCATTTTTACACCTAATTAATGATTATGTAGATTATACTGCATCAATAATTCATTTATAGCGTCATCCAATTTAACTGATTTAAAGGGAGTGTCAGTGCTTTCAACAAACGAAAGATAACGATCCCCTTCTTTGGTTATGGTACCGATATACTTCTTACCATCCCAAAGTTCATATTTTTCTGGATCATCACTAATATCCTTTAAATTGATTTCAACTGCTTTTTTTGATTTTGACATTAAATCTTCCTATTCTTTACTATGAAATTTCTGAGCAATAATTTCATCCTCATAATCTTCAGGATGAGGATTTCTAAAAATGGTGAAATTATCCGGAACAGGATCAACACCACCACGAACAAACGGATTGCATCGTAATATCCGTGCCAGACCCATAATTGAGCCTAAAATTGCCCCGTGTTTTTTTAATGCGTCGATAAAATAAGTCGAACAAGTTGGATAATATCTACAACTTGGCGGCAAAACCGGCGATATAAATTTTTGGTATATATGGACTAAGCCAATTAATATTTTCTTAATCATAATTATCTCAGAAAATCAAACATGTGCATCCAAGTTCCCGGCCATAAAACAGCTAATGGATTGGATCCGCCTAAAGCAGAGCCGATCAACATACCCAAAATAAGGAAGATGAGCATTAATAACAAAATCCAGCCGATTTTCTTGAACACGCCTCGACGATATTCTTTACCAAAGTCTCGTTTCATTTTTCACCTTAATATTTCTTATGTTTTTCGATATTATCCAAAAGAATGCCTGTTCCTAATGCAACTGAATCCAAAGGACTTTCAGTCATCAGAACTGGTACTTGAAGTTGTTCAGCTAATAACTTATCCAAATTCTTCAAGAGTGCTCCACCACCAGTTAGCATGATACCACGATCAATAATATCAGCTGATAGTTCAGGAGGAGTTTGCTCCAAGACACCTTTTGCAGCTTCGATGATTTGTGTAACGCCATCGCTTAGTGCTTTCTCGACTTCTTTTTCGTTAATGGTGATTTCTTTTGGTAGACCACTGACAATATCAATACCACTGGCTGAGAATGTAACGCTCTCATCAGCGTCCATTGCACAGCCGATCTCAATCTTGATTTGTTCAGCAGTTCTCTCACCGATGATCAAGCTGTGATTTTGCTTCACATAGGCTTGAATGGCACTTGTCATCTTATCACCCGCAAATCTCAAGGAACGGCTTGTAACGACGTCTCCCATCGATAATACGGCCACGTCACTCGTACCACCACCGATATCGATCACCATATTTCCTTGTGGCTTAAAAATATCAAGGCCGGCACCAACAGCAGCAACTTTTGGTTCAAGTTGCAAATAAACCTTACCTCCACCCGCTTGTTCAGCTGCTTCGATAATGGCTTTTTGTTCAACTGGAGTAACGTTTGTTGGAGCACAGATCATAATTGTTGGCTTTGAGAAACGTCCTCCAACATTCAATTTATCAATAAAATACTGAAGCATTTTTTCTGTTATATTAAAATCAGCAATAACACCGTCTTTTAGTGGACGAACAGCTTTAATGTTGGCAGGTGTTCTACCGACCATCAGGTATGCGTCCTTTCCAACTGCGACTACGTCGTCATTCTTGGTATTAATTGCGACTACAGAAGGTTCGTTCAACACGATACCTTCACCTTTAACATCTATAAGTACGTTTGCTGTACCTAAATCAATTCCTAGATATTTTGCCATGCTATATCCTCCAAAATCTAAACACAAAAAGTATATCATAAACCGACGTATCATATTAATTTATCAATAAAAAAAGAAAGTGGGAAACCACTTTCTTAAACTAAATTTAAGCTAACTTAGTAACACTAGATACCGTGTTCAATACTAGACTTTCACGACCACTTTCGTCAATTGAAACACGTCTAACATTAGCACCTAATTCTCTTAACTTTTCAGTGAAACGGTAATATCCACGATCTAAATATTGGAGATTCGAAACACGAGTCTCCCCTTCAGCTACTAATCCTGCTAATACTAAAGCGGCAGCGGCACGTAAATCTGTTGCGGCAACATTAGCGCCTGATAATTGTGCAGGACCAAACATGATTACAGAATTACCTTCAATCTTGTAATCTGCCTTCATTTTTCCAAACTCTGGGAAGTGCATGAAGCGGTTCTCAAAAACGGTCTCCGTCATAACGGTAGTTCCTACGCTTAATAATTGTGCAAGCGTCATTTGTGCTTGCATATCAGTAGGAAAACCAGGATGTGGAAGTGTCTTAACATCAACTGGTTTCAGTTGATTCTTACCGATCACTCTGATACCTTCGTCAGATTCTTCGACTGTAACGCCCATTTCCTCTAGCTTAGAAATCAAAGGCTTGTTGTGAACTACAACGGCATCTTTAACTAAAATATCACCGTTCGTAACGGCAGCAGCCACCATAAATGTACCTGCTTCGATACGATCTTGCATGATCATGTGTTCACAACCATGCATAGATTCTACACCTGTAATACGAATTGTATTTGTTCCGGCTCCACTAACTTCAGCGCCCATCTTATTCAAAACATTAGCTAAATCAACGATCTCTGGTTCACGAGCTACGTTATCGATAACCGTTACACCATCTGCCAATGATGCTGCCATCATGATGTTTTGTGTAGCACCTACACTTGGGAAATCCAAATAGATGTTGGCACCATGTAAACCATCAGTCTTGGCATCGATGAATCCACCACTTTGGCTAAACTCAGCACCCATAGCTTCCAGTCCCTTAATATGCAAATCAATGGGTCTAGAACCAATTGCGCAGCCACCAGGCATTGCAACATGTGCTTCCTTATTGCGAGCTAGTAAGGGTCCTAAAACAACAATAGAAGCACGCATCTTATCAACAAGTTCTTCAGGGGCAGTTGTAGAAATACCCTTGGATGTATCAACAGTTAGAATTTCGTCATTTTCATCAAAAGTTACATCAGCATCCAAAGCTCTTAGCACTTTAGCCATCGTTGTGACGTCTGAAAGTGGAGGGATATTTGATAAGTAAGTTTTTCCTTCAGAAGCCAATAATGTTGACGCTAAAATTGGTAGCGCAGCATTCTTAGCACCCTCAATTCTTACTGTTCCCTTTAATTGACTAGGTCCATTTACGATTATTTGTTGCACAATATTCTCCTCCAAAACATCGGAATCATTTAAAAAAGTAAGGTTAGGTTTTGCGAAACACTGATGATGTTCAAAAAGAAAGAACTCACAGTATAACCTAAAGCGATTGAAACAAACGCTACAAGTAATTGTAACATTCTAGGATTAGATTTGTTATAAATTTTTCGCCAATCTACAACTTGTAATGCATTGAAACTGATCCAGATAAACACAATATGGCTAACCAGCGTAATTATTGCATTTATTCCTAAGTTTGTCATTTTTTAAACCTCACTTTGTAAATCGTAACACTTACATAAATTATTTTGTGGATCTTTTAAGGTTACCTTAAAAGTCTAGCAGATTATTTGACAAATTAATATTTTATTTATGAATAAAATAAAAAGGATTAATACTCTCCTCAAAGAAGATAGTATTAACCCCATTATTTACTTATGTGAACTTACATTAATTCTATTCATAGCCTTGCGCAGAGAAACTTGAGCACGTGCTAGATCATCAACATTATGTTTCTCTGAAGCAGTTTTGATTGTTGCTTCAGCTTTTTGTTTTTGATATTGGGCACGTCTTAAATCAATATCTCTAGCTCTTTCAGCACTATTAGCCACGATAGAAACTAGATTATTGCTGAACTCCAAGAATCCGCCGTTAACAGCGATGGCATCTTCATGATGCGGTTCATCAGTACGCTTTACACGAACTTCTGAAATTTTAACAGGTGCGATAATCGGTTCATGATTAGACATGATACCGATCTCCCCATCAAGCGCATGCACAACAACTAGATTGCCATGATGGTCATAAACAACACCATCAGGAGTAACAATATTGACCGTCACAATGTTATTTGGATCAGCCATATTATCCCCTCCTCATTAGTTAGCGACTGCCTCAGCAGCGTTATCATCGTTTTCTTCATCTTCAGGTGTCCAACCCATGTCTCTGGCTTTTTCGAGGGCATCTTTGATTCCACCGACACCATTAAAGGCATCTTCTGGAACGTCATCGTATTCACCATCAAGAATGGCCTTGAAGTCCTTAACTGTCTCTGAAACAGGGACATAAGAACCCGGCTTACCTGTAAATTGTTCAGCAACACTAAAGTTTTGTGATAAGAAGAATTGAATACGTCTTGCACGAGCAACGACAGTCTTTTCTTCGTCTGACAATTCATCCATACCTAGAATTGAGATAATATCTTGCAATTCACGATATCTTTGAAGAACTTGTTGAACTTGTGTAGCAACATCATAATGTTCTTGACCAACAATAGCTGGATCAAGAGCTGATGATGATGATGCTAGTGGATCAACAGCTGGATAGATACCTTGTTCAGTTAACTTACGTTCCAAGTTGGTTGTAGCATCCAAATGGGCGAAAGTTGTAGCTGGAGCAGGGTCAGTATAATCATCAGCAGGAACATAAACGGCTTGAATTGAAGTGATCGAACCCTTCTTAGTAGAAGTGATTCTTTCTTGCAATTGACCCATTTCTGTAGCAAGTGTTGGTTGGTAACCAACGGCTGATGGCATACGTCCAAGCAAGGCTGAAACTTCAGAACCAGCTTGTGTAAATCTAAAGATGTTGTCAATGAACAATAGAACGTCTTGTCCTTCAACATCACGGAAGTACTCAGCAATCGTCAAACCTGTTAAGGCAACACGCATACGAGCACCGGGTGATTCGTTCATTTGACCATAAACCATGGCAGTCTTTTCCAGAACGCCAGATTCTTTCATTTCGTAATAAAGGTCATTACCTTCACGAGTTCTCTCACCAACACCAGTAAATACTGAAATACCACCATGCTCTTCGGCGATATTGTGAATCAACTCTTGAATTAGAACGGTCTTACCAACACCGGCACCACCGAACAATCCAACTTTACCACCACGAACGTATGGTTCGAGAAGGTCGATAACCTTAATACCTGTTTCAAGAATTTCTGTTGATGTATTTAATTCATCATATGCAGGTGCTTGACGGTGAATACTATCTCTTCTGAAATCGGCAGGGAATTCCTCACCTCCATCAATTGATTCACCTAAAACGTTGAACACACGTCCTAATGTTTCCTTACCAACGGGAACAGTAATAGAACTACCTGTATTAACAACGTCGGCACCTCTCTGAAGTCCATCAGTAGAACTCATGGAAATAGCACGTAAGGCGCCATCACCTAATTCTAGAGCAACTTCAAGTGTAATCTCTGATCCGTCACTTTTCTTAATAACCAAAGCGTCATTAAGTTCTGGTAAGTTTCCATCTAAAGGAAACTCAACGTCAACAACTGGACCGATTACTTGAATAACTTTACCTTTGCTACTCATTTATTTGGCTCCTTTCTAAACTATTCTAGTGCAGCAGCACCGCCGACAATTTCAGTGATCTCTGTAGTAATTTGAGCTTGACGAGCACGGTTGTAATGTAATGAAAGATCAGAGATCAATTCATCAGCATTATCAGTAGCACTCTTCATGGCTGTAACGGAAGCAGCATGTTCAGCTGTCTTCGCATCCATGATTGCTCCGAAAATTAAAGATTCAATATATTGAGGTACGATTGCAGACAAGACCGCTTCAGGACTTGGATCTGTAACATACTCACTTGCAATATGTTCTTCTTCTTGAGTTGAATCCTGTGCTTGTTCAAGAGGCAATAACTTATCGTTAGTAAATCTTGAAACCAAAGAATTAACGTGATGATTGTGGCAAATATAAATCTCGTCAAATGTACCTGCTTGGTACAATTGTAAAATGGTTTTCACCATTGGAGTTATATTTTTAACTGTCGGAATATCAGGTAACCCACGATATTCGTAAGAAATATCAATACCACGTGTCTTGAAGAAATCAGTACCCGTAGCTCCTAATGAAATAACAGTGAATTTGCTCTTATCGCCATGATACTTCTTGCGAAAAATATCCATCATAGCTTTGAGAATATTACTGTTATATCCACCAACTAAACCACGGTCACTTGTAATAACAACATACGCTGTTTTCTTTACCTCACGTACTTGAAGAAGATTGTTCAAACTCCAAGGATCAGAAGAATTTTCTGTGACTGGAATTTCATTGAACAAATTACCCATAGTTAAATGTCTAATAATATCTTCAACTTTTTTTGCGTACAATTGATAAGCAATAGATTTCTTTTCAATACGAGAGAGTTTAGCACCAGAAACCATTTGCATGGCTCTTGTTATTTGACCGGTTTTCTTAGTAGAAGAAATTCTTCTTTTGATATCCATAAGTGACTCAGCCATAATTTAAACCTCCTGTATTATTTATCTTGCTTTTCAGATTTTGAAGCCAAGAAGTTTTCGGTAAATTCATTAACACCGTCACTCATCTTGTCTTCGTCAGGTAGTGTACCTTTTTCTTTAATTTCTTGTAAGAGATCAGAATGGTTAGCGTCGAAGAATTCAGAAAGTGAAGCTTCATATTCTTTAATATCATCAACTTTGATCTTATCAAGGAAGCCTCTTGTCAAAGCAAACAAGATCAATACTTGTTTTTCAACAGCGATCGGTGAATGTACAGGTTGTTTTAGAACCTCAACTGTACGACGACCACGGTCTAGCTTAGCCTTAGTAGCTTCATCAAGATCAGAACCAAATTGAGCAAATGATTCTAGCTCACGGTATGAAGAAAGGTCTAGACGCAAAGTACCAGCAACTTTCTTCATAGCCTTGATCTGTGCATCACCACCAACACGAGAAACAGACTCACCAGCATTAATAGCTGGACGTGTACCTGAATAGAATAAGTCACTACTCAAGAAGATCTGTCCATCAGTGATGGAAATAACGTTTGTTGGGATATATGCGGAAATATCACCGGCTTGTGTCTCAACGATTGGTAAGGCAGTCATTGAACCACCACCAAGATCGTCACTCAACTTAGCAGCACGTTCTAGCAAACGTGAATGCAAGTAGAAAACATCACCAGGATATGCTTCACGCCCAGGTGGTCTACGAAGCAATAGTGACAGTTCACGATAGGCAGTAGCTTGCTTACTTAAATCATCGTATACGATAAGAACATGCTTGCCGTTATACATGAAGTATTCACCCATAGCTGCTCCAGCATATGGTGCGAAGTACAACATAGGGGCAGGTTGACTAGGACCAGCTTCGACAACGATAGTGTAGTCCATAGCGCCGTTCTTTCTTAAAGTTTCAACCTGATTTCTGATTGTTGACTCTTTTTGACCAATAGCGACATAAACACAAATCATATCTTGATCTTTTTGGTTGATAATTGTATCAATAGCGATTGAAGTTTTACCAGTCTTACGGTCTCCGATAATCAACTCACGTTGACCACGACCAATTGGTACTAATGAATCGACAGCCTTCAAACCTGTTTGTAATGGTTGGAAAACTGATTTACGTTGCATAACACCTGGTGCAGGTGATTCAATAGGTCTTGTTTTATCTGTCTTTATTTCACCCAATCCGTCAACTGGTCGTCCCAAAGAATTAACAACACGTCCGATAAGTTCGTCACCTACTGGAACTTCCATGATACGACCAGTTCTCTTAACTGTATCGCCTTCACGAATCTTGTCGTAATCTCCTAAAATGATGATACCAACATCATCACTTTCAAGGTTTTGAGCCACACCATATGTACCGTCTGGGAATTCAAGTAACTCAGATGCCATAGCATTTTCAAGGCCATTAGCACGAGCGATACCATCACCGACGTATGTAACTGTACCTACTTCATCAACTGAGAGTTCATTTTTATAGTTCTTCAACTGTTCTTTGATCAGTGAACTAATCTCTTCAGTTTTGATGCTCATTCTTTTCACCTCGACTTATTTGTTAACCAATAGCATATGTTTAATGTCGTTAAATCTCTTAGCGACACTTCCATCTAGAACTTGATCACCAACACGGATTATCATCCCACCGATGATGGATGGATCTACTATTTTCGTTAAATTTACTTTATTTACTGAAAATCTTTGTTCAATAACCGATTTCAACTTATCTTCTTGATCGGAATCCAATTCGACAACAGATGATACAGTCACTTCTACAATACCGTTATCGATATCGTATCTTTTGACATAAGCATCATAAATGTCTTCAAAACAGTTTAGTCTGTTTCTGTCAAAAAGCATGTCGATAAAATCTTGCATGAGTTCACTATGACCAGATTTTAAGTTGCTTACGATCTTTGACTTTTCAGTGCGAGAAATTGAACGTCCTGAAAAAGCTATGTTAAGATCGGGATTTTCTGTAAATATTACATTAAGTGATTCTAACTCTTCCAATGTATCTTTAACAGAATCCTGCTCTTCAGCTACTTCATAAAGCGCTCTACTGTAACGTTTTCCCACTTGAAATTTACTTAGTTTCATTGTTTACGGTCAACTCCTTAATGTAAGAGTCGATCAGTGATTTTTGGTCATTTGCATTGAGCTCTTTGGAAATAATCTTTGAGGCTACTTCCAAAGACAAGCCAGCAATGTCGTTTTGTGCTTCATTCATTGCTTCTTGTTTAGCTCGTTCAGCATCTGACTTAGCTTTTTGTCTTACTGACTCAGCTTCACTATGAGCATCGGCCATGATGTTTTTCTTTTGATCTTCACCATTCTCTTTGGCCTTGTTAACAATCTCAATAGCTTCAGCACGTGAATTTTTAAGAGCTTCTTCACGTTCCTTCCCAAGCTTGTCAGCACGTGCACGTTCTTGATCAGCGTAATCTAGATCTCCAGATATTTTCTCTGATCTGGCATCCATCATTTTAGTGACGGGACCCCATGCAAATTTCTTAACAGCTGCGGTAAGGATGACGAACGACACAAGAATAAAAAGCATATCACCTAAAGCTAATTTACCTGCTCCAAGCACTAATAAACTTGCCAATATTCTTCACTCCTTCCTTTCCTATAAAACATAAAAAGGCGATTTATTTTATTATCGCCGAATGAAATTGTATGTATTATACGAAAAGAATAACGAAAGCAATAGCAATGGCGATGATAGGAACAGCTTCAATCAAACCAACACCAATGAACATTGTTGCTCTTAAGTCACCAGAGATTTCTGGTTGACGAGCCATACTGTCCAAAGTCTTTGAAATAACAAGTCCGTTACCGATAGATGCTCCAAGAGCTGCAAAACTAGCTGCAATAGCTGCCGCGATTTCTTTCATGATTTAAAATTCCTCCAATAAAAATTATTCTTTTTCCAGTTTACGCGAGATATAAACCATTGATAATGTGGTAAATACGTACGCTTGGATGGCTCCAATAAAGACTGAAAAGCCTTGCCAAATCATTTCCAGTGGTAAAGCGACCACGAGAGAAACAATCCCAAAACTCTTAGCAACAGTTCCAATAAGTGCAAGAAGTACTTCACCGGCAAAAATATTACCGTAAAGACGTAGTGATAACGTCAAGAAGTTGGTGAACTCTTCAAGAATATTTATTGGTAACAAGAAACCTACGGGTTTCACGTAGTTGCTAACGTAACCGCCAAATCCAAACTTCTTCACTGAATAATAATGTGAAATCAGCAACGATATCAAGGCAAGTGCCATGGTTACCATTGGATTGGTCGTAGGAGATTTAATATAAGTATAACCGCCTACCTTCACTTGGAATATTAATCCCAATTGGTTTGCAAAGAAGACGAATGTGAATAATACGAATGCGTACAATCCGAATTGCTTTACCGCCGCATCAGGCATTAATGATTTTATAATTCCATTTGTAAAATCAATTAGCCATTCTAACAAATTCTGCGCCTTGCCCGGCTTCATAGTTACTTTACGAGACAGTGCAAAGACGAAGATAAATACCAGTATCGCAGCAATCAACGCTGACAAGTCATTAGCAACATTGAATCTTAAACCAAGGAAATCAATAAACTTATATTTATCATCCAATAATACCCCCCCTTTCTTCGCTTATTGAAAACAATTGATACCACAAAATAATAACACTTCTAAAAATATATTCAAACCATGTTTTTATTTTATTTAGTACCAAATAATCTATCACCAGCATCACCTAAACCAGGGAAAATGTATCCACTCTCAGTGATTTTTTCATCAAGAGAGGCTGCATAAATGTCTACATCAGGATGTGCTTCTTGAACTGCCTTAACACCTTCTGGGGCAGCGACTAGAACGACTAAGCGCATGTGCTTTGCACCACGTTTTTTAAGTGCTTCAATAGCCATATTTGCTGAACCACCAGTAGCTAACATTGGATCAACGATGAATAGTTCACGTTCGTCAATATCGCTAGGAAGTTTTACAAAATATTCATGTGGTTGAAGTGTTTTTTCGTCACGATACATACCGATATGACCAACTTTGGCGGCAGGGATCAACTCCAGAACACCGTCAACCATGCCTAAACCTGCACGTAGAATAGGAATAACAGCCAATTTCTTACCTGCAAGTACCTTTTGAGTAGACTTACCCATTGGAGTTTCGATCTCAATATCTTTAAGTGGCAGATCTCTTGTGATTTCATAGACCATTAATTCACCAATTTCATTGGCAACTTCACGGAATACCTTTGTTCCAGTATGTTTGTTTCTAATAATCGTTAGCTTATGTTGGATCAGTGGATGATTTAATACTTGAAATTTAGACATTTTGTAATTCTCCCTTTTAACTAGTTATTTATAATAACCATTTCATTATTTAGTAAAATGCTTTTGACCAGCAGATTTATTCAAACGGTTTCTGTATGCCTCGCCATGATCAGAATCTGGAAATCCCTGTGCCAAGATGTACTCTACACCTGTACTATCTAAGCCACGTAAACCTGCAAACAACTCTCTAGATGCACTGTAAATGTCACTTCCTAATGAGAACTTAGTAAAGTTAGCTTCATCAGAAATAGTTGACAATATGTCCTCAGTTGCCATGATTCCCAATTTTGAATTCTTATATTGAGCAACAGCAGTTGAAAAATCATTTGTATCATCAACGATGATCACCTGTGCACTAGGCGCGTAATGCTTATATTTCATTCCAGGGGCCCTTGGCGTCTCACCGGCACCTACTTTATGGTGATCGCTATTAACCGTGTCTAGGACCTGTAAAAGGTCCTCCTCGGTGATCATACCCGGACGTAAGATAGCCGGAATGTCAGTCGAAAGGTCAATGACCGTCGATTCAACCCCGATCTTAGTTGGACCATCATCTAAAATAGCAGATATCTTACCATTTAAATCATGAAAGACATGCTTCGCCAAAGTTGGACTGGGTTTGCCACTAGTATTGGCTGACGGACCAACGATCGGCTTGCCAAATTCTGCAATCAGATTCAAAGTTGTTTGGTTGTTTGGCATTCTAAAAGCTGCCGTAGCTAATCCACCCGTCACTTCTTTTGATAAACTTCCTGCTTGAATCGGCATGATGATCGTTAGTGGACCGGGCCAAAACTTATTCATGAGTTTTTCAGCCAATGGCTTGTAGCTGTTATCTGCATATTCCCAAACCATATCTGGACTGGAAACATGAACGATCAGCGGGTTATCACTCGGACGACCCTTCGCTGCATACACATCCTTTACTACGTCAGGACGCGTTGCGTCTGCACCTAATCCATAGACAGTCTCGGTTGGAAACGCGACAAGCTTACCATCAGCAAGAAACTTAACCGCCTCCGATATTTGAGTATTTTTTAATATCTCTGTTTCCAAAATCTATAACCCCTCCCTTTGGGCTTTAAGGTATCGATAATTGCCACTCATGTCCTTATGAAATTCTACATTAAATTCAGGCATATTTTTAGCAAAAATTTCTTCTAAAGCAGATTTTTGACGATATCCAAATTCCATATACAATATACCGTCTTTAGTTAAATATTTGGCGGCACTTTGCGATATGTCTTGGTAAAATTTTAATCCATTTTCCTCTCCATATAAAGCTAAATCAGGTTCATATTTTATAACACTTGAATCCATGACTGATTTTTCTTCATGTGAGATATATGGTGGATTAGAAACGATAATATCAAATGGCTCTGGTTCAACTTCCTTAAACAAATTGCTTTGCTTTAAGAAGACATTATTGGCTTGATAATTGTCAGCATTCAACTGGGCAACGTCAAGCGCTTCTTCTGAGATATCTGTTGCTAAAACATTATCTTCAGGGAATTCCTTCGCCAAGCAGATTGCAATCACACCGGAGCCAGTTCCGATATCCCAGATATTCTTTGGTCGATCATCATGATCATCGATGACTCTTTGAACCATCTCCTCAGTATCTTGTCGAGGTATGAGAGTAGCCGAGCTAACCGTAAAACTCTTATTCATAAAATAACCATAGCCCAAAATATACTGAACGGGTTCGTCCATGCCCAATCTGATGACTCCATCATGAAATTGTCGCATTATATTGCCGGGCATAGGTTCATTTCGATGTAATTGCAATTGAGTGTAATTGAAGCCAGTCAATTCCTCCATCAAATATTCTGCATCTTCTGAATATTTGTTTTGTTGTTTTAGCATCAAAAAAGCCCTTTTCAGGGCACTAGAATAACTTAGTCTCTCCACTTTGAATTTGCTCCAATTTTTGTGTTTGGTCATTAACGATCAATGCATTGATGATTTCATCGAGCTCACCATTCATGATTCGGTCAAGTTTGTTCAATGATAATCCAATACGGTGATCAGTAACACGGTTTTGTGGATAATTATAAGTTCTTATACGTTCTGAACGATCCCCTGTACCAACAGCTGATTTTCTTTTTTCGTCATATTCACTTTGGTTTTCTGATTCATAGTAATCATAAACACGTGACTTTAGAATTTGCATAGCTTTTTCACGGTTTTGTTGTTGTGAACGTTGATCTTGCATTGCAACAACAATACCAGTTGGTAAATGGGTCATACGAACGGCTGATGATGTCTTATTGATATGTTGTCCACCAGCACCTGATGAACGATATACATCTGTACGAATATCCTTAGGGTCGATATCAATATCGACTTCGTCATATTCTGGCATCACAGCTACAGTCGCTGTCGAAGTATGAACACGACCAGCAGATTCAGTTGATGGTATACGTTGAACACGATGAGCACCATTTTCATACTTTAATTTTGAATAAACACGGCTACCAGTGATCATAACCGCAACGTCCTTGTATCCGCCGACTTCAGTGGAATTTTCATCAATGATATCAAAATTCCAGCCTTGTTTTTCGGCGTATTTACTATACATGCCTAACAAATCAGCGGCAAATAAGCTGGCTTCATCTCCACCGGCAGCTCCACGGATCTCCATGATAATATTCTTATCGTCATTAGGATCCTTAGGGAGCATCAATAGCGTGATGTCATGCTCCAATTTTTCTGATTCCTCTTTTGAAGAGTTTAATTCATCCTTAGCCATAGCTTGCATCTCAGGATCATCAGTTTCACGCATGATCTCGTCGCTGTCACTGATGCTCTGTTGCAATTCTTTGTAGTGATTGTACGCCTTAACGATATCACGCATATCAGCTTCTTCTTTTGAATAGGCCATGTAACGCTTTGTATCATTAATAACTTCTGGATCACTCATTAGTTCTTGTAGTTCAGCATATCTTTCAACTAGTGTTTCAAGTTGTTCTAGTATTTTGTCCAATTAATTCATTTTCCTTTCTTAGTTATTATCTAACATTGGAGGATGATTGTAGTGTCGACGACAAACTGGGTAATATGCTTCATTACCACCGATTGACACCTGATCACCTTCATATACAGGCTTACCGTTAGCCATACGCATATTCATTGTGGCCTTCTTCTTACAGAACCAACAAATAGTTTTCATTTCTTCCAACTTATCCGCGTACAATAATAGATATTTCGATCCTTCAAACAAATCATTCATGAAGTCATTCTTCAACCCAAACGCCATAACCGGAATGCCGAGGTCATCTACGACTTCTGTAGCCTCAAGAACTTGGCTCTTAGTCATAAACTGACATTCATCGATCAATACACATGCTGCATCAGGATTCTCACCCTTAACAATATCATAAATATTAGAGTCTTTCTTCAATGCGATCGCATCGCGATCTAGACCCATTCGACTTTTTATTTTACCAGTTCCTGATCGAGTGTCCAAAATACTCGTCATCAATATAACTGGCTTCCCTTGTTCTTCATAGTTATGGGCTACTTTTAAAATCTCAATCGATTTACCACTATTCATAGCACCATACTTAAAAAATAATTGCGCCAATATTTTGCCTCCAATTTTACGTCCTTGAAGATTATAACTAAAAAAATGCCGATTGAACATATTAAACATTGACTAAATTGAATCAAAATTCGATAATTTGTAATTTAGGTGTGATAATATATTTTTAATATAAACAAA
The DNA here is from genome assembly GCF_057541095.1 of Companilactobacillus sp. y65-5. NCBI lineage: Bacteria > Bacillati > Bacillota > Bacilli > Lactobacillales > Lactobacillaceae > Companilactobacillus > Companilactobacillus sp. y65-5. The sequence goes on from NZ_BAAJOA010000001.1 coordinate 469,966, forward strand.
TTGGGGTTTTAAAATGACATTCAAATCAAGTATTGCTACACTCACTGGAAAAACTTCTTACTTCATATTAAGTAAGTTTTTTAATGGTGGATCTTCCTATCCCGGAAAAATTGCCTACAAAATTGATCCGGATATTTTAAAAAGTCTAGGTAAAAATTACGATTTGATCATCGTAACTGGAACAAATGGAAAAACTCTAACAACTTCACTCATCAATAAAATGGTCCAACAAAAGTATGACGATGTTCTAACTAATCCTACTGGATCTAATATGATTCAAGGTATCGTTACTAGTTTTGTCACACATCACAAAAAAAGCAAACGTCCTTTGGCAGTTCTTGAAGTCGATGAAGCTAATGTTGAAATTATTTGTCGATACATCAAGCCCAAATACTTCGTACTTACAAACATCTTTCGTGACCAGATGGATAGATATGGTGAGATCTACACGACTTATCAAAAAATCCTTGATGGTATCAAATTAGCTCCTGAAGCTACAATTATCGCCAATGGAGATGCCGCCATCTTCTCTTCAAAAGAACTACCTAACAAAGTTATCTATTATGGCTTCTCAAGTAAAGGACATGAAAATGATGACATCAAGGCTCCTACCAATACTGACGGAGTTTTGTGCCCAAATTGCAATCACATCATGCATTATCACACTATCTCTTATGCTAATCTCGGTAATTACTTCTGCCCTAATTGTGGATTCAAACAAAACGAATTGAAGTATCAAGTTACTGACATCCAAACCCTTTTACCCAACAAAACCGAATTTGAAATTGATGGACATTCCTTCACGATGAACATAGGTGGTAAATATAACGTCTATAATGCCCTTGCTGCCTATGCTATTGCATCTGAACTCGGTGTCACTATTGAACAAATGACCACCGCCTTCTCATATGACGAAAAAGTCTTTGGCCGTCAAGAAACGATCAGCGTTGATGACAAAGACGTCAATATTATTTTGGTCAAGAACCCAGTTGGTTTGAATCAAGTAATTGAAACCATTCTTAGTGATCAAGCTGATTATTCACTAGCCTTCCTTCTCAATGCCAATTACGCAGACGGTATCGATACTAGTTGGATCTGGGATGCTAATTTTGAAGATTTCGACTACGACAGACTACCACTAGTCATTACTGGTGGAAAGCGTGTTAAAGATGTTACATATCGTTTCAAAATAGCCGGATTGGATATGAAGAAAAACATTGAAACCGTTGAAATAGAAGATTTCGTTAAACAAATTCCCCAAATACCTACTAAGAAAATTTACGTCCTTGCAACTTATACAGCAATGTTAGGCCTTAGAAAAGTCTTGAATGATAAAGGTTATATTAAATAAAAAAACTCCTCAAACTAGAGATTGAATCTCTAACTGGAGGAGTTTTTATTTACTTTCATTTATGAAACTATTCAAAATTGTTTGGCGACGTTCCAAGAATATTTGATTGTGTTCAACCGGATGTACACGATTAGTCAATACTACCATGGCGTTTTGATGTACATAATCTAAGGCAATGAAATGACCGGTATAACCAGTATGGAATAAAATATTCCCCGGCTTAATATCCCAGCCCAGTGACCTTCCTGGATTCAAATCAGTAAAGTTTTTATACAGAAATTTATATTTGTTTTGTAGCATGATTTTAGCAAACTGCATCATGTCGATCAGATTTGAAAACATACCTGCGGAACCACAATGTTCACCCAACTGACGGGCTTTAGGATCATTGGGCACACCGATCAACATTCGACCATCGACTTCATATGTCGGCGTACACAGACTGATTTCAGGTTTGAAACTCGTATCAGTCAAATCCCAATTTTCATGAACAAAGCTATTAATAACCTCTTGAACCGGCTTTTCATAGATTTTTTCAATGATTAATCCTAAAAAAATCATTCCTGTATCAGTATAAACTACCTTGTGATCAAAATTATCAGTCACCGGCAAATTCAACAATGCATCGATAAGTTGCTGGCTATTCAAACTATCACGATTGGGAATATAACCAGCGATGCCCGAAGTATGGGTCAATAAATGAAAGATTTCTACTCGATCATCTTTGAATGCAGGTAAATACTTATTGACTCGATCGTGTAATTTGAGCTTTTTCTCATCGATCAACTGCAAAATTATCGGCACCGTTCCCATGATCTTAGTCAGCGATGCCAAATCATACAATTCATTACCTATTAAAGGGGTTATCTCAGGTCTCCACGACTTGTCACCAGCAAAATTCGATTCATCATAACTCGTCTTGATTTCATTATTATCATAGTTACTAATGAAACCGTAGCTTACACCTGGAACGACTTGTTGATTCACCAAGTCCAAAATTTGTGCTTCTGTTTGTTGAAATTTTTTCATATTGTTATCTCCACAATTGTGATATGTCAATTGTAGCGTAAAACTAGTCTTTGAACACTATTAATAGCCTATCGGCTTATCACCATCAGTCCCCGGTTGATCCACTCCCAAGCTAGCATATGAATGTAATTCTGGGTCATTGATAATTCTTATTATCAAGTCAGCAATACTCTTCCGAGAAATAATTGTTCCCTTGTATTGCTCACCCTTTTCAGTTAACTCATAATCAATTTTATCTTCATCAGTCATGTATGCACAGCGAAGTATCGTGTAATTAATATCACTGTCTTCGATTATCTTTGCCGCACGACGAGTGTCTTCCATGACCTCATGCCCGATAATTCTTTCATTCCATTCTTCGAATTTCTCAGGTAGTTCGTGGTACAATCCCAGACCGGTAACATAGATCAGACGCTTAACGCCACTGGCATCCATCGCCTTGACGATACTTTCAGCTAGTGGCTCAAATTTACCACCCAAATTGGCGTAAACAATGTCTTGATCTTTCATGACTTCAGTCAGCTTAGCAGTATCATTGACATCTCCGTCGATAATAGTTTCTCTATCAGCATCTTTAAGTTGTAATCTACTAGCATCACGTAGGTACAATGTGAGGTTATTTTCCGTTTCTTTCAATAGACGGTCACGAACTAGCTTAGCTATCTGACCGTTGGCACCTAAAATTAATATATTTGTCATAACGTTCTCCTTTTTATAGTTAGTCTAATCCTTAAAGTGGACTTTAAGGCAACAAAAAAAGAGCTTTTATATCAATTTTTGATATAAGAACCCTTTATTTTGTCGTTAAAATACATCTTCTGCCTTTACCCATTCATTCGTTGCGACACGATACATCTTTTCACCATTGATCATGGCAAACATATCCGTCTTCCAAGCAGTATTTGCACTTAAACTTCTAGTTCCGACTACTTGTCCCTTCTCATCATAAAGCGTTGTTAGACCTGAAGTATGGACGACTGAATCAACAGGTGTATATTCGAGAACATCATCTGCGCTAACAAATTCGTTCGTTGATACACGATAGTACTTATCACCGTTGATTCCTTGATAGCGATCTGAGAACCATTTAGTCGAAGGTGCTAATTGTCTTGAAGCAGCCTCACCATAAGTCTGCACTACATCCTTGTTGCTACCGACATAAGTCTTGATGTAAACAGGATTATCAGTGTAAAGATAGACTTCAGAAGCTTTGACCCATTCATTCGTTGCGACACGGTAATATTTCTCTCCGTTAACAACTTTTACTTTATCTATATACCAATTAGTGCCAGCTGATAGACTACGATTTTCAACTAAGTTACCGTCCACGTCATAGACCTTGAGATCTGGTTGATCATGGTGAATAGATCCCTTGAGAGTTACATCTTCAGATTGACCATTGTTGGAATTGCCAGAAGAACTAGACTTCTTAACATAAGTAACCTCTTGTGGAGTATCCAAGACTAAGTTACCATCTTCATCAATCGTTGCCTTAAGAACATTTGATGGTTTACCGTTGACTTTAGTTGTGTAGCCAGTCTTTTCTGGAATGGTAACAGTTACTCCATTTTCCTCGTCCCAGTTTACTTGTCCAGTTACTTTGTCAGCGTCATCCTTGCTGTTTGGTTTTACTGGCACGTCTATGGTATTTGGTACATAGGTTACTGTTGGTAGACCTGTGATATTACCATCTTTGTCGATTTTTCCGTTGATGATATTATCAGCTAATGGCTTGTTATTGACATAGGCCTTGTAGCCATCTCGGTTATCTAGTTTAACATTAACTGATTCACCGACGACACTGTCGACTGTTCCTGTTGTTGGTTCAGTACCTGATGTTTTAATATCTGTAACTTTATTTGGAACAAAGTTAACTACATCTGTTTGAGTCACTTTTCCCGTATCTGGGTCTATTGTTACAGTTGCTGCATTGGCTTTTTCACCATTTACTGTTGTGGTATAACCAGGTTTGTTTGGTATTTCAACTGTTGTTTCACCAGTATCTGGGTTAACTGTTACTGTCATATTTGTTGGATCTGTATCATCCACGTTATCCGTCTTAGTTGGCACATCTACAGTATCTGGTACATAGATTACTGTTGGTAGACCCGTGATATTGCCATCTTTGTCGATTTTTCCGTTGATGATATTATCAGCTAATGGCTTGTTATTGACATAGGCCTTGTAGCCATCTCGGTTATCTAGTTTAACATTAACTGATTCACCGACGACACTGTCGACTGTTCCTGTTGTTGGTTCAGTACCTGATGTTTTAATATCTGTAACTTTATTTGGAACAAAGTTAACTACATCTGTTTGAGTCACTTTTCCCGTATCTGGGTCTATTGTTACAGTTGCTGCATTGGCTTTTTCACCATTTACTGTTGTGGTATAACCAGGTTTGTTTGGTATTTCAACTGTTGTTTCACCGGTATCTGGGTTAACTGTTACTGTCATATTTGTTGGATCTGTATCATCCACGTTATCCGTCTTAGTTGGCACATCTACAGTATCTGGTACATAGATTACTGTTGGTAGACCCGTGATATTGCCATCTTTGTCGATTTTTCCGTTGATGATATTGTTATCTACTGGTTTGTTATCAACGTAGGCCTTGTAGCCATCTGGGGTATCTAGTTTAACATTAACTGATTCACCGGCGACACTGTCGACTGTTCCTGTTGTTGGTTCAGTACCTGATGTTTTAATATCCGTAACTTTATTTGGTTCATAAGTTACTACATACGTTGTCGTTACTACTCCTGTATCTGGATTCAACGTTCCAGAAATAGGAGTAGTCGTTTTCGTAGTATAGCCTGGCAAGTTTGGAACTGTAACTGTCACTGCCCCATCCTTATCAATGCTTACACTACCTTCAACAGTGCTTTCAGTATCACCAACTTTGGCAGCTAAACTAGCCTTGTCGGTTACATACAAAACCGTTTCGTCTGATTGAGCTACACCATTAGAACCAATAGTTCCTTCAACTTCAGTTGCTGGCTTTCCATCAATTGTTGCAATTGATCCATCACGAGATGGTATCGTCATTGTGACCTTATCGCCGACCTTCAACTCGGTGCTGTCATTAGTATTTTTAGTATAAACTGTTGAACTACCATCTTCCTCAGTTGGTGTTTCCGTGCTTCCATCTTTTAAACTGATAGATCCGGTTACATTTTCCACCTTATTACCAACGTAAGTAACACGCTTATCAGAAATTGGATTGGAAGTATTATCTATAGTAGCAGTGACTTCAGTAACATCGGGTGTATATCCCTTAACCTGTGGAACTGCTACTGTAACGCTAGTTGCGTCCCCAGCGACAAATGTAGGGCTAGAAGTAAGCGTTAAGCCAAGATTGTTTTGAACAGAAACATTTACGACTTTACCATTCTTATCAGTAAAGGTTGTAGTTCCAGGATAAGCAGTTGATACAGTTGATGAGTCAGAATAAATTTTAGATATATCTGAAGCGGTATAACCATTAACATACTCGCCAGAAGTATTTATTTTTGTGCCATTCTCATCATATGCATCAAATGTATAACTGGAATCAAACCCTACATTATTTCCCGTGTCCTGGATAAGAATTGTATTAGGACCAAGTATAATTTGATGTAAATTACTTAATCCACCTAGCATTACATTCATAGATTTATCTGATTTATTGTACTTATCATCATGGTTATTTAGTATAGCTGTAGAAGTATCTAGTCCCGATAAATCTAATGATTGAATGTTACTTGCCTCAAAAAACATACCATTCATATTCCAAACATTTTTTGTATCTACATGTACCATTTTTACACTCTCTAATGAGCTATCTCCAGAGAACATAAACGCCATAGTTTTAACGTTTTTCATATCCCAATTACTGATATCTACAGATTTTAATGAAGTATTTGCGGCAAAAAAGTGATCCATACTTTCGGATTGAGAAACATCTATATTTTGTAAATTATTAATTGTGGTCAGGCTTGGAAGTTCGCCAACAAAATAGGTATTATCTCCAACTAACGAAAGATTACCATCGAAATTGACTTCGGTTACAATTTTTGCGTTATCTGTTGTAATTGATGATTTTATTCCAGTAGAACTACCATTACCAGAAATAGTTCCGGAACCAACATGCAGGGCGTTTTTATCATCAATATACCAATTCACTTCATAATTCTGTACTGGATCATCTGGTTTTGTTGGATCAGCCGGCTTAGGTGTCTTAATCGTTCCACTAGATACTCCGTCGGATTCCATTCTCTTATTAAATTCTTCATCCGAAATCACTGTTGAATCCTTAGTATCAGCCGCGAGCTCCAATGCTGTCGCCTCAGCATCAGCCAAAGCTACGTCCTTAACATCCTCCTCTGCAACAGGCAAGACAGCTTCTTCAGTAGTATCTAAGCTAGTTTCTACAGCATCTTGTTCTACTCCATCTGCAACCGCATCATCACCGACAGCAGTTTCATCTGCAGTATCTTTCACTGTCTGATCATCCGATGGATTGGTAACATCATCAGTAGCTTCATCCCCAGTAACATCAGCAGCCGCTACGCTATAAGAACTCACTAAAGAATTAGTCTCCTGAACTCCAGCACTCGTATCATCACTAGATTCATCATTAACAACATCCGAACCAGTATCAGTAACTGTTGCCTCTTTTTGGACAGAGCTATCCTCTGAATCTTTCACCGTTGTCAATGGTGTTGTTTCAGAATTATCACCGATTGATCCATCCTCACTGGTGGTAGATGTACTTTCAGTTTGAGATGAATCATTCTGTGATGTCGCTGTAACTGTATTTGATGTAGTTTCTTTAGATGCAGTCGTAGTCGATGTGTTACTTGCTGCACTATCGGTGGAGCCGTTACTAGGCGACTCCGACTTGGTGGCACCAGCACTTGAACTAACGCTTGTAGTCGGTGCAGAATCAACGGTATCAGCCTGTACCGTCTCTGTCGACATCCCACCCAAGATTATTCCAGCAAACGACAAAGAAGACACAACGACCCATTTAGTCCCCGCCTTCACTAGTTTTTTACGCATAATTGAATTTGGATCTTTTTTTAATTGCATGAATCTCATAATATGAACCCCCATATACAATATGTATTTAAAAAAATAATAATATAAAAATCATGATTTTTTTGTTCATTTTATGAAAGAAATTCTTTGTAAAATGACACAATGCATATTTACCAACGTAAAGCGCTATCATCGCCAGATAATACGGATAATAAACAGTTTAGTAAACATCATGATATATAGATATCATGATGTAAACAAATATAAGTCTATTTATCGATAAACAGATTTAACACTTTCTAATACAATTAAATTTTTAAAATATCATAAATATTGAATCATTTATATCTTTCAGACCTTTCAGGTACAAAAAATGAGCCTTCACGCTATAATCAGCATGAAGACTCATTTTTTAATTAAATATTACATTGCAACATTTCCAGCGAATTGTGAATTATATAGATCAGCATAGAAACCATTTTTAGCCATTAATTCATCATGATTTCCGGTCTCAATAATGGAACCGTGATTCATAACGATAATATTATCAGCATCTCTGATAGTTGATAATCTATGAGCTACAACGAAACTAGTTCTATTCTTGAGCAATCTTTCCATCGCATGTTGGATATGAACTTCGGTTCTAGTATCGACCGAAGATGTCGCCTCATCCAATATCAAGATCTCCGGATCAGCAACGAAAGCTCTGGCAATCGTGATCAGCTGACGTTGACCTTGAGAAATATTAGAGGCTTCTTCGTTCAAGATAGTATCGTACCCATCTGGAAGCTGTCTGACGAAATTATCAACGTGAGCTGCTTTTGCGGCTTTGATTATATCTTCTTCAGTAGCATCTTCGTTACTATACTTCAAGTTGTCATAAATAGAACCTGTGAAGAGCCAAGTATCTTGTAGAACCATCGCATAATGGCTCCGTACCTCTTCACGTGTCATGTTTCTAACATCCTTGCCGTCAATCTTGACCGAACCACCGTTGACGTCATAGAAACGTTCTAACAAGTTGATGATGGTTGTCTTACCGGCACCTGTTGGTCCAACGATTGCGACCATTTCCCCTGGCTTGACGTGTAAATTATAATCTTCTAGCAAGATTGGTTTACCATCATAACCAAATTTGACATGATCCAAAGTGACCTTATCCTCGGTCGTCACGTCTGGAACATCAACGTCATCATTAGTCATTTCTGGTTCATCAATGATTTCGAAGATACGTTCCGCAGATGCGATCGTTGCTTGAATAGTATTAGTCAAATTGGCTAATTGAGAGATTGGTTGTGAGAATTGGTTCATATATTGTAGGAAGGCCTGAATATCACCAAGTGGTAATTTACCATTGGCAACCTGAATACCACCATACATCGCTACAAAAACATAACCTAAGTTATTCAAGAAAGTCATCAAAGGCATGACGATACCTGAAATCATTTGAGCTTTCCAAGAAGCCTTATATAATTTCTCGTTTTCTTTTTCAAAAACTTCAATCGACTCACCTTCGTGGTTAAAACTCTTAACTACAACGTGACCTGAATAGTTCTCTTCAACTTGGTTATTCAACAGTCCTAGCGACTTTTGTTGTCTCTTGAAGAACTTCTGTGACTGTGGAGCAATAACACCCACAACTATCAAGCTGACAGGAATCGTTGCTAGAGCAATCAATGTCAACTTCCAACTAATAGTGAACATCATCCACAAGACACCAATAAAGGTAACGGTACTTGTCACTAGTTGCGTAACACTCTGCTGTAAAGTTCCGGCGATGTTATCCATATCATTGATCGCACGTGACATGATATCACCGTTGGAATGTGAATCATAATAGCTGATCGGTAATCGTTCCATCTTGGATTTTAGATCACGTCTCAACTTATAAACTGTTTTTTGAGAGATCCGTGTCATCGTAAATTGTTGCAAAAAAGTAAAAAGTGCAGCTGCCAAGTACATCAACATTACGATCAAGATAATGTGCTCGATCTTAGTAAAGTTGATAGGTAGTTGGCTGACTTGAATACCGGCTTTTTGTTGAGCGGCGCCTGTCATAACACCCTTGTAAATCTCGGTTGTAGCTTCACCTAAAATCTTAGGTGTACGGATTTGGAAAATAGCTGAAGCAATTGCCAAAGCCATAACGATGATAATTCCAACAACATATGAAGACATGTATTTTGCTAGTCTTCCAGTCGTCTTCCAAAAATTCTTTGGTTTCACAACTAAACCTGGACCATGTCCGCCGGGACCGTGACCACCAGTTGTTGGTTGTGGAGCCTTAGTATCTTCTTTAGCCATTACTTAGCCTCCTTAATTTGAGACTTGATGATTTCTTGATAAGTCTTATTGTTCTCTTTCAGCTCTTCATGAGTTCCCAAGCCAACCATCTTACCATCATCTAAGACGACGATTTGGTCCGCATCAGCAACTGTCGAGATTCTTTGACCAACAATAACGACAACGCTCTTACTAATTTTTTTATCATTTTTAAGAGCAGTTCTCAAGTTCAAATCAGTCTTGAAGTCAAGTGCTGAGAACGAATCATCGAAGACATAGATTGAAGCGTCTTTGACCAGAGCCCGAGCAATTGCCAGACGTTGTTTTTGACCACCGGAGAAATTATCTCCGCCTTGTTCGACGACTGCATCAAGTTGCCCATCTAGTTCTTTAACGAAGTCTGCAGCTTGAGCTACTTCCAAAGCATGCCAGATTTCATCATCAGTAGCATCTTCTTTACCATAAGTCATATTCGTCTTAACGGTACCCTTAAACAAGATTGCCTTTTGCGGAACCATGGCTACTTTTTTGTTGATATCTTCAGTACTCAATGCTTTTACATCGGTACCATTCAAGCTGATAACACCTGTTTCAGAATCGAAAAATCTTGGTATCATATTAATCAAAGTACTCTTACCCGAACCAGTGCCACCAATGATAGCCAGGGTTTGTCCAGCCTCAATACTGAAGTTCAAATTTGACAAAGCCAAATTCTCAGCTCCACTATATCGGAAGTTAACGTCGCTGAAGCCTAATGATGGATCATCCTTGATCTTAGCTGGTTTGGCAACGGTGTCGATCGTGCTTTCAGTTGCAAAAACTTCTTGAATACGAGCGGCTGAAGCTGAAGCACGAGGAACGAATACAAACACCATTGATAAAATCATAAAACTCATCAATATCTGCATTGCATATGTCATAAATGCAATTAGATTACCAACTTGCATCGATTGGTCAGCGATATACTTGGCACCAAGCCAAGTGATACCGACATTAGTTCCACTCATTACTAATGTAACAATTGGAAACATCAATGCTACAATAGTAAATACCTTGATAGCATTATTCGTGTAATCAGCATTGGCATCTTTAAAACGATCTTGTTCAAAAAGATCCTGTCTAAAGGCTCTGATAACACGTACACCTGTCAAACCTTCACGGAAGATGAGGTTCAATCGATCAGTCTTCTTCTGCATAGCCTTGAATAATGGCACGGCAAAAAACATGACTAATCCGACAAGGACTATCAATATAGGAATAGAAACTAAAAATATCTTAGTCATTTCAGCATTTTTTTGATAAGCCATAACGCTGGCGCCAATCAACATGATCGGTGCCATGATCATCATACGAAGCATCATGATCATTACGTTTTGAATTTGGATAACATCATTTGTCGTTCTAGTTGTCAGTGATGATGTATCGAATTTATCGAACTCATCATTTGTGAAGAATAGTGTTTTTCTAAATAAATCTGATCGTAATTTTCTACCTAACCCTTGTGATGCCTGAGCAGCCATCAAAACATTTCCCACAGCTGCAATCACACTGACGATTGAAATCAATATCATTTTCATACTGGCATGTATAATATAATTAGTATCACCAGTTGAAACACCATTGTTAACAATGTCAGATGTAATGTTTGGCAGATATAATGTGGTAATAACTTGCACAGTCATAAATAACACTGCACCAAGCACTTGCCAAAGATTAATCCTACCACGAGCAATCTTAAACAATATATTCACTCCTTCATAAAAAAACTCATTATAGTATTAAAGCACTTATTTGTTCAAAATACTAATAATAATTATCAATAAGGTGGTCTCCCATTGAATAATAAAACTAACACCCTCAACCCAGTTAGAGGACTGTTTCGTATTATAGCATTCATATTGCTATTTTTAGCGGAGCAAATCCCATTAGGTATATTGACATTAAGTAAAGAAAACCTCGGATCAAGATACGCCGACTACTTAAAATATGCTCCAATAGTGACACTGATATTACTAGCATTCGTTACAGTTTTGTTACTGTATATCTTCAAAAAATCCCAAAAATTCAAGACAGTCAAATTTACCAGGTCTACTTGGATCATTATTGTACTCGCCTCAGCTCTAGTATTCGCAGTCAATTTAATAACCGTTCCAATGATGAGAGAGACCAACGATAATGTGGCTGCCTTAGAATTGATTGCTAAGAATAACATGCTTATTCTAATCTTTTTTACAATCGTTGTCGCTCCTATATTAGAAGAAATATTATTTAGAGGTATATTGATGAATTGGTTCTTCGCTAATAATCAACTTATATCTGTAATAATCAGCGGCATAGCCTTCGGTTATGCTCATACATCGTTTTCGACCGATACCGATTGGATGTATGCACTGTCGAAGATACTCCTAGGAATAATCTTAGCCTCAGTCTATGCACGAACCAAAAATATCAAAGCAAGTATGACAGTTCACTTTATGAATAATCTACTTGCGATAGTAGCAGGCATGATATGAAAGAACACGATCGCAAAAAAATAAACGAGGCCTATCAAGACGTTCTTAGAAAAGTAGTGATTTGGGGAGTCTTGTCAATGTTACTACTTGCAACCTCAAAAGTCACTGGTTGGGTGGTTATGGAGTTTGCTGGTCTGGCTAGTGTCGTTTATACAATAATCTTGGTTGGTATTTTGTTTTATATAGCATTCATGAGAAGCCGCATGAAGTAATGACCTTTTGGATTTTGATAATTGAATTTCTATTCATAGATATGCTAACGATATATTAATAACTCAATTACAAGGAGAAAATATAATGAAAGTAATTTATCCTGTTATTATTACTAAAACTGAGGTAAGTCAATAGCTGATTCCATCGAGATGGCGCGTGATTATATCGGTCTTAAAGTTATGGATTTACAAGACTCTAATGGAATAGTTCCTGATTCAAACTATATAATCCCCAACTCAAAAAAAACCGATATTACAACTTTAGTAGATGTTGATATCGACAAGTACAGAAAAAAGCCGAACCCGATTAGTGGGACATTTGTGGGACAAGAGTTTAATTTGGGTCAGTTCGAGTGAATTAATAAAAAGCAAAAGTGCTGTAAACTCAAGGTTTACAGCACTTTTATATAGATAGAATTTGATATAGAATAGTACAATATCACCCGTGAGGGAATAAATAGGTTAGTCAATGTACTGATACAACTAAGTTTCAACTTCCCGTGTGGGGGATTTGTGGGATAAAATAAAAGAAGCTATCAACCTATATAAAACTAGATTGATAGCTTCTTTAGTTTACTTGTTTCCACCACCAATTGTGTAGAAACAATCAACATACTCATCTGTTGCAACTTTAAAATAATTACGTCCGTTAATTTGATACAAATTATCTTCAGTCTTCCATTGAGATAGATCATTCAAAACATGATTTAATTTCTTACCTTTACTATTCACAGTATTTATACCAGCAATTGCATTAATAGTAACCACTCCTGACTGATCCGTATATTTCTTAGGAATAAATTCATTGGTAGCAATTTGATACATTGGTAGTCCATTAACTTTCTTAATACCTGAAGTTTTCCAACTTGAAGCATTGACCAACTTAGTATTGGAACCAGAGATAATTTCACCCTTAGAGTTCCAACCTGCAATACCCGTTGTTGGACCATGTTTAATAGTAATCTGATCACGATTAGGTGTTTGAGGTGCAGGTTCTACAGTAGTTTCATTAATACCCTTCGCAATGTCATGCGCTAACTGCTCTTTAGTGATTCCCCAAATGGGCTTCAAATAGCTATCAACTGGATCCACATGTGAACCCCAGATATTATTTGATATCCATTTGTGTGTTTTAATTCCACGCTGATTAGATGTGTCCAGTTCTACTGGTATTCCATATTGTTTAGCTTTAGCACGTGCGAAGTTAACGAATGTTGCATAATCCCTTTCAAAAGTGACCCTATCATACGTCCTAGCCAGTTCAATCTGTACAGGTGAATTAGCATTAGCATAACTCCCAGCACCCCAAGCAACATACCCTTCCTCACCTACTTGATATATCCTGCCACCATCACCGATAACATATTGAACATATGTCTGTGCAGTATTTACATTATTTTTGAAATACATGGCATTATTCTTAGCGCCAACATTAGTAGTCTCGTGCAATACAATTAAATTATTAGCTGTACGTTGGCTTGAACCTTCATTGGCTCCAAGCATGTAAGTTTTATTGATATTGAATTCTGTCATTTTGTCTTACCTTCCATATCATCATTTGTAAGCTTTGCCAATCTATTGACCAGCCATTTTGGAATTGGGATACCCATTTCACCAAGATTTTCTAAAATAGAAATACCATACTGACCAATAAAAAAGGCCAAAAACATATTTGCATATTCAGATAGTCCCCAAGATGCAACAAGGGGATAAAATATCGTAGCCACTCCTGCAATAGTAAAATGTCTGATTAATCCTTCTCGACCGACTGTTGAATTAACCTTTTGTTTCGAATATTTAAAAAACCCTTTGATAAACCCTGTCATTAAATCAACAATTATAATAATTAAGAAAGTGGTAAACCAAGGATTTTCAGACAACTGATTGGCTGCCATCCACCATTCAGCCAGTCCAATTTTTGGAACTGGTGCATCATACAATTTCATTCCTTCTTTCTTTCACTCCAAAATAAAAAGGCTAGCGTCTGCTAACCTTCTGAATAATCTTCACCTGTAATGTCTTTAAAATCATCTGTTGAGATGATCGAAGGTACATATGCTGTGATATCTTCCTTTTTTAAGAATCCCCAGCCGAATTCCATTTTAAGTAAATTGATCATGATTAGTCTCTCCTATTCTGTGGTTTCAGTGTTTGATTTTAGTGTTATCAGTTGCTGTGTTAAATCTAAATTCTGTTTAGTTAACTCTGTAATACCACTTTGCAGCTCTGTTTGTGCTTGAGTTGATGCTAAGTTCTGTTTAGTGAGTTCAGTGGCCACTTTCTTTAAATCAGTGACGTCTGAAGTCAGTTGTAGATTTTGTAACGTTAGTTCTGTTATACTTTTTTGTTTTTCTTCATCAGGCGTCATGCCAGTTGTAGTGTGAACCAGTTTATTATCTGACGCTCTAGCTGTCCAGAGAGACATTTCCGAAATCAAAAAGGCTGGGTCACTTTCAACGAGTTCCCAGCCTTTAATTTTGGCTTGCTTATTGGCGGCTTCTTCATTGGTATTATTAACACCAACAATACTTCTACCATCGCTTAATTTAACAGCTATTTTCATTAGATTCCTCCTTAACTAATAAGTTTCTATTCTAATTATTTCTAAGTGAAATGGATATTTAGGGTCTCCACTTTCTGCGGCAGTGAATACATTATTTGCAGTTATACTTTTCTTATTAATGCTCAACGGTTGTTGAAACCCAGCCGCTTTATCAAAATAATATCTTTTATATTGCTGGTGATTATCATAAATTTATTTGACATTAGTAAAAGTATTTGCGTTGCCAATAAATAAGTCTTCTTTACTTAATGGAAGCTCGCTTTCTTCATTTAATTCATATAACGGAATCTCACCGAGCGTCGAACGCAAATATCCAGATGTCGTAATTACAATCCCATTTCCAACGTTCGCAAAATAATCTTCAACCGTATTTAGAGCAACCTCCCCAAATGCCTTGCCTGTGAATAATATTGAACCTGATGGAAGTTGTGGTACGGCTTCCTGAACATTAAACGTTGTTATTGTGTCAACTATTACATCATACGTCGCTCCAGTTACACCACCGGGGTTCCCGTCATTGCTAAAACCTGTTACTGATTCTATATCCATTGTCTTATCAGCATTAAACGTGAGCTTCAATACTGGCGCTTGATTGTTTGCAAGTTCGGTATTTTCACCGACACCATTAAATGGGACTTCAAGTGTCTGTCCAACTTCAAAATCCTCTGCCTTGATATATACCGGGACTGATGACGTTGTCGTATAACACTCCTCTTTAACAACGTTGTTAGGGTCATAATTTAATTTAATTTCTGCCGTTTCGCCCCTTTCGCCCGCTGTAATCGGAGTTTTAATCATGTGAATTAGAAATGATAAGCCTTCGCCAACCATGTTCATTTTTGAACCGACATCTTCAACGAATGAAATATTAGTTACTTTCGTAGGGTCTGTTGCACCTTGATACCTCATCATTCTTCCAACTATTTCACCCCTTAATAAATCACCAGCATAGTAGTCAGCGCCTGAACTTGGATGTGTATCTCCCGGATTAATCACCGTACCACCCGTCAAAGAGCCAATTTTTGAGATATCAATTGAATGATCATCGTCAGGCGTCAACGTTACTAAATTGTTATCCTTATCCTTCAACTTCAACGACATTGGCATATTTCTGACCAGTCTGGCCGTTCTCGTCAAATCATTTTCTTCAGGAATGTCTGTTTCCTTTGTGTAGGCCATCATCTGATTCAATTCGGCAGAAACTTCTGAATCTTCAATCAAATCGTCCATGTTGGCATTTGCAATTGCTTTTTTGATTTTGCTATCAACGTAGTCTTTAGATGCCATACCAGTTTCATTGATCAAAACTGTGACATTCTCAGTTCGACCTACGATAACGTAAATAGTAAATGTAAACTTTAATAAGACTTGATCTGCAAAATCAGGAATGAATTCCGGTTCTTGGGCTGTTGTGATTGCATATAAAATCTCTTCATCAGATCCGTCTTCCTTGGCATAAACACCCACGGCGTTGATCGAATATGCCTCGGTCAAGCCTTTATTTGTAAATAGGATTTCAGTTCCAATCACAGCATTGCTATCAGCAATATTCTCTTCCTGATTGGTAATAGTTCCTGATTGAACTTCATTTGGTAATGCCACAAGTGCTTGTAATTCAGATTCAGACAGCTTACTTAAATCGTCCGACGTAGATGCCGCACGTGTGATTGTGAATTTCACTTTGCCATTGGCTGCACGACTGGCCAAATCTAATCCGGCTGTAGTCAATACAGATTCATTATATTTAGACATGCACTTTTTTCTCCTTTACGATTAAATTGATACTAATTTGAGGTTTGATTGCCCCCAATTTCTTATTGCTATTTGTGTTGGTTGATATTGCTAATATTGCTCTGCTAACCGTCCTGAGCGTAGTTTGTACGCCTGTTGATCCAAAATAAGTGGGAGCATAGTTCAATTTATTATTGAAGATTGCTTTTGCTGGTGACTTGATACCAGTGGTGTTTCCAAAATTCAAAACTCCAAAATGTTGCTTGGTTGTTGAACTGGATTTAGTTTTCAACCTTGGCATGGTGCTAGTTACAATATATTTATCCACAACCGTACCAAGATATTCCCGTTGCTCAGTTTCAGTTTCAGAAGTCGTAATAATTTGAAAAGTGAGATTAGCAGGCAGATAAACGTTTAATAGATATTTCAAACGCTTAATCTGGTCCTTACTAATCTCACTTCTTTTTGCTGTCGTAGCGACATTTCTGATTGCGTATTCAACATTGATTGAGGCTGGTATGTCTAACGTATGAAGTAACTCTTTGAAATATTTTAGGGTTATCGGTTTGGGTGGCAACATTCTCATCAATACGTTGTATCTTCTTGTATCTAAAGAATCATTAGGATTAGCATCGATACCTAGCTGATCTTCAAAGATTGAAATACCCTCGAGATCAGCCTGAACAACAAATTGATTTAAAAGTGTTCTCAAAATCAGATCATCAAAATTACCAAAATCCACTTGTTCAGCTGCTACCAGCTTCTGCATCTCATAAACATCATCGTAGTAATCAGGTAAATAGTCTTGTAGTTTAACCATTCAAATTCACCTCGCCCACTACTGGTAGTTGTGATAACTCATTATTAAATTGCAACGCTATATCATCATCTATCCCATTTAAAGTTGGAATTGAAGCATTGACAACGCCGTCAACTTTCATAATTGAGCTAAGAATTTTAGAGCGGTAAATAGTGAGTGCATAGCCTCTATCAGTTGATTTATTAATTTGGCTCCAAGCAATTCTCCTAAACTTGAAATAGTCTTCAACAGCATTCAATATCTTAGGTTTTAAGGTCTCAATATCGGCTTGATCATCAACCTCAACTTTAGTATTAATATCTATTGTGACGGGCTCTGGTGCCACTACAGTAACAGCATGGTCAATAGGTGCTAGTCCATAACCTTCGCTTTCAGCATCTATAGGATCAATGGACTGTTTGACTTGGTCAATCAGTTCTTGGCTGGCCGGCATTAAATCATTATCTAGAATGACTAGTTTAACCGTACCTCCACCATTCCACGTTGGATAGACCTGAGCAGAACCAACAGAATCAAGTTTTGAAAGCATATCTAAGTAATTAGCGATATTGCCACCATAGGCTATCCAAGAATCAGCAGATAATAGCCTTTCACGCAAGTGATCATCAGTTTCGTTATTCTTGGCCGGAACTGACACCTCAACGATTTCTGCCCAAGACAAAATATCGTTGGGTGTGACTGGTAATATTTGACCAAGGTAACCATTAGACCGTGTTCCAACTTCTTCAGCTTCCAAAATTCCAGTTAGATCATCATTAATTTTGATAACTTTGTAGAAAATTGGATTGTCTCCCAAACTAGCAAATCTATCACCAATTTCAACGTTATCAATAGCATTACCTTTTGAATCTAAGAATTTAGCTTTAACCTGTGCTGCAGTTGCTAATTGTCTTGAAGTTCCATGTTCAACAGCACGATAATCCAAATACTCATTGTCGGCTGTTTTGATATAGGTTTCCTTAACAATATTTGACAAGTCTAAGGACTGTTGGGCCATAACCATAGCAGCTGGTGCCAAAGCATCATAAATAATCGAGCCCTGTCGTTTATCAACATTATCAGGAACATTAGCCATCATCTTGCTTAAATAGTACTCAAAATTGCGCTTCTCTATTCTGCTTGATAATTCTTCAGGAGTCATTGACACTCACCTCGCTTTCAATATCAATATCGCCATAGACTGTTGTGCATGAGCCATGAACTTTAAGAATAGTTCTATCCAAAATCTCAATATCATCCACCGTCACAGTCAAAATTCGACTATCTGCAAGTAAAGCTTCTTTAATCATTCGCTCAACTTCAACAGTCGCATAATCAAAACTCTTACCAAATAATTCAAAGAAATCATTACCATACTGATTGTTATAAATTGGATAAACAAATCTTTCAGTCTTCAAAATCTTGTCAACTGCTTGAACCATAGCTTTATGGCCGTCAAATTTGTTCATTATCCGGCCATTCTTAACTTGATAGGTCAACGTTGGATTATCCATCAACATCCCTCCTATCATTTCTTCTTTCCAAAACATAAAACTGTTGGCCACCATCAAAACGAATCATAGTAACCTCATCATCAGCTTGAAGTGTTCCATCAATTTCAATTGTTTCCATTACATCAGGTCGATTACCAGAAATCTCACCAATAGTATCTGAATGAGACAACACTCTGATACGTTCTTTATGCTTAGTAACACTTCGTCCGAGGACTAAAAAAGACTCAGACAAAATCATTTGATTAGATGTCTGAATCTTCAATGGGTCGGTGCTAATTACTTTTCCATAAACAATGTCAGCATAATCAGAATCATTACCACCTTTAGCATTCATTAATTCAAGGAGTTGCTCTCCAGCCATTGCGGATTCACCTTCATTTCTAAATCACATTTATAATCTGTTCCAAAATTGTGAGTTGATTTCATGATTGCTGTGTTATCGATCCAGAATCCAGCTTTAGATAAGTCACTAATTTGGATGTTCACAGAATTACCAGCTACCAAAGATGTATCACCCAAACAGGTCAAGCTTAGTGTGTAAGTCTCCCTGTTTTTTTCTTTGAGTAACTCATCCGCACGCTGTTTCATCTGAGCATCGTTGGCCTTATCCTTAGCGTTCTCAACTGTTTGCAACTTGCCCCAATCTTGAACATTTTTAGCACTGCTATCTGTAAAACTAAAGCTAGTTTTGTCTGGATCATCACCACTAGATTCAGTATCTGTTGAAGTAGATGTCGTTTGTTGTGACTCAGCTTGATTCTTCTTAACAATTCGAACTGAATTAGCAGCATCTTCAATAGATTTTTCAAAAGAAAAGCCAGTCAATAACGACTGATCTCCGACAATAATATTCAAATTCTGATAGGGGGCCTTTCTCAGCTCAACCACATCGTAATTAGCAAAAATGTAGTACATCTGATTGGTAGCCTTCTGAGTCTTATCAATACTTGATTTCAGCATATCAAAATAAGTCTTTGAATCGGCAACCTCAGCGGGCAATTTATAACTAGAATCATTAATAACTTTATGACTGATTTCAGCCATTTTACAAACAGTATCGAATCGATCCGAAATAGTTGAGATTGGCCAAACTAGTGAATCTTGATTCTTTAAATATCTGGTCTTATCATAAGCCGTCACACCGAATTTATGATCTTCTTTGAAACTAACCTTAAAGACATAACCATAGAATATCCTCTGTTCGTCCCATTGAAACTCAACAACATCACCGCTTTGAGGGAAGAAATCATCATCAAACAGCAAATCAAAATTCAAAGTTCCGGCGGCAAAGTTTAAATCAGTCGTCCATTTAACATTACTAACTGAATTGCTAACATCCCAGGTATCTCCAGCATGTCTACGACTAATAGTAAATTTAGTAATCATGCTGATCTCACATCACTTTCTTTGACCCAGCCACGTGAACCACCATCCAAAGTAGTAATGTGATATGGATATTCAGAGTTTGGAGCTATCAATGAAATTTTCCTAGTCGCATTCTGCTCTGTCATTCCAGCACCATGACCTTGAGAATCTCTGTGCAGTTGTCCATTAACTACCACCGTTGAACCCATACCCACCTTATCTGGTGGGCTAGGACGCTCTTTAACAGTCTTTTCTGGCTGTTGTTTAGCTCCTATTTTTTTTGCTCCATACGGCCGATATTCTTTAAATGACAGCGTATAGGAATACTCACCGTCATATCCATTTTTCATGCCATATTCAAAACTTGAAATAGTTGCTTTAAGTGAAATCTTTGTAGTTGAAATGACTACTCTTACAGGTTTCTTTAGCTTTCTAGCGTTTTCAATCCAGTCTATATAATCTTGAGCGCTACCTAAGAACTCTTGTGCAGATGCGTAATGAGAGTCTTTTGGAACTAACGGTATCGTACTTTCAATATTTATTTCTTGTAACTTATCTTCACCGATTAAATTTACTTCTCCCAATTTGATTACAGATTCAGATTTATCATCACTTGCACATTTAATGGTAACTTCAGCTGGATTAACTGGTAATTCAATTGTTTCATTTGAATCGTTGGTTAAATAAAACCCTAAATGATTACTCATGTCCATCACCTCCTAACTCAACGAAGCGTTTTGCTTCTCAATAAGTTTGTTTTCGATAATTTGTAATAGTCTTTCACCATCATATTCGGCATTTCCTGATGAATTAATCTGAATAGCACCTGATGCAATAACAACTTTAGAATTTTTATTTGACTGATTATTACTAGAT
The DNA here is from genome assembly GCF_057541095.1 of Companilactobacillus sp. y65-5. Taxonomy (NCBI): domain Bacteria; kingdom Bacillati; phylum Bacillota; class Bacilli; order Lactobacillales; family Lactobacillaceae; genus Companilactobacillus; species Companilactobacillus sp. y65-5. The sequence continues at coordinate 491,224 of NZ_BAAJOA010000001.1, forward strand.
TTATTAACAATAGAATCAACCACACCATAATGATGACTACCTGTTCCAGAGTATGGATTTTTAACTTTGACATCCGAATTACTTGCAGCATTTATCAAAGCACTTCCAGATTTTGCAACAATATTCTTACTACTGTCCATACCTTGTGCTAAACCTTGACCAATGAACCCACCGATTTCTGCAAATAATCTAGATGGTGAATGAATCTGAGCTTTTGCACGTGCCGCTTTATTTGCTTCAGAAACTAACGCATTAGCCGCCGCGGCAACTACACTCACTTGTGACTGCATACCCTGTGCTAAACCTTGACCAATCATTACACCAATTGAACGCATTTGTGATGCACCAGACCTACCTACAGCAACAGCAGCCTGAATTCCTGACCTTACTGCACTAGCCACTTGAGTCATCCCTGATTTAGCCGCTGATGCTGCACCTCTCATAGAACTGGAAATTGATGATTTAATGGCATTCATTTGCGAAGAAACTTTCGCTCGAGCAGATGAAAGCGAACTGGTATCTACAGTTGGAACTTTAGGTTTAGCAATCTTAGGAGCAGGAATTTTAGCACCAGATACTTTCTTTTTAATATCAGCCGTTGGGTCTCCTCCTTGAACAGTCGGCTTCTTAATAGTGGGTCCCTTAATCTTAGATGAACTAATCTTTTTCTTTATATCGGCTGTTGGGTCTCCACCCTGCACCGTTGGTTTCTTGATAGTTGGACCCTTTACCTTTGTAGAACCAATTTTCTTATTAAGATTTTGTAAAGGATCCCCACCACTAAAGTCTAATTGTGTGACCTGAGGTCCTTTAATCTTCTTATTCGAGTTCTTCTTTTGCATTTTTTGGATGATATCTCCACCCTCAAATGTGGATTCAATTTTAGGACCCTTAATCTTTTTACCACTAATCTTTTTTTCTAAAGCTTTAGTTGGATCATTTGATTCTTCAAAAGTTGGTGTACTAATAGTTGGTCCTTTAATTTTTTTAGAGTTGTTCTTTTTGACAAGTCCAGTAACTTTACCCAGTGTTCCAAGAACCTTAGATGTTGCAGTGTCTGAAAAATCAAAAGCGTTTGCTAAAGATTTACCAGACTTTCCAAACGCATCTTTAGCAGCGCCAAAATCTTTCCTCATTTGACCAAAGTTACCGAGTACTCCTTCAAATGCTGCTTTGGCGCTTAATCCAACACCCATTAGTGCTTGAACTACTGCACCAGCAATATTTACAAGCATTTTTAATCCGTCAGCAAAAGCCGCAACAGCAACCGCTGCGGCCATAAATCCTGCCATTAGTAGCCCGCCAACAATTGTCGCAATTCCCATGATACCTGGTTTTAATGAATTAAATACTTCACCAAGAGTACTAAAAATATCACCAAATGTTGAGACTATGGAAGATGCTGGTCCTGATAATGATGATATTACTCCACGAACTAAATCACCAAATCCACCTAAATTTTCTTTAAAGGCGTATATTGCAAAACCGACAACACCAAAAGCAGCTGCAATTCCCAAAAGAATTGGACCTACTGATACTAATGATCCCGCAAGACCACCAAACGACGAAAATATTCCACCTAATCCAGTTAGTTTTCCAATAACAGCAGAAAATTTACTTAAACCGGATAAACCCTCACTAGCTTTTGTAAGTCCTAATAATGGTTTACTTATCCCAGAAATCATTTTAGAGACTCCTTGCAGTCCCTTCATAGTAATCATTGCTACTGCTAGTGCTTCCAAAGAAGTTGCTATGCCTTTTATCTGACTTGGACTTAATTTAGACACTGCTCTGGCTATACTATCAATGATATTTGCAACATCTTTAACACCTTTACCAACGCCTTTACCTATATCCTTTAAAAATGCAAATGGGTCTTTATTACCGCTAGACAATCCTTTGAATACGTTTGATGCAGCTTTACCCAAATCTTCAAACATTCGTTTTGTAGATGAAATTGCCTCGGTATCTTTAAAGCCTGATGATAAACTTTCAAAGCCTTTTTTGGCATTGGTAACAACTGAGGTAATGGTACTCTGAATTGTTGGTATAGCATCTTTTAATTTCTGAGTTACATCGTTTATACCATCTGTTAAACCGTTTTTTGCTAAGGTGTCTATTCCCCCGGCTACAACTCTTGTAACTGCAGTTTTAAAATTAGTCATTGACGTTCCAATACCAGCAGTTGAATCCTTAGCGATTTTGCTAAGTGATTTCATACCACCTCCGCCTTTTTCATCAAGTTCAATCAAAGCATCTTGAAACTTCTTAGCCGAAATAGTTCCATCAGATAATCCATCTTTTAACTTTCCGGTAGTGGTTCCCATTTGTTTAGCTATTGCATTTAGAGCAGGACCCATACCACCATTAATCATTGAATTCCATGTTTGAGCATCAACTTTTCCATTAGAAAATGCCTGTGATAATTGAATAACTGATTCATTCACTTGATTAGCGGAACCACCAAAACCTAAAATACCATCGTTCATAGCTTTAAATATTTTAGTTGATTTACCAATATCTCCAGTGGAAGCAGCCAATAATTGAGTTTGACTAACAGCCGAATCCATAGATGTTGGTAATCCGTTGATTGCCTTATCCAAATCATTCATGGCCGTTTTAGTTTGAGTTGCAGAGAATCCCATATTGATAAATGAACGACTAGCATTATTTAATGTATCGACACGTTTAACAGCATCTCCCAAAGAATCCTTAATAAGCCCAATACCTTTAGTAATGCCAGTACCAATAATATTGGCTCCAAGCATCTTTTTAAAAATACCACCAGTATTCTCGGCTTGTTGGCCGGCACTTTCCAATGGTTGTTGAATATTACCGTTAAAACCATCTTTAAAAGCACTTTTGAATTTACTCATCGAAGATTTACTTCTACTGAGATCAGAGTTTAATTTATCCAATGGACTACTAAATTCATCATAAATTTTAATTGTTGAACTGATAGTAGCCATATATTTTAACCTCCTTTCCAAAAAAATCGCCAAAACTATGAAATAGTCTTAGCGATTTTTAAATTTCCTTTTGTGCTTCTTCTTGTTTTTCAATAATTATGTCAATACAAGCTATAACCAAAGATTTCTCTCTTTTGTTTAATTTCACCCACTGATCAGGGGTCCACTTAAACTCATTAAGTGAATACAAGTAATACCCCATATCACTATAATCTTCGGTCTTGATTATTTTTTTGCTTCATCCACCAGTTCAGTGACATTTTCAGTATCAAAGCCACTTAATGTTTGAGCTTGTGATAATAATTCGGTATATTCACCTGCCATCAACATCTTTTTCAACAATCCTACTGGGTCAGCAATTGCTCCCCATGATTTTTGCAATTCAGCATTCTTTAAATCTGGAGATACAACTGATTCGCTTAAAAGTAAATCACCATATTCTTGAACGTTTAAATCATTTGTTAATGCACCAGTTTTAGGATTTTTAATAGGATGGGTTGCTTCCTTTTGCAATCTGGAACTTGTTTCAGCATCAAGTGATTCCAGTTCAAATGGTGCATTAAAGCGTTCAAGCTTAAATTTCAATTTCTTTACAGCTGTATCTACGTTAGTTTTTAAAAAATCATTTACATCAGTCATATTTAATTATCCCCTTTAATGTCATTAAATTCTTCAACTAGTTCAACGCCTTCGAATGCGAACGCTGTTTTCCAAGACATTACATCCTTACCAGCTTTAATATCCAAAAGTGGAATTTCATCTAAGTTAATATTGTGAATGATAAGAACTTGTTTTCCTGTACGACTGGTTGGGTCTTCAACCACTACCGTTGCATCAAAATAAACATCTTTACCATTATTTGCATATTCCAAACCATATTTAATAAAATCTGAAGTAATTAGATAAGAACTTAAATTTCCTGTACCCGAAATTCCGACAACTTTCTTACCTTGCCACCGTGAACCTAAAATATTTACATCAGTTTTTGTTTTCTTAATCGTTGCCGAAAATTCGTTTGCTTCCATCATTTTGATATTTCGGCCACCAGTTTCTAAAAAGAGCTTAGCTTCATTACTAGAGATAGTATCTCTAGTGTTCAAAAAACCATCTATTGTTCCTAACATTGTTTTCGTCTCCCTACGCAACAGTAATTGTCATATAAAGTTTTTCCATTGAATCAATTGGTTTAACCGCTAAATCAACTAGGATTGAATCCCCATCATTACCAGGGGCAACGGTTAAATCCTCCGGTTTAAAATCTGTAATAATATTGGCACTCATTAAATTAGACATGTATGAAACCCGATTAGCTTTAAACAAGTCTCGACCAGTTTCATCATTATTGACCTTACCAATAAACATCGTTTCAAATGCCTCTTCGCTATCAGTTGCAATCTGATCCAAAGTCCTAATGATTCGATTCTTAGATAATTCCTTAGGCTTTTCATCTGAATAAGTAGTTAATGAATTAATATCCTGCTCAATTACTACACGTCCACCACGCTTAACCGTAAAGACGATCCAGCCATTATTTAAGGCCTTGATGGTCAATTCATTATTTAACTTAGGAACCACATTAGTAGCACCAGGATACTCAGCATAAGTTAATGACGAACTTGCACCAGCGGCTGACGATGCTCCAGCAAAATAACCAGCTGCAGTTGTCGTATCAATTTGTGTGCCATCTTCTAAGACGACTCCGTTAGCAACAACTGATACACCCTCATGATCGTAATCATAGCCACCTTCGTAAGCCGGTACTACCGCTCTAACCTTATAGCCTTCACCATCGCGTAGTCGCTGTACAGCTTGTGCTACCAATTGATGAATGTTGTTATCAGGTTCAAATCCCGCTGCTGTCACAACATTAAATTGTTCTGTTTCAAGCGCATCATTTAGTAATTCAGTAATCTCAACTGGTTTGGTTGTACCACCAACCAGGTCATATGTTGATGAAGCCGCCAATGATACCAATTTATTAGTAGCAGGTTTGTCCTCAACACCTAGCACCTCGTCATTTGTATATTCAACATCAATGTACTCATTTGATTGCAAACCTTTAGCTGTCGTTGTACGGATGACTTGTTGATCAACAACCTCAGTCCCATAGATTGTTGAAACTGTGATTCTGGTATCATCATTAGGATCTTTAACCACCGTTACATGTAGTTCATTACCTTTTGTTCCTGGATACTTAGCTGTGAAGTTCCAAGGTAATAAGTCATTGGTAATAGTAGCTTTGTCACCGTCGTTGTCATTCAAAAGCAATACGGTCAAAGCACCTTTAAGCGTCTCTCTCAGTGCGCCAAATTCCGGTGTTGAAAGTGGTGCTCCCAGCAACGCTTTAAAGTCTGAATTAGCATTCAGTTCAATTACTCCTTTGGCACCCCAATTCAGAGCCGTGTGGTTGATCAGCAATGTACGTCCTAGACTTGTATCTTGTGCTGGTTGTTCAGCACCAACTGTGTTGATATATGCTCCAGGTCGGCGTTTATTTTGTGTTGTCCATGTTCCACCCATTTATTTGATTCCTCCTTTAAACTCTTTGATCAGTTTCTTAACTTCACGCATTGAATATAGTTTTTTATCATCCAATACAATTTTTAAAATGTCACGATCAATAACATCAAAGCCTGTGCTATTAATTAGTGAACCCTTAGAATACTTATCCACCACCTGCGACACCTCCATTTAGTTTCATATGCTGTTGCTTAATACCTGTATCCTGCTTGTGTGCTCTGATTTGAACCTCAAATGTCATTTGTAAAGTGTTATCAGTCGACTGATTAAACTCACGGTTACGCAAGTTACCAAAATCAGTCAGCATAGTGAAGTTATCTAGTAGGATTTCTTCAACCATCTGCATATCTTGTTTAGGATTATCAATAGTTGGGAAGTAGACAATTTGATAAGAATACTTTCGATTTTGAATCTCAAACATTTCTGGACTTGATCGAGTTGAGATTTTCTCAATAAAAAAAGAAGGCTCTTCAAAACCTTCCTTATGATTCTCACGATAAATTGCAATGGTAGGAAATAGTTTTAATAATTCTTCACCAATCAATTTAATAATGTCATATTTCAATCAAACAAACCTCCTAACGCTTTTTTAAGCGCTGGTGTCAGTAATTGTGGCATCATATCAGTTAATTCAGCCACTGTTTCTGACATCATATGTTGGCCAGGAATCCAATGAACACCTTTGGATCGTTTAATAGATTCCGGCTTATGAGGGGGTCTTGTTCTGTGGCCATATTCAACATAGGGCGCATACTCTGTATCATTGTACAGCTCCATAGTTATTGCCATACCCGAAATAATCGGTTGACTAAAGTGCCATGTACGCCTCAAATGTCCACCAGTTTTTCCGGATCCTTTTGGATACTGCCCAACCGGTGTTCTTTTTTTAACGGTTCGCATACCCAAAGTGCGCACCTTTCTAGCCGATTTTAAAACACTCTGTTTTAATTCTTCGGCTTCAATATTAGCATTTACTCTATTAGCAAACTCTTGAAACTCTTCATCATCAATTGTTCCCCATGCCATCAGATGCCACCTCCTTAGCTTTCTCATCACGTACCATTGCAACTTCTTGATGACTAACATAACCACGATATCCCTTACTGGAGCGCTTGTATTGTGTCACATGACCATTTACATCAGTGACCTCAATATCAGCTCCTGCAGGTATAAAAACCTCGTTATCAATCAATAACTTGGCATCAAATCGATCTGTACCATAGAAAGATTGGTCGCTAGGTTTTTGACCGCTAAGAATGACTTTGGCTGGATGATTTTTTACTATTGTAACTGGACCATTCTCAGTAAATGGACCATTCTTAACATTCTTAAATCCAGTAATGGTCACCCGATCATTCCAAACTTTTTCAATGACTCCATTCATCTTGTTAAATATTGATTTCATCGCTTCACCTTCCTAAAACCATTGAGTTGCGTGATAAAGTTGTCAGTTATGGAATTAGCTTCTTGAAGCGACTTGTACACATCACCAGGTAATTTAAAAGTAACCGATACATCACCTTCTGACATTGATGAAACGTTGCTAGAGCGGTCTGCGATAGGTGTTAAGTAATCATGTGTCTCAATAAGTTGCTGACACATGCCAACAATAGTTAACTCTAACGCTTCAGGAATATCATCAATCCCAGCATGAATGTAATTGGCCACATCGTTAATTGTTTTTGAAACAATTAATTCAAGAATGACATCGAAATTATCATTTTCGTTATCTGGAATCAAAATTTTAAGTTTTGTAATAATATCTTCTTTACTCATTTGATGACCCCCTAATCCTTCGGAACTAATGTCAACAAATCTGCCTTAGTAGTCTTGCCTGAATGGTCAATAAAGTGAGAATCTAACCAATCAGTGATTTCAGCTACAGTATTTTTATCTGTCGGTTTATCCAATGGTGGGGTTACGCTTTTGGGGCTACTACTTTGTCAGACGTAACAAATTCAATACCCTTGGTCTTAGCCTTCAACAACAGAACATCATCGTAAGATTGTTCGTAATATAGATAGTTGCCACTGTTGCCAGCCGTAGGTGCATCAAAACCAACAAAGCTGTACTTTTGTGGCGCAATCTGAACACCGTTGTAGATTAAGAACATCTCAATTTGCTTGGCATCATCCTTAATTTTTGAACCAACTGTAAAATCAAACGATGTTTGCATCAAATCGGATGGTACTACCACGATAGATACATCATCTAAACTATAAACTGTACGTTGTACATTATTTGGATCCTTTAAGTTCAGTTCACGATTCAAAGCTTCGGCACGCTTCAAAATAGCATTGTTTTTTGGCGTGATATATAGAACACGATTTTGATTAGGAATTCGTGCTTCATCAAAGTTGACCATCATGTTATCAAAAGCAGTCAAGATGTTTTTTTCATCTAACGTATCGGTATGCAACCCACCATCATTAGCATCAGCCTTCTCTTGATACAGCTTACTAAACATTTGACGGTCCATTTCTGGCATCTTTTCATCTAAGTTAAATTGCTTGGTAATATTAGCAATTGAAACGACCATATTTGATTCATCAATATCACTTGGATCTACCAAAGTAGACCAGTAACGTTCATTCTTCAATTCATATGAATCCCAATCATTTGAATAGTTAGCGTTAGGTTGCGTAATTGTTCGGCGTGTACGATCACGACGACCTTCGTCAATCGTCAAACGTGGCACTTTAATATGCTTGGCTCCGTCGAATTTAATTGTACTGTTAGATGGCGATTGCCATAATGTCTGTGAAAATAAATGCCCATCGTAAAATGCTTGTTGGATAGCTTGTTGATAGGCCTCCGCGTAGTTAATTGTTGCCATAAATAACTTCCTTCTTTCTATTCTTTAAATGCGTCAATCAAAGTTTGAACTTGGTTGTTATCGTCAGAGCCATTGCCACCCTTAGGTTCATAACCACCTTTTTGACCTTCATCAAATAGATAGCCATCAGACTCTTTTAAAGTTGTTAGCTGGTCGTTTAGCCCTGTCAGTTCATCTTTATCATTGAGTTTAATGGTATCCATGTCTAATAAGCCTTTGATGGCCTTAGTATTGCGAACTTTAGCACCAGTTAAGGCGGTATCAAGCGCTGAATTGAGTTTAGTCTGGCCAAGTTGATCATTGAGCTGCTGAGTATCAGTTTTGTATTTATCTTGTAAGTCAGTGAATTGTTTGGATAAATCCTCATTATCTGACACCTGCTTTTTAAGCGATTTAATATCCTTGTCACGTTCTGTCATTTGAGTTTTAAGTGATTCATTTTCAGTCTTGATAGACTCGACATCCCCAAACGACTTCTTAGTATTCTCAATATCAGAGCCATTGGCAGACATAATCTGGTCAATAACTTTATCTCCCAAGTCCAAACCTTTTAAAAATTCTCGTTTCATAATTACAAATCCTCTCTCGTTAGATTTACGTGGAACGGCCACATTTGAGGTATAAAAAATAAGCCTTTTTACGACTTACTCAGGTCAAAAGGGTACAAAAATAGCACTCAACGATTTTGCTGGGTGCTAACTAAATACCACATTCTTTATTTATTCTCTTTTCGGCTTCAGCCATCCGTTCCTTGTACCCAGGCTGACTTTCGATAAGCTTGATATGCTCTTTTTCTTGTTGGGTTAATGGACGATTATTGCTATCGTCAATCAACATATAAAACTCATCATTGCTAGTTCTGATCATGAATAATCGCCCCCGATTCATAGACTTTATCTGTTGCCAATATATTAGCTTCTTGTTTTGCATAGCCCTCTCTTACAAACAGATTATACCATCTCTTGTATAGAAACTCTATGTCAATACTCCTTGGACTTATCTTTATAGTGGCTACTTTGCCATTATGAGAAACAACAACACTTTGCATAATTTTAGGGTTGCGGAATAAAGTCAAAATATCAGCAATCGACGGTCTTGAACTATTGGGATGGTTATGCAGTAACACCATTGGTTCCGCGTACTCCTGCACCTCACAAAACTGATCGTACGTTAAGCCAGTCTTTCCTTCTTCAATCGAAGTATCTTGCTTAACGACCAGCTCCCCAGTTCGCTGATCAATGACATACAGGTCTTCGTAATTTGAACCATCACGATGTTCTAGTATAGTCATTGAGTTTTTATAAAGTGCTTCTTGAGTCTGTTTAGGCAGATCTAGCACAACAAATTTGTCATGGAACCGTTTGGAGTTAACCAGTTTGCGATTGACCGATAAACCATTTTGAGAATCTTTTTTGGAAATATTAGTTTGTTCTGCAGCTTTTATAGCAGTCGGTATATACTGCTTTTTCCACTCATCAAACTTCATATTCTTAATGAACTTACCTTTACCGGTCTCTGGATCACGGTTCCATCTATTCTCAATGTCGCTCAACCCTTCAATATATGGCACTGTAGTGCATCTGCAATTAGCATGTATTATTGGATAGTTGACTCCATCTTTGCGCTCTGATAGCTTGAACCTCTTGCCATCCAGGTGTCCACAAACTGCACACGTGTGCGATTCTAAGGTAGCCATGTACTCATATTCTTCGATATCTGACTCTTCATAGCCTTGGGCTGTTGCTTTTTCGTTAACGTGAGCCATTTCAGAATTGACTAGTCTATGAATATCCTTACGACTTACGTCCTTGAATCTTTCATGCATCATAGTTGTCAACTTATCTGGTGAGCAGCCTAGTAGTGATCCTCTCAGGAGGGTATCCATCAACTTGTTAGGCAATGTTTGAGTGTAGTTTCCCCAAATCCGTTTAGAGAAGTTGGAGCCCTTCCAAGGCTTGCTAACAATAGTTTTGAGTTGGTCCTCATTAAAGCTTGCAAAATTACCACCAAATTTCATTTTTGCTGATTGCGTTTTGTAAATAGTCCTCATGTAGCTATCATCAAATTGTTTTGACAAGGCATCAGACATATTTGTTTGTTCAGACTTAGCAAAATTTCTTGTGTGATATTTCATTTGCTCATCTAAGTTTTGAAGTCTTGATATACGACTCTTAAAATATTCAGAATCGAGTTCTTTCTCGTAGCCACCAGCCTTTGCCTTCTCCTCAAATTGCTCTAGTGTCATCTGCCAACTAGAGTTACCAATGCTGCCAAGCATCTGTTTAACTTCCTTCTCAGGAATGTTATTTGTTTGAGCATAGCGACGATAATACTTATTCAATTCACCGTCCAAGTCACGCTGTAGACCACGTAGTTTCGGTTGCAAGGCACGTTCATAGTCTTCGCTATTCTTTATCTGTTTAGCTTTCGTTTGAAGAAATCTCTTCTCCCAGTACGTTAATTCACTACTCATCATCATCACCTAAATTATTAAGTGACTCATCATTTGAGTAGCCATCATTTTTCACGACATCATCCTGACGATTCTTCAATTCTTCTTGGTAATCCTCAACAATCGGATTAGCCTTGGCTACTGCCTCATCAGATGAATAGTTTGCTACTTGTGATACAATCTGTGCTTGCTCCAAATCATTGTGAATGGCTGTTCGTGTCCACGTCTGGTGAATATTTCGACCGTCAGCATCAGATACATTCAGCCAGTTCATAATTGCTCTAACCAACTCGGAAATTCCATCCCTGAAATACGATTCCGTGATTGACGCCTTCAATTCCAGATGACTATATAGCATCTTGATTGCTACACCAGTGGCATTGTTGGCTTCAAACTTAGTTGGATCGATGCCTTGCCCGTGCACAAAAATATCCCCCTTGGTTGTCTCTAAGAGGGAATTGCGTGCATCTGTTGGAATATCAATCGTGAGCTTGTCAACACCTGACTTATCACCTGTGCCTATGCTATCTAACTTAATCGCCTTGTCTTCTTTGAGTGCCTTTTTGAAGTCATCTAGCGACTCACCACCATAATTAGTCAAGACCAGGATAACTTGCTGAACATCATCAACGTCATTCACAAAACCGTTATATACATTGTCGTAAACATCAATTAAGCCTTTGTATTTCAGCAAGTCAGGACGCTCATATTTGTTCTTAGGAAATGCAATGAAGGGGATACGGCCAAAATTATGATTCATCTTTGAACCTGTACCAACTTCATCTCCTGTTGATACGTCAAAGATTGGGAATCTATCTTCTACCGCTGACAAGTCCGAATAGTCTGGCATCTGCGACTTGAATACCGTCACATCTTTATCAGTCCAATACTCGTGAATCTTGAAGTACTTGCCATCATCTGGATCAAGTTGCCGATACGTTCGTCTGACCGCTAATAATTTGCGATTAAGGTCGTTGGAATATATCGGCGTGATCTGCCCAGGAGGTACAATGCCATATCTGAATTGATTCGATTCATCAATCCAATAATGAATCCATCCAATTCCAGCGTTGGCAGCGTCAATGACCAACTGATTCAACCGTAAATTGAAATTGTCACCTAGTGTTGTTTTAATCTTGTCATTTAGTTTTTCATCTTCGACGTCTACCGCCGGTGGAATGGTGGCTACGTACCCAGCCTCCTGATCCACAAGTAATTGGTGATAGTTGCTACTAACTCTGTTGTCAGCTGAACGTAAGGGCTCATCCTTCCCATGCTCATTTAATTTTGATTCACCATTGTTACGGTTGGTGATGTCATTCTTATTGAAATAATAATCAAGCGACTGTTGAAACTGACTAACAAATTTAGTTCTGCGTGCATCCGTATTTTTGAGTAGCTTTTTCATTGCCTTTATTTCCAAGGTTTGAAGCCTCCTTTCCGTATTATCGATTCCAGTGCATATCTGGTTGCGTCCATTGCATGGTCGTTGCCATCAGGGTAGCCAGCCTTAAAATTGCCATTTGCATCCCTTTCCAGTTCATAACTACTGAACTCACGTGCGGTGTTAGGACACTTGGCGGGGTCAATTACAATCTCTCTTAGGTCTTGCAGCCACTTGTATCCCTGGTCCCGACTTCCTGGTCCTTTCTTTGCACCCAGTACATTTAAGCTCATATCTCGATACTCTGCTATCGTTCCAGGTGATGCTGAATCAGCAATAATTGGCTTGTTGTTTGAATCAAATCGCTTAATCAGCTCAACAGCATTTCTATTCTTCAATCCCACCTGATAGATTTCATTAAATATATACAGTCGATGTCTCGTTAAATCAAAATAGACTTCGATATATGCCAACGGATCGCTAGCAAAACCAAAGTCTAAGCCTCTTTTTATATTGTCGAATAATTGATATTCAGCTTTTGTAATCTCACGTAACGTGACGTTATTGAACACTTCCGCACCAGTACCAGTTATTTCACCTAAGTATTCATGATTGAATGCTTTAGGATTATCTTTCTTTAACTGTTCAGCATCAGCTAAGAATTCACGTCCAAGCCACTCTTTTGGAACTGAAAGATAATCAGATGAATGAACCAAAGTATCATCCCTAGTACCTTCCTTAGCTGTCGTCACATTGACCCAACTGTTAACACTAGCCGGTGGATTGTAACTATAGAATGTGATGATGTCGCTACCACCACGATTTAGGGATTGATTAATGGAACGTATCTCTGCCCACTTCAGGAACTCATCCGTTTCTTCATAATGTTTATATTTTGTATAACCATGTCGAAACTTTTGTGACTTAATTTTTCGTGGTTTGTCTGCACCCTTAAATCGAATCTGCTGACCAGTGGGCTTATATGTAAGCGTCATAGGGCTAACTGAGTCCTTCCAATAATCAGCAACACCTAAAACATCAATAGCCCATAAATACTGGTCATACACCGAATCACGTAAGGTAGCTGCAACCTTCCTCAGAACTACTGCATTAGCTTCAGGGTCTTTCATTATCCCCAGTACAATCTCGATAGAGATAAAACTAGACTTGGTTGAACCACGACCACCCTTCAACCAGTAATTAGAATGCTTACGGTTCTTGATATCAACATGAAGTTGTCTGAACGATGGTGCAACTTTACTCTTTAGCATTACCTGTTGAACCATCGTCCTCATCCCCTTCAATGTTATCTAAAATCTGAACACCGCTGGTATCATCTTGGTCATTAACATATGTGTCTGCATATTTCATCAAACTATCTAAAGCCTTTTGCTTATCATACATTTCAACAACCGCTTCACCCTTATCGATCCGAATAGATTTAATATTGGCCGTATCAATTTCATTGCTGTCATGTAAATTAACAATGTTTTCGAAATAGTATTCTTGCTCGCCAGTGGCAGGATCAATTTTAGGCACCATCTTATATTTGCCATTATTATCTTCATAATTACCACTCTTGATATAGATCTTCGACCACTTATATTTTTTGACTGTCTTAAACTCAATAACGTCACGAACGTCTGATTTAGACTGTTGACGTATCTCGTTGATGATATCCTGAACGTTGAAATACAAGTCAGTTGTTTGCTGTTTTTTTAAATTTGAAAGCTGTTTTTTAATACTAGGTTTTACTAGGGCCTTACTGCCTTCCACGTTAGCTGTAGCATAATTACACTTATAAGCCTTCTGATAAGCCCATGTGGCGTTAAATCGTTGCAAATAAAAGAGGCAGAACAACTTTTGCTTATCTGTAAGCTCGTTGTTTGCCTCTAATTCATCCACTATTTTGGGTGCAACCTTTTGAGTAATAGATGCATCTCTTTTTGATTTAGGATGCATATTCTTAGGTGCACCTCTTGACCAGCCATTCCTTTGACGCCATGATTTAATTGTGTTGACCGGTACGTCAATCTCTTCTGCAATGTCTTTGTATTTAGAACCTCCCACATACATCTGCATCGCTAATTCTTGTTTATTCATTACATATCACCACACCTCCAATAAAAAAGCCAGTCCGTAGACTGACCTTCGCAACAGCTCCCGTAGAAGTACTGCCACTCACTTTAATAGCTACCCTAGGAGTCGAACCTAGCACGAAGTGTTCACCGAAAGTAGCTAACCATAACATTGAGATTAAAAATCTATTTTATGGCCGTTTTCCGCCGACCAAAGTTGATTTTGCTTCTACGCCAACATCCACTGAACTTCTTTGAAACTTTCGATAATACTAATATACACTGAAAAACTCGGCTATGGAATGTCATACTAATGTCATTTGTTAGACACTAACGTGACATTGCTTATTCCGCGATTACAGTGTCTAATAACTTGCCGAATTGAATTATGTACCTCATCACTTATATCATTAACATCTAATCCTTCAATATATCTTAATTCTAAAATTCTCGATTGTTTTGCATTGCCTACGTGATCAATTGCATTCAAAATATCATCTCTAATTGGCTTTGATTCTTTTAATAGTTTATTTATACGATTTTCTAGTTCTTCACGTTTTTCTAAATCATCATTTAGGGTTCTCGGAATACCGCCACCTGGCAAACCTGAGATTTGAACACTTTGAGTTGACTCAATTTTTAAATCTAAACTATATAATCTATGTTCTAACTCTTTAATTTGAGTAACATATGGTAAATATCTTTTTAAAAAAATTTTATTATCATCAAATTTATTCACAAAATAACTCCTTTCTGTCAATGATAAAAGATTATCTTTGACACTCTGTAAGTCTTGATATCATTGGATTTGTTTATACTTTTATGACTAAGTGTCAAAGATGAGACCCCTATATTTCTTTATATAAATAATACTAATTAGAAAGACATCTATTATATATAAAAGAAAGTAAAAACATCTTTGACATCTTTGACATTGCTCTCAATCATAAGTATATCAAGGGTTATAGCTGTCAATGATATCATTGACATGTCAATGATTCATCATTGACAGCTACTATAAACACTTAAATTAACCCATAAATAAACATATTATCAGGGTGAAAATATACCCATTTAGTTAGTTGTTTATAAATATCTGTTTACGTTTACCATCAACTCGTTGTGTTTTCGTTTTATATTTTTTAATACGACAAACTTCTCGGCTAAAAGCAATCTGCGAAACGGGTTTATAACCATTATCGTTACACCAGACAGAATACATAACATAGGTATCTTTAACTATTTCATTGATGAGTTTAGGAGTTTCATCACGTAAATATAATATAAGTGGATTGTTAAGTTCCTCATACTTAGCAGCTTCAGCGTTAATTCTTTTGGAGGTGGCGAACTTATGATTTTTAAGTAACCGTTTCAAACCATTTAACCCAAGTAATAAAACATATTGCATTGATTGTTTACTTAACAGCTTGTCAGTAATAAATGGATCATAGTCAACATCTTTAGAAGTGAAATGAGCATTGAATGGTATGAACATTAAGCGTCTGGTCAATCCATTAGAAGTGTCGTTAATACGTGGCATTTTATTAGCACTGAATATTAATTTTGAATAGTTGTTAAAGTCAAATGGATCTCGTCCTTTACGTTCCGCATTGATAGTTTCACCTGTAGTTAACTTCTTGAATTCACTATTATCTTTGATATATTCATTACTAATATCATCACCAATGTTTGCTAACTTACCAAAT
The DNA here is from genome assembly GCF_057541095.1 of Companilactobacillus sp. y65-5. Taxonomy (NCBI): domain Bacteria; kingdom Bacillati; phylum Bacillota; class Bacilli; order Lactobacillales; family Lactobacillaceae; genus Companilactobacillus; species Companilactobacillus sp. y65-5. The sequence continues at coordinate 507,169 of NZ_BAAJOA010000001.1, forward strand.
AATTCAGCAGTCTTGAAACGTTGTCCAAGTTCTTTTAAATCAAGTGATGATGTGTTATCTGATCCAACTAATTTACGAACAATCTTTAAATATGAACTCTTACCATTTGAACCATCCCCAGTTAGAATGAATGCTTTACCTAATTCATTTCGTCTAAATAGCACATAACCAAATATCTCTTCGAGAATTAATCGTAGCTGCTTATCTCCAACACAGATTTTATTTAGAGTATTGTCAGTGACATCATAATATGAATCTTCAACATAATTAATTGGAATCTTATTTTTGATTACTATCTCTGGATTAAAATCTTGCAGCTTCCAAGTATCAAGATTGAATAAACCATTTTGAAGTGCTATGTATCTCACATCTGCTAAAGATTTTTCTTCTGCTTGAAGTTGTAAATAGCTCAAAACTTCAATACGCCTTGATTTAGTTAAGCCTGGTAAATGTTTAATCATTGCACGTTCAATATCAGCTTGATTATCGGAATACATACCATCTTTATAAATATGTAAAACACCAGCAACCAATATAATGTGATGTTCAGCAATTAAAAACTTAGCAAATTTATCATGCAAAAATAAATTTTTACTAAAAAATGTTTCCTTCAGAAAAGCATCGTTACGCAAAATCACATTAACTTCATTCTTAGGTAACGGGTTATCTAAGATATACTCATTAATCAATCTGATGGTTTGACGAATATTATCACGTGACATGCCAGCTTTTTGAAGCACCAAGATATAGTTAAATAATTTCTGATTGCGTTCACCAGTTGATAATTCTTCAATATGATTTTTATGGTTAGATAGCGGGGTTAACCACTTTGGCATTGAATCATAGTGAGTTGTCTTTCGAACCCATTTTCGTGTTTTGCCTTCAATACGTAATGGATCTGCCGTATTTTTAATACCAAGTTTGAAATCTGCTTTAATACCTAATGCCGTATACCAGCCAATCTTATTAGTAGTCAGATCATATCCTTGAAAGTAAAAGTGAATACCATGATTGGTTTCAAGTGCAGAAAATTCAACGTTTAGATTATCCAAAATAGTTAACAACTTTTTCGATTCCGGCCAATTATCAACGTCCACACATATAAAATCATCAGATAGGATTCCGACATATGAAGCTTCTTTACGAACTGTTTCAAATTTCAATAATCTTTGTCCAGATTTAAATTTCATTGCGGCATGTTTGCCATCGCCTCTTAAATATCCACGATATAAAATTTTTATCACCTCACTTTCCTATAACTGATAACTACTTAAACAGCATGTGTTTAGTATCAGAATCTATCATGTATCCTTTACCCCAAGGCATAACTAAGAAATATAAATCATCGTACTCATCAACTTCTTCAATCGAACAAACATGCTTAGGATTAATAAGAGCTTGTGTGACCTGCAAATCTTCAAATTCATCTTCATAATAAATATCTATTTCGACCATTTTAAAACCTCTTGTAAGATCTGATTGTTATCTATAGAAATATCAAAAAGATTGTTGTTCTGTTCTCTAATAATTTCATTTTGATGTTTCAATAACCTATTTTGTTCCAAAAGATTTTTTGTATATTTGTAATGTTCAAAAAATAAAGAGAGTAATATAATACTAAAAATTATTCTTGTAATTATTTCAGTCATCAGTTTTATCCTCACTCTTACTTAAAAATGTAATTCCAATACGAACACTGCCTTTTTGATCATAGATAGATATATTAGAAACATTTTTAATTTCAATATCATCAATATATAAAATGCCGTCTTGAATTTTAATTACATTGTTCATATTCCCATACCTCTTCTTCATTTAGCTCAACTTTGAATTGATCAAATTGTGGATAATTGGTATCAATTTCAGATTGAGTGAAAACTCTTGCTAAATATCGATTTGAAAACTCCGGTTTATAAAACGTATTTCCATACCAGCCGTCATCTTCATCATTTTCACCTGCTAATAAATTAACTTTATATAATTTTTCACCAAACACAGCATCATCATTGATCAGATCAATGAAATCTTTAATGAATTGACCTTTTTCTTTATTGGTTGTCAAGCTATCAGGGTAGTCTTGTAATTCTGAAAGTGTATGATCATCAAAATAAAATTGAAGTAGTCCCAAAATATCACCATCGAAATATTTATTTTTCCAAACTTTAAAATTTTCCTTCATATCATCAGTAAAATAATATATCTTTCTCATTTATGAATACCTCGATTTCCAAACAATAGATAAGCTGCTACTTGCAATTCTTTTAGTGAACTAAACGTTTCATCACGCCATTCTTTAAATTCAGGCGATGGTGCCAGCCATTCACCGCCAAATTCACAATCTTTTTTGCAACGCTCTTCATCATAAGAAAATATAAGTGTTAACACCCCAATAAAACTCAACCCACCTGTTTCTACTTGATCATCAAAAAACTTAATTCGATTTTTAACGCAATCTGGTAAATCAAATTCTTTTGGCTGTATATACTCCCCTTTAACCTCATAATTTTTAAAAATGTCGTTCAAAATTTTTGTTTCAATATGTGGATCTATCATCATTTTTCACCTCTAACTTGACATTTCTTAATTTTTTTAACACTGAAATTAGGAACACGTCTGTTATAAATTTTATAAAAATGTTGACGTGTGATGTTCATCTGCTGACATATCTCAACTTGCGTCCCTTCAGCGATGATCGTTTTACCTTCCAAAACTTTGTAATAACAAAAACTTCTAATCATTTTTGGTTTGTGAGTTTCATGTAAGGTTTGTTTCCTAATTAATTGATGCAAGTAGTTCATTGGTATGTGATACTTGCGAACTATTTCTAACTTGTTCAACCCTCGGTCTAAATCACGTTGAATACCTTTAATGTCATATTTAGACTTGATATGTTTTGGGTGTTTATGTTGATTTTCATTCATTTTTTGAAGTTTCAAAAGTCTCGGATCATTTAGCGGGCATTTAACAACGCTATCAAAATCTTCTTCAATTGAATGTAGTAAATCTAAAATCTGATCCATGTTAACCCCCTTCGAAATCTTTAATTCTTGATTCTGCTAATCTGATATACCATTTCAGATCTAATGTGGGTGGTATTTTTTTATTTTTGACATTTCCGTTGTCAATAAAGCCATGTTTTGGAACAAATCCTATTTTTTCTAATGAACCTTTTTTTAATTTAAATAGTTGTAAATCATTCTTATCTTTACTAGCGAATACTCGTTGAACTTTACCAGGTATTTTTTTTACCAACTTATGCTGACCAGAACACGTGTCATATCCGAGTGCAACACCATCATATTTGTAGCTCAACTTAACAACTTTTTGAAACTGATGTAAGTCATTACATTCTTCAATAGTCTGTCTAACTGAAATTCCATCAGTAAAGTATTTAACAATTGCCGTGTTAATTATTGGAAGGTCATAATCCAAGTTACTAAGTCCTTTAACGTATGAACCTTTAGTCTTAACATAACCTGATTCATGATTGATCATGATATAATTGTTAACATCTTTTTGTATAACTTCATCGAAGTATTTAAATTCGAGGCTCATACCTGTACGTCCTTCCCATTCTGAACAAATGTCATCAACCGTATCAAAGTATTTATCATCTAATAAACGAATGTATAAACCATCTGTATTAGATTGAATTAATTCAACGTAAGGTTCTAGTTTCTCAATTAAATCAAGTAACAACATCATGCCGGCGATACATACGTTATTAGCCTGACGTGGGTCGTACAAGCCGTTATATTTATCCTTAGTAGCGCCATAAGTCGAGTTTAAAACAATCTTGTAAGGTGCTTGCCGTGGGTCTTTATTTGCTTTATATTCAAGTCTAGTTTTCAATATTTCAGCAAACTTTTTTGGATTAGAAATATTTCGACTTATGTACCCGTACTGAACCATGATCGTAGGATAGTAGCTGCCAACATCCACGTTGATAATGGTGCCGGTAGCGTGATAATTTTCTTTTGCACCATGCAGCCCACCCCATGCAAAAACGTGATTAACACCGGCAACGATTCGTTCATAACTTTGTTCATAGCTATCAGCCGTTTCGTAAAAATCGACAACGTCACTATATTTACTGATTCTCATTGTATCGGGAAAACTATAATCCATTTCGTCATCGTGTTGAATATGCGGTTGCCTAGCATCTAAAATAATCGCTGATAATTGAGCTTTGGTTTTCCCAATGTATTTAATAGGTAGCTTAAAAGTTTTTATCAAACCTATCGTAGTTTCAAATTCTTCACTTCGTTCAAGAAAAACGTTTATTGTTTCCTCAACATCGTGAGTGCAATATTTAATTACTTCATCAATTTCAGGATCGGTTAATTTGCGTTTGATCGTAAAATCTATCTTACTTTCTTCAATATCATCACCCATAAATGCTTCTAGTTGCTTGAGTGATTGTCTCCGGATCGTGTTAATATCAAAGTTCAAAAATTTAATATTGAATAATTGTTGACTGAACTGCCAACCCATTTTATTTTGATTAATGATAAAATCATTTATTTCTTGCGGTTCAAAGCCTGCGATGATTGCTTTGGCAATATATTGATCATAGTGACGACTATTAAACCCAACCCAAATATCAGTTTTATGTTGACCATAAAAATCAAGAAATTGACTTTTATCATTTACGATTACTGTTTTATGATGATTATCCGAATCAAGAATAACAACCAACCAATCTTTACAAAATACTTCAAAGTCATAAAATAAAATATAATCACTTCCTTAAAGGAGAATTTTTATAATGATAAAAAATGTTAAATATAATCTTCAATTTAATTCCGACTTTATGGATTTAGGCCTATTGTCAGATTACAAAAACATATCTGAATTACCAGACATTTTAAAAAACCAACTTGGAGTTTACTGTTTTACTGATAAAGATGAAATCCTGTATATTGGAAAAACAACCGAAATGCGACTCGGCCAGTCAATTTATAGCGGTCTTCGAAAACGACTCAATGATTACATAATTATAAATAAAAGTGTTTCTCCAAAAATTAAAGATTATTATGTAAGTCATGGAAACAGCTGGGGGTGTTTACATGTTTGGGTCTCCGTCCAAGGTAAAGATATGAATGCTAAGTGGTGTTCGGTCGCCTTAGAGGCCATCTTGATCAATAAATACTTACCTCGATTTAACAGTCAACACTAACGGGCTTCCCACCCCATTCGAGCGTCTTACGCCGTTGAACGATCTTATAATTTCTTTTCGATTACAATATCTTTAAAATCAGGATTCTTTGAATTAGTCGATTGTTTCAACTGATAATGAAATTCATTATTATCAATAACTTGTTCAGCTATATCTAAAGTTAGATCATTGTAGTCGTTGAATCCGTCAAATTTAACTTCGTCATCTTCGAACACATTAAGGCTTCTAAGCATTTCAGTATTTCGATGAATCTGCAAACCTAGCCATTGGCTCGTTGGCTGCATGACTCCGTTATAAAAAATGAAACTATCCTTAAAACTGCCGGCTTCGATCTTGAACCAGATTGATAGCATTGGATCATGTTTTTTTGACTCTTTTAATTCCATTTTGTTAACACTAACTTCGTAAACATCGTCAGGAATTTCAGCGTAGTCACCGCTACTACTTTCAGCTTCGTCAATGTCTTTCTTGATTTCATCCATGTTGATATTTTTATCAAATTTATCCCAGTTATAAGCCATTATTTTTCTACCTCTTTTTCAGCGTTTTCGGTTATATCGGCATCTAAGAATTCGTCTGTTTCCATGATTCCGGCTGGTGTGTTGTATTTGTAGTCAAGAACTACACGATAGTAAGAACCGTTGTTGTTACTTTTTAATGTGACTTGTTGACCACAAATGTATTGGCCTTCTTCTTCCTCTAATTTTTTGTCAACATAGTCGAGTGCCTCGTTTTGTTCAGTGATAAAGATTACTTCTTTTCTTGATAATTTTTTAATCATAGTCGGTTATTCCTTTCAATTGATGTAGTAGTTGTACTAACGGTTTTATTTGTGTGATTGATTTTTGTAGTAAATCTTCAATAATCGCTTGTTCACATAAATTTGAAAAATATTCGGGTTTTTCTTCAAAATCTTGAAGAAGGCTTTGACTGAGTTCTTTTTGTTGATCATTATCTAATTTCAAATCAAGGTTTAACCCATTTACAAGTTTTTCGTTTACTTCGTTTGCAATTTGATTAGTATCAATATTTATTAGCATTATTCTTCCTCTTTCTTAGCCGTTCTGCGGCGTCTACGGCGTGGTCTTTCTTCTTTTTCGAGCTCTGGTGCCGTTTCTTGAGCTGATTCTACATCTGTTTTTGTTTCTACTTCGGGTTCTATCTCACCCGGTGGTGTTACTTGTTCGCTTTCAGTTGTGGTTTTTCGAGTTCTGCGGCGGGTAGTTTTTGGCTTTGTTTCTGTTTCTATTTCTGATTCAGCTACTGGTTCAGGGGTTGGTTCTGGTTTGGCGGTCTTCTTTGCCTTGGCAGTCTTTCGTTCGATCGCGTTTTTTGGTTGAGCTTCTTTCAATGCTTCAATAAACGCGTCTTTTTCTAACGCCACCTCTTTAACCTTAAATTCGAATCGTCCACCGCCAAAAATATTAGGCTGTTTTTGTAACAGTAGTAAATGTTGTTCTTCATCATTAACATATGCACGAGTTGTAATATCCACGGTACCAGTCAAAAAATTGGCGGTTTTATCATCAACGTTAGGTTTAAAAGTCGTTCTAACTGCACCATTTCTCAAAGTAACATCGGTCTTTAATTCTTTACTGATGTAGACAACTTGCAAACCGCACGCTTTCAATCGTTTGATAGCATTATCAAATTCTTTAGTTACCATCGACCACCCTTTTCCATATGATCCGTCACTTTCATGTTCCCATTTATATTTGTCCATAATATAATTCCGGCAATCTTCCCGAAAGTCTTCCATTAGATCTAAAACCACCGTTTCAAAACCTTCGGAATTTTCAATTTCTAATTCAGTGATAACCTCTAAAAATGTTTGCCAAGCAAACTTTCGTTTAGCCATTCGACCTTCTTTAGTTACTTGGTCGATGATCGGAATAACCGGGCTAGTAATATTATCGGTGTTCCCGTCAGTATTCAGCATTAGTACATTATCAAATTGATCCATGAACGTTGTTTTACCAACGTATGAATCAGCATATAACCAAATGTCTGGTTTTAGATCCATCTTTTTTTGAGTTCGTTCATTTTTTGGCATTTTCATTGTAATGCCTCCTTTTTCGTTTTGAATTGCATTTAAATAGTTTGGTGCGAATCTCGGATTACAACTAAAACATTTGTTGCTTGGGTTTTTTGGAAATTCGGTACTACTTTCAATTTTTTGAATCGCGTTTCTAAAATAGACAATTTGTAACGGATCGTATTCAATTGGGACTAGTTGAACGTTTGACGCTTCAACTGTTTCAATAAGTCGTTTTCTAAATTCGAATAGACTTTCATTTTTACCTTGTTTGATACCAGTTTTGGGAATAAAGATATATCCGAGATGTGTTACATTAAAACCTTGTTTTTCCAAATAATATTTATATAAATGTAGCTGTCCTGAATCCATGTAGTTTTTAACATTGTTAGAATATTTAAAGTCTATAACTGTGGACGTTCCGTCAGGTGCTGTTAAAATCAGATCCGCAAACCCAAGAAAGTTTGACGTTGAAATTTTATATTCGTGTTGTGCTTCGCAGTCTTTAAATGAATCTAAAAGTTCATTGACTCTTGGCAATAAAATTTCAAGTTTCATAAATTCGTTTATTTGTTCATTTGTTATGATTGGAAACGAACCAAAGTAGTCTTTTTTCATAGCGTCTAACCCTGATTCGATACCTTTATGCAAAGCGTGACCAAGAAATAAAGGATTATCAGCGTTATATTTTGGCATTTCTACCAAACCGTCGATATATTTTAATTTGAAATGATATGGACACCTTAAAAATAGATCGACTCGGCTGTAACTATATTGTGTCAACTATGTCACCTACCTTTCTTTAAAAAATAGATCTTTCCACGTACTGAAGTTTAAACAATCATAGTTAAATTCTTTGTGTTTTATTGATGGTGTCTTTGTCGGTCGTAAGACGTAGCCCATTCCGCCATTTTGATTTATTCGATCTAAATTTAGCGCTTGTAATTTTGTCTCATTGTAGCTTGTCCCATCAGACTTTAATTCAATACCGTGGAACACACCGTTAATACAGGCTAAAATATCGGGTATGCCCTCTTTGGTAAATTGGGCACCGCCCCAGTATTTGACGTACCAAATATCATTATCTTTTAAAAATTTAATGACCTGTTTTTGAAATTGTGCTTCACTAACTTTTGGCATTATTTCACCGTGATCCGAATTGATTCACTGCGCTTAGTCGTTTTGGGATAATCAACTAATAATTGCGCATATTCAACAGGTTCGTGAGCTTTAAAAGTTTTTAAGTCTACGCTTGTCGATTCAGAGGCTTCTACCTTCGTGATCTTTAAAATATCGTTGTCGATTGATTTAATATCATATTTTTGCATTTGTTCTAACAGGTCACTTTTTAGCTTTTTTTCTTTTTGATTCAAATCAGTGATAGCCTCTTTCAAATGAGCATAAGTGATCATTAAGCCAACGTTTTGGTCGTTAAATTTTTCTAATTCGTTCATGCTAAAACACTTCTTTCTCAAATAATTTATCTGTGTAGTTCTTTCTCATTTTTAAAAATTCCAACATTCGCCATTCGATTGAACCGGTCGTTAACAAATAATAGTAGAAACATGGTTTTTCTTGACCAATTCGGTGAATACGCTTCTTGGACTGTTCAAATAGTTCCGACTTATCTGTTAACGTGAAATAGATAATCTTATTAGCTTTTTGCAAGTTCAATCCCATTGCGCCGGCTTGATATTGCACTAATGAAACGCTATTTGATTCATTTTCATATGCTTTCATGTCTTTCAAAGAACCGTTCATTGTTGCGATCGGTCGTTTTAATTTTTTGCAGATTTTGTACAATGCTTCGTATTCAGATTTAAAATTGTAAAAAATGATTAATCTATCGTTAGTGCTACTAATTAGATCTTCGACTTGCAATAATTTATTTTTGTTGTAAATTCCGGCGAATTGTCTCAAATATAGTTTTGCTGTGGCGGCAGTATCGCCAATTATTTCTTGACCATCAACAACTAAATAATGGTCTTTGGCAAACTTCTTGTAATCAGCGGTATTTTTGCATTTAACATAGACTTCATTTTTTTTGGGTAAGTCAAAAACTTCTTCGGATTTCATGAAAACCGCACCATATTGATGAAGTTTTTGTATTAGTCTATCAACATTTTTGTAGCCAACTATTTTAAAATGTCCAATGATCGGATCCCATTTTTGAACCGTGTATTGATTTAAAAACACGGTTTTTTTGATGTTCCAACCTAACAAATGCAATTGACTCCAAAGTTCTTCATACTTGCCACCTGTGGGCGTTCCGCTAAGTAAAATCACGTTTTCAGGTTTCAATTTAAGAATGAATTTTGATTGATTAGAGCGCTCATTCTTAATCTTTGATGATTCATCTAACATCAAAGTGAAATCCCTTAAACGTAACAATTGGGGGCGTCTCCACGCTGTTTCGTAGTTGACTACCAAAATAGAATTTTGGGGAATCTGTGAAACGGTTTGGTTTGTGTATTTGATAACCTGATAGTCGTCAGAATAGTATTGTTGAAAGTGATCCACCCAATCGTTAATCTTTGATTTTTGGCAAATTATTAAGTTGTAAGCTGTGTTCAATTCCCACAGCTTTTCAGAGCCTACAAACGTTTTACCTAAGCCCATGTCTAAGTAGTACGCCACTCGATTAAACTGCTCTGTGGCGTCTAGGGCGTCTTCTTGGTGCTTAAACAGTTTCATGAGTAAGATTAAATATTGTTCCTTGATATAATCTGTAAATTGGACCTTCATAGTTATAGTTTGTTCTAATTTTATTTATCAACTTTTTATTAAAAAATGATTGTGTATCAGCATTTTCATCTACAACGAGCGGAATATTATTTGATTCACGAACAATGAAATAAATTAACATATTCTCCATTTAGAACACCCCCGGGTGTTTTTTTATTTATATTCATTAAGGAATTTAATCATTAAACTTGAAATTGTTATTACCATAATCAATAATGTAATTCCTTTTAAAATTTCCATTTTTTTAAATCCTCATCAGTAAAATCTGTTAACGCCAAAATAATATTTTTCAATGTTCTATATCTCATAAATAGATAACTTGTTCCCGAGCTCACAATTGCTACTAAGATTGTCCATCCAACCATATTCATCACCTACTTATTTATTTTCGAAAAATTTTCTTCCATAAATTTCTTAAAACGTTTCGGTTCAAAGCTCCAAAACTTTCCATTTTCTGGGTCTGCATAATGAACACATCCACCATTTTTTGCATCTAACTCACGTTTATATGGATTTAAAATATTTTCTTTCATCCAATCCATCCTATGATGATAGCGATCATATATATCTGCTGAATTCCACCAACGTCCCTCATCTTTCAAAGACTGATATTCATTAAATTCAGTTTTAGTAATGATTACTTGGTCTGGCGAAAGTTCCATGACAATTTCTGCTTTAATTGTTTGTGGCATTGTCTTTATCTCCTTTATTCAATTTATCGCTTAAAGCGATTGAATCTCCAAAAAAAATAGAATCCAATGAGTATTTATAAATCTCAGAAAATTGACTCATATATTTTATTGGCATATCGCTTGCATCTCTTTCCCATTTCATAATCGTGTTTCGGTTTAGATTCAACATACTAGCAACTTGTTCTTGGGTTAGTCCGCTTCGTACTCGCAAAGCTTTAAGTGTCATCATCTGTTCAAGTGGCATTTTTTGCACCTCCTTTCGCTCAACACAAATGAGTATATATCGCGTAAAGCGATATTGCAAGTTAAAAATCGCATTAAGTAATATAAAAGTGGCATAACGCATTGATATATAGTCTTAAAGTGATATACTCAAATCATAAACATTTTATAGAAAGAAAAAACAAAAATCATGACAGATGAATTAAAACAAATAATTGGAAAAAATATTAAAAAATATCGTGATTTACACAATGAAACATCTGTTCAATTGGCAGAATCAATCGGATCATCCCAAAGTACCATTAGTGATTGGGAAAACGGAAAAAAGATGCCTCGTGCTGGATCAATAGAACAATTAGCACAACATTGGAAAATTCCGAAATCAAAGCTTTTGAACGAGCCAAAACCAACAAATTCAAATTTAGATGCCATTGCAGCACATATTGATGATGATGTAACTGAAGAAGAAATGAGAGATATTATGAAATATATTGATTTTGTTAAAAGTCAAAGAGATGGTAAGAATGAATAGACTTGAACAACTAATGGGTGTGAATGATAATCGCATTAATTTTATTTTTGATAATATGCCTAAAGGCTTAGGTGGGTTAACTGTTGGCAATGAAATACGTCTTAGTATTAACCAGACCTATTCTGAAATGGTCAATCAAATTGGTGAAGAAATTGGTCATTACGAAACCACTGTTGGCGATATAACTGACCAAAGGATACTATCAAATAGACGTCAGGAACTTCAAGCTCGTAAGCGCGGCTATGTTATGATTGTTGATCTTGATGGACTTATTGCCTGCTATCGTGCTGATATAACTACTCCTTGGGAAATGGCTGAATTCTTTGAATGTACTGTAAAGTATATATGGAAGGCTATTGATACTTATCGAATTACACGCGGATGTGTCTTTGATTACAAGGGTTATAGATTTAATCTTTATCATGGATTTGATATGAAAAAAATTTAATTGGAGTATCGAATATGAAAATTAAAAAAGAAATTGATCTAAGAGTCGTATTACTAGAAAAAGCAGCAGATTGTTTTAGTAACCGTCATGTTAAAGGATTAGATGGCAAAAATCGCTTTGGTGAAGATGCAATTCAATATGGTTATGAACTGATCGCTTTTACTCAATACCTTGATAGAAAGTTCAAAATTAATTAGATATATTTGATGTCCAAATACTGATTGACATTAAAAGCTGAATAATAGGAGGTAAAACATGTCAAAGCGATGCGTAGTCTGTGGTAATAAAATTGGAATGTTTAGTTCTTTCATTCAAATAAGCGATGGTATTATTTGTAAGTTTTGTACCCCACGAGTTGCAAAGGCATTAGGATTTTATGTTCCATTTTCTGAAATGGAAAACTTGAAACTTTCACATATGATTACTAATGAACTTTTAGAAAAAATAAAATATTATGATCAATCTGGTCAAATTATTAATACCCCAGTTTTTGAAAATAATGAAAATGAATTTGATATAGATAGAGCGATTAACGCTGATGGATTGTATGCCGATTTCACTTCTAAAATTGCAATGAGAAAACTTGGATTTAAGCAACAAAAATTATATTATTTCCAAGATATAACTGGCTATACTCCTAATATTGATGGTCATGAAGTTAAAAAACATCATGGTGTTGCACGTGCGGTCACGGGAAGTATTCTCTTCGGAGGTGCTGGTGCCATTGTCGGTGCAGTTACCGGCGGCAAACAATATGACGTAATTAGTAATATCAATCTAACTGTATTTTTATCAAACGGTAGTTCATTCGAAGTTACAATGTTATCAACAGAAACCAAACCCGACTCACTTACATTTCAGGGGGCAAAAGGTCAATTAGATTCTTGGTGTAATCTTCTTGACAGAATTATCAATGACAATCAATCACGTAGTGAAAATCAATCAAATAATATTTCTAACAATAATGCTGATGAAATACGAAAGTATAAGACTCTTCTTGATGATGGAATCATTACCCAAGAAGATTTTGATAAAAAGAAAATTCAATTACTAAATCTTTAATCTATACGTTTCAATTTATATCGGTACTACCGCAATAGGTCATTCAAGAATGACTAAATACACTGAATTTAAATGGTATAACGAATAATTAAAAACAAAAAAAGCCATATCCCCCTACCGACCAAAGTTGTGGGATATGACTTTAACTAAGATATATACTAAACGGGACTACTGCGCCCTTTTTAGCTCCTTTAGTATAACATATTGGAGGAAATGTATTATGGAAGTTTACAAGCGATATAACAAGAAAGACCCCAAGAAATATACTTGGACTTATCGAATACGATACTATGATGATAATGATAAGAAACACTCCATATCGAAATCTGGTTTTAAAACTTCAAAATCTGCTAGAAGAGCTGGGGAAATACTTGAATTAAAATATCATCAATCAGGTATAACACAAAAAGAAAATATAACTTTTCATGACTATGCTCAAATGTGGATTGAAACTTATAAAAAAGATCATATTAGCGAACACAGTTATTATATTTATTCGTTAATTCCTATTGAGATACAAAATCATTTTAAAGATACAAAACTCAAAGATGTTACAAAGGCTGATTATCAAAAAATGATTACTAAATACGGAAAAACACACGTCAGAGAGAGTACTTCTAAACTTAACAGTAGAATTAGAGCTATTGTACAAGAAGCCGTTGATGAAAGAATTGTATTTACCAATTTCACTCATAATATCTCTATTTCTTCTAAAGTTGAAAGTAAATCATCAGAACTAAAATATATTGATGAAAATGAAGCTAAAAAACTAAAAGCTCTTTGTATGGAAAATCTCGATATGAGTGCCATGAGTAACTATGAAATACTCTTCGGATTGATGACTGGCTGTCGCATAGGAGAAGTTTCTGGTCTTACTTGGAATAACGTACACATTGGAACTAAAACCGTCTCAATAGTCAATGGATACGATTATAATGGCTCTAGCGGGTTTAAAGATACAAAAACAGAATCATCGAATAGAACGATCAGAATATCCGATAAATTAATTACTATTTTAAGAATTTTAAAAAAACAACAACGCGAATTATTTTTAAAACAAGGGTACCGAGATGATGATAATTTAGTATTCAGAAATGCTAATCATCAAATAATATCAGATAATGCTGTTAATAAGAACCTTAATACTAAATTGACTGATCAAGTTAAATCTAAAAACATAATTACTTTTCATGGATTGAGACATACACACGCATCTATATTAATTTCTCACGGTGTAGACATTGCATATGTATCTCAACGACTTGGACATAAAAATGTGGGCATAACTTTAAATATTTATTCTCATCTACTTCAAAAAGCTAAAGAAAAACAGGAAGAAAAGGCCATGGAAGTACTTCAAAACGAACTCAATTAAAATATTATTTGTGGGGGATTTGTGGGACAAAAGTTTATTTCGAGTGAATTCGAGTGAACCCTTGAAAAACAAAAAAGCCGTAAACTCAACGTTTACGACCCTTTTATAAAAATAAAATGTAGTGGAATTTAGTACAATATCACCCGTGAGGGAATCGAACCCTCAACTCCACCTTGAGAGGGTGGCGTCTTAAACCATTTGACCAACGGGCAATCAAACAACAATTAACATTTTACCTGTTAATATGTTGTTCTGTCAATACATTAAAATAATTTTATTTAATAAAAATCATTAAAGACTCTGATTATTGATATCTTTCACCACAACTACCGTATTTCCGTCCAAATAACCGGTGAAACTGACCTCATCTCCAGTTTGAATGAACATATTTCTAGGATAGTTTTTAATAGATGCATAGAAGACATTTTCATTATCGTTCATCAAAAATGCGACTTCGCCATTATTCACCTTGACGACTCGCTTAATAGTACCAGTGAACTTTTGCTTTTTTCCAGAATATGAAGAACTTGCAGTTCCTAGGTTGGAATTGAACAAGTTACGATACTTTTGAAGTGTAGTCTTAGCATCGGTACCAACCGCAACTGTGTCTTGTGTTCCATTACCATCAGCCAGTAAGTAGACGTAGGACATGAAAGCCCCGTTATCGTCGATCATCGAGACTACCCATGTTGGCTTGCCATCGATTCGGTACAGCAATGGCATATTAGCCTTCCACTGCGTCTGCTTCATCCGATTCTCAGCCAAACTATCAGCACGATTTGGCGTCATTGCATCTTCACCTTCACGATAATAGTACGTTTTACCTGTCTTGGCATTAACATACATATAACCTAAGACTGACGTTTGTTTCTTATTATTACTAGTCATAGACGTGAAATAATAAATACTACCTTTATAAGCAATAGGTGTGAAAATCTCTTCCTCACCTTCAATACCGACATTTTCAACTGACTTCATAACTCCCAGACGAGAGCCACCGAATCCATGAGCATTCCACCAGCCGTTACGTTCAGCAGCATATGAATAAACTTTGCTACTAGCAATGTTAGGGTCAAATGTGACATCGATCCACTTAGGTTCGTCACCTTGTTTGTAAACTTTGACTTTACCAGTGACTGAATCTAAAACTGCAACATAGATCTTGCGATAATTCTTACGTGTCGATAATCCATATTGCTTGTACAACGTTTGAACGTAGTAAGGATGTCCTGATTCATTGATCTCCAATTGTGGTGAGCTACCAGAAATCACTAAACCTCTACCAGCAATCGAAGCGTAGATCTTACGAGAGGCATCGTGACCAAAATACGCCGATGGTGTATAGCGCATGCTCTTTTTAATGAATTTTGGTTTTGCATTTTTAGATGTTGCATCCACTACAAAATAACCAGGAACTTTTTTGTAATGATAATATCTGAAGAATGAGCCATCAAAATCTAATGGTGCAATATAAACTAACTTTCCATGATAAAACTGAACTCTAGCATGATTCAATGAGTATACATTAGAGTCTGGAACGTTAGACAGTGAGTTCTGCATTTGATTGCGAACCGTCTTATACGAATTAACAACCGGTACTTCTTTACTTTGTGAGTTAATAACTGGCATCGGTGCATTCTTAGTCGAAGTATTCTCTGTTACGTCGGTAATTCGAGCAACGGATTTCGTAGTTGCATATCCTGCTCCGATGATCAGCAATACTAGTATTCCTAGAGCTACACCAGCACTTACCGCCAGCATCAAGAAATTTCCTTCGATCCGATGGACTTCACGCTTTGAAATCGCGACGATCACACCGTGAACAGCAGATGAAATGGCCAGTAGCAGCAGATTGACTTCTAGAACAACTTTCCAAGTTTGATCTGGTCCTGAGAAGTACACGAAGAACAACATAACCAAAAATAGCACTAGCTGAACTAAGACATGTGACTGGACCCGTAATTTAGAACTGTGGTTCTGCATCAAGGCATACACGAATGGTATGAATGATAACAGTGAAAATTCTAATGTTAACAATAAAAATAATAAAAACACTATTCTCTCCCCTTAACTAAAATTTTTTGTAACAACCTTATTCCGCCTGATAAACCATCCATTGATACTTATCTGTATCTTGTAAAACCATATATTTCAAGCCTTCATATGGTTCTTTAGTGATAGGAACAACTAATTCAAATCCCGCTTTGACTGCATTATCGCAGGTACTCTCAATATCATCTACAATGACATTTACCCATGGAGAATTAGGTGTACTAGCAGGTAGTTCAAATCCAACTTCTTTATTAACAGTCAAGAAATGCACTGACATCCCCTCCATATTTACCAAAATCGTATCTTGAGGATTGACGGTATCTTGTACATTTAATACTTCTAAATTGAATACTTGTTGAAACATTTCGACAGTTTGCTTTGCATCTGAAACGATAATATCTAATTCGATTCCTCTCTTCATAGGTGCTCCTCCAAACATCTTTGTGGTAATCCAAGTGTAACAAAAAAGCTACTTATATAATACAAGCAGCTTCTTAAATTAATTTAATTATGAATCCGATAACTAAAACTATGCACTTTTCTTAATCAGTTTATTGACGGCTTCTTCGATCGATTTACCGCATGCAGAATTTTTTTTGTTATCTTTCTCTACGACGGTAAACAGATGCTTCTTCTTGTCTAATGAGACACAGTATTTTTTCATAGTGTTTACCTCCACGTTCGAATTTTTAATGATTTATTTTACTAGCATTGTAAGAAATGTCAATCCTTTCTTTTTGACAGTTATATTTTAATATTCTTCAGATAAAATCTATTAGTTTTTTGCCTAAAATATACAAAAAAGCAACCTCAAATGAGATTGCTTCGACTAAATTTAATTTGAATTCAATTGTAATTTTAAAGAAGTTTTGCTTCTTTCATTAATTCTTCGATATAAGTTCCGTGAATCTTCTCGAGAACTTTTTTCTCAGCCATACGCTCCTTGAACGGAAGTTTGATGCTGTCCAACCCTTGTTGATCGTTCAAGTAGTAAACAGCTCTCATCAATACACGCGTATCGAAGGCTGAAGCGAATACTTCAGGAACACCACGGTCAACATCTAGTAACGTATATACGGCTTCCATAGCAGTACGAACTGAATATTCAGTTGTGAAGACTGTATCACGTTCTGTTTCAGAGAAGTTACCAATAAATGCCAAATTCTTTGAACCTTCTGGAACTACTAGTGGACGGTCTCCAACTTTTCTAGGCATGAAATATGAAGTGATATATGGCATATGTGTTGGGATAGTGCTTGCATGATTTTCAGCGATATCCTTGATCTTATCAGTAGGAACACCGATATGATAGAGCCACTCTTCACAGAGTTCTTCACCTGTACATTCAGTAATCTTCTTATTAATGAAGTTACCAGGTTTGTCTGAAAATAATCCGTATACCCATACAATCAATTCATTAGGTTTTTGTGCCTTAAAGTGTGGTTGACGACTAATGGAATATCCGTACAACCAGTTTGAATCTTTGATACTTACAGGACCACTACTTACGATAGAGCCACTGTGAGGATCTTTTTTACTGATCTTTTCAATGTACGGAACTGCCTCATCATCTGTTAATGTGATCGTACCTGAAATTACCCAATTAGCATCTGGAATATTCTTACAGAACTTGTCTGGATGTCCAAAGGCTGGATCTTGTTTAGCAAGATTCTCCCATAGTTTCCAACTATCACCAAGCTCATGCTCCATTGGTGCTGGGTGCGTCTGATCACCATAGGTCGTACTTTCAGTGATGGAACCATTAGTTACAAATACCAAATCATTATCAGTCAAATCAACTGAAGCATCTTTGCCGTCAGTCGTCATAACGATCTTCTTTGCGACTTTTTCTTTGTTAGCAGTATCAACTTCGATATTTTCAACATGAGTATTGTAGACGAAGTCTACACCTTTACCCTCTAGGAACTTAACAATAGGCAAGATCAATGATTCATACTGATTGTACTTGGAGAATCTCAATGATGACAAATTAGGTAATGAGTCAATATGATGAACGAATCTCATCAAGTAACGTCTCATCTCCATAGCACTTGCCCAAGGCTCGAAAGCAAACATCGTTGACCAGTATAGCCAGAAGTTTGACTTGAAGAATTCATCTGTGAATACTTCATCGATCCTCTTGTCATCTAAATCTTTTTCAGGTGTTAAAACTAAATGTAATAATTCTTCAATTGCTTTTGGTGTCATGGTCAATTTATCAGGTGTATCAATATCCTTACCTTGATTTTGAATGGCTCTACCCTTTGAATAACTTGGATCTTTCTTATTCAACCAGTAAAACTCATCCAAGATCGAAACATCAGGATTTTCCAATGATGGAATCGATCTGAACAGATCCCACAGTGTTTCAAAATGAGGTTCCATTTCTCTACCACCACGGATGATGTAGCCTTTTTGTTCATCCCAAATTCCATCCATACTTCCACCGGGAAGTCCTAATTCTTCAAGGACATGAATCTTGTCACCTTTCATTTGGCCGTCACGTACAAGGAACGTAGCTGCAGCTAAACCAGCTAATCCAGAACCAATAATGTATGCTGACTTGTCGTCAACTCCTTCTGGCTTCATTGGATGTGCGAATGCTTCATAATTACCGTTACTTCTATACATAAGAACCACCTCTCGAATTATGATTAACACGTATCGTGTATACTTACACCTACAATATAGTTCCATTACCTTAAAACTACAATAAGAATATATGAAAATTCTGTTTCTATTTTTGAATTATTATTTAATAGTTTTTGACATGTAATTTAGTGTATGTATTAGCTCTAACAAAGTAAGTTACTAATATCGAGCAATTTAATCGCCGTTATTGACATAAAAAATAAGCCTAGGAATTTATCCCAGACCTATCGGTTAATTAAAATTCTTCATAAACTGCTGGATCTTGATCTTTATTTCTTCCATCGACTTTTGTAAGTCCGTTGATTCGTTTCATATCTTGATCAGAAATATCAAAATCAAAAATATCGATATTTTGTATTTGTCTTGCTGAATGTGCTGACTTTGGAATTGGCAATGTATCGAGTTGATGTTCCCATCTCAAAATCAATTGACCAACTGACTTATTGTATTTCTTAGCTAATTCAACCAAGTTAGGATCATTCAATACTGCGCTTGCACGTCCCAGTGGACTCCAGTCCATTGTTAAGATGTCGTGCTCAGTATCATAATCACGCATTTCTTGTTGATTAAAATATGGATGTAACTCAATTTGATTTACCGCTGGAACGATCCCAGTTTCTTTTTGTAGTCGATCTAGGTGTTCTGGTAGGAAGTTACATACACCTATTGATTTTACCAAACCAAACTTTTGTGCATCTATCAAAGCACTCCATGCTTCGACGTACATGTCACGTTTAGGATTAGGCCAGTGTAACAAATAAATATCAAAATAATCTAAATGGGAACGATACAGTGATTCTTGGATTCGTTCAATTGCATCGTCGTAATGATAATAACGTCCTGGTAATTTAGAAGTAACAGTTAATTCTGTACGTGGAATCGATGTACTGGCAATTGCATGTCCCACGGTACCCTCATTCTCATAGTTGTATGCTGTATCCAGCATGCGATATCCATTATTTATCGCTGAAACGATACTTTGAGCACCTTTATTACCATTGAGTTTATAAGTTCCAAAACCAATTTCAGGAATCATTTGACCATCATTTAATTTATACATTAACAAAACCTCCTTAGTAATAAGTTACACCTAATTACCAAATGGGACAAAAAAAACTCCCTATCAATCCGTGATAGGGAGTTTCGAAGTCGTCTCATAGAAAATCTTTGGAATGTATGAGACGACCCTTAAGCAGGTAGGCTACCTGCTCTATTAATAATACACGTTTCCAAATTAAATAGCTAATCATTATTTAACATATTAAAAATTTGCATTGCCGTTGGCTTGATGTCTGCAGCTAATCTCTGATAGTTCTCTAATACAACCACTGCGTCGTCGCCGTTATCTGAAATATGAATAACAGTTTGAAAGCCATAACCCCAACCGTTGGCGAATTTGTTGTCAGTGTGATTATAAAAACCACCACCATAAGAACTGCCACTTCCAGACTTGAACAATACCCTCTTGGATTCGTCTGTAAGCATATTACCAGCAACGATATAATGTTCAGCCTTATACAAGTCCATTGCGCTCATATATACTTGGCCCGTGCCTAGCTCATCATATGTATAGTAGCTATTAGTTTTGAATGCTCTTTTATAGTTTGCCCTCGGTGATAATGGGTCGACATTGCTGTAGCCGGCAGCCTTTTCGATCTGCGCTGATTCATCATATGCAAAAATAGTATGTTTCAAATTTAACTTGTTAATATACGCTTTGGTAAATAAATAACGATAAGACTTGCCAGTCACTTGCTCCAAAATCCCACTCAACAAATTGTAATTGATAGGTGAATAAAACCATCTATTGTAGTACAAACTAGAAAAATGTAATTTATTAATATCGTTTTTTAAGATATTATCGTCTGACATCACTGAAGCAGGACCGATTTGATTCGACATTATCAAGCCTGACGTCATGTCCAACATTTGACGAATAGTTATTTCTCTACTATTGGGGATTTCTGGATAAAATTTTGACAATTTATCAGTTAATTTTAATTTCCCCTTCTCAACTTGTTTCATTATCAGAGCAGCCGTTAGAGCCTTTTGAACTGAATCTATCTCGTAAGAAGTGTGTTCAGTATTGTATCGCTTCTCAGAATAATCAGCATATCCTCTACTAGTTTGATAGACTACGTTCCCACCTTTGACGACCAAAATGGTTCCTGAAAAATCTTTTTGTGAGAGTAAAGTGTCGACTTTATTATTAAATGAAATTTGGTCACTGGTAGATTTTGTAGAAGCATTTGCACTAGTAGTATCATTAGCACTGATTATAGTTAGAGGTAAATTAGGGATTAATAATATAAGACAAATCAACGAGATTATTCCGACTCTAATTTTATTTTCCATAGTTATACCTCATAAAAAACTTTTATAAATTAATTTTCTTTTACGTAAATTATAAATTATTTATAGGATTTCAAATAATGCGTGAGCCTAATTATCCAACTTGTATATAGGATTGAAATATAGGCTATCATCTATAGATATGTTAAAATTACTCTTAACAAATACCAAAGGAGAAATTCATGACCACAACAATAATTATTGTAATTATTTTAGTCCTACTCATTATTGCATACGCAGCTATGTATAATGGGCTAGTTAAATATCGTAACCGTGCCCTCGAATTCAGTTCACAAATTGATGTTCAATTAAAACGTCGTACTGACTTGATTCCCAACTTGGTAGAAACCGTTAAGGGTTATGCTACGCACGAAAGGGAAACTTTGTCTAAGGTAGTTGAATTGAGAAATAGCGTTGCTAATGCGGATTCACTTCAAGAAAAAGTTGACGCTGATAATCAATTGACTGGCGCTTTGAGACAAATCTTTGCTTTATCTGAAAACTATCCAGACTTAAAGGCTAACCAAGAGTTTGGTAAGTTGATGGAAGAACTATCAAACACAGAAAACAAAGTGGCATATGCTCGTCAAGCTTACAACAGTCAAGTTCAAGCCTACGACACTGCCCTTGAAACTTTCCCAAGAAATTTCGTTGCAAAAATTCACGGATTTAAAGAAATGGACTTCTTACAAATTCCTGAAGCAGAAAAAGAAGCCCCTAAAGTTAAATTCTAGGGAGTTAAATTATGATTTACCAGCAAATTGACAGAAACAAACGTAAAACATATTTTATCTTTACATTTTTCTTCATTATTCTCGCTGGTATTGGTGGCTTCATTGGTGAATTCTTTATCGGTAACATCTGGGGTGGAATTATTATTGCCCTTCTTGTAGCCCTAGTATATGCATTAATTACCTATTTTCAATCAACTAGCATCGTTATGCAGATGAACGGTGCCAAAAAATTGCAATCGGCAGAACAAGCACCTGAATTGTGGCATATAGTGGAAGACCTATCAATGGTAGCTAACATACCTTTACCTGATATTTACATCATCCAAGATGACAGCCCTAATGCGTTTGCTACTGGACGCGATCCCCAGCACGCGGCGGTTGCCGTCACTAGCGGATTGTATGAAATGATGAATCGAGAAGAACTGGAAGGTGTACTCGCACACGAAATATCTCATGTTAAGAACTACGATATTCGTGTTTCGACAATCTCACTCGCTCTATCATCAGCTATCGTCTTCTTGAGTTACTTGATCGGTAATGCTTATCGATTGGTGCTTCCATTTGGAGATGACGATAGGAACTCCAACGGCGGCTGGATAGCGGTCAGAGCCGCATTGTGGCTAGTGGGTATAGTTTTTATGGTGATCGGTCCCTTTATTGCTAGCTTAGTTCAATTAGCTGTCTCACGAAATCGTGAATACTTAGCTGATGTATCCGGTGCTGAACTAACTCGTAATCCACAAGGATTGATCAATGCACTTGAAAAACTAAAAGAAAGCACCAAACCAATGAAAAAAGTAGACGATGCCAGTTCGGCATTGTATATTGATGATCCGAAGAAAAAGAAAAAGCATTTTTCAAGTTTATTCGATACTCATCCCCCATTGGATGATCGTATTGAGGCCTTAAAAAAGACTTTTATGTAAGATTCAATCTAATCTGATTGAATCTTTTTTATTCAAATCATTTATTTACTAATAGGTTGAGGTTACGGATAAGAAATTACTAAGATATATGATAAAATTACACTTGAAGATTTGAATAAATCTTTGAGTTGAGGGGAAATTTTTATGTACATGTTATTGTTGATCCTTGTCGGGGTCATTGTATTATTCACAACATTTATGACGAAGCCAAAGCGTCGCATACACCGTCGATTAGTTTCGTTAGGATTATTGTTAGTCGTTGTTGGAGGATCAGGAGTCTACGAGAGTTATCAAGGTAATACTGGCGTCGGAGATAATCCACGACAAGTAGAAAAGACCAAGACTAGTTCTTATACTAAATTAGCTGATTTGAATTATGAAGACTATGCGAATCAGCAAGAGATAGAAGTTACTGACAATAAACCAACTTTTACTCAAGCTGATCTGAATATAGCTAATGGTGCTTGGCAAAGTTTTGCCAATCTAGATAATCTCAATCGCGCGATTCAAGCTGATGCTCTACTGAACAAGAGTTTGATGCCAACGGCCAAACGTGAACCCTTATATGTCAATCCGACTGGATGGCACAATAAGAAACTCAAAAACGGCTGGTTGTACAATCGATCTCATTTGATTGGTTACCAACTAACCGGACAGAATAACAATCCTAAGAATTTGATGACGGGTACGCGGTCACTTAATTCGCCAGAAATGTTGAAGCACGAGAACGACATAGCTTATTACTTGAAACAAAATCCGAATAATTTCATTAGATATCGTGTCAAGCCGATTTATCGTGGTGACGAACTAGTTGCTCGTGGAGTTCAGATGATGGCTGAATCACTAGATAGTCAAGGCAACCCCGATAATCAAGTTTCATTTAATGTTTATATTTTTAACATAGAAACCGGCGTCACGATCAATTATTCTGATGGTACCAGTGTAGTTAATAATAATTAAGGAGCTGATTTGAATGTTATATAGTTCAGGAGACAAAGAAGTTTTTGATTTAATTAGCAAGGAAGAAGATCGTCAAAATCGCAACATTGAGTTGATTGCTTCTGAGAATATTGTTTCTGATAATGTTAGAAAAGCCCAAGGATCTGTCCTAACCAACAAATATGCTGAAGGCTATCCTGGCCATCGTTACTATGGTGGTTGTGAATACATTGATCAAATCGAAACATTAGCAATCGAACGTGCCAAAAAATTATTTAACGCTGAATATGTCAATGTTCAACCACATTCAGGTTCACAAGCTAACGCTGCCGCATATCAAGCTGTTTTGAAACCAGGCGACTCTGTTCTTGGAATGGATCTCAATGCTGGTGGACATTTGACACACGGATCAAAAGTCAACTTCTCAGGAAAAATGTACAACTTCCATTCATATGGTGTAAATGATGATGGTTTCATTGATTACGATGAAGTACAAAAAATTGCTGAAGAAGTTAAACCAAAATTAATCGTTGCTGGTGCATCAGCTTACAGTAGAATTATTGATTTCAAAAAATTCAAAGAAATCGCCGAATCAGTAGACGCACTATTGATGGTAGATATGGCTCATATCGCCGGCTTAGTTGCGGTGGGATTACACCCTACTCCAATCGGTGTCGCTGATATCGTAACTACTACTACGCACAAGACACTCAGAGGTCCTCGTGGTGGAATGATTTTTGCTAAAGCTGAATTAGGTAAAAAAATCAATTCTGCTATCTTCCCCGGCACACAAGGTGGTCCACTAGAACACGTTATTGCAGCTAAGGCCGTAGCATTCGGTGAGGATCTACAACCACAATTCAAGGATTACATGACACAAGTCGTTAAAAATGCAGCCGCAATGGCAAAAGTTATCAACGACTCAGAAGACCTGTCTGTTCTAACTGGTGGCACTGACAACCACCTATTAAATGTTGTTCTAACAGGAACAGATATGAATGGTATGGAAGTTCAAGACTTACTTGACACCATCCATATTACTTCCAATAAAGAAGCAATCCCTAATGACCCATTGCCACCTAAGTACACATCAGGACTTCGTTTAGGAACTCCTGCTATTACTTCACGTGGCTTTGACGAAGATGATTGTATCGAAGTAGCTCATATCATAGTTGAAGCTATCAAGTATCATGACGATGCTGACAAGCTAAAAGAACTAGATGCACGTACTAAAGAACTTACTGATAAACATCCTGTTAAATAGGAAAAGGTCTGAGAATAAAAATTCTCAGACCTTTTTTTCGTCCTTATGCATCGACTAAACTTCGTACGATAGTATCCACAGCATTTTTAGCCGAGAATACTGCATAGCCAGCTGTACTTCCGGGAACACTGACAGAGTATGTCTCTCCCTCGATCATCCCGGCAGCATCATTGCCTGCTGCATACAATCCAGGAATGCCAAATCCTTTGGCGTTCAGGACTTGATTATCATCATCAACTCTTAACCCACCAACGCCACAAGAAGCTCCGACACCCAATTCTATGGCATAGTACGGTGCTCCATCAACTGAGGTCATATACTTATCAGCCTTGAAGAATTCTTCATCTTCGCCAGCTTCCACCATCTCATTATAATTTGAAATGGTTGTTGGCAAGTTAACTAATCCTAATTGATCTGCTAAATCAGCGACTGTATCTGCTTTAGTCACAAATGATACGTGTTGATCAATAAACTCATCCAATTCAGCCTGTAAATTATCCAACTTATCTGGTGAAACTGGGGAATTACCTAGTTCCTTATACAATCCCTGCTCCATCAAATGTTTAATATTATTGCTACCTAAAATGGAAAATACTCGGCTCTGGTTCAACAATGCATTACCTGCATGACACATATTATCAACAATATCTTCATTGACGAAGCGATTACCTTGTTCATTGATCCATAGCAGTGCTTCTTGTGTCGCTGCCATACCTACTTGCGAGGTGAAGTGAGCAAACGCTGGTCTCGTCCTATCCTTCAATGCACCACCACCATACTGGATCGTGCCCATTTGATATTTTTCAGCACCAATATCCCAAGCCATCAGCAATCCATCACCTGTACTCTTACCAGAGCTTACACGGAACAACCTGTCAGCATAAGGCGTCTTTTGTTTAACGAGTTCATCGTTATCAACATATCCACCAGTTGCCAAAATTACAGAATTGGTTTTGATCATACAAGTCTGGCCGTTTTGCTCATTGACTACTTTTACTCCACAAATATGACCATCATCACCCATTTTTAATTCAGTTACTCTGGTAGATGTCTGAATATCCGCCTCACTTTTTTGAATGATTTCAAACAACTGATGAATAGCTTGTCCGCCGCCACCTTCAAAGGTATGAATCGTGGCCCAACTATCACCCTGTGGTCCAACTTTACTAAACTTAACTCCCAAACTTTCAAGCCAATCTATCGTTGAACCACTCTGATCAATAAAATTGTGCAGATGTCTGGCATCAGCCTCATAGTGTGAATACTGAAGTTCATCTTTTAAGATTTCTGCTTTATTTAATTTAATATCATTTTGCTTTTGCATATTGGAATCAACACCAAAAGCTCCTTCGACATAATTCCCGTTGCCACCCCAAGTACGGCCTTTTTCGACAATCAAAGTACTCAAGTGATTTTGAATAGCTTCAACTGCGGCGGTGGTTCCTGATAGTCCGCCACCAACAATTACGACATCATAATGATCTTTCATAACCATGTCCCACCTTTCTAATTGGCACCTGCGGTCACACCACCGTCAATTGCGATAACTTGACCAGTCATGAAGGTTGCGCTTGATGCTAGGAATACCGCAACGTCAGCCATTTCTGATGGTTCCGCATAACGTTTCATGGGAATGATCCCCATCAGGTTACGCTTGATTTCAGGGTCACTCTCCAAGTCGTGCTTAGTCATATTAGTCAAAGTCAATCCCGGAGCAATCGCATTGACACGGATATTATTCGTTGCATAATCCATAGCTGCGGCTTTAGTCATCCCTAGAATACCTGACTTGGCTGCTAAATAAGCACCCATGCCTGGTGCAGCTTGTAGACTACCTAGCGCACCAGTGTTGACGATCGAACCACTTCCACTCTCAAGGAAATACTTCAATTCAGCACGCATGCAATAAAATGTTCCACGCAAGTCGATATTGATCGTATCGTCAAAATTCTGGTCAGTTAAGTCAGCAAATGGTGCTAGTTCACCTTTACCGGCATTATTTACGGCATAGTCGATTTTACCTAGCTGGTCGATAACTGTTTTAATGGCATCTTCTACTTGATCATTCTTAGAAATATCAACTGTCACACCTATCATCTTACCGTCGAATTCATCATCGAATTCCTTAGCGATATCAGTAATTTTTTCGTTGTAATCCAATAGTGCGACATCGGCACCTTCTTGAGCAAACTTCTTAGCAATTGCATTTCCGATTCCTGACGCAGCACCCGTTACAACAGCAACTTTTTGATTTAACATAACAAAAATCTCCTTTTTGATTTATTATTTTGTTAATTTATCAGCTATTTCTAAGCCTGAAATTCTACCTGATGCAAAAGCAAAACCATTCGCAACGCCTTCGAAAATCGGATATGAATCAGAATACAATCCGTTAGCGTTATTGCCGACAACATACAATCCTTCGATGGCAGTTCCATCCGCACGTACTGGCTCACAATCGCTATTAACATTGACACCATCTTGAGTACCTAGAATTGCCACGTGTTCTTCGATAGCATAATATGGTCCGTTATCATCCAAACCAAACTTTAAGAATTCTGGATCTTTGACAAAAATATCATCGCGTTGCTGATCAACTGCTTGATTGTATTTTTTGATAGTTACTTGCAGATTACTCAATGGAATATTTAATTTTCCTGCTAGTCCTTCAATTGAATCTGCTTTAGTAACTTCACCTGTTTCGATGGCCTCATCAAAGTCACTCTGGATATTTGGTAGTGGTCCAACGCTCGTCTTTGCGACTTCACCCGGATCAGTGAATTGGCGCTCAAAAGTATCTTCCCATTCGACTTTTTCATTCTTAAAATGGTCGAGTGTCTTTTGATCTAGTAATACAAAGTATTTGCCACCGACGTTGTGTGCTGCATTAGCCCACAATGCAAAATCATACACGATGTACTCATTGACGAATCTCTTGCCATCTTGTGCCACCCAAAATAGTGGCAAGTTAGTCAGTGTCTCTACACTGCTATCACGTTTCATGGGATTAATCTGTGCACTTGGCGAACAGGCATGGGCAAATAAAACTGGGGTATGTTCAGTATCAGCGCCTAGTTTCTTTGCCATCTGAATACCGACACCAGTTGCCTTACGTTCACCTAAGTTGAGCAGGTTATCTGCATCACTGTATTTTTCACGCATCATCTCTGGGTTGCCCGGATAACCACCATCTCCGATGACTACATACTGACAGTTGATACGGATATCTTCTCCATCTTTAGTCTCCGCCAAAACTGCATTCAAGTGATTATCGCTATAATCTAAATCTTGAGCTGCCGTTTCACGGAGAATTTTATTTCCACCTGCTTCGATCTTTTGAGCCATTTCATCCCAAGCTGCGAATTTTCCATCCATTGAATCGAACTTGTGATAAACTTTTGGATCATCCGCATGAAGTTTTTGTTCACTGGCTTCGAGAACTGTCGGTAGTCCTATGCTGTCCAGCCACGAGATCATCTCACCTGATACATGTAGGAAATGTGATAATAATTCTCCGTTAACAAAATAATGATTGTACTTAGTCATATCCTCAAAAGCCGTTTTGTAATCATACTTGATTCCCTGTGCTTTTTGTTGCTTAGAATCAATGGCAAAAACACCGTGAGCTCCAAATCTACCGGCGCCACCGAGTTTGTCACCTTTCTCTAACATCACGAAAGGAATTTTTTTCTCAAGTAAAGTCATTGCTGCAGAAATCCCTGCTGAACCTGAACCGATGATCGTCACACTTGTATTTAGCTCCTTCATGATTCCTAGCCTCCATTAGTTTGTGAATTAACTTACAATCTCATTATATGGTTATATTTATGAAATCGCTAACACAGTTTAGATGTAGGCTATAACCTGAAGTTATTAGTGTCTTAACTTTTGGGCAAGATCTTCATGTTGACCTTTGACCAACACCGCCACGATTTTGAATTTATCCTTTAACTGATCAGGAGTGATACGAACAATATTCTTGCAAGTTACAGGTACGACAAAACGTTCAGGGACTAATGAAAAACCACCACCGTAATTAACTTGAATCGCTGATGATTCAAAACTATTGATCAATTCTACTTTGTTATATGAGCTCCCATCCGCCATGTAATTTTTAAGCATGGCCGTTTGTATATCGGGCGTACCAGTAGATTGCCAGTTTTGTAAATATAAAGTACTATTTGCCGTCATTTTTTTGACGTCATTGTCATACCGGGCTAATTCTTGCTTGTTCATCAAAATATCAAAGCTAATCGTACGTAATGGAAAAATAGTTAATTTGGCATTATTATTAAAAGCCAATTCATAACCAATCAAAAGGTCATAGTTTCCATAGATCAATCGTGGAATACAGTCACTAAACGTCTCCTCATCGAACTGATATTGATAACTATCTCCTAATTTATCAACTAATAACGAAGTATCATCTTCAAAGCTTTGCAAAAAATGGACTTTGAGTATTTTCTTGGAAAACTTAGGTAAATTCCACAGATCCTTATAATCATTCAGTGTGATAATAGCTTGTTCATAAAATGTCTGACCGTATTCAGTCGTTGTTACATGCCCTAGGGAGCGATTTGAACGATTTAAGAGCCGATGTCCTAATTCTTTTTCTAACTTGCTGATCGCCTTGCTGATTGCTGTTTCAGAGACGAAATTTCTTTTGCTGGCTGAACTAAAGCCTTGAGTTTGAACGACGTCCACAAAATATCTTATTGCCATCAAGTTATAATTCATAATACTTCCCCCCAATACTGATTCTTATCATATTAAGAATACACAAAAAGGAGCCATGACATAACTTAATTTGTCATAGCTCCTATTAAAATATTAAATTTTAATTTATTTTAACATCTGAATCACTGTCTTCGGCTTGCTTAGCTCTTTGCTTACGCTCATATCTATTGAACATAACAATTGCTATTACACCGAATACAACTGGTCCGATGATAGTCCAGAAGGCGTCCATATATGCATGCTCAATGATTGGTTGTACTAGCGTAAAGATAACTGCTAGGGCAAGAACCACGAATACAACAATGGAGACTGTCCACATAGCCTTTCTATTCTTGTAGAAGACGTATGGCTTCTCAATATCATCATTGATACTGAAGAAAGGATACGCACCAACTAAGAATAGATATGGGATCGTTGTAGAAACATTAGCCATCAATGTCAAAACATTGTATAACTCTTTGGCATTTCTACCACCAAAAGCAATAAGAATAATCATTGCACCAACTACTGCAGCTTGAATCCACATTGCATTAGCTGGCATTCCGTGTTTATTCAATTTCGTAACTTTTTCAGGCCAGAAATCTTTTGGTGTACCCATAATAAATGATTTCAATGGTGAATATGTTAGAACGAAGAATGCTCCCATGTAGAGCACAAACATATCAAAACCAGTGAATCTGGCTAGCCATTGGCCAGTCGTGATTGCGGCCGCATGACCCCAACCGATACTTACAGCGAATTGATAACCTAAGTTGCTCATCATAACATATGTGATATTACCTAAGTTAACATTTGACTTACCTAGTATTTGATTCCAGTTTGTACTGATACCCCACATTAAGATCGTGAGTGAGTACATAATCGCAATAACGATAGCTGAGATCAAGATACCACGTGGAAAGTCACGCTTAGGGTTCTTCATACTATCAGTAACAGCACCCATAGATTCCATACCACCGTATGCAAAGATTGCATAAACAACGAATGAAACCATACCAATTGGTGAAGCAAAGGCTGGGTTGGCTGAATGAATAAATGTTTCCATACCAGTAATAGGTTCAGCTGTATGGAATCCAGTCGTAAATAATAAGATCAAACTTAGAAGGAAGAAAATTCCGTTCAAAGCAATAGTCATGATTCCACCGAATGATGAAACTTTTGAGATCTTGTCCATTCCCATACTAGAGAACGCTGTAACAAATATAATCCAAAATAATCCTAAAACACCAATAACTTGTGTCGCGCTTAATCCCATGATACCCCAAGATTGTGTAGTATCATGACCTGCAAAGGCTGTAGCTAGTGGGATCCACACCTTAGTAGATGTAGAAACTAACCATACTTCCCAAGAAGCCAGCCAAATGAATGTACCTGTGAAGGCAATCTTTGGTCCCACGGCTCCTTCAATCCAAGAATAAATACCACCTTTTGCTTCGTTAAAGGCGGAACCGTATTCGGCCATCATAAATCCTGCAGGTAGGAAGAAAAATACTGCCGCGAATACATACCAAATAATACTTGCTAATCCCATCTGCTCATAAGCAACAGTTGTATTAGCGAATCCGAAAATCGCCGAGAAGATCATCATGATCAATCCAAATAAAGTTATGGTCTTCTTGGTCGAATTACCATCATCCATTTCTATAATCCCCTTATTGTTATTTCAAAGTTCAAATATTTATAAATTCATATCTGTCTTGAAGTTCAGAGGCGAAAAATTAGTCGAGTTGGTAATTAACTGGGCAATAAGTTCTTTATATGCATCAAGCGATGTCTTAGCCATCTCAAATGATGACTCAGTTAAAAACGCAGGTAATTCCTCAGGGTCCTTGCTCAAGGCTTTCATATCAAAATCACGTAACATATTACGAAGAGTGATATTAATATCCTTTTGTTTTGCTTGGTAATCCTTGCCAAGCTCTTTGTAATGACCATCTAACAACACACCAGCTAACTTATATGTCCAATAAGCTGACTTATCATCGTATGGTAACTCACCAACTTTGTACTCCTCAGGAGTGTCAGTAATACCCATGTAGAAAGGAACATAGATACTTTGAGAAGCCACACCCATTGCTAACCATTGCACACAGGCGATCTCAGGTTCCATATCCGGACGGATCTGCAACACATGCGATTCCTGTGTTTTTGCCAAACTAATAGGACGGTAACGTTTGTTATTAGCGCCACCGTTTAGTGGATCATATTCAGTTTTTTGATAATGTGATGATAGATAATCTTGAGCATCATCGACACTTAATAGTCGATCAGCTTTTTTAATAAATGATAGTTCCTCACTCTCAGGGCTTTCATCAGTCTTACCTGAGAGATACTGTTGGCCCCACCATACACGTGGAGTGCTATAAATTTCATCCGATAGATCATGCGTTCCAAAAATATTTCTAAAATTAAAACTCTTTGGATCAGGATTTAAGCTATTATCGTTTACGAATTCTTGTAAGTCTTTTCTAAACAAAAAATTATCCGTGTCGCTAAAATCAACCGTTTGAATTGCCAATTGGTTTGCGACAACTGCATAGCTGTTATCTGGGATGCGTTGTGCAACCCAATAATGTCCTGAACCATTTTCAAAGTACCAGACTTCATTTTGATCAGAAAATAGAACTCCGTTAGTCTCACAAGTTCCATATTCTTCAATAATTTTACCTAAACGCAAAACTCCTTCCCGAGCAGTTTTAACATATGGCAAAACCACGGTGATCATTGCTTCTTCACCAATACCATTCTCTTCGAGTGGATCAACTCCTAAGACGCGTTGATTAGAATAAGCACTCTCTGTGGCACTCATTCCAACTCCATATTCGTTGAAACCATCTTCTTCAAATAATCCTTCTTTAACAGTCCATTCTGGAGTAGCTGAATATTTAAAGCGAGTTTTAGGTAGATCCATTGAAAAATCATTAGCTGTAGAAACAAACTTTTGGTCATCATCGAACTCCTTGTGTTCATGAATCACAAAATGTTTGGGCCATGAGGCCTGTGAATCCTCATTTCTTCCAATGATAGTCGAGCCGTCTATCGTAGCCTTCTTACCAATTAAGATACTCGTACAAGCTGAAAGAGAACTCTTGTTATATTCTAATGACATTTAATCTCACCTTACTTAAATTTTACTGCGGTACCGTAAGCAGCAACTGTTTCCATATCGGCACTAATTGAATCCGAATCGAATCTCATCATAACTACGGCATCGGCTCCCATCTCTACTGCGTTATTTCGTAAACGATCAATAGCTATATCTCGAGCTTCAGAAAGTAGTTCAGTGTAGGCTTTGATCTCACCACCAACGATGTTTTTCAAACCTGCACCAATATTTCTGACTACGTTCTTCGATTGAGTTGTTAATCCAAACACCTCACCGATAATTTCATATTCTTTACCTGGAATATGTTCAGTTGTAGTTACTAATATCTCGCCATTCTCCATATATTCACCTCACAGATATTTTTTTATCACTCCCATAATAAAGATAACACAATAATCATTATAGAGAACCATTCTTAACTATTTTTTCAACTGAAATTATCTTGACTTTATCGCTATTTTTTATTAATATTTTATTGTTAAGCAATATTAGTGGGCAATCGCCAAACGGTAAGGCAGCGGACTCTGAATCCGCAATTTGTAGGTTCGAACCCTACTTGCCCAATTTTGAGGTTTTACCAGTTTTTCATCGAGGTAAAACACTGTTATATCAACGTTTACAAAATCCTGAAATCCATAATTTTTATAAAAGTTGGTCAAAAGTTGGTCAATATTGTGCGATATATTATTGAAAGTACGGTGCCATTTTGGAGATTATCGCTGGAAATACCAAAAATCGTATTATCAAACTAAATATAAGCACACATAACTATAGAAGAATCCAATCGTTAATCATTTTGGTTAACGATTTTTTTGTGCTTTTTATCACAAATTAATAAATTATTGTTTTAAATTAGAATCAGTACCTCGTGTAATAGAAGTTGGATAATTTTATTTAATTAAGAGTATTATCATTGTTTCAAGTAAACTATGATAATACAATAGACTTAACAAATGCTTCGAATAAGGAATAATCACCATGAAAAAAGTTTTTAAATGGATAATCGGAATCATCATTGCATTGATAGTCATTGTCAGTGCCGCCTTCATAATCACAAAACACCTCGAATACCAACCATCTGATGCAGCAATGACCGATTCTGAATCGAGTACGAATATGGCTGACACAGTGAAATTTCAAGGTGATGATAGTAAACCAGCGATAATATTCTACCCTGGTGCCCTCGTTGAACCCAAGAGTTACAGTATTTGGGCTTCCACGCTCGCGAGAAACGGATACACTGTCTATGTCTGCAAATTTCCACTTGATTTAGCGGTAGTCGATGCCAATGCGGCGAAACGAGTCCAAAACAATCAACCATATATTATTGGTGGTCATTCACTAGGTGGGACGATGGCAGCTCGATACGCCAAGAAGAATTCTAAAGAGCTCCGTGGTGTATTCTTCTTAGCTAGTTATCCTGAGAAAAAAGGTAACCTGCGTAATATTAAAGAACCTGTTCTCTCAATAACCGCCAGTCAGGATGGTGTTCTGAATAAGTCTAATTACAAAAAAGCAAAAAAACTACTCCCACAATCTACTACCTATATCGAAATAAACGGTGGTAATCATGCCGGATTTGGAAGCTATGGTAAACAAAAGGGTGATCGAAAAGCTAGCATCAGTAATGCGGATCAACAAAAAGTCGTTGCCGATATACTCTTGCGATGGCTCAACGGTAAAATAAAATAAAAAGAGTCTAAATCAAATCGTCTTGGTGAGATATTTTAGACTCTGGGCACACTCGAAAGAGTGTGTCTTTTTTATGCCATTATCAAATTAATTTTGACAAAGAAAATGAAAACAAAAAAACTGATATTGGTTTTCACCAATACCAGAAAATTTAGACCCTCAATTTGGACTTAAACTTAAATTAATTATTTATAAAACTACCATACCCACTAATCCAGCAACTAAACCAAAGGCAAAGACGCTGGCTGCGGTGATACCCAAACTCTTCCAACTTAAAACTGGTTTTAGCAATGCCAATGAAACGATACTTACAGCTGGTAAAGTCATCAACAATGCTGCTGTTGGACCTGATGTTAATCCCAAAGCCATAAGTGCTTGAATAATTGGAATCTCACCTGCAGTTGGGATTACAAAGATTGTACCAACTAAGGCAAATAGGATAATAGCTAAAACTCCACTACTCAATCCATTTTGAATTGCTGGGAACAAAACTCCTTCAAAAGTACCTAACAAGAAGACAATGACTACGTATGCTGGAATACTTTCGATAATTAAAGTATAAAAAGCTTTCCACCAACGTTTCAATAAACCTTCTGCGTTTTCATCAACAGGATCAAAATCCACACCCTCAGGAACTTCGACCTGTTTATTTGTACTAAGTTTACCAACCAGCGTAGCAATACTTAATACCATTAAAATACCAAAAATAATTCTGAAAATAGTATATTTCCAGCCCAAGACTAATCCCATGAAAATCAAAGTAGCTGGATTCAACAATGGATTAGCTAAAAAGAATGCCATAATACTGTTAACTGATGCCTTTGATCTCGATAGTCCAACCGTTACAGGAGCTGAACAACAAGTACACATCATTGTTGGAACTCCCATTAATGTTCCAATCAATGTATTTCTAAATTTAGTTCCGCCAAGATATCTACGTACCCAACGAACAGGAATCAAAACCTGTACTAATGATCCAACTATAATAGCTACAGCCAAAGCTTTCCATACAGACAAGAAATAAGCAATGGTAAAAGTATAACCTGTTTTTAATGAAAAACCGGCTGACTGAGTTCCAACCCCAGCAATGATCGAATCTCCAACCGAATGCGTTGAAGCTGCTGCGATAGCTTTACCATAGTAAGGCCACCATTTAACATAAAAAATACCAGCAATAAAAATGACAAAGAATAATACAGCAAAAATTATTTGCTGATTATTACGATGATTTGAAACTTTCTGTTCCATATAAATCCCCCCAAAATAATAATTATAAATCCGCTTTCAGTAATCAGTATAGCACTTTCGTTTAGTAAACAGCCCACTAGGTTGAAAAGTTTTTCACAAATAAACAAAAAAATCTACTAAATATTTAGTAGATTTTTTTATTTCTTAGCAATGTTTTTGACGAAGAATATCAGCGGCAGCTGACATGGCCTTCATCTTTTGCTCAATAACGTCATAAGAATTTAATGAGCGACTTGAAAATGTTGCAAAACCACAATCAGGATTTAACCAAATTCTTTCTGGAGGGAGGTATTCTAAGGCTTTTTCAGCTGAACTTACAATTGTATCTACATCTTCGACTTTTTCACTTCTTGGATTTACAACACCTAATCCTAAAGTGATCTTATCGCTTAAATCATTGTTTTCAAACAAGGCCGAAATATCTCCAGCTCTTGGAGTAGAAAATTCCAAGGTCAGCATATTAGCATCAATAGATTCGAAAAACTTCCCTAGTTTGTCGTATGAACCTGAAAGTAATGTTTCTTCATTGGTTGTCCAATTACCACGACAGACGTGAATCGATCCCTTGGTATTAGTTCCATTAATTTCAGCAAATAATGGTGCAATTAAATCATGAGCAAAATTCAATTCTCGGTCAACCTTGACCTTTGCAGACAAAGCACCTCAATAAAATGAATTTTTGGAATCAGAATTATTAAAAACGATATCTGACAAGATTGGTTCATCAATTTGAATGACATCAACTCCGATATCAATCAATCGATGGATTTCGTTTTTCAATAATTTAACTACGTCATCACCTAAATCGGCCCGACTATCATAGACCTCTCCGGAAACATCAGGCAACCACATTGATCTAGTTAATAAATATGGGCTAGGTAATGTAGCCTTAATTGGATGATTTGTTAGTGATTTGAGACGTTTGATTTCTTCATAGTCTAAAACACTCTCAGTACCAATTTTATCCACTGCAACTGGATTATGAATTTTACTATCATCAGCATCCATGGATTTAACACTTTTTTCAAAGTTTGTTTCGTCGCTAGTTTTTTTAGCCATTTCATTTAGCGACATTAATTTTACACCCTTAACTTTATTAGCCACGAAGGACATATAATTATCACGAGATAATTCACCATCGACAATTACATCGATACCAGAATTTTCTTGTAAATTAACAACATTCTCGGTATCTCTTAATAAAGTTTTTTGAAACATGTCCGTATTACCATTTTCACGAGCATCTAACAACTCGGTACTTCTTGGCATACTTCCCATTAAAGAAGTTGTGAACGGTTTGAACTTCACGGTAAATCCTCCCTTCATTCAATTCAGAAATTAGTCATATCACATAATAACACCATAAAGCAACTAAGACTTTATGGTGTTATTTATGGTTGTAACAAATATTTAATTAGTTTTTTATGGAGTTACCACAATGTTATCTGATGCCATAATATCTACTACTTCTGGCATAGTTGTTACGCCACCAACACCTAATTGATCAGCAATATCAAAGTAATCTAGGCAAATTCCACATGAAAGAACGTTTACGCCACTCTTCTCAAGTTCTTTTAAGTCGTTTAATGCTTCGGAATTCTTCTTAGCTAGCTTTACTCCAGTTCCATACATTACCAAATTCTCTGGTTTTTCCTCTTTTTCAGTTAAAGTATGGATAAATGCCGTCATCAAATTCTCAGTTAATGCTTTGTCCCCATTTCCCATTTCGTTGTTGTTCAGTACAACATCGTAAGCCATAATATTCCCTCTTTTCTTTGATTTACAAATTTATTGTATCACAATAAATAAAAATAAAAGCGTTTTCAGTAAATTAATTTATTTTATCTTACTTACTTGCCCAAGGAATCTAGCAAAAATAATATTTTGTGAAAAAATATTCAATATTCTATAATAATTTATTAAAATCTTGCTGAACCTTTGCCATCGCTGTGTACTTTTTTATAAAATTAAATATTTTAACTTATTTCATATGGACATTTTTAATTGCCAAATGCATGGTTTCCTCAAATCGTAAATTAATCTCTTCATCTGAAATTTTAAAGAAGCCGCCAATTTCCTGAGTAATAAATCCGAATAGTGCTGAGCGATAAAGCGTCGACTCCACTCGACTATTAGATTCATCCAACTGTAATGGTGTGAAAACTCCATTGTATAGTTTAACCAAGGCATCATGGGTTTTTATATTATTGAAATTATTTAGATTTAGCAAAACAGGTGTTAACTCTTTATGCCGCAAGCAAGCACTTCTAAATTCATTAGCAAAAGTCATCAATGCTTCATCACCTGAAATACCCACCAACTTTTGAGTTAGTTGCTCTGATATATCAGTTACAAATTGTAAACTAATTTGATCTAATAAATCATTAAGGCTATTCGCATAGTTATAGACAGATTGAGGACGCACATTCAGTGCATCAGCTAAAGCACGGATAGTCAATCCTTCAACTCCCCTGTCTTCTATAATGTTATTTGCTTCTAAGAGAACTTTATCTTTAGTTAAGGTTCTTTTTTTTGCCATTTAATTCACCACTTTACAATAACTTGTCTTAATTATATTCTTAGTTTCCAAAAAGACAAACTGTTATCAGTTGGATATAAACTGTTGACATCAGTTTATTAAAGAATTAGACTGTGCTCATCAGTTTAATAGACAAGAGGCTTTGAACATGTTAGATAATAATGGTAAACCATTTAACAGAATTCTTTTGATGACAGTCTTAATGCTGGGCACATTTTGTTCAGCATTGACGACTAATATGCTGGTTACAGCCTATCCAACTTTGATGGATCATTTCTCAATTTCTAGTTCAACCGTTCAATGGTTGACGACC
The DNA here is from genome assembly GCF_057541095.1 of Companilactobacillus sp. y65-5. Classification (NCBI taxonomy): domain Bacteria; kingdom Bacillati; phylum Bacillota; class Bacilli; order Lactobacillales; family Lactobacillaceae; genus Companilactobacillus; species Companilactobacillus sp. y65-5. Next base: position 546,013 of record NZ_BAAJOA010000001.1, read on the forward strand.
GGATTTCTATTAGTTATGGGAATTATGATTCCGATCAGTGCATGGTTGATTAATAATTTCAGTTTAAGACTTATTTATATGTCAGCTTTGTCATTCTTTCTAGTTGGTTTAGTTATTAGTTTTACAGCACAAAATTTTAGTATTTTATTATTAGGACGTTTGATTCAAGCAGTTGGTGTAGGAATTACCTTCCCAACTATTCAGACCGTCCTACTGGTCTTATTCCCACCAGAAAAACGTGGATCAATGATGGGGATTGGTGGTATCGTCATCGGCTTAGCACCAGCGCTTGGCCCCACTGTATCAGGATTGATTTTAGATAGTTTAAATTGGAGAGCCTTATTCGGCATTATGATTGTTCCAGTACTATTGGTACTAGTCTTCAGCGGATTTTTAGTTCGTCCTGTAATTGAATTAAAGAAATCAAAAATCGATATCATGGCAATTATTTTATCCACAATTGGATTTGGGAGTCTACTTTATGGATTCTCCGAAGTTGGTCAAAACGGTTGGGGTTCCAAGACCGTTATTATTGGGATCATAGTGGGTATTATATTTATCGGTTTATTCGCTAAACGTGAATGGCCGCAGACTAATCCATTTTTGAATGTAAAATTATTAACTATTAAATCATTTACCGTCGCATCATTTGTTACCGCATTATCCAACACAGCTATGATTGGTGTACAAGTTGTTTTGCCAATGTACTTACAAGATGTTCGCGGTATCACACCCTTGAATTCTGGATTAATTATTTTACCGGGAGCATTGGTATATGGTGTTTTAAGCCTAGTCAGTGGTAATTTATATGATAAAATGGGCGGCCGAAAATTAGCGATGTTAGGAACATTCCTATTAACGTTAGGAACATTGCCTTTTGCCATGCTAACTAGAACCACTCCTTACGCATATGTAATTTGCGAATATATTATCTTAATGGCTGGAGTTGCACTAGTAACCATGCCCATCACGGCAGCCAGTTCGATTGACCTACACGGATTACAATTAAGTCATGGTACTGCGGTTAACAGTACTTTAAGACAAGTAATGACCTCGATGGGTACAGCAGTTCTTGGCAGCGTTCTTACTAACGTTACTAATAATCATGCACCCGCTAAATCTTTATTACATACAGCTCCGCTACTATATCAACAACGAGTTTATGCGGCCGGAATGTCAGGTTTCCATGCAGCCTTCTTAGTTGCAACGGCATTCGGTATAATTGATTTTATCTTTGCCTGCTTTCTCAAGGATAAAAAGGAGGTAGAACAATGATTCTAGTTATTTTATTTATTGGATTAGTCGTTTTCATTTGTGGATTATTGTTTGCTAAGGGATTAAAGAAGCAATTATTAATTGGTGGAATCGGTTTAATAGTCTTAGTTGGTTCAGCCATTTTAATGATTGGAAATGACAACTGGCATTGGGGAATGAAAAAGGTAACTGAATCGCAAACAATCTCCGTCAAAACAGATCAAAAAGGTGTCAATATTTTGCTTTACAAGCAGATAGGTAATAACGAAAAGGTTTATGTATACAAAAATAATAGATCAACTAAACTAAATAAAACTAAGGTTAATTTACATGTTACAAATACGGTAAAAAAGGTAAACTCAACATCGCAGTTGATCCAAAAAAATCAATATTGGAAATACAAGAACAACTTTTACTCTCTTCTATTTCATACATCCGGTGATAAAAAAATCTTTATTAGACAAAATAACACTTTTGAAATTGGTAAAGACTGGATGGTGTTAACAACTAAACAAGCTAAAACCATTCAGAAAAAACTAAACAATGCTAGTTTCAAAAAACAATTAGAGTCTCAAGGAAATACCTATGTTACCAAAGTAGTGACTGAGGCAGTAGAAGCCAATCCTGCAATGTCTACAAGTGAACGTACTGTAATACAAAAACAAGCAACGAAGGCATTTAAGGTATACGTGGAGAAGAAATTATTAGCCAGTTTAAAGTAATTGAGTAGCTTTATAGCTACTTTTTTTATATAACAAAAAGCCTGAAATAAATCCAAGCTGATTTTCGGAACTTTAAAATAGACAACTAATGAAACATACTGGAGAATGACATTATCATTCCCTCCGACCATATTCGTGTCCATCAACTTAAAATAATTAAGTTTTAAATATGATTCCCCAACATCATTAGAAGTTAACCCTTCATAGAAAGGAAAGTTAGATTGACACACAAATCTCCAATAACTTTAGGTAGATAGACCGACTTCTCCAATTGTTCCTTGGCATCGTTTAAGAATTCTTGTTCAAACATTCTCAGCTAGTATGGTTGTGAGATCAAATAAAAGAACTACTTCATAGTATATATAGTATAAAATAATCCTGTTATACTAATTATATAAAACAGGTTTCAAACAATTTAATTTATTTTTGTTGTCCAAAACTGAAGACAATAAAAGCTGAATATGTTGTTACAGGGGGAAATACTATGACAAGGGGTGAAAGAAGAAGACAATTAAAAAAGCCATTTTATAAACGCATTTGGTTTTGGATTATAACGGTTATCGTTTTAATGATTCTTGTTCCTGTTGGTGGCGGTATTAGTAATAGTAAAAAAAGTTCTAAACCAGATAATATAAAAACATCCAAAATTAAGGATTCTTTCGATAAAAGTGATGATGAAGATTCGTACAGCATGGAAGAAAGCACACCTGAAGTAGACTCCAACGATTCCGAGGAGGATAGCGTTCCTTATGAATATAAATCGGCCTTAATCAAGGCTGAAACATACTCTAGTGGTATGAATATGTCAAAACAAGGCATCTATGATCAACTAACATCTGATGCTGGGGAACAGTTTTCCGCTGAGGCCGCTCAGTATGCAATGGATAACTTGAAGGCAGATTATAATAAAAATGCTTTAAAAAACGGTTTAAATTATGCAGAAACTATGAATATGTCAAAACAAGGTATCTATGAACAATTGTCATCATCATATGGTGAACAATTTACTGCGGAAGAAGTTCAATATGCAGTTGACAATATCAAAGTAGACTACAATGAGAATGCTTTAGCCAAAGCTAGGAGTTACCGAGATGATATGGATATGTCTCCTGATGCGATTAGTGATCAACTCTCTTCTGATGCGGGAGAACAATTCACCGCCGATGAAACTAGCTATGCCATTAGCCACTTGAATGATAACTAGTTTATCAAATCAGAATTATAGCTCTATCTTATAAACGGGCAAAAAGTCATTACCTATATCTACTACCTATATAAAAATAAACGGTAGTAATCATGCCGAATTTGAAATCTATGGTAAATAAAAATCGTTGCCGATACACTTTTACAATGGCGCGACGGTAAAATAAAAATCCATAATGAGTTTTTTGATTAAAAACTCATTATGGATTTTTGCTTATTTCAATATAGCAATTTTACCGAACACGTGGTTATTTTCATAATAGTCTTGAGCATCTTTAACACCAGCTGCATTCAATGGAAAACTCTTTTGAACGCGTAATTGAATCTTACCCTCACTGACTAACTTAATTACCTTGTTCAGTGGATTAGCGAATTTTCCATCCAAGTACATTGCATGCACATCATACTTTTGTGATAAAGCTTCATCCGGTTCCTCTACTAATGAAACTAGGCGACCACCAGTTTTTAATACTTCAAAACTATGTTGATACGTCGAACCACCAACTGTATCGATCACCAAGTCCAAATCGGACAGTAACTCTTCGAATTTCTCAGTATGATAGTCTAGAACTCTGTCAGCACCTAATTCGATCAAATCATCAATATTGCGCGGGCTTGCAGTAGTATAGACTTCTGCTCCGACGTTTTTGGCTAATTGAATCGCCATCGACCCAACACCACCTGCTCCACCGTGAATCAAGACTTTTTCGCCAGACTTCAATTCACCTAAGTCAAATAAAGCATTGAATGCAGGAGTTGCAGTCATTGGTAAAACGGCAGCGTTTTGAATTGAAACATTCTTCGGAACTTTGATAGCCTTGCTTTGACCTAGAATGGCCATGTCAGAGTACGCCCCAAAGCCTTTGACACCAACCATCCCGCATACTATATCACCGATTTCAAAATCACTTACTGCTGTACCTTTTTGGATAACTTCACCGACAACGTCTGTTCCAGTGATAGCTGGCATCTCCAAAGATAAGCCATCCTTGAAAACACCTTTGCGTACCTTGATGTCAAATGGTGATACTGAGCTACCAGCTACTTTTAATAATAATTGCTTTGGTTTTAATTCAGGAACATCAATTACTTGATCATGAAATTCACTTGTATCTCCATAATTATCAATCACAATTGCATTTGTTTGCATATTAAAACATCCCTTCCAAATTATTTGTCATAAAAAACATTTCAATCTAACGATAACTAAAAAATAATACATTGTCCAAGAATAAAGAATTTAATAAAAAAAGCCACCTAATGAGTTGTCCGATAATCTCTCCACAAATTTATTGTTCTTATTCGACAAAATGTTTTTTCAAGACCGTTCTAAACGTATGATTCAGATACCTAAACCGAAACACAATTTAATTAAATAATATATCCCAAAGAAGTTCATAGACAATCAAACCCAATGCAACATAGATGGTTAAGCGTAACTTTCTTTTAGCAGATTCATCTTTCTTGATTAGAAAATTAACCAGTCCAATCAGGGAAATTGCGGCAGAAAATATTATTGATTTTATCATTGCACCCCAGCCCTCCTAATAATCGACTTATAAACTTAGAATAGCATAGAAAGGATTGCCTTGCCGTCGGCCTCCTGAAAAAAATAATTAGTAAAGAGGCCAGTCAAAATTAGTATTTGACTGGCCTCTTGTTGTACATATAAATGCTGTAAAAACTTTGTTAATTGCTGGCTATTTGGAATTATAACCACATAATCATCAGATTAATTATTGTATTTCATCTGACAACCACAAAGTGATTATCCCAAATCGATGATTTTTTCCATGTTGTACCATATTTCATTACCATGTGATGAATCGGCGATTCCTCGATTTAAATAGCCGTTTTTCTCATAAAAAGGAATTCTATCTTCCAAACATGTCAGTGAAACACTGGTTCTATGTGCTTTACGAGCGTTATTTTCAAATTCCGTTAATAATTTACTACCAATTCCCTGACCGCGATACTCTGGGTTGATTGCAATAGTAAATATCAACTGGTGACCACCTTCGGCTAAGTTATTGGGGGTGACATCGTACATCTCGTCCAGAACAAATCTCTGTTCAACTGCAGGACCAACTACGAATCCAATCACCTTATTATTGTCATCTCTGATTGTCAAAAATGTATCGTGTAATTTTGACAGTCTTTCGCGATAGGCTTCTTCACTTCCTGCCTCCGCCTCATTGAACCCTAAACGCTCCAAATTCATGATCTCTGTCAAATCATCGATCGTCGCAAGTGAATACTTCATAAAACGCCTCCTGAATCAATACTATAAGTAAATATCATAGCGCAAAAAAAATAGAATTGAAGTAATTTGCTTCAATTCTATCTTTGTTATACATATTTTTTCCATTTGATTCTTCTAAGCCAGGTTTGTTGCGCAGAAGGATTCAGAAATTTCTTACCTTTGAAATACTCGCCATCTTTCGTCAAATAATAGGAATTGGCGGAATCTCTATTGTACATCCTAATGATTTTACTCATTTGATTCTTAGGCTTAGACTCAACGATCGGTACGGCAATCTCAACACGACGGTCAAGATTTCTCGTCATGAGGTCGGCTGAAGAAATCCAGATTTCTGTACTATTATTGCCATAAGTAAAGCTATAAATACGACTATGTTCCAATAACTCCCCAACAATACTCTTGACGACGATATTTTCTTTCTCACCACAAATACCCAGCTTCAAAGAACACGGTCCTCTGACAATCAATCTGAATGGCAAACCTAATCTAGCTGCTCGATAGATTCCGTTGATGATGTCGACGTCAGTCAGTCCATTGACCTTCATAAATACTTCCGCTTTGCCACCACGTAAATAATCCTGCGTGGCTTTTTTTATCTTCATCAGAATCATCCGTTTTAAATCATATGGTGAAGTGACGACCAACTCAAATCCAGAATTCTCCTTACCATCTAGCTCTTCAAAAAACTTCACAGCGTCATTGACATAGCGTTGATTAGACGTATAAAAACTAATATCAGAAAAGATTTTTGCAGTGATGGAATTGTAATTACCGGTTCCAATTTGCACGTAACCTTTTGTTTCTCCTTGACGTATTAAACAAATTTTTGCATGAACTTTGTTTAACCGATCCCCATAATAAACCTTACAGCCAGCTTGTTTCAGCTCATCTGCGACTTCCAAATTATGTGCTTCGTCAAATCTAGCTCGTAATTCAACGACTACTTTCACTTCAATCCCTTTAGAAGCAGCATCCTTCAGCAATTTAACTACTTGTGAATTACCTTCAGTTCGATAAATCGTCATTTGAATACTAGTCGTTTTCGCATCTTTTACAGCAGTTTCAAGAAAGTTTAAGAAGATGCTGAAAGAATCATAGGGATACTGAACTAACAATGACTCTTTGTCCAAATGAGCAAAAATATTTTGATTAGATTTCCAATTAAGACCCTTGAAGGGTGAAAAAACCAAATTGTTCTGACTCTTATAGCGTTTGAATAACTTATCCAAAAATTTAAGGTCCAACGGTCCGGGAATAGCATAAATACTCTTCTTACTCAAACCGAACAGACCAGCAAGAAAACTTCTCCCCTTATGCTCTGGACTGTAAAACTCTACTCGCGTGATCTCTCTAGGTCCACGGTGATTGATATAATCGGTCATCTTATCCAAATATTCATCGTCACCCATGTCAGCATCCAAGAAGTCATACTTCTTATTCTTATCGTAAGTCACGCGATAGACATAAGTCTGTTCGATCTCCAATTCAGTTGCGACCTGAGCTATATTGGCATAGATCAAATCGTCCAACATGATGAAAACGTTGGGTATGCCCGTTTCAACCATCCGATCCAGATCATTAGGTACGGAAACCGTATAATTATTATCCTTTGCGCAGATTAAAAAATTCAAATTACTCTTTGTTTTTCTTTCTGGTGAAAACACTTCGATTGTTAATTTGTTTAAAATTTCTTGTTTAAAAAAATCATTGACGTGATTCTTCTCTGAGAATTCTAATTCGTGATACCTCATAATCTCAAAAGTTCCTTTTTCTTTTAATTCATCTAGTACCAATGCCAACGCCTGATATTGCTTGGTGATGTTACGGGAATTATATTCATAAATAATGCTTAATAATTCCGTCCCGGTCAGGCCAGTACGCTTTTCTATTCGTTTCTTACTGATCATAGTTTGAACATTGTGTAGTCTAACACCAAAAAATTCGTCCAAGTTGTTAGAAGCAATCGACAGAAATCTCAATTTTTCCAACGACGGTACTTTTTTGTTATAAGCCTGATCGATTACTCGATTATCGAATAATAACCAGCTCAAATCCCTATTGTAATATTTATTTACCATTAATCGGTCCCTCTTTAGTTGAATCGTAGTTAGTAAAATATCAAAAAATCATCGGTGGTTATTATTCATATTAATTTATTTTTATATACTATAAAACAACCATAAAAATCAACGATATAAAATTATAAATAAATATGCACCACAAAATTCTGATATAGTTCCTTGATTATCCAACATAGTTTGAACGGTTACGCTCTTTTTGTCAGTATACAATTCGTATATATTAAATATACATGACAAACTTAATCGACTAAAAATAGCTTATATTTAATCTATTTATTAGACCTATAAAACTCGATTTGAAATAATTTAAGTATCATGCAGTATTAATTTCATTTCACTACCCCAAGAATAATATTTTTAGAGTCATTATTTCTACTTTTTTGACCTCTACTTTATGTGGACGATTTGTATGATAATTTAAATGGAAAATAACAATTCTAATAGTAATTAACAACTAATTTAAATTGTATAGAAATAAAAAAATCGACGATAATCGTCGATTTCTCATTAAATATTCTCAACAGCTTCAGAAATATCTTCATCACCTGAACCCATAATTATTACTTTACCGATGGTATTATTCTTATCCAAAACATCTGCCAAGACTTCTGCAACATCTGCTAAGGAATTTTCAGAAGGATTTTTGACGTCAAAATTTGTCTTGCCCGTTGCAGGAGTTTCTGTCAAAACACCTGGTTGTAGAATTGTGTAATCCAAATTAGTATTATTTATCAGCCAAGAGTCGGAAAAATACTTGGCAATATTATAGTCAGTAATTCCAGCTAGATAACTTTCATCCCATCTGTCCTGCTCCAAGGCGAAGGCTGAACTCAATTGAATAAATCGCTTGATACCAGCTTTTTCACTTGCCATCATTGTTTTAACGGCGCCATTGAGATCCGTCTGGAGTAGGTCCTTACCACGTGATCCAGCTACGAAATACACTGCATCATACCCGGACATCAACTTTGTCATCTCAGCTACTGAGGCATGCAAGTCGAATTTTATTGCATCGTTTATTTTTTTACTATTATACGTTCCTGTAACTTCGTTGCCCATATCTTCTAATTTATTAACTAACAATGAGCCAATACGTCCGCTAGCACCAATTACTAAAATTTTCATTATCATTACCTATCTTTCTATTCTCAATATATTTTTTGTCTCGTCGCGCGTACTTCTAAAATCATTGATAACACTGGTATCCTCATATCCTAAGGCAATACCCATGATCAACTTTTCACTGTTGTTTAAATCAAAAATCTTTCTCAACTCATCTGGATATCGGACTATTTCGTATGCCGGAATCGACTGGATGCCTCGATTGGCGGCGCTCAACATCAACGTCTGTGAAAAGGCACCGACATCAAATATTTCCCAATCATTCAACGGTTCAGTTACGGATAAATAGACTAACGCTGGCGAATTGAATAAGGTCGACTGAGTATTGCCAAATTCAGATTGAGGGATATTATTATTGATCAGATGTTTGATCAATTCGTTGTTCCAGCGACCAATATTGTTCCTAGTATAATCAGCCCAATCATTTCGATGAGCCGTGTTCATATCGGAGTCGCCGGGCATCCCTTGATTACTTAGCTCCAGGTGCTTATTCTTGATCGTCTGCAAGGTAGAACCAGTTGCTACGATCACCTTCCACGGTTGAGCATTTGCCCACGACGGTGCACGCTGAGCTTCTTGAACAATCTCTGACAAAATTTTTTCATCTATCGGCGTATCCAAGAACCTTCGACTTGAATGACGATTATGCAATACTTTTTCAAACTCCATCGTATTCTCCTATCGGTGTGTATTTGGTACACTAACTAGTGACCACTTATTATTACGTGTGTAACTATAACATCAGACATCATCAGATACGACTGGCTGACCGCACACAGATCTATATTATAAGTGTATATTATGCACACCGGAGGGCTGCGAATGTTAAAAGAAGATTTACTGCTAAAATCAATAACTTGTACGACTATTGATCAACTAACTCATCTGATAGGCGATTACTTGGAACAAACGGTCTTGATCATCGACGAAAAAAATAACTTGATAAGTTCAAATACAGAGCAAGTCCCGGTGATAAGTAAAAATTGGCTAAAAAATAGTCATCAGAGTCGATCATTCTTAATAGGTCAAACTGAATATATTAGAAATACTATAAACACGTTCTCATTAAATAATTGGTATTTATTTGTGACCCAGTCCAAAGGCTACCCATTATCCAATGAACAATTGCAGTTAGCTATCAAAATAATTAATAACTTCAACAATCGCTACTCGGTCAACCCTGATCAGAGCGAGTTAAACAGCTTGTTCTCAAACATGCTTGAGAATATCGATTCAATCGATTCATTATCATTTGATAAATTCTTTCCTGAGAGAATGGTTTGTGTAATTGCCATTCCACGAAAAATTAATAGTAATAAGGATCAGTTCATCAATGAATTGCAGTCCCTCGTCGCTCCCATGCCACTAACTGAGAATGCAGAACAAAATCTCATCTTTGTTGCTGGCGAAAGTAAGGTTGACCAGATAACTAAATCACTAGCAGCTCTCGGAAAAAAATATAATCATTATTTCTTTATCTCAGAATCCTACAAGACCATCACACAGACTAATGAGTTTTTAAAAATCTGCAAACAGGCAGTAAAAATGGCTATAAAACTCAATGAAGTAAATATTATAAATTATACATTGAAATATAATATTTATATTATTTTGAATCAAATGACAAATATCGACTTACTCAGAAATACGATGTGTTCACAATTATTACTATTGAAACAATATGACAAACAACATAATTCAGAACTATTTAACACGCTCTTTGAATATTTGGAGTCTGATGGAAAACTAGGTCATACTGCTGAAAAAATGCATTTGCATCGAAACAGTCTTTCTAAACGCTTGAATAAAATAAATGATTTGATTCCAATAAATTATGATGACCCCGACAAAATATTCGGTCTCAGATTAAGTTATAGAATTTTTAATTACCTTGAGTACTAGCACCACTGGATTGTGATAAACTTCACGCAAACGTACGTTCAATGTTGCTATAAAATACGTTATAATCAGGTAATAAAGACATTTTACGAAGGAGCAAATCATCATGAACATTTCTCTATTAAAAGACGTCACTAGAAAAACAAATAAGATTGCATTGAGCACATCGGTGGACAATATCTCCAATGTTAAAATCGTCAATTTTATTTGGCTTGAAGAACAACCCAACACTCTATTCTTCTCATCGGTCGTGGGTACTCCTTGCATAACTGAATATGAAAAAGCCCAAAGTGTGTCATTCATCAGCATTCCCAATAGTGATATGATCGGTAATCCATACATTCGTTCCCAAAATGCATCTATCCAAAAATCAGACAAAACTATGATAGAATTACTTCCAAAGTATCTCGAAACTGTACCTAATTATCAAAAAGTCTGGGATTTAATTGGACCAAAACTAGAAGTTTTTGAACTACAATTAGACGACGTCTACGTTGACCCCGGCTTAGACAAAGAAAAAGTTACTTTTAGTTTCTAAAATCATTCATGAGAAGGAGGATATCATGAAGCAGGAATCATTATTCGCATCTGCAAATGAGCAAAATACTCCTCTGGCAAATCGTATTAGACCCAACAATTTAGATGAATTCGTTGGTCAACAGCAATTGATCGGAAAAGGAAAAATCCTTCGAGAAATAATCGATGAGGATAAGCTATCTTCGATCATTCTTTGGGGTCCTCCTGGGGTTGGAAAAACTACTCTAGCACATATAATCGCTGAAAAAACCAAATCAAATTTTGTTACCTTCAGTGCGGTCACAAGTGGTATTAAAGAGATCCGTAAGATAATGGAAGAAGCCGAAATGAATCGTGAAATAGGACAACGCACGATCGTTTTTATTGATGAGATCCATCGCTTCAACAAGGCTCAACAAGATGCTTTTTTACCATTCGTTGAAAAAGGCAGCATCATTCTGATCGGCGCGACGACGGAAAACCCCTCGTTTGAGATCAATTCCGCCCTACTCTCTAGGTGCAAGGTCTTCATACTGAAGTCACTGACCGAAGATGACATTATTCTTCTAATACATAATGCACTAAACAATAAACTGGCATTTCCCAATTTAACAGTCCACATCGATGATGAGAGTATCAAGATAATTGCTGAATTCGCTAATGGCGATGCACGTTCAGCACTGAATACCCTTGAGATGGCTGTACTGAATGGCAACAAGAAAAACAATATTGTTTCTATCAATGCTCAAACTTTGAGTGAGACGATCAATACCAAGTCACTTCGTTACGATAAAAAAGGCGAAGAACACTACAATATTATTTCTGCACTACACAAATCCATGCGTAACAGCGACGTTGATTCAGCGATTTACTGGCTTCACCGAATGATGGATGGTGGAGAGGACCCCTTGTACATTGCTCGTCGATTAGTCAGGTTTGCCAGTGAAGACATCGGCTTGGCTGACACCAGAGCATTGTCACTAACTGTTGACGTCTTTCAAGCTTGCCAATTTATCGGTATGCCTGAATGTAACGTTCATTTGACTGAGGCGGTTATTTACTTATCGTTAGCTCCAAAATCTAATGCTGTCGATGTAGCGCACCAAAATGTTGAAAGGGATATTAAAAAGTTCGGTAACTTGCCAGTTCCATTGCAAATACGCAATGCTCCAACTAGTCTGATGAAAGACCTTGATTATGGAAAAAATTATCAATACGCCCATGATACGAGCGATAAAATCACGACTATGAAGACTAATCCACCTGAAATAAGTGGACATGAATACTATCAACCAACCGAACAAGGTAATGAGCAACGTTTCAAACAGCGACTCGCGTATATTAAAGAATGGCATAAAAAAAATGACAAATAAAATGGGATTGAAGCAACCACGCTTCAACCCCATTTTTTATTTTGATGATTTTAAGATAGCGCCGTCGCAATAGATAGAACTGAAATTACAATAATAAAAATTATAATTAATAAATTGCGATTGAACTTAAGCCAGGTGCTGTAATTAACATGTGATAATCCTAATGCACCGAGTAAAATTGCATTAGCTGGACTGATTAAATTCATAGTTCCACTACCAGCTTGGAATGCAGTAACAACGATATCTCTTGGCACATTCGCAAAATCTGCCAAGCCACTCATTATTCCCATCGTTGCCGAAGCTAGACCGGAAGTTGAATAAATCAAAAATGACATTGGAATATAGAATATATAAGTTAAAACTGAGAATAATATCGGTGGTAATTTACTCAAGTACATTTCTCCCCAATGTAGAATTGTGGCGGTCATATTTCCATCATTCATAACTACTTGAATTCCTCTCGCAAGGGCCACGATTAAAGCAATTTGCACCATATCTTTGGCCCCATTGACAAAATGCTTAGCAATCTCGGACTCAGTCATATTGAAAGAAAATCCTATTATCAACGCCATTAGTAAGAATAAAATAGTTATTTCAGTGAAGTACCAAGTTCCAAGAGCTGGGAAATCTTCACCTAAGATGTTCCCTAATACCGGTATCTTCAATATGAATTTGTTTAATTTCTCAAAGAAATTAAGATCGGGATTAATATCTGTCCAAGGTATCAAACCGAGAATCATGATTACAAACGTTGTTATAAATAATTTAATAACTAACTTCTGTTTTTTGTTGATTCCGTCTACTTCTACCGGATCAAAAGATTTTTCATCTTCTTCTCTTTGAGAATATACCAATGACTTAGTCGGATCCTTTTCGATTTTTTGAGCATATCTATAAACATAGATAATACCCACGGTAGTTAAGATTACCCACAAAACCACTCTCCAAATGATTCCGTCACCTGGAGAAATACCTGCGGTATGAGAAGCAACACCCGTTGCGAATGGATTAACCGTTGACGATAAAACGCCCATCGTCGAACCAATACAGATGGTTCCCACAGCAACGATACTGTCCAATCCAATACTGTACATAATTGGTAATAAAATTGGATAAAAAGCTATTGTCTCTTCTGCCATACCGAAGCTCGTTCCACCTAAAGAAAAAAGTATCATCAGAACAATGATCAATCTCTTTTCTTTGCCGCGATATTTATGTACTATCGAACCAATTCCTGCGTCCAAAGACTTCGTTGCATTAACTACCCCTAAGAAGCCACCGATTATCATGATAAATAACGATACTGGCATGGCTGCTGAAGTATGCTCATCACCTAACATCCCAATAACTGGAGCCTTGATAATGTCCCATAAACCTTGAGATGAACGTGCAATATGATGATATGTCCCAGGAATCAAATTATTGGATTTATCCACATTATAAGCACCCGCTGGAACGATCCAAGTTAATACAGCAATAATTGCAGTAATAATAAATAAAATACTAAATGCCGATGGCATTTTCCTAGTTTTCGCTTTCATTCCCATCTCCCCTAATATTATTAGCGTTTAGATAGAGTATAGTAAAGATATTTCATTATGGGAACCAACAATTTACTTTTTGGAAATTGATATTGACTGATGAGAATAAATAACTATTTTTCTATCAGAATAAGGTTGCTCATGGCATGAAAAATGTGCATCCTTTCGGGTGCACATTTTGATTTATTGTTTCTAATAATACGATTTAACTCAGTCTCATTACCTAGTGTATTGATTGGTCAAATTCTTCTTTGATCTGACTCAACAGTTCTCGATCACCTAGGGCTTTTAGAATCATTAAACCAATAATCTTGGATCCGGTTAAAATAACTGGATTTACTTTTTCTGGTGATTTCATAATATCAGCCACATCTTTGGTATGCATTGAAAATTCTCGATCAGATATAGCCAACATAGGATGAAAAGCTGGACATAAATAACTGACATTACCAATATCCGAGCTTCCTTCAGCTGGAGCGTTAGGATCCCATTTATGTGGAACGTTCAATTCTGTCATTACTTCATCGATCAATTTGATACCAGTCTGATTAAGATTCATATCATCAAAATCTTCGCCTGTACGTTCATAACTGTATGTAGCTTCTGTGGAAAGTGCAGAACCCTTGATGCAGTTTTCAACTTTTTCAAAAACACTTTCGAGATATTTTTTCTTCGATGCTCTCATATTAATAATCATTTCTGAATTCTCCGGAATGACGTTAGAGGCAGTTCCACCCTTTGTAATAATATAAGACACTCTAGTATCTGGTTTCAATTGCTGTCTGAGCATGTCGATCGAATTAGTAGTGAGAATTGCTGAATTCAATGCATTTATCCCATTCCAAGGTGCAGCAGCCGCATGCGATGGATACCCCTCGAAGTTCACTTTTATCTCGCTCAAAGCGAGGAACTTTGCTGCAGGCATAGTTATATTTGAATTCATATGAATCATGATCACAAAATCATAATCATCAAAGGCACCAGCCTTACCCAGAGTTATCTTGTCACCGACCGTCTCTTCATTGGGAGTTCCGATGAGATCGATCGTTGCTGCTACCTTATCACGCATTTCCCACAACGATAATGCCGCCAGCATGCTCAGGCTACCACTGGCACTATGTCCACATCCATGCCCAATCTCTGGAAGCGCATCGTATTCCATTACGATTCCAATCTTTGGTTCATCAGATTTACCTTCAATTATATGTCCCAAGAAACTAGTTGGCACACCACAATAATTTTCTTCATACTCAATTCCTTTTTCTTTGAGAATCTCAACAGACTTCTCTACTGCCATGAACTCATGACCCGATAACTCAGGATTGTTAGCTAAAAAACTATTCAGATTATATGCCACTTCTTCATTTATAGGTAAAACATTTAAAAAATCTTTTTTCAAATCACTCATGTGTACTCTCCTTAAGATAATATTGTTGCAGTAGATAGGACTAAGATCACGATAAGAAAAATCATGATCAGTAAATTACGATTAAATTTTAACCATGTACTGTAATTTACATGTGCCAAACCTAATGCACCTAGTAAAATCGCATTGGTGGGGCTGATCAAGTTCATCGTTCCATTACCTGCCTGGAAGGCCGTAATAGCAATATCTCTTGGTACATGGGCAAAGTCTGCCAAACCACTCATTATTCCCATCGTAGCTGAGGCTAGACCGGAAGTCGAATAAATCAAGAAGGACATTGGAATATAGAAAATATAAGTTAGGACGGAGAATAGCATCGGTGGTAATTGACTCAAATACATTTCACCCCAATGTAAAATAGTTGCGGTCATATTGCCATCATTCATAATCACTTGAATACCTCTTGCAACTGCCACAACCAAAGCTACTTGTACCATGTCCTTAGCACCGTTAACAAAGTGCTTGGCAATATCTGATTCTGTCATGTTGTATGAGAATCCTATGATCAATGCCATTAGTAAGAACAAGATAGTAATTTCTGTAAAATACCATGTACCTAACGCTGGAAAATCCTTACCTAAAACTGACCCTAGTACCGGTATCTTCAATATAAATTTATTTAACTGTTCAAAAAATGTGAAGTTTGAATTAATATCTGTCCAAGGAATCAAGCCTAGAATCATGATTACAAACGTTGTTATAAATAGTTTTATAACAAATTTTTGCTTCTTATTGATACCATCGACTTCGACTGGATCAAAGGATTTTGCATCTTCTTCCCTTTGAGAATAAACTAATGACTTAGTCGGATCTTTTTCGATTTTTTGTGCATATCTATAAACATACAAAATACCTACTGTCGTTAAGATCACCCACAAAATCAATCTCCAAACAATCCCTTGGCCGGGAGATATTCCCGCAGCCTGTGAAGCAACTCCCGTTGCAAATGGATTAACAGTTGATGCTAACACTCCCATCGTTGAACCAATGCAGATGGTTCCTACTGCAACGATACTGTCCAAACCGATACTGTACATGATCGGTAACAAAATTGGATAGAAGGCGATGGTTTCCTCTGCCATACCATAAGTGGTTCCACCTAATGAAAAGAGTATCATCAAAACAATAATCAATCTTTTTTCTTTACCGTGATATTTACGAACTATCGAACCAATACCTGCATCCAAAGATTTTGTCGCATTAACTACCCCTAAGAATCCACCGATTACTAAAATGAAAAAGGAAACTGGCATGGCGGCTGAAGTTGTTTCATTACCCAGCATTCCAACAACTGGGGCTTTGATAATATCCCAAAATCCTTGTGCTGATTGTTTTATGTGATGATAAGTACCTGGAACCAAATTATTAGATTTGTCTACATTGTATGCTCCCGCTGGTACGATCCACGTTAATACAGCAATAATTGCAATAATAATAAATAAAATACTAAACGCCGATGGCATTTTTTTTGCTTTAGATTTCATTCCCATCCCTCCTAATGACACTAATTTTAAGGTAGAATGTAATAAAATTTATTTCCTTTTTGGAACTTAAAATTTCTTTTTTGGAAAGTAAGGTGTACTAATGATTAATATTAAGCTACTACAAACATTCAAGACGGCAGTTGATCTTGGATCATTTCAAAATGCCGCTAAAAAACTAGGATACAGTAGCTCTACCGTCAGCAAGCATATCAGTGAATTGGAAAATCAAGTCGGATCGGCCCTACTCAAAAATGGTAGTTTAACAAGCGGTCTAACTTCAATAGGCATCCTTACTTACGAATATGCAAACCAATCACTGATAGAATTTGAAAATTTTTCCAACAAAATTGCTAATAACAAAAATATTTTGATCAGAATTGGCGGAATTGACCGTTATTTAGCTGACTATGTTGTCTCCAAGGTGATAGATTATCATGCAAATAATTCAAAAATAATGTTTGATTTGATCGGACAAACTAGTGATGAAACGATTGAAAATTTAAAAAGTGGCAAATTAGAATTGGGAATCATTGTAGATAGATTCATCCCCGCCGACTTCGATAGTGTCGTAATTACCAAAGAGAGTCTAGTCTTAGCTGCATCAGATATTACCTTTAACAAGATTCAACAAGGCAAAATTTTGCAATCAGATCTACCAGTTTTGATCGATAAAAAATCCAGTGCCATTTCTGCTTCTGCTGTCAGCGGATATTCTCATTCACAAAATCTGATCAATGTTGAAAGTGATGACATCGTACTGAAAGGAATCAAGAATAATCTCTGCTTAGGTGTATTGAGTGATGGTTGTTTTACAGACTCGGATAGCATCTCTACCGTTAAAGTATACGAACCTAATGGACCAGTTAGATTAGTTTATCCACACAAAATAACAGAGAATAAAAAAATAAATAATTTCATAAATTCCCTGATTCATCACTTTAAAAATATTAATTAAACGAGTTCCATAATCTGCCTACTCCTTTAAGAAAATAAATATCCTCTTGATAAAATAACAATTATCGAGAGGATATTTTTGCATAAAAAAACTACCAGCCTAACTGGTAGTCGTCTAAAAAATATCGAATATTCCTAAAATTTTAATGAATATCATAGCTAGTAACATACTAAAGATAGCGTGAATCATAAACAAAACTGAGAAACTAGTAAACTGTAACAAATAATCATTCAAAGTATCCATTTTTCCTAAAATAATAAAAATGTTACCGATCACGAATTGAACTACGATCCAAGGTAAAATCCCCTTATTGACTGTTCGAAAATCTGCATCACTCAAATCATATCCAGTGCTTGCGATCATGATGGTCAATACTAAATAAAGAAAAATCATTGGAAAAGTACCATTGGCGAAAGAAGTTTTTAAGTTGTTCAAAACTAATTCAGTGAGTCCACTAACAGTTACCACTGAATCTGCACCGATGCTTGTAAAGTTCAATTGTGCATTCAGTAAATATTTTTGAAGGAAGTACAAGACTAACGAACACATATAATACGGAGCAATTCCAATAAAAAAATTACCTAAGCGTTGATAAATATTGTTCTCATTCCAAGAATGACTGACAGAACCTAATTCACCTGAGTTCTTATAATGAAAGTTTAGCAATTGCACATTAGTCACATGATGCCCAAAAATAAAGGCGAAGATGGCATGTCCTAATTCATGGATAATAACTCCCAGTCCACCGACTACTAGCTGGCTACTGTTGCCTAAATTATTAACCAACATGCCCTTAGTCACATGACCGATCCAAGAAACAACGCGCGCTGTAGCATAAGGAACGACGGTGAACGTAAATATTATTTCTAAAACCCATTTTAGATAGCTTTCCAAAAAAGTTCTCCTTCAAAATGTAGACTTCCGTTAATTATATCATTCCTAACTAAACATCGTATTGTGTTTCACGTATAGCCGCATTCATCAAATCATACGGCGTATTCATCTTTTCAGCATCCCACGAAGCAATCCCAACAACCAACGATATCGCCATAGTCGATAATTCAGGATTGTTTTGGAGACGTTCACTGAATCCTTGCTTCACACGATTGGTGGCGATGGTGGCTCCATCAGCATTGGAAAACAACAATATCGCCCAAGTCGGATCTTCATTATTTAACAAATAAATAATATCGTTAACTCTAGTCTTATCCTTAATTACATCCGTCGTCATCTGCAACAATGACTGCAATTGATTGGGACTCATCATTCGGCGAATATCATTAAAATACCCAATCTTGATCACTGCCGTGGTAACTGGCAATTGAAATCTACGATTGGTTTCAGCATAGATAGCCGTATCCTCAATATACGCCACAGTAGTACGTAAATGAGTCTGTTCATCGAACGCTCCTTGTTCGACCATCGCAGTCCTTAATTCGGCATTGGAATTTTGTAATTTCAATTGATTGTAAGTCATACTATACAACGCCAAGGACAACAGTATCGGCGCTATCATCCAAAAGCTAAGTTGCCAATGAATTTCACTAGCCTTAGCCACATATTGATAAACCATGATCGTTGCCTGTACAGCTATGAACAAAATGTTTGCAATTAAGCTAGGCATGATTCCAAAGAAGTATGTCAACATCAGCAACGCCACTGTACAAAATAAATAAATAACGTTCAATAAGATTTGACCAGACACAGCCATCAATATCGCTGTTGCACTAAAAAGAACTAGAAACATTAACAGTCCCACATCCGCCAAAAGCGATGTTCGTTGATCTTTATTTCCCATCCTTGTGACCTCCGTTCAACAAGCCTTGCTTCCTCATTACTAAGAAGACTGCTGCACCGATCATAACGATCACGACTAATGCCATGATCAAATAAATGATCAATTGTGTATTATCGCTGATCAATTGCTTAGTAGTCAGTGATTTATCAATAGCCTTATCCTTCTTGAAGCGATAGCCGTAGTGAGTATTGTTAGGATCAACTATCAAGCCATCGCCAGAATACTGTTGAATATTCTTCTGAAAATTAATTTGAGTTGAAGCCAGATAAACCGCCGTATCATTGGCACCAGTGACAACTAGCATCCCCCGCTTATCATTGTACGGTGAGCGTAATAATTGAGCCGTTCCGATGGTCTTACCGTAGTCATGCTCGATACTCAATTTTTCATTAGAAATGATCCGGCTAAAATCTTTAGAGTATTTAAAATACAAATTTGAATTTATTTTCTTGATCATTTCATTATTCTTGGGTGTCCCGACTAAAATGACATTTTTATTTTTCAAAATACGCTTACTTGGCATACTAGAATAAAATTGAATATGTCCTGTATTACTCTTAGCAAAACTACCGACTAAATTAAAAATGTTGGTCAGAGTTTTGAAATCTTCATCGCTTAGACTACTTGGCGTGACGACGGCAATATTATCGTAAGTTTGATTATTGATAAATAACGTTGGATAGTTAGTAAACAGTAAGTCATTGCTCCGCTTTGATTTCACGTACATCTTGGAACCTGTATCTAATTCTGCCCATGGCGTTTGGCTATTGTCAGAAGTATCTTGGTCTTTCATCTCCAAATCAAATCCGACGTTGATCGTAAAACTATTTCCCAAACTCAATCCACGTGGAACTTTGAGAGTTAGAGTATCGCCGTCAGCACGTGCAGCGATTAACTTTTTACTTCCAAGCGTGGTGTCATTCACCTTGACAGTAACTAGTGAGCGATTAAAGTTCAAATTCTTACTGTATCTAAACTTCAAATAAACCTCTGAACCATCGGCATTAGAACGATCATTCGGCAAGCTGATCAGATAACTATTCTCGCGATGACCAGCACCTTGATATGTATCAGTGGAGGTAGTAATATTCTTTACCCCATTATCATGTAGGGACGATGTAAATGTCGCTGTTTCATCACTGACGTATTCTGTATCTTTATCAGTCTCCTTCATCAATTCTTGATTGGCAACGAATCTAGCCGCCTTCTTCAAAAGTGAGCCTGACTTAGCCGTAACTATCAGATAGCGCTTATTGCCATCATAGTAAGTCTTGATGACCGCTTGATCGTTCAGATAATTCGCTGAAACTTGTTTCTTCAAGTTGGCAGGAAGATGTCCATACCGTGCTACGACCATCATGTAATCCCCATCTTGAGCATTCAATTGATTCATCTTAACAACTGGGATTTGATCATTTTCAGTCGTGATCACTCGTGACTCACCAGCTAAGGCAATCATACTTGCCGTCAATTCATTAGCAGTTGGATCATTTGCTGTGGCGATTTTCGAATGATTGTATGCAATCGTATCCTGACCAGAAAAATGATCATAAAATGATTTGAGATTGTTGTCAGCATCTTTTAATTGATATTCAAAATTAACATTCGAACCGTTCTCGATCGTCAGCCAATTAGCAGGAGTTTGTGCCAATTGATAATTCTTGTCATTATCTTGACTGAGAATCTGTCCGTCAATTTGTAGCTTGTTACTGCCACCAAGGAGTTCGACTGGTACGTCGATTGCCTCAGATTGACTACCAGTTTTTTTGGACGGTCTGAATGAATAGAACTTCACACCATTCATTGAGACGGTGATGTCAGACATATCACGCGATGCCAACTGGGAAACCTGAAAATTCAAGTTAAACGTCACTTTCTTAACATCCCAATAATCCATCTTAGTCAAATACATATTAGATTCCACAGCACGACCAGACAGAGTTGTTGTGCTGTTTTGGAATTGTTGTGTGTAAGTTTGATTGTCAGCAGCTTTAACATTGGTACCACCAAATATCAGTGTCATAGCAAAACAAAGCGCTATTATAAATTTATTGATACCGCTTCGTTTTATACCATTTTGCTTGTTTATGAAATACTTGTTCACGTATATACCCCACCATTCCATAGGCCGCAACAGCAAGCCACATTTGACTGTATACTACATACATAAAAATAATTAATAACAAATTACTGAAGGTCAATTCCCCTCTTTCTGTCGTTATTGTAACAAAAGTACTGATGACAAACATTATTACCGCAAATAACCACAGTGAATTACTGAAACCTTGCAGATCTGAATGTGCGATTCCAGCGACTGATAGGACAAAAACTGAATCCGATAAAATCAACGAGGTCATCAAGAGAAAATATATCGACAAAAAATACAACAGGTCGAAGCGAATCGGACGACCTTCTTTTTTGAATAACAAATGTGCATTTTTAACAACTACATAAATGTTTCCCTTGACCCACCGAGTTCGCTGATGGAACCAGACATCCAAAGTCTGTGGTTCTTGTTCCCAAGTGACCGCCTTTGGTTGGAATCGAATCCGATAACCCATCTGATAAACTCGAAAACTGATCTCTGTGTCCTCAGCCAACGCTTTGACATCCCAACCGCCGACTTTTTCGATAACACTTCGGCGAATAACATAGTTAGTTCCGGGAATCGTACATAGCTTAAACAATTGTTGTCGCCCTGCTTGCGCCATCCATTGAAACGATAAAGTTTCGATATTAATAAATCGCGTCAAAAGTGTCGCCATCTTATTACGCGTTCTAAACTTACCAATGACTGCCGCAACACCTTCATCTTGCATCAGCTCGGCTACTAGGATCCGTAAAGCTTGATGCTCTGGGGTATTATCTGCATCGTAAATAGATATGATGCTACCTTTGGCCTTGGTCAATCCAATATTCAAGGCGTTAGACTTACCTTTACCACCGGTAACACTATCCGTATTAATGACTTTTAGACGTTCATGTGAAAACTTATCTTGCAAGTTAGCCAGCAACTGTGCCGAGTTATCACTTGAATTATCGTTTATCACGATAATTTCGTACTTATCTTGAGGATAATCAAAAGACAAAAGCGATAAAACAGTCTTTACGATCACCACGCCCTCATTATGAGCTGGAACCAAAATAGAAACAAATGGGACCTCATCTGGCAATTTAGGCGCTGGTTTATTAACATTCTTCAAATACCAAGTATATCCAGCAATCGTTAAAATCAAATTAACAACTAATGTTCCCCAAATTGCAATTACTGCAATCAATAAAAATATATCTAAGACTGAAATATTTATCACTTCCTCTTATTAAAATTATTCCAGTAAATTCTTCTACCAATCAAAATGAAGATAATCAGCACGATAGTAATTACTGTAAAGAATATCGTCAAAACATTACCCTGAATATTAAAATAATTACTCAACAACGGTTTTTGTTTGATCGTCTCTTCAAATGCTTTTGAAGAATTAGCGGTTCCGGTATTCTCTTGCTTGCCATTAACAAAATAATTTCCATTTTTAAAGGAAATCGTTGACGTTCCTGTATTGATCGTAGTTGACAGATTTGACGTCAAGGGATCAAACCACTGGAATTTTAATTTTCCAACTTGTTCCTTAAAATCTACCAATTCTTTTTGAGAATGGGGTAGTGGTATCAAGACTGCTGTCGGCGTAAGAAATTTCGTAGCTGAAGTTTCTTTGACACTGTTAAGCGATGACGCCGAGATTCCTAAGAAGCTTCGAGCAACAACTTGTGAGTCGTTATCTTCATCCGCATAAGTGGCGTCTGAATTAGGTAATAACAACCAATGGTCAGCTTTCATCAAAAAATTCTTGCGTAATACTTTATCCTGATTCCAAAAACCTTGAGTACTGATCCCGATTGGATAAACAGTATGCTTCGCCAGACTAACGATATAGCTCGTCAAGTTTTGATTCAACTCGGTTCCACTATCCGCACCAGCGCCACCAACGACTGGTGACTGGATGAAGATGACACCACCACGATTCTCGACATTTCTCAGAACCGACGCAAATCTAGTAAAAGCTTTCATCTCGGTATTCTTTGCGACTGAGGTCGTACTTACTGCAAATGGAATACTATTTTGGTAACAAAATTCACTCACCTGTTCCAATATCCGCATATCGCTGACCGGCGTGACATCCGTTATCGTTAGTAATGGTTGATAACTACCGATCCGTGTGAATAATTTGGCAATCAACTCGACCGCTGTTAAATAACTCAAACCCTTGGAATTGAAATACGGTAAATATGCATTTTTTCCAACGATCGTCCCATAGCCATAACTTTTTTGATCGGCTTGTTGCGTACTGAGGGTACCGATTCGTTGCGCATCATCTGGTAAACCATCCAAAACAGTAATAGTTTCACTAAAAGGTAACATCTGACTGTTATGATTATTCTTCAAAATAAACTGTTGCTGATATAAGTCGACTGAATTGGCCTGTAAATCTGATAATTCATCCGCCGCCAAATCATATCCAATGTGCAACTTTATTCCTGTGAAGTTCTTTCTATCATTGATGAATGACTTATTATTCAACCCTACTTGACGCCAATTGACCATTGAGATGACACCCAGATACTTATCAGTAAGTTGTCCAGATCGATAATCTGACTGTGACACTGTCTTGATGCGTAGATTCATACTCGTTAAGGCTCGTTGGAGGGCGTCGATCTGTACTTGCGAATTATCGGTCGTGTTTTGAGAATCATACACTAGCATGACCAAATTATCATCAGCGGCCTCTACTTGCGTAGGAGGATTCATGATCGTAAAGAACAAAATTGACAGCAACAAGCATAGTAACTTTACAATTTTATTTTGCACGTTCAACAAACTCCTCTCTAGCTTCAGTATTCCATAGTCGATGATGCAACACATCTGATATGAACAAACAAAATATCAAATTAAAACTAACTGGGATTATGAATAAATGCTTAGCTAAATCGGCATCGCCATCACCGACGATTGAAATGATCGGGACGAATAGGATCATCGTGATCAATCCTAAAATCAAGAAAAACCGCATTACACCATGAGGTCTATTAGCGCGAAAATCCTTGTACAGACCGACACCGTAACAAAGGATCAATGCTACCGATAATAGGCATACGAATGCATATTTTGCAGGGAAAAACGTGCTCATATAGTCACTGTACAGAGTAAAATATCGAACTTGTTCACCCGGCTTGTGACCAGAATCTCGTGTATAATCACCCACCGCCTCTACTTGCGTAATCATAATATCTTTAGTCGCTAAGTCTAATAGCGATACGGCTTGCTTGGGGTTGTGGGCATAATATTTCAAGGTCCAGCCGATGCCATTCTTCGCCAAAAGATTTTGTTGAACATCCTTATTGGTAGCTTTGACCGCAGAATAAGACTTTACATAGTAATTTTCTTCACGCAACAACGCAAATTGCTCGTCAATACCCAACTTATTGATTTTTTTACTAGGATCACTAGTTTCCATCAATACTCCATGGGTGAATGCCTTATATTGATTTACATCGTTGAATTCTTTGTTGATGGCGACATAGGTGAATACTCCTGAAAAAATCAGCACTACCATCCCTATACCCACTGCAAAGCGACGAGCATTGAAATGTGGTAGAAACATCATCCCGACGGAAATAACGATAAAACTCAATGCCAACGGTGCATTCTGCGATTTATCAGTGATTACCAATATCGTACTAACAAAAAATAGTAGCATCATAGGCCAGTTCTTCTGGTAGCATCCCCTAGCCAATAACATGATTGAAGCAAAGGCATACATCATAAAGATATACATGACAGGTTCTGCAAAAAAGGAATTGAAATATAAGGTGAACGATGAATCGGTAAATATAAAGACTATCAATAGCGCTACCACGTAACTACGTAATTTACGATATGGATGCACTATTGATTTCGTTAACAAATAAATAGCGCCTAAGAATAATACATAATACAAAGCACCTAAAAATCTAATATCAAAAATTTTGGTACTATAAAACAACTTGTTGATCAAAACAGCTATTCTTATAAAAAGCGACTGCGAAGAAAAGGCGATCGTGCCGTATTCGTTAAAATATTGAAACAAGCCGAATTTGGTAATAACATACTCTAGCGCCCAAGGGTGTTTGGAAGGCAAACGATAAATTCCATTGCTAAGCATGGCTCGATAAAAATCACCATTGTCAGCGTATCCGTGAATTGGCGGCACAAAGAGAAGTGCCCCACTGATAATAGCAGCCAAAATCGTTGCTAACAGTGCAGGCGAAACATATTTACTAAATTTTTCCGCCCATAACTTTATTTTTTCTTTCACGTTTATTTTCCTTAGTATTTAGATGCTAACAAACCATACAAATTATTATATGAATACGCTTGCTTCAAATGCTTAATACCTAAAGCACCGTAAATTGAAGAATCCTTATCGGTAACTTGAGATCTCCACATTTCTTTCATCGCGGTTTGATACATTTCTTCATCGTTGGCATTCGCAAAGATAATTGCTGCTAACGCATAACTACCGCTGGATTGACCCTTACTGACCACCGTTCCATTGATAGAATAAGTATTGTACAACTTATGATTTTTCACTTGTTCTGCCAACCAGTTCAAGGTAACTTGTTTGACCTTACCAACTTCAGAGAGATGTAAAATAGTCTCCAAGGCCTCAGAAGTATTCAGATTCTTACTGCTATAACTTCCTTGGCTCCAACTATAACTGGAGGCGTAGAGTGGAAATGCATCACCCAGATATCCCTTCTGAACTAATTGTAACTGTTTCTTGTAATGCTTTTTTCCTTTAGTAGATGTAGATTCAAAATATTTCAAAGTTTTGAAATCATAATACGCTAACGAACTGTCAGTGCTAGATTTTTTGGAATTCTCATCATAAAAATCTACCAACTTTCCATTCGGGATGGAGCCAGTCGTTAACTTAGCAAATCTGCTCGCGGCTTCTTTGTGATATGTCTTGTTATCAGTTGCCTGTGCATACATTTGCAATGCTCGAATAATTCTTAGATCATCCAAGGTCGCATTGACGTTGGATTTTTTATTATTGTCTGGATCATACCGATAGCTGAATTGATCACCTTGGTCAAACGTCTTCTTCGTCTGATGATAAAATTGGCGGAATTGCTTATACTGCTTGGTATATACCAAGTACTCCAGCCACAGACCTGATGATTCCGAAAGCATTTCATGACCGGTAGCTTCATCCTCAGTGTCCTTAGTCTTGTGAAATTGCGTATAGATTCCCTTGTTGGCAACCATTTTGTCGACCACAAAACTCTCAAGTAATTTATTTTGAGAATTATAATTACCATAGTTGCTGTTATCCAAAAAATTGCTGGCACTCATTTTTGGCACACTAACTTTTACATCGCTCTTATTGCTACAACCGCCTAACAAAACAAGAGGTAGACAAAGCAATAATACAAATATTTTTTTCATAAACACACAACTTTCTGTATGATGAAATCTAAGTATAATTATATTACATAACAAATTTTAATGTGTCTTTGAGTGAAAAAAATAAGGCAAATATCCGCCTTATTAATTATCACAATATTATTTACCCCAGAGGAAGTTTCCCATTATCTTATCAACTCGCGAGTTCTCATGCAACATGCTGTGCTCGCCCATGTAGCCACTGATCTTCACCTGACGATAACTCTTATAGCGCCCACGCAGAATGTATTTTATCGAACGTGCAGAAACTGTCGAAACTCGACCATCAGTATTAGTTCCATCATCCAAATTCCCATAAAAATTCAGTACCTCAACTTGGTTGGACGGATAATTCTTACGTAATTTCAGTGCATGTCCGTAGTCAAACGTAATGTATGCCGGTCGACCGCTCTTCATAAACCAGTTGGTATTGGGCTTGTCCTTAATTCCAGCAATGCCATCGTAATGACCAGCAATGTCGACTTGTTTCATCAATTGAGGTAATTTTTTATTTTTACCGTAATTTAACATATAATACAAAAAAGTCATGTTTCCCATCGAATGAGCAACAACATTAAATTTTTTGACGCCATAGTTTTGTTTCAATTGAACCATGATCTCACGAACCCACCCACTAGTAACGTTGAAGTTAGTATTCATGTTATCTCGAAAAACCACTTGAACCGTAGGACGATATGTATTTTTATCCATCGTCCCATAAAAATGGTCGATGCCATTTCTGTCCACAACTACTAGCAGTGCTCTTGTCGCATAATTATTCCTTTGAGCATAACTGATCATGTCGTCAGTTGAGCGTGCCCCAGCACCGTGTCCGTGAATGTAGACGGTCGGAATATAGTCCGACTTTGCGGCACTAACTTTGGTAGGCATGTATAGACTGATAGTCGCCATAATTAATATTGTAATTATTATTTTTATTTGTTTTTTCACAATATCGTTCCTCACTTGCCTACATGATATTTAAATATTAATATCATTTTTCTGATTTTTCTAAGCATACGTATCCAGCTAGACAGCTCGTCATCTCTGACTGCTAAAACCAGATTTTACCATGAAAAAAATTATAGCATTATCTACAATAACATTTTTAAGTTATTATAGCCTCTCCAATAGACCTTCATAATTCATGAGGTATAAATTATAGCAATCTGTAAGCAAAAAACTAGAGAAATTACGCATACCATGGCATAGTATAGACAGATACAAAAAGTGTTTGTATCTACCCCGTATCAAATTATTATCCAAATATAAAAACTCTTTATATCGAGTTTTTAATGTTAGGGTGATGTCATGCGTAACACAAGGAGAAGATATCAGCTACCAATGTTTTTTTTGATTATTGCTTTAATTCTCCCGTTTGTAGGATTTGAACACACATTAAAACAAGCTAACAGGAAGAGAACCCGTTAGCTTGTTTTATTTTTTTCGCCAAAAAGTGTCGCAATCTTTTTTATCTTCAATATTGAACTCAATAATGCTCCGGAGTAATTCATAATCCACTTCTTGATCGAATCCAATCCTAAACATCTTACTACCGTGACTGTATCCTGATGCTTCCGCCTGTGAGACGAACAGATCCATCCACTTCTCCTCAGGTGCAACAGAAATATGCTTTTTAGCAACACTAAATCCGATAATAAACGTTCCATGATCAGTAAACATCGGTTGTTTCCACGCGAAGCGTTTGTTTAAATTAGGAAAAGTATCTTGCACCCAATCAATTATCTCAATCATTCTTGCACGGTGAGAATCATCTTCGATTGCTACTAAAAAATCTTCGAATACATCCATAATATTCTCCATTTATTAAATTTTCTTCAGTATATCAAATATACAAAACTTCGCAAATTGATATACTTGAATCCGATGAAACTTGTCTCCGATATATCAAGGTAATAAATTACTCAGCCTTTAATATTACTAAGTAAGGGAGTGTTAAAAATGCTAAAAAACTTAAACAATCTGATGGACTACCTAGAAGATCATATGACTGATGAGATTTCTTTAACCTCAACTGCCAAACAAGTGGGTATTTCTGAATATCACTTAAAAAGAACTTTTTCATTTATCGCTGGTATCTCATTATCAGAATATATCAAGAAACGCCGACTAGCCTTGGCAAATCATGATCTGATCAATCAAAAATCCGTTACTGAGGTAGCCTTCAAATATCAATATCAGTCGCTAGAGGGATTCTCACGCGCCTTTAAGGAATTCACTGGTTATTTGCCATCAGAAATCATTAAGAATCAGCAACAAATAGCATTCCCAAAACTTACTTTTTATATCAACGTTAAGGGAGGAACCACAATGGAATTCAAAATCGAAGATAAAGGCGCTTTTAACTTAGTAGGCGTGACTAAACAAGTTCCCATTCAATTTGAAGGGGTCAACGCTGAGATCGAAGCTCTTGCCAAAACCATTACCGCGGAACAACGTAAGCACATGCACCAACTAGGAGATATTTATCCTAATCAAGTTTTGAATGCTTCATATAATTACGATGAAACTTGGCAAAATGAACAAGGAACATTAACACACATGATTGGATTTGCGACGAGTCAAGAAAATACTTTTTCTGACCTCGAACAAGTTCAAATACCAAAACAAACCTGGGCCATATTTCCTAATCGGGGGAGTTTCCCCGCAGTATTACAAGACACCTGGGGTAAGATCTACTCTGAATGGTTGCCGTCATCTGACTACGAACTAGTCGATGAACCTAATATCTCATTCACTAGGTATGGCGATCAGCCCGATGATACATACAGTGAAATATGGATCGCTGTTAAGAAAAAATAAAAAAGTTGGGACTAGAATTATTTATTCTAGCTCCAACTTTTTTGATTTACATTTTATTTTTAAGGTAAGACTTTAAATAAAAAAATGCTACGATCACCAAACTGATCCGGAGTACCTGAATTATCAAATAATAACTTAAAAAAGGTATGATGAGATTTTCAATATCTGCTATCGTCATTTTCCCACCTCTAGTAACTTAGTAAGATTCTTCCTTGAGAGTGCGAATCTTTAGACATATTCTGAGCATCTTTGACATTCTTAAAATCAAAAGTTGCTTGAATATAGGCTTTTAATTCTCCTGAAGACAACATCTCTAACAATCGTTGGTAATCCTTGGGGAAAATATTGGGATGTATGAATCTAAACTTACTGGAGTTGAAGTATTCCGTCGCAATAGAAGTGAGCATCAAGTCAGGAAACAATGTATTGATCTGCTTTAACATCTCCGTATTCCCGGCTGTGTCGATCACTGTGGTGATATTAGTATGTTGTTGTAGTTGCTCGGAAAAATCAAGCGTATAATCGATGACTTCATCCGCACCTACATCCTTCAAAAAATCTACATTCGAGTTGTGCCCGATGGCAATAACTTTCGATCCTTTTAGTTTGAGCAATTGAATCAGATAAGTTCCGATTCCACCAGAAGCACCGGTTATTAATACGACGTCATCAGAAGTGATCTTGGTCTTATTGATAATCCCCATCGCTGCATCAGCACCACCAATGATCGTTACTGCCTCTGATAATTCAACATCATCCGGGACTTGAAACAATAGTGGCGGAATCCGCGAATCTATCACCGTACTAGACGACCCATTAAGAGACGCACCGATAACCCTCTTACCTAACCATTTTTTACTACGTAAATCTCCAACGTTAGACACGATCCCCGCAAATCCGTATCCAATTACGATTGGCAACTGAACTGGTCGGATACTTTGAAGCTCACCAGTTTCCGTCCGCCAATCGTACGGTAATACTGGAGTGTACTTGGTATTGACTATCACTGACAAAGGACTTATTTGTGGTCCAGCGATTTCTTTTATTTTTAAATCAGAAATCCCATTGTACGAATCTTGAATAATTGCTTGCATTTGACTTCACTCCTTTAAGGTTTAGTGAAAATATAGCAAGCATTGAACAATTGCGATAATAAGAGTTCTTATATTGGAAATACCCATAATCAGTCAAAAACCGTCTGCCAAACTGTACTGTTATGACACTCAAATGCTCTTTTTAAGTCGACAGGCAAATTACGATTCAACGACAAATTTAGTTTTAAGGCCTCATCCAAAGTAAAATATTCCGCATCATCAGTCTCGGAATTATCAACATCCGTCAATTTATTATCATCGGGTGCGCATTCAATAAAAATTTTATAAATATAACTAAGATTCTTTTTAGCATACGCGTGCTTTTGCATGTCTATAACTGCGATCACACGCTTAGGATCAACATGAATGCCAGCTTCTTCACGTGTTTCTTTAACTGCGATCTCACTAGGAGCGTATCCGATATCTGCCCAGCCACCAGGGATAGACCAAGTACCACCTAGTTTTTCATTTACTAATAAAATTTTGCCATCACTATTAAATGTCGCTGCTCGAACGTCGACTTTTGGAGTTACATATCCGTTGTCGGAATCAAAAAATACGTCTAGTTGTTTTTCGTTGGCTCCTGTATATCGAAACATCAACTTCTTGGCTACACCTTCTAGCTGGTCGTATCTTTCCATATCAAAAACATCCTTGGTATAGTGTTTGCCAGATTGTGCGATGGCCTGTAATTGTTGTATTAGTATCTCTAAACTATCCATGTCTGATCTCCCCCGATAAATTTAGTTAAAGCATAGCAAAAAAAACTAGCCTGAGGCAAATATCAAAAAAGCACCTCTGGCTAGTTTTTCATTCCGACGACGGTATTCTAGTCGCCCGGTTGATCATTATATGTCTTTTTAATTAATTGAGAAAATGGCGTTACTTGTCCGTCCATTTCCATGTTGCCGCTGTAACTAATAAAAGCAACATTGGTCGGAGCATCTGTACCGTATACCTTGAATCCACCTTGGACGGGTACTGCAACAATGTCAGTACGTCCTGCCATTGCCAATGCATGCTTGTATAATCCAACAGCTTGTTCGGAATTTTGAACCATATCAGAATTTCCTGACGAATATTGCACGGCATTTGCCTTCGGAGTTGCACCAGTATAACTGTGAGTTTGACTTGAAACTGGCACATTACTATTTGCATTAGTAGATGTTGCAGTCGCACTCGGCATAGCAGCTTGTTCACTGCCTCCCGCTTGATTAGTTGGAGTAGTTTGATTAGGTAATCCTTCCGTATCCTTTACAGATGCAAGACGATAATTCTTATTCAAATAATAATAAGAACTTTGACCTTCAAAGACACTCAAAGGAATATTTTCAAACACTTTTC
The DNA here is from genome assembly GCF_057541095.1 of Companilactobacillus sp. y65-5. Taxonomy (NCBI): domain Bacteria; kingdom Bacillati; phylum Bacillota; class Bacilli; order Lactobacillales; family Lactobacillaceae; genus Companilactobacillus; species Companilactobacillus sp. y65-5. Next base: position 578,394 of record NZ_BAAJOA010000001.1, read on the forward strand.
CCAGTTCGGCAGATTTTCCTGACTTCACAGTAATGACACGTTTAAGATTTGAAACGACATGAAAACTAGAATCTTGTAAGTCCATGATCATGAAGCAGGTCGAATGGAAATTCACATCCCTGTGGCTATCATTTTTAATCTTCAAATCAACTGTATATCCGTTTGCATCCTCGTTAGCGATGAATTTGAATTTAACATCTTTTCTTTCTGAGTTCGGCAAATTTTGATAATTAGTAGTTTGAACTTTTTCTTCTGGCTTGGTTGATTTGGTAGTTTCACTCTTCTTAGCACCACAACCAGCCACGAATAAGAAAGCAAGTAATGCTAATAAAATCCATAATTTCTTTTTCATAATCTTACCTTCTATTGTGAATATTATTAATTCACAACTCATATTTAAGCACGGTAAGATTAGATAACAATTAATTTTCACTGAATATACAACTTGTATTTTCAGTAAAAATCATTCCGGATAAATTGAAATTTTAAAGCAATTTTATTAATTTTTTTAGTTTAGGATAAACTCTGTCGCCCGTTCGATGTGAATCTGTGCAATATCTAAAACTTTGATTGAAAAATCTGTAGGTCGAAGGATCAACGGAAGCTCTGTACAACCTAAAATAATGCCATCTAATTTATTCTGCTCAATCAACTGTTGTGCCATACTCAGTAATTCCTGCTTTGTATCTTTTTTTACTAAGCCATTTTCTAATTCATCAACAATCTTTTGATGCAGCCAAGTTTGTTCTGTCATACTAGGCAATACTATCTCGATGCCAGCATCAATAAAAGGTTGACTGAAAAACTTATTTTGCATAGTGAACTTGGTCCCAAGAAGGGCCAAACGCTTCAATTGTAAGTCTTGTGCTCGTTTTAAGGTCGCCGTTACGATACTCAGTAGTGGTAATGTGGTTTGTTGTTGAACTTGATCAAAAACGATATGCGGGGTATTGCCACACATCAATCCAAAATCAGCTCCACTCGCCTGTAATTGATTAGTTGCTTTGACAAGATAATCAACCACGGCTGAATAATTCTTCTGGTCTAATAATTCAAACATACGGTACATATTAATACTGTTAATAACGATTTCCGGAAGCTGTTTATCGGTTCCAAGAATTTGTTGCGTTTGCTTGATCACATCTAAATAATAATTAACCGTCGCTTCAGGGCCGATTCCACCAATAATGCCTAACTTTTTCATTACTATTCACCTTCGATTCAGTAATAATTGCGACCACTAAACATAGATTTCACTAGCTGAATAAAGAGCGGCATTGCCACTTAATAAAGTTCGTGAACCTTGATAATCGCAATATAATACACCTGAACGAGCCGATGCCTGATAGGCTGTTATTTTAGTTTTACCCAAGCGCTTAGCCCAATAAGGAACAATGTGACAGTGGCCACTGCCGCAGACAGGATCTTCTGGCACTGCTAACTTGGGGCCAAAAGAACGAGAGGCACAATCATAACTATCACTTGCGACCGTGGCATGCTGTAACAAACCGTCTAATTGACTCAACTGGTCCATGTTGGGAGTAAGTTGTTCAATATCAGTTCCATCTGGAAAGACACATAAAAGATCTCTACCCATGTACGCCTCTTCTGGCTGAGCACCAAAAGCAGTCGTCATTGCTTCAGTCACAGGAACTGGTTTCAAATCGTAAGAAGGAAAATTCATTTCATACAGGTCACCTTTTTTAGTTACCGTTAACTCCCCACTCTTAGTTTTGAAAGTTACTGTATCGCTATTTTCGGGAGCGGCGTATTTAAATACTAGAAAACCCGTCGCCAAAGTGGCGTGACCACATAGATCGATTTCACCACCTGGAGTGAACCAACGCAGATCATAATAGGTACTATCATGTTTGACGGCAAAAGCCGTTTCTGATAATTTATTTTCCATCGCAATATTTTGCATCAATTGATCACTTGGATATTGTGGTAAAAACAGTACCGCCGCTGGATTACCCTTAAAAACTTCATCTGTAAAAGCATCAACCACGTAACTTTTGAACATTATAAGACTCCCTTTCTCTACTAGTTCACTAACCTACCGACATCAACCCAACGCTCGGCATTAATGTATTTTTCAAGTTCTGATTGTGATAATTGAATAGCACTATTACTGTCGCCGCCACCCGGATAGAGGACTGAAAATCGTTTCAAAGAAATATCCAAAAAGATTTTTACACCCGGCTTAGTCACAAATGGGCAAACTCCGCCAGGAGCATGTCCAATGGCATCTTCAACTTGTGCACCCGGGATCATTTTCGGTCGTTGTCGAAATTCACTTTTGAACTTATGATTATCAATTTTGGTGTCTCCCGTCATCACGACTAATATTGGTTGTTCATCAATAAAAAATGATAAAGTTTTAGCAATATGAGCCGGTTGACAGTTTAAGGCTTGCGCGGCTTCTAAGACAGTCGCACTTGATTCGTTAAGCTGGATCACACGATCGTCCAGACCTAATTGATCAAAATACTTTTTGACAGTTTGAAAAGACATTTGCTCAACTCCTTGTTGTCTGTATAAGGATAATGTATAGTAAATTCCATCATTAGTAAAACAAATAATAGTAATACTAATATGAAGGGAATTAATACGATGAAACGTTTATTGGCCTTACAAAAAGTAATTGAACTACATAGTTTTTCCAAGGCCGCTTTAGAGCTAGGCTATACCCAATCGGCTGTCAGCCACATGATTGCTAGTTTAGAAGATGAATTTTCAATTAAACTACTGTATCGCTCACATTCAGGTGTAAGTCTGACCTTAGAGGGCGCTCAAATATATCCCTTGATTCAAAATACCATTCGCCAATATCAAGCAATGCAGGAAAAAGTTCAAGAAATCAAAGGACTAAGTTCTGGAACCGTCCGGATTGGAACTATTTCTAGTATTTCTGCACATTGGTTACCGTTACTAATCAAAAAATTTCAGGAAAAATATCCACAAGTCAATTTTATTTTGCACCAAGGCGACTATACGACCATTCCTGAATGGGTTCGAACTAATCAAACTGACTTCGGTTTCGTCAGTCCCGATGCCCTGCCAAATACCCAAGTTCAATTCGTTAAATCTGGATATTTAAGGGCCGTATTACCGCCAAACCATCATTTGGCTAAACAAAGTTTCGTCACCTTGGAGGACTTAGCATCTGAACCCTTCTTAGAATTAGAAGAAGGTTCATACAGCGAACCATTGGCGGCTTTTGCGGAGGCTAATCTTCAACCCAATGTTAAGTTGAAAGTTCACGATGATTATTCCATTCTCTCCATGATTGAATTAGGCCTAGGTGTGAGTATTCTACCTGAACTAGTTTTGCGAAAAACGGCGTATCAAGTGGCTATTTTGCCGATTAAACCAGAATTAACTAGAAAGATCGGTATCATCAGTCAAAAGAAAATCATGTTACCGATAGCCAGCCAATATTTTATTGATTTTATGATGGAAAATGTCGATTTACTGCCATAATAAGATAAAAAAAGACACACTCCCTCGAGTGTGCCCAAAGTCTAAAATATCTCATCAATTCGATTCATTTTAGACCCAAATTTTTTAATAATTATTGAATAGTAATAGCTGAGCCATTATATTCTTGATTGAATGTATCAAGACTTTCCCAATGAATGGCACCCATATCCCAACGATTATGTCCGCCTTGTCCAGCAGCCATTTTATTAGGATAATACAATGGATCTTGCACAGCAAAGCCTAAACTAGGACTAAATCCTACAATAACCTTACAGTGATTTCTTGGACCAACTGCATCATATGAAGAGTATCCATAATATAGGACAGCATGATTACTTTTTACTAAACTGGCGATAGTATCTGCATTAGCACCAGAAATATTAACAACCTTTGAAGAATAACGTTTACCAAACTCTGTTAATCCATTGGCATTAATTACCCATCCAAAGCCTTCACCAGTATAAACATTACCTTTTTGACCGTCAGCGTATGTTGGGTACATTGGCAAATTGTCTTGGGCATTTTTGAGCCAAGCGTATGAACCAGTATTAGCTACACCAGCATTTTGCAAAAGCATTGCCATTGCTGCAGATGCACAGCCCCAAGGAGCGAATACAGGTGCGTATTGGCTAATCCAAGGAGTGTCTAAGTAGCTGCTAGTTTTAGTAGTATCTGCTATTGTCAGATATTGTCCTGAAACCCATTCGTCAAGACCTACTTGATACCAACGTTGATTGTCTTGATCGCGGTAATTGGCTAATTGCCAAGCAGATCCATTTGGTAGATATGTTCCCGTAGTACCATTTTGTCCTGCATCACGCCAAACAGCTGCTCCATAGCCTTGTAAATAAGAGATAACTCCAATTTTATTTTCAAGTTTGACATTTTCTTGTTTAACTTCAACTGAACTTAAAGCATTATCTTTAACCCAAAAGACTGGGGAATTGTCGATATTGACTAAGTAGTAGATTTGGCCTTCTTGTTCAGCACGTGAACTTAGATGGTAACTATCCCTATAGCTAGATGTGCTGAATTCTGCATTTGAGAATCCATTATCAAGTAAATAATAAGTTTGTTGATTATTAGCTAGATAACTATTGTCATCCGCATAATACTTCACCACTTGATTTTGTGAAGCATTAGCTGGTTCAACTTTTATTACACCTTCAGATGCTGAATTATTACTATTTACTGCATCTGTGTTTGATAAATTATCATTTACTGAATTGTTATCGGTAGTTGCAGTCTGTTCAGTTTGTAAGGCATTGGATTGTCCAGAAGTATCTTGATCCACCGTTGATTCAGCAGTAGATGTTGATGCTTGACTTGCCTCAGAGATTTGTGGTGCAGTAACTGTAGATTCAGAGACTGCTGCTTGTTGAGTTATTTGCGGTTCAGCAACCTCAGCTGCTGATACTGAATTACTAGTTTGACTATTAAGAATAGCAACTGATAATAGCGTAGCTGCCACACTTGTAAATAATAATTTATGTTTAACCATACATATTTCCTCCCTATAAATATATATTAATTACTCAATTTCAAATTGAAAATTTCAAAAATATTAGTCGATTATTTTAACTGTGTGTGGAAATCCTCATCACTATTTTTTGCCTTTATTTTAATCTATACAAGTATTTTATGCCCTAAACAGGATACAGCTTTCCCCAAAGCAGTAACTAAAAAATCAACTATATAATTCAACTTGAAAGCGTTACCTCTCTTCTCCCCCTTATTATTTCTTTAATGTTATATTACCACAATAAATATAAACGTATACATGCTTATTCATTTTTTACACATATAGTCATCTGGATTGATATTCAAAAAACATCCCCTTAACTAAAAGTAGAACAAAAAATTGCCGTGAATTTGATCACGGCAATTTTTTTATTATATTCAATTATTAATATATGGCGTAGTTAACGCCTTTTGCAAGATAGCTGATCTTGTCTTCGTAATCTTTTCCTTCGTCCATTTGTCGCAAAGTTCGAGTGACTTGTGTGTCATCTTTTAATCGACCAAACAAATAGTTGAAAGAATAATTCTTGTCGAGTAGATTGTAAGTTCTCAACACTAGATTCTTCGAATAGTCATCTTTATCGATTTCTTTGTTGTTATTGATATCCGTGTATAATTCTGATAAAAGTCTCTTTGCTTCTGTATTGTCTGTCATTTTCATAAATATACACCTGCTTTTTATTTTTACTGTCCGTTAAACGTGTTATTAACTGAAGATACGGTAGTATACTTCCTATCAATAGTTTCAATTTGTTTATATAAGTTTTTCCCATCTTTAGTTAATTCAAAATCTTCGAACAATGATAGTCGACCCAAGTACGATTCCAATGAAAGTAATGTTCGATTATTAATATCATTGACATCGTCTAATTCTCTATAGACATTTAAAATAGCTTTTCCCGCAAGCTTATTACTTTCAAGCGCCATATCAAGAGTTTCGTATAACTTTGAAAGGACTAGTCTCAGTCCCTCCAAATCTTCTTGCTTCATTGGGCTTCACTCTCCGTCCCTCTAAGATTTATAGGCAATCATACAACATAGCCAAAACTATGTCTATCTATATGATACCGCTTCCACATAAATACTTAAATAGAGGTTAATACTTTCCTAAAAATATTAGATATGAGATTATTTTATTTACAACAAATTGGAATTTAGGTGGAATAGATGAATGACTTAGGTACGTTTATTAAAGAAAAACGGCAAAAGCTCGGTCTGACACAGTCGGAACTTGCTGACGGCATTTGTACGCAACCGATGATCTCTGCAATAGAAGCCCAAAAATACATTCCTAATTCGCAAATCTTAATGGCCATCTGTAAGAAGTTACAAATAAAACTAGATGATTTATATTTAGATGAAAATTACCAAATAAGCCGCTTTGATAAATTAAATAAACAGATTATATTATTGTGTAACAATCACCAATATCAACAGCTAAAGGAATTCTTGCTCCTACCTGCAACCATCCATGCGGTCGAAACCGAACGAGAAACACAAGCCTATCATTATTATCTAGGTGTCAGTTACGTACAGGCTGACGACGATCATTTCAATGCCAAGTTGAATTTCAAATTAGCCTTGTCAACGACCAATCGACATTCAAAATTATCTACCTTGGATCGACTGGCTGCTATTTCCATGTCAGCCATCCTTGCTCAGGACCAACTAAAATTGGAGTCGGAACATTACCTCAAACTAGCATTTCAAAAATTTTCAACGGCAAAATATGAGACTAATCAAATCGCACTATTTTATTTAGCGGCATATTCTGCACGGTTGCTAGATCACGACGCAGAGGCGATCACCTGGCTTATCCATGGCATCGAATTTGCTACTTCTCATGATTCGCATTACATGCTAGGTAATATGTACTACTTGCTGGCCCAATTAGTAAGTGATTCTAAATCAACGCAGGTTGGAACTTACGAGACACGCTCCAAAATATTCGCAGATTTATTTAACGAAAAAATATTTAAAACAGATGATTGACTAACCAATCTGCAACTAAATTGATCACTTCCGGTTGATACCATTCGATCGTGGCATGATCAGCACCTTCAACAATAATTTTGTCGACGGGCACGCTGTTATCCCTCAAACGTTGCTCCATCTCTTCAGCTTGGTATGGAGAAACCACCGTATCGGCATCACCGTGCATCAACAAAAATGGTGCCAGGCCTTTTTTGACGTGGTCGATCGGACTAGCGAACTTCGCGTTCTCTTCAACCTCCGTGATAGAGCACGCTGTATCCTCACCAAATGAAACTCCGTTAACTAATAAAGCCTCAGTTGAAGTAGTAGAGGCGTGAAAATCAGCGTTCAATCCCTTACCGATCGTCAATAAGTCGGAGATTCCATAGAGAGAGACCACCGCTGAAACTGTCGTATCATCAACATCTCCTGTATCAGGAATGTATTCGCGCTTTTCAGCTGTTGTACCCAAAAACTGCGCTAAATATCCACCTGCAGAATCTCCCATCACAGCGATTCGCTCAGGATCGATGCCATATTTTTTAGCATTGTTCCGCAAATATCCCAACGCATTCTTCCCATCATTTAATATATCTGGAAAGGCATTAGGTACGGCACGGTACTCTGCAGCGGCGACCACTATCCCTCGCTGAGCAATGGCCGTGCGCATCTGGATGTACTTGTGATAATTGGCAGAGGTGAATCCACCGCCCGGAAAGTACAAGACTGATGGCTTAGCATGGTCAGTCTCTGGTACTAACAATGACATTTTTAATTCACGAATCGTATCATTTTCTTTGATTTGTGAAAAAGTCACATCTCGATATTCATTTACTTTTGGTACTGTAATTTTTATTTTCAAAATTTCCCCTTCTCCTACTAAAATAAAAGTTAGTGTTTAATGAGACTGATTCCAACTAATCCTAACAATGATACTAACGAAAAACTTGCTAGTGTGATGTAGTAATCCGTATTTGAATCCAGAACGTCTCCTTGATCCGCACCTGTCTGTCCCACCGTCTGACTAGTATTGGCTTTGTTAGATTTAGTAGTTGACGTAGCTGGTTGTGACAACAAACCTGATTGTTGAAGCTGACTGTTCGTATTAGTGTCAGCTGCTGTGGAACTACTCTTTAACAAATTGGCTGAACCACTCGAACTAGTGGTTGAATCTGTGGCACTACTAGTTGTTGCTGCCTGACTAATAGGTTGGTTATTTTCAGACTGTGCATCATCGTTATCACTATTAGATGTTTCCGTCGAAGAACTAGTTGTAGTACCGGAATTAGCTGAATCCGTTACTGAATTATTATTATTTATTTGTGAGTTATTATCAATTTTGTTATAAACATAAGTCACCGTGCCACCTGTACCTGATAGCGTACCATTGGCAGGTAGGCTGTTTTCATCCATCTTTAAAAAGCTGTATCCAGCGATGTTTAATTGGTTCGTCGTATAATTCAAATAATCAGAATCAGCTGGATTATTTGAATGACTAGCTTCTGTGCTCTGCGAAATTTCATTACCATCAGTATCGACGTATTTTACTTTTACATCCCCAACGGTGACTTTACCTTGCAGCAAGATCTTGCCATTATCATCTAATTCATTAGCAAATGAATACTGAGTATTATCCTCTGGGTTCACAACGATCGACACATACCGTGAACCAACTTCTGATTGTCCCGCACTAAAGTGGGCTACGACTGGATCAGTTAGGTTGTCCCCTGTAATGTCAGGTAATTTAACTGATCCATCATACCAATAAACACTGTTACTACTGGATAATGTAGTTTTTACTTGTTCGCTCGTTGTAGTTTGTTCGTCTGCACTAGCGATCATGGGTTGTGATTCATAAACTCCGAATCCCAATGTCCACAATCCCAGCGACAGTACTGCATATTTCTTGAAATTCATAACCAAAACTCCCTCTCCGTAAAATCAGTAAAACTTACATTACAAATTAAATTGTAATAATGATATTTGAATTATTTATGAAGTTTACGGTTACATTTTTGTTACCGTTACATTTCAAGCAAAAAAGTCCAACTAAGTCGAATTAGTGAATCCGTCTTAGTTGAACTTTTTTCATGATGATTATGGTAACACTACGATCTTGCCGAAGCTGTGACCACTCTGTAAATATTCGTGTGCCTGCGATACTTGATCTAAGGTGAATATCTTCGTTGGACTGACATCTATGTGCTGGTCTTCGATCAATTTGATCAAATCATTCAATAAGTCTACATCCACATCACCTGAATAAAATGATGTCAAATATCGATTATTTGGTATTCCCATGATCGGATCGAAATCATTCAGATCCCAGACGCCACCTAATTGTCCAGTTGAACTAACAATGCCAAACTTATTCAATAGTTTGAGTGAATCAGGAACTGTTTTGGGACCCATCAAGTCCAAAATCTTATCGAACTTTTGATCAGTCTGTAAGATGCCGTGGTCATCTAAGACTACATTATCAACCCCAACAGATTTTAGCAGGTCTGATTTATCCATGTTCCTCGTCGTACTAGTCACCATGACTTTTTTCATCGCCTTAGCTAATTTCACAGCAGAAACACCCACTCCACTAGTTCCCGCACGAATCAATAATGAATCATCGTCATGTAACTGCAGTCCAGTCAATGCGCCATAAGCAGTGTAATAAGTCTCCGGGATGGCTGCTAAATCTGACCAGGAGAGATCGGTAGTGATCGGGAAGATATGCTTGTTTGGTACGAGGACATATTCCGCATAGCTCCCGTCGTATTCTCGACCCATCTCACCCATGAAGGTCATTACCTTTTGACCAACCAGTAAATCAGTCGTTTGCTCAATAACACCAACGGCTTCGATCCCCAATATCCTTGGGAATTTAACACTAGGTGACTTACCTTCGCGAGTGAATATCTCTGAATGATTGATACCGAATCCCTTTACCTTGATCAAACTCCAGCCGGACTTGACTTCAGGTGTCGGAACATCTGTATACTCCAACACTTCTGGGCCACCCGCTTTTCTAACCATCACTGCTTTCATAAGTCATTCTCCTTATCTATCCAATAATCCGTGTTCGACTAAGTATTCACGAGCAACTTTAGCTGCTTTTTCATGTTTAACAGCTACGCGATAGTTCATTTCTTGCATATCCGTTTCGCTGATTTTGCCAGCTAATTTATTTAGCGACTGTCTGATCTTTGGATACTTGGTTAGTATCTTTTCAGACATCAGTGGAGCTCCTTGGTATGGTGGGAAAAAGCTCTTGTCATCTTTCAAAGCTACTAAATCGTATTCTTGAATCTGAGGGTCAGTAGTATATCCATCGACTAAGTTGACCTTGTCATTCGCAATAGCTTTATATCGAATCGAAGCTTCCATTGTTTGAGTGTGATCAAATTTCAAATGATAAGCCTTGCTGATACCGGGATATCCATCGCTCAATTGATAGAAGTCGGGATCAAATCCAGCATTGATCTTGCTCTCGATGGCGATCAAGTCAGATACACTTTTCAAGTTATACTTTTTGGCAAAGCTCTTCTTAACTACTAGTGCATATCCATTCTCATACTTCATGGGTTTCAAGTATTCGAGATTCTCCTGTGATTTCAACAGAGACTTCGCCAACTTATATGTCTCTTCTGGATTATGCGTGGCACCTTTTTTGGTTTTAACCAATGATTCCAAGACTGTACCTGTGAATTCTGGATAAATATCGATCGAGCCAGACTTCAAAGCCTTGTATAAGAATGATGTTCCACCAAAGTTAGGCTTAGTCGTCACCTTGATATTCGGATTATCTTGTTCGATCAAATCCTTATACATGTTGATCAGGATCTGTGGCTCACTACCCATTTTACCGGCGATAGTGATAGTTGTTTGGGGATTAGCGATGGTACGATACCCAGCTACGCCTCCGATCAAAACAACTAGCGTCGCAAAAATAATTCCAATCTTCTTCAATGATAATTTGGAGATCCCACGAATCAATCCACTGAAAATCAACGCTAAAATTGCAGAAAGAACTGCACCGATAATCAATAGTGAATTATTATTAGTTTCGATTCCCAACAGAATATAAGTACCTAATCCACCCGCACCGATCAAGGCTGCCAATGTGGCTGTACCAATAATCATTACCATTGCGATACGCAATCCGGAAATAATCATCGGCATGGCTAGTGGAATCTCGATCTTTATTAACTTTTTCCTACGAGAAAGCCCAAAGGCTTCCGCGGCTTCTTCAAGGTTGGGATCAATCGTCGTCAATCCAGAATAGGTATTCTGAAATATCGGCATCACTGCATAAACAACCAATGCAATAACTGACGGCACTGTACCAATCCCCACCAACGGAATCAACATTCCTAATAATGCTAAGCTTGGAATCGTCTGTAATACGCTAGTTATGTTCAGAATCAATTCGGCTGCCTTTTTATGATTCATCAAGATAATTGCTAAAGGAATAGCGATAACTGCTGCAATCAATAATGAAATCAATGAAATTGAAATATGTTGACCAACGGAACTTAAAATATCGTTTCCCTGCGTTTTGAAAACATGAATAATCCCTGACACGCTACTCACCATCCCCTGCTAGATAATTCAATAGATTTTGAGTAGTGACTTTCCAAACCCTATCATCAGAACTCTTTACTAAGGCAAAATCATTAGACTTTAAAAGATTTGCTAAATCAGAAATATTTTCTTCTTCACTTAATTCAGCTTCATCTCCCGAAACTTCCTCGCAAATCTGACTATCTATGATCAGTTTGATCTTCTTATCATCATTATGTTGATTTTTGAAAAAACCATCGACAAACTGGTTTTTAGGATTATTGATGATTTCATCACGGCTACCGATCTGCTCTAAGTGTCCGGTACGCATGATCGCAATCGTATTTCCCAAACGCAAAGCTTCATTCATATCGTGAGTGACAAAAATAAATGTCATGTTCATCTCTTGATGTAGCTTCAAAACCAATTCTTGTAGTTGATTACGCGATATCGGATCAAGCGCACTAAATGGCTCATCCATCAAAACTACCTTGGGATTAGATGCTAAGGCTCTAACAATACCCACCCGTTGTTGCTCTCCACCGGATAATTCGTGCGGCATTCTTTTAGAGTATTTGTTAGGATCAAGTCCGACCTTTTCTAGTAAGTCAGTCGCCACCTGATGTCTTTTTTCTTTAGGCCACTTCAATGACTCCGGTTGGATAGTAATATTATCCTCAATATTTAGATTGGGGAATAATGCGATATTTTGCAAAACATATCCCATCTGTAACCTCATGGCTTGTATGTCAAACTCATCGATATTTTTACCATCGATAGTTATTTCACCTGACGTTTGACTTATCAGACGATTTATCATCTTCAAAGTTGTAGTTTTCCCACTTCCACTAGGTCCAACCAAAACAAAAAAGTCTCCATCTTTAATCTGAAGATTTAGATCATTAATTGCGGTATTATCATTGTTATCGTATCTTTTATATACATTTTTAAACTCAATCATATAAACACCCTTTTTTAGCACGTTCTATGTAACTCAATAAGTTACAACTAGAATATAATTTTTATATATCATTGTCAACCGATACGCTTATAGTATTAATTAATTGACTTATAATCTAAAAGTATTTAATATTAACTGTAATTAATAGTGTTACACCATTATAGACAAAGGAGGTCACACAATGCGTGTATCTACCCGTTTCAGTGATTCGATTCATATTTTGGCTTTTTTAGAGATATACAAGCATATCAAGCTATCCAGTGAGGTCATCGCAGGTAGTGTGGAAACCTCTCCGGTCGTTGTTCGTCGATTGATGAGCGTTCTACGTGAAGCTGGTTTGATAGATACTAAGCAAGGATCTGCCGAACCAAAACTAGCTAAGCAACCTAAGGATATAACTTTACTAGACATATACTTCGCCACAGAGGGCAATAAACCACTGTTTGAATTGGATAAAAAAACTAACCCTGAATGTATCGTCGGTGGTAATATCCAAGACGTTTTAGGCGACTATTATGAACAAGCAAAAATTTCTGCACAGCGAAAACTCAATGACACGACCTTAGAGGACTTGATCGAAACGATTTTGGTGAAACAAAAAGCAAAAGAGATCACAAAAAAATGAGAGCTTAGGCTAATAACCTAAACTCTCATTTTTTGTAACTAATTTATTTTTGAATTCAAGAAATCTTTTAGATCAGTTGCAGAATGTCCCATGATTTGTTCAAAATCATCCGTAACGACATCGAGTAATCCCATGGCACCAGCTTGATACATCGAACCTAACATGTGCCCTTCTCCACCTTCGTCATACATATCAGCGAATTCTTGGACCGTTACTGGTTGATAACCAATCTCTGATCCAGATACTTCTGACAAAACTTCAGCTAGAACAGGCATTGTGTAATTTTTATTTTGAGTTAACGTATAAATTTTACCATTCAAGCGCAATCCTTCAGTTGTAGCAACCTTGGCGAATGCCTTAGCACTATCTTCCAAACTAATAAATGACAGTGATTTATTACCTATCGGATAAATCACATTTTTGCGTTCAACCAATTCTGGTAAATAAGGAACCAAAGGATCAGCGTACAAAGCGTTCTTAATGATCGTGTAGTTCAAGTCTGATTCTGCTAATCGACGTGGTAAGTATCCATAAAACGCGGACAAATCAAAAGGATTATTTTCTTGGTCCGCAATAAAGCCCATCGCTAAAATATGTCCTACTCGAGCTTTTTCAGCAGCAGCAATTACATTTTCTAACTCAGTTACACGGCTGAAACTATCGTGGCTCTTACTTGGAACATAAACAAATACATCCTTGCCAGTTAAAGCCTTGACCATCATAGTTTCATTCAGATAGTCGATCGGTAAAACTTCGATTCCTTGATCAGCTAAGTTGCTGGCCTTACTAACAGTGTGTACCCCAACACTTATATCTGAGTTAGGTACAAGTTCCATAACTTCTTTCAATATTTGTGAGCCTAAATGCCCTGTGGCACCAGTAATAATATATTTCATTTTTGATCACCTCTGTATATTTGTTATGTACATGTTACTTTATTAGTTACATGCTTGCAAATATTTTATCTTCACATATTATCTAACACATTTCAACAGACTGTATGATATCTTACAGATTGCGTATTTTTAATTATTGTTTAATAAAATAATCCTTATATACTGAAATCATCAAACAATTGAGAGGACAAAATATGCAAGATATAAAAATTCACGTTTTACATACTGGGTTAGTACGAGTAGATAAAGGAGTACCATTTCACGAAGTTTCTCGTAATCCATTGGCTTTTACGGGGCTATTCAGATCTCAAAAAAATCAAGTCGTCCTACCTGTATCAAGTTACTTGATCGAGCACCCTAAAGGACTAGTCTTGATCGACACAGGGTGGAATGAATTAGTAAGAACTTCTCAATGGCAAGAACTAGGTTCACAAATCGTCATCAATAAGGCTTACCTGCCAGCTGGTTGGTCAGTCAGAGAACGCTTAGATGTTTTAGGTTACAAACCTGAAAATATCGACTATCTAGTCTTTAGCCACCTTCACAGCGATCATGTCAGTGGATTGCCACTAGTCAAAAAAGCCAAGAATATTTTGGTGTCCGCTGAAGAATGGCAAGCCGGTAATAGCGATAAGCTAAGATACATCCCTCGATCATGGTCAAACACTGACGTGAAGACTTTTAATTTTCATCCCTCAGATTTAGGACCATTTCATCGTTCATTCGACCTATTCAATGATGGTTCTATTAATTTCATTTATACACCTGGTCACAGTCGTGGATTGGCAGCCACACTGGTCAAAGGAAAAGACGGCAAGGAAGTCTTATTAGCATCTGACGTCGGCTACGCCCAAAAGGCAATCGACAAGTTATACACACCCGGTATCGTAATCAACCGTAGTCAGGCTATAGAATCCATCGGTTGGGTTCAAGAAAAATCCCAAGAACCACAAGTAATCGAGACCATCACTAATCACGACCCAGATGTGCAACAACATATCATCACTCTATGATCCAGTACGACATTATGGAATCAAAAGACTTGTTCATGAAATCCACAATATTATCATCTATGCCATTTTCCAAGCTCCATTTAATAAATGTCATCACATTTGTAGCATAGATGGTTTTGGTAAACTCATTAGGAATAGCTATCTTAGTTCTTTCCAAAAGTGAGTTCAGCGATTCTCCAATAATCTGTTCAAAATCAATTTGTAAATCAATCTTCTCAGCATGAATCGCCAGTAAAGCTAAAATTCTTTCAGCACTAGGTTCCAAGTATCTAATAAATTTTTTCAACGAGTCTGCATTGCTAAAAGAACTCATACGATCGTCCATTGCCTGTTGTAGTAACGATGTGTAATGGGCATTTTCTTTTTCTAGCAGTTCGTATTTATCTACATAGTGCTGATAAAATGTCGAACGACCAATCAATGACTCATTACAAATATCAGTGATCGTCAATCGCTCAAAGGCTTTGGTTCTGAGCAGTCGATAAAAACTGTCGACAATCAGTTTGTCTGTTTTTATTACTCGTAAATCCTTCATCTTCACCACTCCTTGCCACTATTATGACACAAAAAAAGAACCACATTCGTGGCTCTAAAGTTTCTTCTTATTCAAAATCAAGATTGCTAAATAAACAAACACGCAAGCTAGCAATATAGAAATATAAGCCGCTGGTAAAATATCAGCCACGTCTTTGGAACCTTTAACTAACGAGACATTATTAGTGACTAATGAGGCGGGATTGTATTTGTGGATATCTTCAAACAGGTTCAGCAAACTCATCACCACGAAAGCGACGACTGACATCAGAAATCCTAGATAGTTGCTTCGCCCCATTGACGATCCAAAGATCGCTACTGCAACAAACAATAAACCAAAGACCAATAACGGCCACAAACCATTCCATATATTTGGACTCTTGTCATCTGGAAAGTAATACAGTGTGTAGCCCCAATTGATCAAAAAGGCTAGAACGATTGCTACAAACCATTGTAAATAGGCCACTATGTATTTTGACAAAATCACGGCATAGCGCGGCAACCCTTTAGTAACGAGATTGACCAAAGTTCCTCGCGCCACTTCACTACTGACGGTTCCACTAAAAATAACAATCAAAACATACATCCCGATTTGCGTTATATTTTTGTAATACTGTTGCCAAGAGTCAATACTAGTCGGGTCTGGCATCTTAATCGTGATTCCACCCGTCGAAGCCATTTTTAAAATATCAGGTGTCAACTTAGCCATCAACGGACCTTCGATACCAAAAATAACAAAAACGATCACGATGATCAAAATATGATAACTGCGAAAAGCTTCCATTAATTCCTTGCGGGTAAAATACCAAGTTGCTTTCATTTAGTCACCTCCATGAATATATCTTCCAGACTAGTCTCCTGACTATTCATCGATACGGGAACTAAATGTGCTTGTAGTAATGAGTTCAAGGTTGATTCTGCCATAGTGTCATATTCCACTTGATAGCTGAGTCTAACTTGTCTATCCACCAACTGGTCAGTGCATAATAATTTAGCGGCCTTTTGTGCCTCATGTTCAGTTTTAAATGTCAGTGAAATTTGAGGTTTCGCATATTGTTTTTTGAGATTTTCCAATGAATCATTGGCTTTAAGGATTCCATCGTGCAAAATACCGACACGGTCGCTGATACGTTCAACGTCATTCAAAATATGCGTGGAAAATAAAATCGTCGTTTTACCACGTAAGCTAGCCAACAAATTCAGAAACTCACTTCTACCGATCGGATCCAACGCTGAAGTAGGCTCATCACAGATCAGAATTTTCGGTTCGTTCAGTAAGGCTTGCGCTATACCCAATCGCTGTTTCATCCCACGAGAGAATCCATGAATGCGTCGTTTATTGATCGGTAGATCAACGGTCTTTAATAGTTCTTTGATCCGTTGTTTTAATCGCGGATTAGCTATTCCCGTCAAGTGACCACATAAACTCAAGTATTCCGTTGGTGTCATGTAGTTATAGTATTCGGGAACATCGGGCAAATAACCGACCGTCTGATTTGCTGACGAATTACCATAGTGAACTTCTTGACCGTCAATCGTGATCGAACCTGAATCTTTAGTCTCCAATCCCAAAATAATTTTCATCGTAGTAGTTTTACCGGCACCATTTTCACCAACGAAACCAAAAATCGCACCTTCCGGTACCGAAAAATCCAAATCCTGTAAAACCTGCTTGTCACCGAACTTTTTTGTTACATGATGTAATTCTAAGATTGCCATCAATACGTCTCCCGTCCGATGATAAAGTACAAGATTGCACCGATCGGATTGACTAGTAACGTTACTAGTACCCACAAGATTCGATTGCCATAACGATAATTGTCATGTCTAAAAATATGGATCAAGGCTGCGACATCTAAGCCGATCTCTAATAAAATCAAGGGGATAAACAATGGTAGATTATTCATAATAATATCAGTATTATTCATTTTCAAAACGCTCCTTTACTTTGTCTAATCTCTGTAATATCGCCTTAAAATCCTGATTAGTGGCATATTGTTGAAGCACCGGATTCTGAGTGACGATTGTAATAAAATCCAGCTTGAGTTGATTCTCATCACGAGGTAGCTCGTGTCCTAAGTCAGTTTGGTTCAACCATTCATCTACTTGGTCAAAATAATTATCGCCGTGCAGTTTCAGCGGAAATTTCATTTGTTCCAACAAATCAACGTATTCTGACAAAGATTGCATAGTTGCATCTACTTCTTGTCTCTGCGCAAATCCCATGGCAGCAGAGTTTAAGAAGTTCACTACTATAGCCGGATTGAGTCGATTCAGTTCAAAGTTATCGACCAATGAATGACCAATTTTGTATGTTTTATCGAATTTATCAGGCTGATCTATGATCAATTGTAAATAATTAGTAATCTGGCTCATCATGACGAATACGTATTGATACAACGAGCTTTGAGTAGTTGATATGGCCCTGTTCTTGTCATTTTTCAATTGATAGGCCCATGCGATCAAGCTCTCACTAGGATAGTATTCAGGAACATATTCGCCTAACTTATCTAATACTTCGTCAGGTTTTTTTAAGATCAACGAGCAATAGGCAGAATAATTAGTCGCTTTATCTAACAAAACTGGATCCTTAGAAATCTTCAATACTCGTATAAATAATTCCTGTGCCATATTTAAATAATGTTCCAACTTATCTTCTCTGGATTCACCCGGCAACAGATCGCCGTGATTGATCAATAGTTGTCCCATTTCCAATAGTAACGGCGCGCAGGAGTAATAACGGTGGATCACATCTTCGATATTGGTCAATACTTCTTGCGATGTACTAGTTTCAAATGAATCAGTGATCGAAGTGTAGATTTTTCTGATTTGTTCAGTCGAAAGATTATTACTATAATTCATCAATTCATCAATCGAGATATTAAAGTAACTCGATAACATCGGTAACAATGTAATGTCTGGATATGACTGTCCAGTTTCCCACTTGGAAACTGAAGCCTTAGATACGCCAATAAAGTCAGCTAGCTGTTGTTGTGTGATTTGTTTTTCTTTACGTTTTTGAAGAATAATCGTCCCCATATTCAAGTCCATATTTCTCATTCCTTTCTATACTTAAATTATATTAGGTTAACTAAGTTAAGTATAGCGATACAAAGTTAACTATTCACACGATTAATCAACCAACAGGAAACAAAAAAAGCCGCGATTGCGACTTTTTTTGGTATCTCTATAATCTTCTATATCTCTTATGGTAGACGATCACCACTAAAATCATGATCAGTAAGATTGCTATGATGAAGGCAATCAATAGATAATTAGGACCATTATTCTTATTACCGATCGTCGTCTTAGCTAATTTTTTGACCGTCTCAGTCGTAATCGTGAACTTACGATCGAAGTGCCACGTGTGTGAACCCGACTTAGCATTGATGATCATCTCGTAGTTGCCGGCCTTTAAGGTTTGTTTGGGACCACCTATCAAGAAGTCAAAGTCACTATTTGGTGCCATTGATAAGTTGGACTTATTTTGTGTATAAACTTTCTTACCGCTAGTATCCTTGACCGTTGCCTTAACTGACAAATTATCAATGATCGATGGCGTCGGATTGATCAAGTTGGCGGCTACATAATTATAGTAATTCTCTTGTTTTTCTCTGATATCTCCTAAGTCCAGCTTAGGTTTTATCTCGTCTTGATTTTGTCGTAGCTCTAATCCAATGACGTAAGCATACTCATTGTTGATAGTGATCTTACCCTTGGTGGACTTAGGCGTATCAGTAATCTCTTGCACCCTGATACCACCTAACAATATTCCTGAAAAATTTCCTTTTGGCGCGTCCAAGTGGATCGTTACGAATTTAGTAGATTTGGCGCCAACGGTGACATCTTGTGGGCTCGTTACCAATGATTCAATATTATATTCCTGTCCATCGTCTTTAGTAACACCGTGTTTACTATAATCAATTATGCCGTTTTCATTAGTTAAACCACGATTGATCGCAATCTCATAATGATGACTATCCGAATCAACATTTGATATCTTAATCGTCAGATCCTGGCTTTGCCCAGGTGTGACCTTGAGATTAAAGTAGGCTCCGGATTTGTCGATCTGATTCTGTGGTAGATCAGCTCCAACTGTATAATTTAGCGTATCGGCTTTGGCAGTCGTAAATCCAGTCATTAAAAATAACAAGATTGATGCCAAACCCAAAGCTACCGATAAAAATACTTTCCTTATCATTATCATCCATCCTTCCTGATTAGGAACGAGACGTTGAGGTAGTAAGCCTCAAATTTCGATAAAGGAAAGTGATTGGCGCAAATATGTCCCAATCACTTTCTAAACTAAATTTCATTTAAAATCAAAAAATCATTATGCAGGAGTATCATTCAACGTCCATGTGACCGTTGAAGTATAAGTACCTGGTAAATTACCAGCTGGTACGTATAATGATGCATCTGCTTTGCCAAATGTGGCTGTATATTGTCCGACACCTGCGCCAACAGCTGCAGATTCAACTCTTTGTGCAGTTGGTGTGAGTGTCAATGGATTTACGTACGAAGGCATTGCTGAAACGTTAGTTGAATCATCAGCTGCCAAAGGAGTTGTATTCGAATTATCTAGTGAGAAAATAGCTCCCTTCAATGGTACCGTAGTACCTGCACTAGTCGTAGTGTCAGTAAATGGCGTTGCCGAAACCGTTACATTCCATCCTGAAGAAAAACCAGGGTTTGAAACGTGCAGAGTTGGGGTAATGTCAGATGACAAATATGTTTGCTTCGTCATTGACAACGATGTTGGTGCAAAACTAATAGTTGGTGCCGCATCAAGATTCAAGTTACCTGTTTGTGTTAATGTTTGCGTGGAAGTCGTCGATATTGGGCTTGGCGATGTTTCGGTCGTGGCAGCTCCAGCGGTGACAAGCGTTGCCGCAGCCCCAAAGGCTACAGCTCCCAATACGGCCGTTCCTCTAATTAAATTTTTCATGATTTAATCCTCGAATAAAAAAACTTTCTCGTAAAAATATTGTGTTTGGATGCCATTAATCTGTTTAAACATCCATCATCTTTATAGCCTATTTCTCAATGAATATCAAAACTTATGCACAAAAAAAATAAACTAACCATACTATCAAAATATCGTTAGTTTATACAATTCAATTGCTACCATTTATCGTGATTCCACAGGCGTCCATCGAGCTCATGCTGGATCTGGTCGATCCGCGTATCCTGTTCTGCGACTACCTTACTCAAGGCAGTCAAGAAAGCTCGGTCTTCGTACTCTGGTTGACTATTTTTTAACTGTTGTATTTGTTCACGTAACCACTGTGATTGTTCTTGCATCTTACTCGTCCTCACCCTCCTTGATCATCTTCAAAGTATCACTCACTTGCTCGAGCTCTTCTTTGTTTTGGATAAAAGTATCAAGTATCAAATTACCCATGACTTGGTCTTGATCGTTCAATCCACTGACTAATTTCTCTAGATGTTCAGCGAACCAATCCTCACGATTAGCCAAGGAATCTGGGCTTATCTGAGTTAAATACCGTTGATAATCAATCAGCAGTTGCATCTGTTCATCTTCAGACATATACCAAAACTGTGGGACAGCAAATAATGGCAATATTTTCATTTTGCCCAGACTGGCAATAGCACGATATGGTGCCATTGCTTCATCCAAGGTAATGTTTTCCTTTGCACCTTTTTGGAAGTCTTTGAGTGGCATCCCTGTCGTTACGACGAGGCCGAATTCCTTATCTCGAAGTGGGAATCTTCTATCTCCATAGATAAAGTTGCGCGTTAAAACCGTATCTTCCCATTTTTTCAGTCCAAATGGAGCCGCATACCAATACAGTGGGAATTGAAAAATAATTCGATCTGCCTGTTGAAGTAACCTTTGTTCTGCCTCGATATTTATTTCATCCAAGGATTCGACGTGATGCCATGTTACTTGCATATCCTCGGCACCCTTTTTTAAAAATTGCTGAGTCTGAGAATTGTCGATCTCTGGATGTGAAACTATGACTAGAGTTTTAATGTTACGCACCTCCATAATATTTTTAGAATAACATATTTCAGTTAAGGAGACTTATCATACGAACTAGATGAAGTGATATAATTAATAAGCATAATATATATAAATAATAATTATTAAATAATTGGAGGATGAAATGCAAAAAATTATCGTTGATCCAGAGTTTTGGGAAATCTTTCCGGATGTCGAAATTGCTTGTATGACTGCACGTGATATTGACAATCATGATGATAGTAATGTTCCTGATAATTTGATCCAACACGCAAATGAGGTTGCTAAGAAATGGGTGCCAGATGATCCGATCAGTGCCAATCCTGTTGTTCATGCTTGGCGTGAAGCATATCGTAAATTTAAGACTAAAAAAGGCGCTCGTAATGCTGTCGAAAATCTTCTTAAACGTGCTAAGAACGATAAGGGCGTCGGTAACATCAATCCAGTTGTTGACGTTTATAACTCCGTCTCACTAGAATACGCCTTCCCGATCGCCGCTGAAGATCTTGACAATATCGTTGGCGATGTACATCTTACCGTAGCTAAGGGTGGCGAACCATTCATGCCGATCGGTGAAGATGAGACCGAAGAAGCTTTACCTGGTGAAGTAATCTATCGTGACGAACAAGGAGTTCTTTCACGTTGCTGGGCTTGGCGTGATAGTTCTCGTGTGGAAGCAACTGACGAAACTAAGAACCTATTATTCTATATGGAAAATATCCAACCTGATCGTAAAGACGATCACAACGAAGCCGGCGAACAATTGATCAAACGCTTCAAAGATTATCTTGATATTGATATCAATGACCTAACTGTTATCAGTAAAGATAATCCTGAATTTGTTTTTAATAAATAATTCAAATTAAAAATAAGAGGAATTGGGGCTATCCCCAATTCCTCTTATTTTTTTATTCTTGGAACAATTGAACTAAATCTTCTGAACGGAGATTCTTTTTTGCTTCTCCACTGACGTCCAGTTTGATCTGTCCATCTTGAACCATGATCAAACGATTGCCATATTTAAGCGCATCAGACATCTTATGAGTGATCATCATTGTCGTTAATCCCTCACTAGTAACGATATTCTGTGTTATTTCCATAACGTCGCGGCTAGTCTTTGGATCAAGTGCTGCTGTATGTTCGTCCAGCAATAACAACTTGGGCTTACTCAAGGTTGCCATCAGTAATGACAGGGCTTGACGCTGTCCACCAGATAGATATTTTACTTGAGTCTCAAGTCGATCTTCCAAACCCATGTTTAGTGTCTTCAACAATTCTTGATATCTATTCCATTTATCAGCTTTTTTGTATCTACGCAAACTGGCAGTTTGTGTATGACTTTGAGCTAAAACCAAATTTTCAGCTACACTCAGGTCTCCAGCAGTCCCCATCTTGGGGTCTTGGAAAACTCTGGACATCCAACGTGCACGATATGAAACTGGCTTCTTAGCGACGTTATGTTTTTCTAAAACAATCTCACCTGCATCGGCTGGCAATGTACCAGCAATGGTATTGAGCAGTGTTGATTTACCAGCACCATTATTCCCAATCACGGAGATGAAATCACCATCATAAACTTTTAGACTAACGTTTTTTAAGATATGCTTCTCATTCTCTGTTCCCGGAAAGAATACCTTTTGTAAGTTTTTGACTACTAATGTTTCTGATTCCGTCTTGTTGTTCATAATTTTCACCTTCCGATAATTGTGTCAAATATTGTTTTAGTTGTCTCTTGGTCTTGATACGGTTTTGGATAATTGGAACACAGATAACGATCACTAAGATGATTGCTGAGAGAATCTTGAGATCATCTGGTGGGAATCCTAATCCCATCGCAACTGTTAGTAATAGACGATAAATAATTGCTCCAAATACCATTGCTAATAATCTAACGATGATCTTGCGTCCACGTAAGAAGATCTCACCAACGAGAACTGAAGCAAGTCCGATAACGATGGTTCCAATACCCATTCCAATATCGGCATATCCGTTGCTTTGAGCTATCAATGAACCTGATAAGGCGATCATTCCGTTAGAGATCATGTAGCCAAAAATAATCATGCCATCAGTTTGAATCCCGTTCGCTGAACTCATAGCTTTGTTATTACCGGTAGCCATCAATGATAGGCCTAATCTAGTTTTGAAGAGGCTGTATAGCAATGCGACTACGATCGAAACGATTATCAATCCAATAATGATTGTTTGGATATCTGGTGCCAAGCTCTCTGGTAAATAACTTGTTAAAACTTTTTGATCCAATAGTGGAATATTTGACTTGCCCATAATGTGCATGTTGATCGAATACAATCCTGTCATTGTTAATATTCCAGCTAATAGTGATGGAATTCTCAGCTTTGTGTCCAGAATACCTGTGACCACCCCTGCCAGACATCCGGCGAGGAATCCAGCAATCGTAGCTATAAAAGTCGATTGACCGTTCAGCATCAAACTAATTGTGACTGCGGCACCGAATGGGAAACTTCCTTCTGTTGTCAAATCTGGAATGTCCAAAATTCTAAATGTGATGAAAACACCGATAACTAACGGTGCCCACAATAATCCTTGTCCTAAACTAGATATAAGCATATACGATTATCTCCTTTTTTTAAGGTTCCTTGATTGAACTTGGGTCGATGCCAATTGCCTTGGCATTATCTTTGTTGACATATAATCTCAAAGTTTTCGATGTTTCAACTGCCATTGTTTGTGGCTTCTTCTTGTTGACTAATACTTGGTAAGCCATTTCCCCAGCTTGTTTACCTAGATCTTTGTAGTTGATTCCGTATGTAGTAGTACCACCGTCTTCTGCCATTTCGATCGAACCAGTTACTACGGGAAGATTTGCCTCTTTAGCTTTTTTACCGATTGTTTTCATTGAGCTAGCCATCAAGTTATCTGTTGGCAAGTAAATTCCTGAAGCTGTATCTTTCAAACTAGAAACTGCACTGGCAACATCATTCGTACTAGTTACACTGACAGTTTTGATTTCAATATTATTTTTCTTGGCATATGCCTTAGCTCTTTTAACTTGTAATACTGAATTTTGTTCTGATGAATCGTACATGATACCGATTGGCTTATCGCTCTTAGTGATTGATTTCAACAATTTGATTTGTTTTTCAACTGGTGATCTGTCGCTGGCACCAGTTACATTCGTATTTGGCTTTTCATTTGACTCAACTAAGCCTGCACCCTTTGGATCCGTAACAGCTGTTACAACAATTGGAGTAGTTTTTGTTTTTTTAGCTAAGCCTTGAGCTGCTTGAGTACCAACTGCTAACAATAAGTCTGGTTTCTTCTGTGTTAGTTGTTGACTCATTGAGTTGACATTTGATTGGTCACCCTGAGCATTCATATATGTGTACTTAACTTTCATTGACTTGTCATGTTTCTTTACTGCTGCTGTCAAGCCTGACTTGAAGCCATCTCTAGCAGCATCTAGTGATCCATGTTGAACGATTTGTAAAATACCAACATTAAGTGTCTTGCTATCTGATTGTGATGATGAAGATGAGCAGCCTGTTAATACGACCGCTGCCATAATTATTGTAATTAATCCCATTAAGTATTTTTTCATAAGTAATATCCTCCCGATAATTAAAAAAGGTAAATAAAAAACCAGATAGATTTTTAGAAAAATCCATCTGGTTAAACATCGGGCCCGAATATTGTCCCCAGATAGATTTTACCCGTATCTATCTGGCTTAATGACATGTTCAAAAACTTTAGCCAATCAATAGATACGAACGCTACTACTTCTGCGTTCGCATCCAGTTGACTGAACACAAACGCTATCTAAAGAAAAAGCTAAAGGCAAATTGGCTATTCAAATGTGTGATATTTCTATTCAGTTTTATCATAGTTATTTACCTTTCCTTTCATGTCTTTAATTTACAATGACTAGTTAACCATGCATAAATTACATTGTCAACACTTTAATTAATAAATACATAACTTTATGAGTAAATATCTAATTTTAGATACCCTCAAAACTCTTGCTACAACAAGGTTTATTTATAATCCAACTGCATTCTGATAAATATTTGAAATTGTTTTCTCATAATCATCATTTGCGACTCCGAAGACGACTTTCATATCGCTACCTTCTTGAATCACTAGTCTAATATTGATCAAGCTCTTATCCAAATGCTGAATGATCTTACCGGCGATGGCCGGGCGATTACTTAATTCTGTCGAAACTGCGGCGATCAGTGCAATATTGTCATTTACGAAGACATCATCCAAATTGCAGTTATCTTTTAATTCTGAAATTACCACTTCCATATTCTTAAACATGTTTTGTGGTAATAAGAATCGAAAAGAATCTGTACCTGAAGGTACGGAATCAACAATCAAATTGTATTTTTGGAATATTGACAAAACTTTTTGTAGGATATCCAAGTGCTTGTTCAATTGATATTTCTTAATTGTAATAATCGAATAATTCTTTTTACCAGCGATGCCTGTGATGAATTGCTTTCCATCCCTCTTGATGCGATCAACGACTAATGTCCCACCGCCGTGAGGATGATTCGTGTTCAAAATCTTTGTAGGAATATTTTTGATTCTAACAGGTTGAACGGCTTCTTCTTGGAAGACATTGAATCCCATATATGATAATTCTTGTAATTCACCATATGTGAGTGAATCGATCCGCTTGCACTTATTAATGATCCTAGGATCAGCCATCAAAATGCCAGACACATCTGTCCAGTTTTCATAGAGGTCAACGTTGTTGATATTAGCCAAAATAGCTCCAGAGATATCACTACCGCCACGTTGCATCAAGCGTATTTGACCATCAGCACTACCATAGAATCCAGGTACAACTATCTTGTCACTGTCAGAATACAATTGTTGAAACTTATCAGATGTAGCGGCCATATCGATCTCGCCCTCAACAAATGTCATGAAGTCGGCTGCATCCACGAACTTGAATCCTAAATAGGCAGCCATAAGTTTGGCTGTCAAAAATTCCCCACGGGAGATTAAATAATCACTTGAACAGCTATTCAAATTGGCATTGATGATGTTTAATTCACGTTCAATGTCAAAATCTATCTTGAGATTATTTCTGATCCTTAAAAATCTCTCTGATATTTTATCGAAAACTTCTGAACCATCAGCATCATGCAATCTTAATTGATCCAGACTGATCAGTAAATCTGTGATTTTAATTTTTTCTGCGGCACTTTTACCTGCAGCACTCACTACAACGATTCTTCGGTCAACATCGTCATCAACGATCGACTTTACTTTTGCGAATTGCTCAGAATCTGCGACTGAACTTCCACCGAATTTAACTACTTTCATTATGCTACTACCTCCATGGGTAAACTCGCCATAAAGGCTTTGTCGTCAAAGGAAAGAACTTCTTTCATCAACTGATGCATGTTTGCGGCTGAAATTTGTTCGATCCTCATGAAATCTCCTTCATGATAAACTTTGTAATTTGAAAAAATATCTTTAATATCATATGAAGATCTCACTAAGTAATCATTCTTTGTTAAATCTGAACAATATTCGACTTTGCTTCCAAAATCCCTAATCAAATGATCTTTTGATTCCTTAATATCTAAGATATCTTGCACAACAGCATTAGCTGTTGGTAACATACCTGCTCCTTGACCGAAGAAGTCAAGTTTACCGATTGTTTCACCGTTTAGTGAAATCAAATTGTAATTATCAGGTGTGTTAGCTTCTAATGTATGACTCATAAATAATGATGGTTCAACCACGTAGTCGAATTTATTTTCACGTTGTTGTGTTTTTCCAATTAATTTGATCGACATACCTTTTTTAGCAAAGTAGTCAATATCACTGGCATCGATATTACGAATACCAAAGATAGGCATCTTATCTTGATCAGAAATATCAATATTGTAGGCAATATCTGCACTGATAGATAATTTGTTAGCGACATCGATTCCGTCAATGTCTGCACTAGGATCAGCTTCTGCATAACCTAATTTTTGAGCTTCTTTAAGAACATCTGCGAATGACTGTCCGTGCTTGCTCATTTGGTCGAGAATAAAATTACTTGTTCCATTGAAGATTCCTTGAATAGAATTAACTTGGTCGATTCTCAAGGCTTTTTCCAATCCTTGGATCCAAGGAATACCGCCACCGACACTTGCTTCAAAATAAAATTTAACGTTGTTTCTCTGTGCAGCTTCTGTGAATTCTTTTAGATATAACGCTATAACGGCTTTATTAGCTGTGATAACGTGTTTCTTGTGTTCCAATGCTTTCAAAATATACTCATGTGCTGGCTCAATGCCACCGATTGCTTCTACTACAACGTCCAAATTCTCATCGTTCAAAATTTCGTCTATATTATCTGTCATTTCCGGTAAAATACATTCTTTGTTTTTACGAATTAGAATATGATCCACATGGAGGCTTTCGGTTCTACCATTAGCCTTCTTTACTATTTCATAAACGCCCTTACCAACTGTACCAAATCCCAAAATAGCTATGTTCATGGTAATAACCTCCTGTTTTCTGTGTTCATTATCAGTAAACACTTGTTTTTTGTATAAAAACAAGTTATCATAATAACATTCAATTTGCAAGGGGTTATGATTATGAATAATTTATATACAAGTACAAGAGATGACCAAGTCAAGATTTCAGCTAAAGATGCAATTCGCCAAGGATTCTCAACTGACGGCGGATTATACGTCTTTCCAAATTTTGACAATAACTCTATTAATATAGAGGAATTAAAAAATAAAAATTATCAAGAAATCGCTAGATTAGTCTTGAGACAACTATTACCAGACTTCTCTGATCAAGAGATTATTGATTGCCTCAGTTCAGCTTACGATTCGAGTTTTGATACAAATGAAGTAACCCCTGTCACTGATGTCGATGATTTTCACATCCTAGAATTATTCCACGGACCAACAAGCGCCTTCAAAGATGTCGGCTTACAACTATTACCACAATTGATGAAACGTTCGATCGGTGATAAGCGTGTAATGATCTTGACGGCCACAAGCGGTGACACGGGTAAGGCTGCACTCGAGGGTTTCAAAAACTCAGACAAAATCGCCATCACAGTTTTTTATCCACACAATGGTGTCAGCAAGGTTCAACAATTACAGATGGCTTCAACAGACGGTAATAATACTGAAGTAGCTGCTATCGAAGGAAATTTTGACGATGCTCAGAGCAACGTCAAAAAAATCCTCAACGATGCTTCTCTAAAACAAGAATTGGGGAATGACGTTAGTTTATCCAGTGCTAACTCAATCAATATCGGTCGATTGATACCGCAGATAGTGTATTACTTCTATTCATATAAGGATCTGGTACAGAGAAACCAAATCCGCAACGGCGACAAAGTAAATTTCAGTGTACCGACAGGTAACTTCGGTGATGTTCTAGCAGGCTATTTAGCCAAACAATTAGGACTACCCGTTAATAAATTCATTGTTGCCAGCAATGAAAATAACGTACTGACGGATTTCTTCAATAGTGGCATCTATGACCGCAATCGTCCATTCTTCAAGACGGTAGCACCTAGTATGGATATTCAAATTTCTAGTAATTTTGAACGTTTACTATATTATAAGAGTAACGGCGATACTAAATACGTTAAACAATTAATGGATGAGTTGGAAGAAACTGGCAAGTATCAAGTCTCAGCAGAATTACTCGAGAGTATCCAAGAAGACTTCTATTGTGGATACAGTACCGATGCAGAGATCAAAACAACTATCGCCGATGTTTATCACGAGCAAGGATACTTGATGGATCCACATACAGCCGTTGGTTACAAAGTCATGCGTGATTATCAAGCCGTAGACGGCTCGTGTCCAACGATCCTGTTGAGTACAGCAAGTCCTTACAAATTCATCAAAGTCGTTGCAGAGGCAATTCTAGACGATGTTCAAGATGACGACTTACAACTGATGAATGACATTCAACAACAAACTGGTGTTGAAATTCCCGTAAACCTAGCCAAGGTTTGGAATCTACCTATCCTGCATACAGACGTCATCGAAAAAGACGACATGCGAGATTATGTTAAAGAGAAAGTGGAGGCTGATCTATATGATAAGAATTAAAGTCCCGGCAACTAGCGCTAATATCGGCGTTGGCTTTGACGCTTTAGGACTGGCCGTTTCGTTCTACGGAACGATCGAATTCGATGATTGCGACCAACGATTAGAAATCAGCGGTTGCCCCAAAAAATATCAAAACGAAGAAAATTTGATTTATCGATCCTTCGTCATCGGTTGTGACTATCTGAAACAACCAATCCCCAACTTAAAAATAAAAATCAATAACAACATCCCCATCGCCCACGGCCTAGGTAGTTCAGCCGTTTGTATCGTTGCTGGATTAAAGGGTGCCAGTGCTTGGTTTGACAACTCACTGTCAGATGAGGACATACTCGACTTGGCGACAATGATCGAAGGACACCCTGATAATGTCTCACCAGCTATCTATGGTGGTCTCTGTGCCTCGATCAATCACAATGACAATATTCAAGTGGCGCAATATAGGGTCAATAGCAAGCTAAATTTCGTTGCCATTATTCCTGATTATTCGATCAAGACGGAAGAAGCCCGTGAAGTTTTGCCAGATACTATGAGTTATGCGGATGCGATATATCAAATCAGTCACCTCGGCGTATTGATCAAGGCATTGGAACTGGGCGATATGCCGATGATCAGAGACTCGATTGCTGATAAGATGCACGAACCTTATCGTAAGCAACTGATTCCTGATTATGGCCAGGTGGCGCAGATCTGTGCAGATAACGACGTCATCCTCTATATCAGCGGTAGTGGTTCAACCTTGATGACGATCGCTCAAGATTATCAAATCGACCCACTATTCGATCAAATTTCACAAGAATTTCCTAAATGGAAAATAAAACCCTTGAAGGTAGACACTCAAGGCGCAACTGTTGAAATAGTCTAAAAAAAGTACCTATAAGAAGCCGTCTCCATGAACTTCTTATAGGTACTTTTTCGTGCCTACTGCACTTTAAAGTACGTAATTGTTTATTCGATCTAACTAACTATAATGATATTCATGTTCAAAAAACACATATAGGGAGTTAACGATATGAACAACAAAAAAGTTTCACCAACATGGATTTTGATGTCACTCGCCATCAGCGCTTTCGCAATTGGTTCGACTGAATTCATCAGTGTCGGCATCATGCCCATCTTAACTAAAACATTTAATATTTCACTCGCAACTGGAGGATTGACAGTCTCGATCTATGCCGCCGGTATCATGGTCGGTGCACCTGTCTTGACTTTGATAACTAACCGTTGGAGCCGCAAAAAATTACTGATCGGAATCATGATCAGTTTTGTTATCGGCAATTTGATTGCCGCATTAGCACCGAGCTTTTGGATTTTATTATTGGGAAGAATCGTCACGGCACTTTCGCACGGAATCTTCATGGCGATCGCTTCTCTGATCGCCGCAGATGTGGTCGCACCTAACAAGCGTGCTTCAGCCATCGCCGTCATGTTCACAGGTTTGACTGTCGCAACAGTCACGGGAGTTCCGCTAGGAACTTTCATCGGTCAAAACATCAACTGGCGTGCGTCATTTTTATTCCTAGTAATTTTAGGTTTGATTGGATTGATCACTAATATTATTTTAGTACCTAATAACTTACCACTACCTCGACCAACTAATATTAAAGGATTGTGGAAGATCATTAAGCAACCTGAATTATTGCTCATCTTGATCATCACTGCTCTAGGATATGGAGCAACTTTCCCCGTCTATACTTATTTGACAACGATATTGAACAAACAGATGGGTTGGTCCGAATCAGCAATAGTTATTATCTTGATTTTTTACGGAATCGCAGTCGCTATCGGTAATACCATGGGCGGTCGTTTAGCAAACAGCAATCCTTTGAATGCACTACTAAAAATGTTAGTCGGATTGGGCGTCGCTCTGATTTTAGTGAGATTGACGGTCAACATGCATCTATTAGGTTTGATTGCTATTTTGATCATGGGATTATTCGCCTTCATGAATGTTCCCGGATTGCAATTGTACATCGTTCAATTAGCAGAGAAATTCACACCTAATGAGATTTCACTTGCTTCTGCCTTGAATATTTCAGCTTTCAACGTCGGCATTACATTCGGTTCAACTATCGGTGGTCAGGCCGTGGCCGTAAATCAATTGGTCAACACGCCATGGTTGGGTGTCAGCATGCTAATAGTCGGTATAATCTTGATTTTGGTATTGCAAAAAATGGTCACCGCTAAAAATGGTGTTGCAAAAGATGTCAAGTTAGAAAATTGCTAAAATTTGTATAATTAGTGATTGATGATAAGATATTGTTACTAGTTTATGAGGGTGGTAATTATTAATGAAACAGTCTATTTATAATATCGGCGTCGAAGCAACCATGAATATCATCGGCGGAAAATGGAAACCAATAATTCTCTGTCATTTGAAGCACCAAACTATGAGAACTGGTCAATTACGCCGTGCGATTCCCAACATCACACAAAAGATGTTGACACAACAACTACGTGAATTAGAAGATGATGGTATCGTAAATCGCAAAGTATTCAATCAAATCCCACCTAAAGTAGAATACTCACTGACCGATTACGGCGAGAGCCTCAACGTCATTCTTGAAGCGCTGTGCCAATGGGGTGAAGATAATATTACTCGTCGAAAACAAAATGGCGAAAATATTATTTTACTAAACAGCGATTATATGGAAACTCAAGATTTACCTGATGTAGAATAGTAACTAAAAAGAACAGTCCACGACAAACTGTTCTTTTTGGTTAAACATTAGTTCACTAATAGTGATATAATTTTAAGTGAATTTACATTATTTCAAAGCAAGGAGACTCATTGTGGAAAAATACTATATCGTTGATAGTTCCATACTGCCAGAATCATTCGACAAGGTCATTAAAGCACGTGAACTGCTAGAAACTGGAAAAGCCAGCAATGTGAGTGAAGCTGTAAAAATGGTAGGAATCAGTCGTGGCACTTACTATAAATACAAAGACTTGGTTTTCTTACCCGATGAAGATATGAATGACCGCAAAGCCTTGATCTCAATGATGTTGAATCATCAGCAAGGAATCCTATCAAGAGTCTTAGGTGTTGTATCAGAGACCAACGCCAGTATTTTGACGATCAACCAAAACATCCCTATCCACAACATTGCTAGTGTAGTTATTTCAATAGATATCAGTCACCTGACAGGCACCCTAGATGACCTGCTTGATAAATTGAAGCAATTTGATTTTATCAGTAATGTTCAACTAATATCAGTTGAATAGCCTCATTCAGTACAGCTATTTAGGCCACGCAATGTACATCGCCATTATGACGCCAAAGGTCCCAATACAATAAAAGAATTTTGATACGTATTTGCTTTTGATATGGCTAGCTGACAATAAGAATGACAAACCAATGACAAAAGTCAAAGGAATAGCTAAGAAATTCATGTATCGTCCTCCGTTTAATTAGAATAATTGTTAACTTCAATATACCGAAAAAATGTGACGAATTAGTGAATATCATATGGAGATTTAATATACAAAAAGGAGAATCCGCTGGATTCTCCTTTTTATTTTTTTCAATGTATAGCTTGTTTCATCTCATCTCGTACTTGAGAAATGAAGTACAACGACCCCGTGATGAATAACACGTCGTTTGAAGACATATCTGACTTGATATTTTCCAATCCTTTGTGCCAATCATCAATCAAAGTTATTTCGTTAATATTTTTCAAACTCAAGTAATCTTCTAAGTTCAAAGAACTTGGGAAGTCAAATGTAGTGATCGTGATCTTGATATTTGGAACATCCACTAACATATTCAACATCTCATCGATATTCTTCGTCGTGATGGCAGAGAAGAGCACGTGAATATTCTTATTCGCATATTCACTGACCATATTGTCAGTCAAGCGACGCATTGCATGTGGATTATGTGCTCCGTCCATGATGATCAATGGTTCTTCACTAACTGTTTCCATCCGTGCTGGCCACCGAACTTTTTTCAAACCCTTTCGAACCCTGTTTTCATCCACACGAATACTCTCATGTTGACAATACAACGAGAACAATTCTAATGCTACTCCAGCATTTTCGGTCTGATGTCTGCCCTTTAGTGGCACACGCAAGTCTTTGAGGTAGAATTGATGATTTCTAAAATTGAATCGTTCGTGACGATTTTTATCGAAACCTAAATAATCAACCAAGAAATCTTTGTTTTCACCATAGAAAGGTGCTTTCATTTGAACCGCTTGGTCACGGATGACCGCCAAGGCATTTTCAGGGATTTCTCCTGTTACGATTGGAATACGTTCTTTGATGATGCCAGATTTTTGTAGGGCAATGGCTTCCAAAGTGTCACCTAGAATATCAACATGGTCAAGCCCTACCGTCGTGATGGCAGCGAGCATGGGATGAACAACATTAGTGCTGTCCATCTTGCCACCGATTCCGGTTTCGATTATGGCAATATCCACTCGATCCTTGAAATAATAAAATGCCATTCCGGTTAAGATCTCAAATTCAGTAATTCCTTGTAAATGATCATCAGCATCTAATCGTTCGATCAACGGCATGAACACATTTACCAATTCTACAAAATCCTCTTCTGGAATTGGATGACCATTGATCGAGATACGTTCGTAAAAAGTCTCGATATAAGGTGAAGTAAATGTTCCCACTGTCAAATCTAATTCTTCCAGCAAGCAACATAGATACATCACAGTCGATCCCTTACCGTTCGTCCCTGCAATGTGAATGCTCTTAACATCATTTTCTGGATTATCTAACATCCCTAATAGCGCATTGATCCTATCCAATCCCGGTCTAGAACCAAACTTTCTTCTCGTGTGAATCCAAGCTACCGCTTCCTCACCAGTTCTAATCATAATAAGCACCCCTTGCTATGAAACTATTATTATGCAGCAAATCTCTTCGATAATGATTTAAATGGAATTACGTTACCGAAGAAAACAATCATTATTGTTTGAATTGGCAACATGATCGATGATTTAACGATCCGAATCATCCACAGTCTTCCATCTGTGAAAGGAATCTTATACATGATCGACAACCATAGTGGTGTTAAGAATAAGCTGATAATCAATGTGTTCAACAACACGCATAAGAAGGCATTTTTGAAATTGATTGGTTTCTTGTAGAAGAAATATCCGTATAAAACACCTGTGATAAAGGCGTTCAAAGTGAATCCAATAAAGAATGCCCCTTTACCAAGGACGGTACTACCGATCAAGTCAGCGATAACTGAGCCCACGCCAGTCCAAATTGGACCAAACAAACTTGCCATAACCACTTGTGGTATGAAATCAAAAGTTATCTTGAGCAATTGTGTTTCAAAACCAAAAACTTGTGATAATACTATCATCAATGCAATCAATAGTCCCATTGTTGCGATAAATTGTGCGTTACTTCTCTTTCCCATTCCTAGCATCTCCCTTTAGAGCTGCCACATAAATCCTTATGCAGCGAATGCGTTAGTAGAACCGCAAATGGATTGTCATTTTTCGTCCGAAAAGCACATTCCGTCTCTTCGACACTTAACGCTCTACTAACTACTCTGTCCTATTTGATATTTTTTTTAGACGATATCTAATTCCTCGAAGGTTCCGAGAATCTTGATATCTTGCGATACACTTACAAAAGCCTTTGGATCTACTTCTTTCATGATCTCAGCTAAGATTTCCATCTCATAGACGGTAATCACTGTGATCAAAACCGATTGAGTATTAAAGTCATATGCTCCGTATGCTTGTGGAATTGCAGTGATACCACGTTTTAATTCCTTCTGCAAAGCAGGGATCACGACATCTGGGCGCCGTGTAATAATCATCACTTGAACCTTTTGATGTTTTACATAAACCAAGTCAGTGACTTTCCCACTTACAAAGATCGAAACTAAACTATAAAAAGCATAGGGCCAACCGAACAAATACCCAGCCGTCAAAACGATAACACCATTAAATGCCATTGAAATTGCTCCAACACTTAATCCAGTCGTCTGTCGTAAAGTGATGATAAGAGCATCCATACCACCTGTGGAAATCCCATGTTTAAGTGCTAATCCCATCGAATATCCGTTGATCAATCCACCAAATATTGCACAAATGATTGGATCATCGATCAAAGTCATATTAGGCATTATTTGAATTGCAAATGAAGCAAATGTGACTGCAATGATAGTAAATACTACAAACTTACGATTGATCTTGAACCACGCCAGAATGAACATTGGTACGTTTAATAAGTAATAAATAACCGAAATCGGAATATTTATGTTATCAGCTCTTTCTGCAAGAGTTGATAATATCTGCGCTATACCAGTTAGTCCACCAGAATAAATATGTCCTGGTTGCCAGAAGAAATTCAAAGCCATGGAATATAAGACAGCGTATATCATAGCAATCGTCAGTTTGGTAACAACATCTTGCCAAAACTTCTCTCGCTTATTATTCGACATGTTTTAAATTTGCATCCCTTCTAAATAACTTTTGATACCACAAAGAACAAGCAAAAAGGTTCGCAGCGGTCTAAGTCATTCAACACTTTTTACTTGCTCATATGCTAATTATTTAAATTGAATATCTAAGTCCACTGTTTTTTCAACAGCGTCCAATAAATTACCATTTTCAAGTACTTCTGTTGCTTTGTTTAGTTCGTCGTAAATTTCAATATCCTTATCGTTTTCAATGAAGTTTACTGATTTACGGAATTCTTCATAGGCAGGTTGTGTACCTTTTCCAAGTCCATGTTGACGTGACTTGATGTCTAGTGCTTGGCAAGCTGCCATGATTTCTGTAGCAACGATTCTTCTGGAATTACCAATGATTTCTGCGGCTGTACGTGCAGCAGTCGTACCCATACTTACGAAGTCTTCTTGGTTTTCACATGAAGGAATTGAATCAACACTGGCTGGATGTGCCAAGATCTTGTTTTCTGATGCCAATGAAGCACATGCATATTGTGTGATCATGAATCCTGAGTTGAGTCCCGGATGTTTAACTAAGAATGAAGGCATCTTGCTTAGTTGTGTATTAACCAGACGTTCGACACGACGTTCTGAGACGTTTCCGATTTCTGAAGCAGCAATTCCTAAGAAGTCGAATGGTTGTGCCATTGGTTCACCGTGGAAGTTACCACCTGAAATAACTTTACCTTCACGAGTAACGATTGGATTGTCAGTTACTGAGTTGATTTCGATTTCAACTTTTTCTTTGACATAAGCGATCGAATCTTTACTTGCTCCGTGAATCTGAGGAATACATCTCAATGTGTATGCATCTTGAACACGGTCTTGTGTTGCTTCAGTTGTGTAGTCTGAGCCATCGATCAATCTGCGGATATTACGTGCAGTTGCCAACTGTCCACTTTGTGGGCGAATCGTATGGAGATCTTCTTCAAATGGACTTGAGATTCCTGAGTGAACTTCAAGTGACAAGG
Organism: Companilactobacillus sp. y65-5; assembly: GCF_057541095.1. Classification (NCBI taxonomy): domain Bacteria; kingdom Bacillati; phylum Bacillota; class Bacilli; order Lactobacillales; family Lactobacillaceae; genus Companilactobacillus; species Companilactobacillus sp. y65-5. Next base: position 615,417 of record NZ_BAAJOA010000001.1, read on the forward strand.
CTCCAGCGATATCTGATAGTTTGAGCAATTCGATTGAATCATATGTTGCTAAAGCGCCAACGGCTGTCAAAACTGTTGTTCCGTTGATCAAAGCTAGTCCTTCTTTAGCACTCAATTGAATTGGTTCTAATCCAGCTTTTTCCATTGCTTCTTTACCAGGTAGTAATTCACCTTGATAATATGCTTTACCTAATCCTAGAAGTGGGAGAACCATGTGAGCTAATGGAGCCAAGTCTCCAGATGCACCGAGTGAGCCCTTTTCAGGAATGAATGGATGTACGCCCGCGTTCAACATATCCATCAATGATTTAACGGTGCTCAAGCGAATTCCTGAGAATCCTTTGACAAGTGAATTAACACGGATCAACATGACTGCACGCACGACATCTTCTGGGAATGGATCGCCATATCCTGATGAGTGAGTTCTGATTAAGTTCTCTTGTAGTTGCGCTGTATCGTCTCTTGAGATACTTACGTTACAGAGTGAACCGAATCCGGTATTAACACCATAAACGATTCGTTTGTCTTCAACGATCTTGTCGATGATCTTACGAGAATCATTAACTGCTTGTTCTGAATCTGGAGCAATACTTACCTTGACGTTTTCACGTGCAACTGAAACAACGTCTTCAAGTGTTAAGCTGTTACCATCTAATATGATTGTCTTTTCTTTGATCATTAGTAAAACCCCCATGTGTTTTTGATTCAAAAAGATTTTTTAAGCGGGATCGACATCATCAGAATCAGAACCTGAGTCTGAGCCTAATTTCTTCCCTTTGATAAATAAGAAGTACATGGTACTTGTGATGATCACACCTACCAATCCAGCGATAAGGTTGATTGGGTTAGCTGCTGCGACCATCCAAATACTTACGATAATAGAAATAACTGGGATAACTGGACCGAATGGTAATTTGAACACTGGCTCGTTGTCCATATCTTTGTTCCTTAACCAAATTACGGCAAGTGCAGTTGGAATGTACTGGAAGAAACGGAAAACAACACTTAATTCTGCTAATTGTTCAAATGAACCACTTAGTAGGAAGCCAATTGTAACTACTCCTGAGAAAATAATAGCTACGAATGGAGCACCTTTTTTGTTTTGTTTTGAGATGATCTTTGGTAATAATCCTTCGTCGGAGATCGAAGCTCCGTAACGAGGGATCATCAAGGAATCACCCATGTTCAGTCCAGCGATAGAGATCAAAGCTCCGATGGAGATGATCCACTTACCAGCTGGTCCTATCATTTGTACAAATGCATCTTGAACGGGAGCATTACTTTGTAAAATACCCGCACCTAACATAGCAATCGTTCCGGCGATGATCATGAAGTAGAATAGCGAAACAATACTGATCGAACCAATAATAGCCTTAGGAACGTTCTTCTTAGGATTACGCATCTCACCAGCAACAACTGGCAAGGCTTCGAATCCGATAAATGCATAGAAAACTGTTAGGGATGTTGATGCAGCTGCTTTGGAAACTGTCATACCTGGACTCAATTGTAGGAATGGTGTGAAGTGTCCTACTTTGATACCGTGCTTGATAAAGAATACTGTAACTAGAGTAAATGCAATAATTGGAATGATCTTTGCGATAGTGATAGTAATTGTAAAGACCTTTGAAGTTTTAATACCAGTACTATTGATAATTGATAAGAACGTTACCAATAAAATACTTATAATCGTGTTCTTCCCTGCTAATGAAGGGAAAGTTTGAATTAATAATTTTGCGAAACCGGCTGCCATAGCAGCCCAAGCTACGATCGTAACGAACCAACCCAAGATACCAACATTGAAACCAATGAAATCTCCAAACGCTGTTTTTGCATATTGGAAGGCTCCACCGTTCTTATTGAAGTACCCTGATACTTCAGCGAAACATACTGCTAACATCAATACTAGGAACACGTCTAACAACATAGCTACCAGTGATGCTGGACCTAAATCCTTATAGATGTCCTTAGGTAAAAGGAAGATTCCTGACCCGATAACAGCATTAATACCATAAAGCGTGGCGCCATTGAGACTGAATTTGGCGTCTTCACTCACTTTTTCTAATTCCCCTAGGTCCTTGATATCTGAATCTTCAGGAATTTGGCTTTCACTTTTCATATTCGATTCTCCTCTCGGTGTTACACCTGTTCTTGAAGCGCAATTTCAATCATGATTCCTTCTCACTTGTCCAAACTAAAATGGCCATAGGATTTATTGAAGAACCTGCCGCACTTGTCACAAACATTGTCGAGGTTGAATTTGTTTTAAAATATAAAGATTCATTTTTACTAACGAATTTACTTTGTATTGATTCGTCGTCTTTAAAAATCACTGAGCATCCGTGTAAGAAATAACAAATGTATTCCGTATCCGCTTGTAGCTTCAAAGATTTATTATCGATTAGAAAATTGACATGTCCCTCTAAATCAGAACGATATATCAAATTGAAATCAACACATTTGCCATGACTAGTAATCTTGTCATCACCTGCAAAATAATATTTTTGAAAAGGTTCCAAAGTGATCGTCTTTGCATTATTTTCCAATACTAATTGATTTTGCAGTGGTAAAATAATTCTCTTGTAACCTGGCAAGGGGGTAAATTCTGTCGTATCTAATTCAACAGTCGCACTTGAAATCCGATAGTCAAAATTGCCTGGTCGATATTTACCATTAGTTGGAGACAGATAAAACTGTGTTGTCTGACCTCCACTCCAATTGGAAATTTGATAATCATTCTCTGCTATCTTAATTAATTCCATTTCTAGAATAATCCAGAAATATTTCCATTCTCATCAACATCGATTCGTTCTGCTGCTGGTGATTTTGGTAATCCTGGCATTGTCATGATTGCTCCAGTTTGAGCAACGATGAATCCAGCACCTGCAGAAACTTTTAAGTTACTGATTTTAACTGTAAAGTCTGTTGGTGCACCTAACTTCTTAGCGTCATCAGAGAATGAATATTGTGTCTTTGCCATACAAATTGGATATTCATTGAATCCTAGTCTTTCTAGTTCTGATAATTGTTTACGTGCACCACGTGTGAATTCTACGCCGTTTCCTCCGTAAACCTTTTGTACGATCTTGTCTAGTTTTTCTTCGATCGAGTCTTCTAAGTCATATACGAAGCTAAAGTTGTTTGGTTTGTCAGCAGCTTCAACAACGGCACTTGCTAAGTCAACTGCACCTGCTCCACCTTTGCCCCATACATCTGCAAGAGCTACTTTAACGCCTAATTCCTCACAAGCCTTTTCAACAATTGCCAATTCAGCATCTGTATCATTAGGAAATTTGTTGATAGCAACTACAACTGGCATACCGTATACGTTTTGAATGTTATCAATGTGTTTCTTCATATTTGGTAGTCCGGCTTCAACTGCTGCCACATTTTCTTCATTGAGGTCTGTCTTCTTAACGCCACCGTGCATCTTCAAGGCACGAACTGTTGCTACTAAGACTACAGCATCTGGTTGCATGTCTGCCAAGCGGCACTTGATGTCGATGAACTTCTCTGCACCAAGGTCAGCACCGAATCCTGCTTCTGTAACTGCGTAGTCAGCGTATTTAAGAGCTAATTTAGTAGCCAAGATACTGTTACATCCGTGAGCGATATTTGCGAATGGTCCACCATGGATGAAGGCAGGTGTGTGGTCCAATGTTTGAACGATATTAGGATTGATTGCATCTTTGAGTAATGCCGTCAATGCTCCTTCAGCCTTGAGATCACCTGCAGTAACAGGATCACCATCCATGTTGTAGGCAACGATCATCTTGCGTAATTTTGATTTGAGTTCTGTAATGTTGTTTGATAGACACAACACAGCCATAACTTCTGAAGCAACTGTGATATCATAGCCGTCTTCACGAGGAACACCGTTGACACGACCTTGCAAGCCGTCAACGATATGACGTAGTTGACGATCATTCATATCCACTACACGCTTCCAAGTGATCTTACGAGTATCAATGTTCAAAGCATTGCCTTGATGGATGTGATTATCTAGTAAAGCTGCCAATAAGTTATTAGCGGCTCCAATAGCATGAAAATCACCTGTGAAGTGTAAATTGATATCTTCCATTGGAACTACTTGTGAATGTCCACCACCAGCAGCACCACCCTTGATTCCAAAGACAGGTCCTAATGATGGTTCACGAACTGCGATCGCAGCTTTTTTACCAATATTTGATAATGCATCAACCAAACCAACTGACACCGTGGTCTTACCTTCACCAGCTGGAGTTGGTGTAATAGCTGTAACTAAGATGAGTTTTCCACGTTGACTGGCATCATCTAGACCAGTCATATTGTTAATATCGATTTTGGCTTTGTACTTGCCATACATTGATAGATCATCTTCAGAAATACCGACTGACTTAGCGATATTTTGGATCGGTTCCATTTCAACTTGACTTGCAATTTCAATATCAGATAAATTTGCCATAATATTTAACTCCGCCCTTCTCATTGGTATTAACAGTTACACCACTTTTAAAATTTCTTGATAAATTGTATCTGCCAAAGGACATCCCTCATCTAGTAAGACCGTTCCCTTTTGTTTGTATTCAGTAACGAATTCTTCATCTTTGATACCAGATAAGTTGATCAATACATTGAGCCATGCTCCTTGAAGTGCTGACTTCAAGTTCAAAGCTGCTACCCCTAGATCACTTGCGGCATTAGTATTTGATTTACCGATGATAGATTCAGTTACTCTCAATGCTTCAACACATTGTTCCATAATGCTGAAAGGAGCTTTGGTAGCGCCTTTCAATGCTTGTTGCATTGCACTTCTACGTGCAGCCTTTTCTTCATCAGTTGACTTTGGCATTGAGAATACCGCTGAAACTTCATTGAATGCTTCGGTATCTTTGTCAATTGCATCGAGCAACTCAGCTTGCAGTTTTGTAGCTTTTTCACGAGTTTCTTTTGCAACATCTTCGAATTCTAGATACTTCTTCTTACCGATCGTTAGTTCCGTAACCATCTTAGTAAGTGAGATCCCCATCGAACCTGCTAGTGCGGAAGCGGAGCCTCCACCAGGAGCTGGTTCATCAGAACCTAGAACGGTCATGAATTCGCGTACTTGCATATCAGTTAATTTCATTGATCATTCTCCTTAGATTAAGTGATTTTCTAGAACTTGCTTGTCGTAATCGAAGTCTTCAACTTGTAAGTAGTATTCAGCAACGTCTACTAATGCTTTAGCAGGTGTTAATCCGATCACTTCACTACCGATGATGTTTACTCCATAACGTTTAGCTTCAAACTTGATTGTTTCAAATGTACGATATAGTGGTGTTCCTTCGTAATTAACCATGTTCATCGAAACTTGAGCGATATTACGGTCTTCAAGCATCAGTCCGATTCCCTTGCAATACTTGAAACCGCCACTTGAACCACGGATGATCTTAGCAATCTTTTTGGCGATCGTAACATCATCTGTATCTAAGTTTACGTTGAATGCAACTAATGGCATACGTGCACCAATTGCTGTTACACCAGCTGTTGGGTGAATCTTTCTTTCGCCATAGTCAGGTGCCCATTCGTCTTGAAGAAGTTTTTCTGGCATTCCTTCGAATTGGCCTTTTCTTACTTTAGCAAGGTTTCTACGTGCTGGTGTAGATGCTGAATCTTCATATAGGAAGATTGGAATTTGTAATTCGTCATTTACACGTTTTGCAACTTTTTTGGAAATTTCAACACATTCTTCTGCGGTGATGTTCTTGATAGGTACAAATGGTACGACGTCAGTAGCTCCCATACGTGGGTGTCCACCTTCGTGCTTAGTCATATCGATATGTTCACTTGCATATTTAACGAGTTGGAAAGCAACTTCTTGGATCCCATCCTCGTCTCCAACTAATGTAAATACACTACGATTGTGATTTGTATCTGAAGAGTGATCTAATAGTGTGACACCTTGGATTCCCTTAGCTGTCTCAACTAATCCATCAATTGTTTCTTGATTTCTGCCTTCACTAAAATTTGGAATACATTCAATTAATTTATCCATGATCAAACATCCTTTCAAATTTGTGTACTTGATTGTTTTAACAAAAGACAACAAACTCAGATTTCCATGGGTCACATAAAAACTCATCACCTCGATTTTTATCAATCATCCAAAATTGGACGGCCCCCGAGTTTAGTCTAAAACCTGTTTATACTTGTTATCGCTTTCATTAACCGCTATTAACTTATCACGGTAGTAAAAGTGGGTCAATAGCACTCATATCAAGGTATCCGGCGATTCTAATGTTTGAATTTTATAAATAATCTTCAAGAAATTATGATATATGTTTAAACATATGTTCAAAGATTAAAAATTTGACACTTTTTTGACAGTGATTTTTGAGATTAATATGCTCTGAAAGATATATCTATCAATACTTTAATTTGATTTAACGATATTAACTATTAAATTTATTAATAGAAAGCAATAGTGCTGATAAGTATAAAAATATCCCAAATTGGTGTAAATGGTTTGTCAAGTAATCTAATCTTCATGACTAGGTCATTTGACGTTTAATAGATACAAACATTAAAAAATATTCACTAAAATTAAATTTTTCTAATCTCACGAAAAAGCAGAAAAGGCGCCAAAAATGACAATAATTATCATTCTTGGCGCCTTTATTAATATAATTTTTTTAATTTACTAATTAGTCTCGATCGAGTTATTTCCGTCAAAAATACCGTCTAAATACTGTAACTCGAATTGGTCACGATACTGACTCAAATTTTCTCTTGCCTTTGCTAAATAAAATGATTCATCTTGACCGAGTAACTCTGACAACGAAGAATCAGTTATCAACTGCTGATTGAGCATATTCTTAACGATAGCTTGAATGAAATAGACGATCCCCATGTCCCTTGGGTTGGACAAGTAAGTGTAGTATTCGTTGAAGCTCAATAAGAACCGCATGACAGATTCGTAATCGCCATCATGTAATTCGTTAAGTGCCAAATAAGCATTTAATTGCGTCCGTTTCCATGGCGAGGATAGATTGTCGTAGAGTTGCTGAGCCTTCTGAAGATAAATCTTCGAACCACTATAATCTTCGTTAGCAAACATCGAGATACCCATATCTACATAAAAAATAACCAAACTAGTCTTCAAACCAGTCTCTTCACAGAGCTCGATAGCCTTCTTCTCATTTTTAATAGCCGCATCGTAATTCTCACGCAACCGTTCGATCTCCGCCAGATAATCATAAGCCGCCGCGATATTACTGGAATACTTCTCCCTAACTTCATCAGAGATAGTAAAAATCGTGATCGACTCGATCAATAAGTGTTCGGCCTCAGTTAAATTACCGATCATCAAATTGTACAATCCCTTGAGTCGTAACAAAATACCAATCGACTGGTGGTCGTTTGACTTGATCGAAATACTCATTGCCAAGTCAATATAGTGTGCCATGTCAGTCGCATTGTCAGTCTGAATGTAATAATAAATCATCTGACGATAACCACGAATCAGGAAGTCATCGTGATGAAGTTCCTTAGCTTTAACGATGACTCGCTGAATATTTTCGATACCTTGATTGTAATTACCACTATTGATAAAGTAGCGACCTTCAAAGTACAAATACTTCATTAGTAACAATTCATAAGTTTGATTACCTTCATATTGGTATTCAATCGCTTTGAGTCGTTCTCCGATTTGCTTGAACTTAGTCAATTCATTGTGCCATTCGATGTCACCTAATTCGATAGACTCCTTGTTGTACTCCGAATATATCGGGAACAATTCATGTTGGAATTTTAGTGAAATCTGTAAGTGTGATAATTCATAATCTAACGACTTTAATTCCTGATTAGCATACTTATAGTGATAAGCAATTTGCGACAGTAATGCCGATTCATCATCAGCAGAGCGCAATTTTTGTTCCAATAAAACAGCGATTTTTTCGTGGATCACTCGTAATTTTGACGGTGCTTGTTGTGAATAAATAAATTCTCTAAACTTCTTATGAAGGAAACTCAGATGAATCTCGCCTTCAACCATGTACTCACTGATCAGCTGGTGCTGTTTGATGCGAGCGATATCCTTGGCGATGCTATCTTCAGTACGGTTCAACAAAGTCGAGACGATCTTTAGCGGTGCCCCCTCAGGAAAATATGAAACCACCTCTAAAATCTCTTCTTCGCTCGGTTCCAAATCTTGTAAGATAAACTTTAATTCTTTTTGAATCTTTGGCGTCATGAAGTCGGGGCGCAGGCCTAGTCTGATCTGTCTAACATATTCCATCAGGAAGAAGGGATTACCTTCTGATTCATCGTATAGCTCATCTAAAGCCGCAAAGTCTAAACCATTAGACGGAATTTGTTTTTCCATAAATGAAGATATCGAGTCTTGACTGAACGGCTGTAAATCAATAATATTCAATCTACCATAATGATTGACGGTGTTGATGAAATCATCAATATGAGTCTGATAATTAGATCTCAGCGTCAACAAGAATAAGGTTTCTTGATCATGCAACATCAGACTAGTTAATAATTTCAAACTCCATTCGTCCATCCACTGTAAATTATCAATATTGATGATCAATTTATTATCACGTTCAATTATTTTCAATGACTCTAAGATGATTTGTGACAAATAGTTGATCTGATCGTCCGTCATTTGATCGTCAAAATTTTGCAGGCTGTCATTGGAATAACATGGAAAGAATTTTTGACAAGTTTTTTCAAATAAATTGGAAGTGACGATTTCATTGTCCTTGAGAATTATTTCGATTTTTTGTAACAACTCACGCCACGGTCTGAGTGTAAATAATCTTTCGGAATGAAAACAAGTAAAATTCAACAATATATGCTTGCTGTGAACATTATTGATCACCAAATTAGCGAGTGCTGTCTTGCCGATTCCAGCATCACCTTGTATGATAACTGACTTGAAATTATCATCATGGAAAAAGGCGTCAAAATTTGCTTCTAAAACTTCGATCTCATTAGTACGACCAAAGAAGTGAAAATTCTCTAGATTCTCCTCGCGGTTTTTCTTGCGATTTACGATTTCCAAAGTCTTCTCGTAAATCTTACGTGTTTCCTCACTCGGTTTGATGCCAAGTTCTTCTTTTAGCGTATTGACTAATTCATAGTATGATTCAATGACCTTGCCGTTGCGATGACTATCTTGATAGAAGCGCATCAGTAATTGATAGTTTCTTTCATCGTATTCATCGATCGCAATCAGTCGTTGAATATTTCGTTCTACATCTTCCAATTGATTGTTAGCGATATCCTTCGAAACCTTATGGTAACAATTATGTACGAATTTTTGTTCATAAATATTCCGCATCCGCGTCGTCCACTGATCGAAATTTTCTGAGTCTTTCAAGAAGAATCCTTTCAAAAACTCACCTTGATACTTACTTAGTTGTTCAGTCGGTGCCGATAAAAATTCCTCAACATCACTCTGAACGGATAATTCTTCATTCAACTGCAAAACAGATTTGTTTGGAGAAACGATATAGTCGTCACCCAAAACTTTGTTTGCCTGATAAATCGTATTACGGAGATTCTTTCTGGCACTCTGTTCGGATTTATTCGGCCACAGCAATCCGGCAATTTCATCCCTGCTGATCGACTGATTTACGGCTAAATAATACAAAAGAGCATTGATTTTGGAGAAGGAGAAAAAAATCTGTTGATCGGCTAAATAAATCTTGGGATTACCAAACAATTGAAATTTTAGTATTTTCTTCATGCTATGCTCACCTCACAAATACTATACGTCAAAAAAAGGTCAAAAGACAACAATTTGTGAAACCGATAACAGTCTCAAACTTTAAAAGACAAAAAATGCAAATAAAAAGACCGGAACATAAACGTTTCGGTCTCTAGTCAAGTGGAACTATACTCTCTGTCTATCTTGAACGACTAAATTACCATTCTTATAAACTTCACTTACTAGATTAGTTGCAAAGAAATAAAATGGATAGTCGATGTTTGGTGAATCAAAAATTGTAATATCAGCATTCTTGCCTTCGTCAAAACTTCCGATCGATTCGTTACGACAAACTGAATACGCTGCATTGATCGTTACAGCATTGAGAACTTGAATCGGTGTTAATTTCATCATGAATGTACCTAGCTGCATGATGAATTGTAGATTGGAAGTTGGACAACTGCCGGGATTACTATCTGTGGTCAAAGTGATCGCCATACCACTATCGATCATCTTCTTAGCTGGAGCATAAGTATCTTGCATCAAACTGAAAGTCGTTCCCGGTAAGAGATTACCAATAACGTGAGCCTTGCTTAACTTATCGATACCTTCATCCGTGATGACCATCAAGTGTTCAGCACTGACAGCACCTAGTTCAGCTGCAACGTCTACACCGCCGATCGAATCGATCTCATCAGCATGGATTCTCAACTTGAAGCATTGATCTTTAGCAGCTTGTAATAGACGTTTTGATTGTTCAGCCGTGAAGACACCTGTTTCGCAGAAGATGTCACAAAATTCGGAGAGATGTTCTGCTTTGACCTTTGGCAACATATCTTCAACGATCATATCAATAAATTCATCAGATCTACCCTTATATTCTGGAGGAATGGCATGTGCCGCCATGAAGGTCGAAACCAAGTCCATATCGTGATCTTCATCGATCTTCTTGATGACTTCTAACTGTCTCTTTTCAGTTTCCCAATTCAACCCGTAACCACTCTTAGCCTCAACAGTCGTAACACCGTGAATTATCATGTCATCAACTAACTTAGATGTCTTGTCATACAATGTATCAAAATCAGCATCTCTAGTAGAATTAACAGTACTCAAGATACCACCGCCAGCAGCGAGGATATCTAGATATGGCACACCGTTTAATTTTTTAGAAAATTCATTTTCACGACTACCACCATATACCAAGTGTGTGTGACAATCGATCAAACCCGGTGTAGCCATCTTGCCAGTGCAATCTACGATTTCAGTCGAATCATCGACTAATTCAGCGTCAGGATCACCAGCAGCAATAGCTAATATTTTACCGTCTTTTATGGCAATATATCCGTTCTCAACTATCGTAGCGTCGTTCATTTCTTCGCCTCTCAATGGATGACCGATATCTGAGGGACAAAAAATCTGACTAAAATTACTTAAGATCTTATCTGCTTTCATTATGCACACTCCATCAATTATGACTTTTCCTCCATTCTAAATATTCACTGTCAAATTTGTGTCAAAAAAAGGATTGCCGTTTTGGTAGCCACTGATCAAATAATAAATTCTCAGTATAGACTCTCAATTGACACATGCTTAATATACTGAACTTGCAGTATTAAATAAGTCTAAGTCAATACAAATAAGAGTATGTAACTAGGAGGCTATTAAGATGATCGATTACAAAGAAATGGAAGAAGCAATGACAATCAAGTTGGACGACGAATTACCAGAAAAAACTGTTTTCCAAGAAGGAATTAGACGTGCACCTGATCGTGGATTCCGTTTGACAAAAGAACAAACAGAACTAGCATTGAAAAACGCACTTCGCTATGTTCATCCTAAATTTCACGATGTAGTTATTCCTGAGTTCTTAGAAGAATTAAGAACTCGTGGACGTATCTATGGTTATCGTTGGTATCCAAAAGAAAGAATCTATGGCAAGCCTATCGATGAGTACGAAGGAAAATGTACTGCTGGTAAAGCAATTCAAGTCCAAATTGACAACAACTTGAATTTCGACGTAGCACTCTATCCTTACGAACTAGTTACATATGGAGAAACTGGCTCAGTATGTCACAACTGGATGCAATATCGTTTACTCAAAAAATACTTGCAAGCTATGACTGACGAACAAACATTAGTAGTTGAATCAGGACATCCATTGGGATTATTCAAGTCTAAGAAGACTGCACCACGTGTAATCATCACTAACGGCTTGATGGTCGGAGAATATGACAACATCGACGACTGGGAAGTTGCCGAAGAAATGGGCGTTACTAACTACGGCCAAATGACCGCTGGTGGTTGGATGTATATCGGACCTCAAGGTATCGTTCACGGAACTTTTAATACCCTCTTGAATGCTGGTAGATTAAAATTAGGCATTCCTGACGATGGCGATTTAACAGGTAAATTATTCATCTCATCTGGATTAGGTGGCATGAGTGGTGCTCAAGGTAAAGCAGCTGAAATCGCAAAATCAGTAGCCATCATCGCTGAAGTCGATAGATCAAGAATCGATACACGTATGAGTCAAGGCTGGGTAAGTAAGCTCGCTGAAACACCTGAACAAGCTGTAACGATGGCCAAAGATTACATGGAACGTGGCGAAAGTACATCTATCGCCTTCCATGGTAATATCGTTGACTTGCTAGAATATATCAACGGAACAGACTTACATGTCGACTTGTTGTCAGATCAAACATCTTGTCACAACGTCTATGAAGGTGGCTACTGCCCTGTTGGCTTGACCTTTGACGAAAGAACAGCCATGCTCGCTGACGACAAAGAAAAATTCCGTGGCTTAGTTGACAAGACATTGGAACGTCACTTCAATGCTATCAAGTCATTAGTCGCTGACGGGACATACTTCTTCGACTATGGTAATTCATTCATGAAGTCGATCTATGATTCAGGCATCACAGAGATCTCAAAGAACGGACACGATGACAAGGACGGATTCATCTGGCCTTCATACGTTGAAGACATCATGGGACCAATGTTATTCGATTATGGATATGGACCATTCCGCTGGGTATGTCTAAGTGGCAAACATGAAGACTTGATTCAAACTGACCACGCAGCTATGGACGTGATCGACCCTAATCGTCGTTACCAAGATCGTGACAATTATAATTGGATCAGAGACGCCGAAAAGAATGCCTTAGTTGTTGGTACTCAAGCACGTATCCTCTATCAAGATTGTTACGGACGTGTAAATATCGCGCTCAAATTCAACGAATTAGTGCGTGAAGGTAAGATCGGTCCAGTTATGCTAGGACGTGATCACCACGACGTATCAGGAACAGACTCACCATTTAGAGAAACATCAAATATCAAAGACGGAAGTAACGTCTGCGCTGATATGGCAACACAATGCTACGCTGGTAACGCTGCCCGTGGTATGACATTAGTTGCACTCCACAACGGTGGTGGCGTTGGTATTGGTAAAGCCATCAATGGTGGATTTGGATTAGTATTAGATGGTTCTGCAGAAGTCGATGAAATCATCAAGTCATCAATTGCTTGGGACACAATGGGTGGAGTAGCTCGTCGTAGCTGGGCTCGTAACCCACACGCTATCGAAACATCAATTGAATACAACAAGATGAATGCTGGAACTGATCACATCACAATTCCATATCTCGCTGACCAAGATGCTGTTGACGTAGCTGTAAATTCATTGTTTGAGAAATAAAATTAAAAAATATATAGTCATACAAAAATAAATAAGGATCTCTCCTATGTGAGAGGTCCTTATTTGATTTGTTTCTTAGTTGATAACAATATCGTCAGTAGCTCTAACAAACTTGTTAGTAGCAACACGGTAATAATCCACACCATCGATGTTGATCATCTTATCTATCGCATAGACTTCCCCACTATTGAGATGTGAAGTTAGCTTATTGCCACGTTCATCATACAAGTCAGTCCATGAGTTAGTAGTTAGTGTACCGCTGACATTAATATATTCATAGACATCACTGGCATTCACGAATTCATTCGTAGCCACACGGTAATATTGTGCATCATCAAACATCACATATCTATCTGACTTCCACTCACTCTTTGATTTGAGTGCGCGATTGACCGCATCGATCTCTGAATCCTTTAATCTACCGAGCACATCGCGGTAGACACGGACGTTGACGTCTTTTGCATGATAGACGTAAGCGTCACTAGCCTTGACCCATTGATTTGTGGCGACACGATAATACTTAGTACCGTCTAAAGTCATGACGGCATCGCTAGACCAATTACTGGTTGGATTCAACTTGATCTTTTCAGTAGGATTACCTTCGTTGTCGTATGTCTGGACGGCGGGACTGTTGGGATGGATCGAGATAGTTTGATTTATCTTATCTACCGTTCCAGTCGTGTCCTCGTCATCTTGATCAGAGTTGTTGTGGGAACCACCACCACCGCCATTTGTATTGGTGTCTTTTTCTGGTTCGTAGACGGCGTGTACTATATAGGTCTGGCCAGCATAGTATTTTTCAATCAGACCATTATCTGGCACTATCCCCAGCATGCTAATAAGGTTACCAGCAGTTATTGAGTCAGACAAGCCAATCTGTTCTAATAAGTCTGCTGTTATGTGAAAGGGGGCGGGGGAACCAGGTAACTCTATATAAGTTCCATTTTTATTATCTTCATCGTATAAAACTAGTTTTTTATCAGAAAGCTTCAATAAACCATCATTAAAAATTTGTGTAGCTGAATTATCTCTGATTGGCAACTCTATTGTAGTAGTTTTAAGCTCTTTACCATTAGTATCTGTCTCAACAATCTGCCAAGTAAACGGTTCATAGACTAGTGCCTTGGGAACTTTGACAATAATCACTCTATTGCCAGGAACATTTGTTGCGGCAGGTACAGATGTCGCATCATATCCCTTATAATTTGTTTTACCATCGACAAACTTACTCAAACTTTTCGGAGTAAAAGAATCACCAACCACGTACTTGTCACTTTTATCAATTGTAGTCGTATATAGTATATTGGTAGGATCATCTTCAGCAACATATTTAACATCAAAACTTACATAGTCTGCATAATCAATCATCCAGGTAACATTGCCACCATTCACCGTAGAAGAGTATCGACTTCCTAAATCATCAGTACCCAAAATTGTGCCATCACCATCCGTCCAGCCATTTGCACGACGATCATCGGATTTTTTACCGAGAATAATCGTCTTATATCCAGTAGCCGTGAGGTCATTTATCGTAGATAATGTTAGGCTCTCTAATTTGTTATAAGAATCACTGTATCCTTGGCTGAAGCTAAGCATGTCGACTCTTGTAGCATTTTTAATAGCTGTATTGATCTTTGAAATATCCAGTGATACCAAACCGTCACAGTTTGCAAACATGTTAGAAAAATCACAAATTGCATCTGAACTCACTTTGGTAGATATCCCCTCCGAAGGTAAAGTGATAGCGCTCAAGGCCGAACAAGTATAGAACATGTGATTTAAAATTAATGCCTTAGTCATATTCCAGCTAGAAATATTCAAATTTTGTAAACTCGTACAATATGCAAATACATTGTGAAAACTAGTAACCCCAGAAACATCAAGTCCCTCGACATTAACTGATCCTAATTTATTCGCACCCAAAAATAACCCTGTCATATTTTTCAGAGTAGCATCTTTGAAACTTGACAAATCAGCTGTCGTTAATCCTGAACAATTTCTGAATAATTCAGTTATATTTGTAACTTTGGATGTTTTAAAATTAGATAAATCGACTGACTGTAGTGAGGAGCATTGAGAAAATAACCCGCTCATGTCTGTAACATTGGATGTATCCAAACGGTTTAGATTTTCAATATTTTTCAAATTATTAAAATTATAGAACAAACCCGCAATGCTATTTGAGGCGGTGACATCTCCATCAAAAGAAATCGATGTTACTTTATCCTTTTGGCTTTGCGTCCAGGGACCGGTACTGTTTGATATGGTATCACTATCATAAGTCGTATCCTCCAGCGTGCCACCTTGAATATGCAATACCCCATCATCAGTGATATTCCAATCTATTCCGTAGGTGTTTGAATCCGGAACCTCAGTTGCCGCACTTGTAGTTGTCTGTTGCACATCGGTCGTATTAGTATTGGCTTCAGAAGTAGCGCTCGGAGCAGTGCCGTTTGCACCATCTACATCATTCGTACTATTACCATTAGAATCAATTCCCACATTTGATGATTCATCACTGGATCCCGTCACAGTGTCTGTTAATTTCTTCGCATCTATTGAAATATTATTCGAAGCACTGTTCGAATCATTGTTTGCAGTGCTATTAGGTGTGGAAGAATTGTTATTTGTCACTACTTGATCAGAACTACTTGACGCATCAGTCTGATTGGTATCATCAGCGCTGGGCTCGGAGATGCTTTGACTAAGAGGCGTGGTCTCATCACTAACATCATCAGCGCGCACCGTGATTGACTGGGTCATTCCCAACAATGCCAAGCCTCCGGCAAAACCCAGACTAGTTTTAACTATCCAGTTTTTACTATTCTGATAAATTTTCTTTCTAGGAATAATATCTGGGTACTTCTTCGATTGTTTATATCTCATAATAAATTATCCTCCACAGTAACTATTACAAAATCACTTACAACTACAATTAAACACAAAACATATATTATTTCTAGAGCAATTGAATAATATTAAACATTTCATTTGAATTTATCCTCAATTAGTCTAAACTCAATAAATAGAAATATTTAAGGGGTTTAAAATGAGTAAATTTTCAATATTGATCACGCTATTTGCCGCATTGGCAACACCTCTGATAATGGCTCGTTTCCGCATCACTAGAATACCGGGAACTGTTGCTGAAATTATCATGGGAATAATTATTGGTAAAACTGGCTTTAATCTGATTCAGCCTAATTCCACTCTGACATATCTAGCAAACCTGGGTGTTATCATGCTGATTTTCTTAGGTGGGATGGAAATAGACTTTTCACTGTTCGAAAAAAAACCTAAAGGAGCTGAAAAATCTCCTTTAGGTTTGGCATTTGGTAGTTTTACCTCGGTGCTCGCCATGTCGATCGTATTAAGTATCGTCCTCTATCATCTCGATTTGTTCGACAATGTGATTTTGGCAACTATCTTAGTCAGTACCGTCGCCCTAGGTGTCATCATCTCGTTACTGACTGAGGCCGGTTTATTGAACAACGAATACGGTCAAACGCTGTTGTTGATATCCGCTATGGGCGAGTTCATCCCCTTAGTCGCATTGACGATTTATTCTGCCGTCCAACAAAAAAATTATTTTTCAGCTTTCTTATTACCAGTTATCTTCATCGTTGCTATTTTTCTATTGAGAAGATTCAAGCGAGTTTATGTCTTCTTCGATAACATCGACAAGACTACAACACAGTTAGATATTCGTTTGGCCTTCTTCTTGATTTTTACTTTAGTAACCGTAGCTGAACAAATCGGAGCTGAAAGCATCCTAGGTGCTTTCTTAGCCGGAGTAGTAATGAAACTGCTCAATCCCAAAAAAGATACTCAAGAAAAGCTTAGTTCGATGGCATATGGATTCTTCGTGCCGATTTTCTTCATCGTCACAGGTGTAAATCTTAATTTAAGAACCATGTTTCAAGATCAAAATGCACTGATCCTGATTCCCGTCTTCCTGGTAGCCTTTATATTAGCCAAGTCGATCATCTTCTTCGTCTTGAGACATAAGTTTGGCAACAAAAAGTCATTCGGAGCCGCCATATTGATGTCGACAACTATTACCTTGGTATTACCGATCTTACAAGTCGGGCAGAGTTTAAAAATTATTGACGAGGCCCAAAATGGAGCTATTACACTGGCTGCTATCATAACTTGTATTATATGTCCTATGATTTTTAATAAGATTTTGAGTTCAGAAGCAACAGAATAAAAAGGTTGATGAACAAGACTTAAAATCTTGTCATCAACCTTTTTAATTTAAATGACTCGTCAAAATCTCAACGAACTCTGTCAGTTCAATCTCGTCCTCAGCAGTAAATCTATCCAATGACGGTGAATCAATATCCAACACACCAATCTGGTGATCTCCCTTAGTAATAGGTACGACAATTTCAGAATTGCTGGCACTATCACAGGCGATATGACCTGGGAACTCATGCACGTTAGCGATACGTTGAATTTCTTGTGTCTTAAACGACGTACCCACTACCCCTGAACCGGGTTTGATGTGCATACATGCGACTTTTCCTTGAAAGGGTCCTAAGTCCAATTCACCAGTTTCAGGATTATACAAATAAAATCCTGCCCAGTTGATATCTTCATAAGTATCGTTGATCAAGGCACTGGCGTTTGCCAGATTTGTGACTAGGTTAGTCTCTTGAAATAATAAAGCATCTAATTGTTGATTCATCAGTGAAGTTTGTGTCTCTGTCATAATTTATCCTCCGAAATACGTTAATTGTATCATTAGGTGATTGTTTAGTCGGTAGATTTTGACTCACCATCAGTCAGATTAACGATGGTACGTCCGATATGATGACCATTTTTTATTTGTTCAATAACTTCTGGTACCTCATCCAGTCCCACTTCATTGTATTGTAACTTCTCAAACACATTCCATTCAGCAGTGAATTTTTCCCAGATCCGTGCTCGTTGTGCGATGGGATAATTGACCGAGTCGATACCGAATAAACTTACACCACGCAAAATAAACGGTAAGACGTTTGTATCCAGCTTGATTCCACCTGCATTACCACACATTGTCATACTGCCGCCGTAATAAATCTTCGACAACAAGCTAGAAGCCACTTCACCACCTACTGTATCTATGATAAAATCAAACCTTTGTTTATCTAACGGTTTGCCATTGGCTGCAATGTCCACTGGTCTCAAGATACTAGTAGCTCCTAATTTTCTAGCAACTTCTTCTTGATAATCCTTTCTGACCAATGCATTGATGTGAGTGAATCCCATCTGAGCTAACATTTGAACGGCAATACTACCCACTCCACCAGTTGCCCCAGTAACTAACACTTCTGGATCATCAACTTGAACCATGCCGTTATTCGATAACTTATCAATTGATAATGCGGCTGTAAATCCAGCCGTACCAATTATCATCGCCTGTTTCATCGACAATCGTGCTGGTAATCTAACCAGCCAATCAGCTGGAACTCTGACATACTCAGACAAGCCTCCAGTGTGAGACATCCCCAGCTGAAGGCCTGTGATCAAGACCTCATCTCCCGATGTGAATCGAGGATCACTTGATTCTACAACGACACCACTTGCATCGATCCCCGGAATCATCGGATAATCACGGATCACCCCACCGTGAGGTTGAAGTGCCAGCATGTCCTTGTAATTGATGGAACTATACGCAACTCTGACCAAAACACTACCACTTGATAAGTCCTTTAAAGTGATTTTTTTTATACCATAATTGAATCCCTGCTCATCCTCTACGACGATTGCCTTGAAATTGTCCATGTTCAGCACCTCTCTTATGAGAATAGATTACCATATGTTGGAAGACACCAAAAAAGCCCGAAAAATCTATTAAAAGATTTCTCGGACTTCTCATCGGGTTTTGTCTTGAAACTATTCAAATGCAATAAATTTTTTGGTAATTAAATCTTAAAGTACTTCAACTGTAGCTGAAGTTACACCATATGAAGGAATTGAAGCATTTGGCATTGCAACGTCTAATTGTTGTGGATTGCTGTATGCAAATGTTCCCGTATCATTAACTGTTCTGTACAATACTGTACCGTCAGCCAATGTGATCTTCAATTGTGTACCCTTAGGGAATACTGATAAGTTAGCAGCAACACCGCTATAACCCATGTTTGAACCTAAGACAGCTGGATCATAAAAACTGATCTTGAAAGTACCAGCTGCTGTACCTGTACTTGTTGTTGTGTTAGTAGTTGTACTTTGAACAGCTTGTGTTTGAGCTGTTTGTGTAGCTTGTTCTGTTTGAGCAGTTTGTGTTGATTCTGTAGTAGCTTGTGCAGTTGCTGATGGTAGATAAACTGTTTCTCCTGGGAAGATCAAGTCGAATCCACCAACTTCACGACCGTTAGCTTGTTCTAGTTCTGCAATTGTAACTCCATTATTAGCAGCGATACTCTTGTATGTGTCACCTGCTTCAACTGTCACGCGAGTGCTGTCTACTGTGATCGCAGCTTCAGCAGTTTTTGCAGTTGCTCCCATTGCAGTTAGGGCTGTTGTACTTAATAAAGCAATAGATAATACTTTTTTCATAAATTTAAAACATCCTTATATTTTCTTTAGCTCTCAACGCTATGAGAGATATAATAACAGGCTTATGTTACACAAAAACCTAAATAGCATTACAAAACCCGGCATTTATGTAACATTAGTAACACAACTGCAACAATTGATAAGCAAAATCCTATCATACCAATAACTACGGGTGATAGTAAATTTCAGAAAAATACTAATAATTTACAACTTTTTTTGAAATTATTTTTTAATAATTTATTAAAAAAAACAAAAAAGCCCGTTAAATGGGCTTTTTTCTTATTTTACCTTATGAAAAATATTTCAACAATTCAAAACTCATTCTGACTAATTCAAAAGAATGTTGGTTTTGTAATTTGTTCAAAGACAATTTATCGTTACCTATCTTCCTCAATTCGTTCAAATCTTGGAACGCCTTAGCAACTAAATTATATTCAAACAATTCTGATTTGAAGTAAGTAGTGATCTCCCTATCTTGATTCAAAAATGGTGGATCGTAGGGTTTTTCTATTAATTTATCAAAAAACTCACTGTCAAAAGGCTTCCAGT
Source organism: Companilactobacillus sp. y65-5 (assembly GCF_057541095.1). Classification (NCBI taxonomy): domain Bacteria; kingdom Bacillati; phylum Bacillota; class Bacilli; order Lactobacillales; family Lactobacillaceae; genus Companilactobacillus; species Companilactobacillus sp. y65-5. The sequence continues at coordinate 635,885 of NZ_BAAJOA010000001.1, forward strand.
CATGGCCCGGATAATCCAATATCAAATCTGTCAATTGAGGATTATGCAGGTTAATAAAGGCCGTCATCAGAATCCAACTCATTTTCTTAGATATTTGCATCTTCTTAGCTAATGCCGTTGCGAGATAAATTTCAAATGAATATTGAGAATCATTCACATCATATTTTGTCTCTAAACTATCTATTAAAGTAAATGCATTATCCAAATAAATATCACCGCAAGTTTTTTCGTTCATAAACTCGTCCATAGTTTCTTGATCGTAAATATTCAACTTGCCAATATCTATCAAATCATCAAGCGAGGCCTGAGAATCACCTGTCAAACTGATCAAGACACCTTTGTGATCTTGTTTTAACTTTTTAATGACTGTTTGACTGTCCTTAGTCCAGGGCTGAATCAACGAATCATTTTTCATGACTGAATAATAAGTAACATTAGACATTTTCTTTTTGGTTTTCGAGTTCCTCTTCAAATTTTGCCAAGTGCTCATCATATGTATCGATCTTCATGGAGATACGATCATATGTATTCTGCATCTCATCTAGCTTGGCTTTGATAACTGCTTGTTGTTCCTCGAGGATTTGTTTACGGCGGGCAACAGTTTCGTCACCTTTTCCAAAAAGTGAAATATATTCAGCTAATGACTCGACTGACATGCCAGACATGCGCATGCATTTAGCAAAATTGATCCAATTCTCATCTTCTTGCGTGAAGTCACGATAGCCAACACTGTTGCGATGGACTGGTGGGATCAACCCCACTTTTTCGTAGTATCTGATCGTAGCTTCACTTAATTCATATTTCATTGCGATTTCTTTGATATTCATTCCATCACCTCTATGCTCGACTTATTCCAAGACTTTCATTTTCGTATAACGTTGGTTCATTGATGATCCTAGTTACTAAGTCTGAGACACTTCTTCTCGATACATTTCTGCCGACAAAAGTCTCACCCTTAAAAGTTATTTGATAGTTCAAGTCGGCATTGTCATCAAACCAACTAGGACGGATAACAGTTGAATCCAAGTCTGAACCCTCAACGATATCAGCAGCTTGACGATATGGGATCAAGACTGGTTCAATGTTATCACTATTTCCATCAGAATTTACTTCATTATAGATACCCATAGAGCTGATCAAAATCACACGCTTGACTCCATTATTGTGCATCGCATCAACGACGTTTTGGGTGATTTGTGGTAGTTCTCCCGTAACACCGATGAAGACAACATCTTGATTCTCCACAGCTGCGTTAACATCGTCGATATTCGTCGCATTGCCGGCAAACACTGTCTCTCTTTCTTCGTCTATCTCACCTAAGCGATCGACATCTCGAACGAACAACGTTAAATGATTTTCACTTGAGGTCAATAGGTCCTGTCTGACGACTGATCCGATTGACCCACTTGCACCTATCAATAATACATTTTCCATCTTGATTCACCTCATGCTTCCCAATATACTGTCATTCTCTATTTTAATTAGTAACAGAGAGAATGTTCTCTTTCACTCTCTGGTATTAATATAAACCTTAAACTATACTTTAATGCAAGATTTTTATTTATTAATTTTTTTATTATGAAAACCCTTGCTCTAAAGTGTACTTGAAGGTCTATTATGAAGGTTGTATTTATAGAAGAAACTAAAAAACGTAATAATACCCTTTTCATAATCTTATTGGTTTAAAATATAAATATATCTAATAAAGGAGCAGTCTATGACAAACGTTTTAATTCTAGGAACTCAATTGCAGGATCAATCAGAACTTTATGATTTATTTGATAAACAATCACGTACTATTATTATAGGAAGAAACTATTCAGACAGATTGGTTTTGGATAAAGCGATGGAAAACCAAGACCTAGTCATAGTAACTCTTGACGATCAATCTTCTGTTGACCTGATCCCTACGATAGTAGAGTCGATGAAGGTGTATCAAGTGCCTGATATCGTTTTGATAGATAAATTATCTAATGAGAATTCTACAATCGAAACTATTTCGACTGAATTCCTAAAGTTATCAGGATTGAATTATAAAATTTTGGATCCCATCGATTGATACTCTGTTCCAAATAAAGGAGGAATTGTTTTGAAATCTATTGTTATTTATTTTACTACATCAGGAAATACCAAGCATGCGGCGGAATCTATCGCTAAAAAGACTGGTTCTGATATCGAAGAACTGAAATCAAATCAAAGCTGGCCCACAAACTTTGACGACTTAGCAGCACTGGCTCAGAAACAACGTGACACAAACGTGCACCCAGAAATAACTAGCCAATTGAATCTAACCGATTATGACAAAATTTACTTAGGCTACCCAACTTGGTACGAGCAACCACCAATGGTCATAAATAGTTTCTTCGAAAAGTTCAACCTTGATGGAAAAACTGTGGTTCCATTCTCCACGAGTGGCTCGAGCACATTCGAGATCACGGCTCCTTATGTACAAAACATGGTCAAAGGCCATGACATCAGCTTAGAATCTGGCTTTAGAGCAAATTCTGAGAGTGAAATCACCAACGGTTTGAAATAACAAAATGTCGTGCATGTTCAGATGCACGACATTTTTATTTATTCTGAAAATCCGCAAGAAGTTTGTATTCTGGTTCTAACACCTCGGTGATTCGTTGCCAAATCGGAAATAATTCTTGATAGCTTTCTACATTTGCTGGATCAGGATGATAAATATCTGTAATACCGATCATATTCTTTACTTCCGTCAGATCATCGATCAGATTTAAAGAATACATCCCCAAGACAGCTGCACCTAAACAGGAGCTTTCAAAACTCTTAGGGATAGTTACGTCTTGATCAAAAATATCTGCCAAGATCTGACACCATAATTTTGAACGTGCAAATCCACCAGTGGCCTGAATCCTTCTTGGTTTTCCCGTTATTTTTTCAATCAAATTCATCACTGCGTAGAGGTTGAAGACGATACCTTCCAAGGCGGAACGAGTCATGTCAGCTCTGGTATGTTGACGGGTCAATCCGAAGAAGGAACCACGGGCATAGGCATTCCAAATCGGAGCACGCTCTCCACCTAGATATGGTTGAAATAATAAACCATTTGCACCGGCAGGTACCTGACTTGCTATTTGCGTCAGTTCGTCATAGCTGACCTTTGCGTCGAATAATTGATCACGTACCCAGCGCAAAACTATTCCGCCGTTATTTACCGGCCCACCAATTACCCACTTGTCCTTAGTCAGCGCATAACAGAATAATCTTCCTTGCGGGTCGATGATCGGTGTATCTACGACTACTCGAACGGCACCGCTAGTACCAATAGTGACAGCAACTACCCCCTGATCAATGGCATCGACACCCAGATTGGAAAGCACCCCATCGCTGGCGCCAAATATGAACGGGACATCCGCACTGATATGCAACATCTTACCGTACTCGTCATTGATTCCTTTGACAAAATCTGTCGTAGCAACTACTTCCGGCAAACGTGTTTCTTCTATATTAAGTAATTGTAATGCTTGGGGTTCCCACTTCAGATCAAAGATGTTGAACATTCCCGTTGCCGAGGCTATTGAATAATCGATTTTATATGTATTAAATAATTTGTGAAAGATAAAAGATTTAATATCAATAAACTTTTTTGCTCGTTTGAAGAGTTCTGCATGTTCATTTTTTAGCCATAACATTTTGGACAATGGTGACATTGGATGAATCGGTGTTCCAGTTTTTTGATAAATCTCTGCGCCCAGTCCACTGCTTCTTAATTCATCAGAATATTTGACAGCTCGATTGTCAGCCCACGTATAGGCTCTAGTCAGTGCCTTACCGTTGCCGTCCATCAATATCAAACTATGCATAGCAGTCGAAAACGATACGCCTGTTAATTTATCAGGGTCGATCCCACTGATGACCTTCTTCAATGTCTCCAAAACAGCTGAAAAAATTTCTTCCGGATCCTCTTCTGCCATTCCCGCTTCAGTTTGATACAATTGATAGCCTCGATCAGCATGCGAAATGATTTTACCGTTCACATCGTACAAGACGCACTTGGTGCTGGTTGTTCCAATGTCGATTCCGATTGTATAGTCCATATTTATGTCTCCTAATTGGTTGAGTATGTTTAGTTTAAGACTAATTGTTGAGGAATACAAAAAAGCACGTTATATCATTTTGATGATATAACGTGCTTTTTATTATTCCATAACTCGAATTGCATGATATGCTTCATGAACTGCATCCATGATCTTTCTAGGGGAAACAGCGTCTCCTACTACGGTGAGATCGACTTTATCTTCCAAAGCATCTTCTAAGGAATCATTTGCACTATATCCAGCAGCGATAACGGCAGTATCACAAGGAATTTCTCTTTCCGATCCATTGTCATCAATGACTACGGCATCCTTAGTAATTGCTTTCACCTTGACACCAGTGTCCAATTGAACTTGTGCTTCCTTCAAATGATCGCGCAACGATAAAACATTATTTGTGGAATGTGCTCCTGTCTTCAAAATGTCATCTAACATTTCGACTACGGTCACATTGTTAGAGCGTGAACTCAGATCTAATGCTGTTTCACACCCAACTAATCCACCACCGATAACGACGACATTGTCACCGGGTTGCTTCTTTTGTACTAAATATTCTTCGGCTTGACTTGCATTATCAACCCCTTCAATCGGTGGTACTTTTCCAGTAGCACCTGCGGCTAAGATGACTTTGTCATAATTACCAGCCAGAACATTTTCGGATGTAGCGGCTGTATTATAACGGATATTGACATTCAAGCGACTGATTTCACGTTTCAAGAATTCAACGAACTTCATAACGTCGGTTTTGAAGGATGGATATCCGGCAACAAACATATTCCCACCTAATTGAGTTGTCTTTTCCCACAATTCAACTTCAAATCCACGTCTTGCGGCGGTCAATGCGGCTTCCATACCACCGGGTCCACCACCGATGACCAGAACTCGCTTCTTGCTAGTAGCGGGTGTAAGTTGATAATCTTTTTCGGCGTAACAAAGTGGATTAACTGTACAGTAATAATGTTTACCACTGAATCCACCTAGCAAGCATTCATTACAACCAATACATGGTGTTATTCGATCAAAATTACCTTCTTTAACTTTGTTTGCCCAATGTGGATCTGCTAACATCTGATGCCCCAGCGCAATATAATCAGCATCACCATCTTCAAGAACTTTTTCAGCATCCATTGGGTCGTTCAACTTACCTTGAGTAATAACAGGAACATTAACGGCGGCCTTGACAGCTTTAGCCGCAAAAATTTGATGCATTGGTTTTTCATAAACTGTCGTGATAGCCTTGTACCAAACTTCATAGCAACCAACATCGACGTGTAAATCTGATACTCCAGCCTTTTCAAAAATTTTTGCCATCTCAACACCTTCGTCAAGTTGACGTCCACCTTCTATGCCATGATATGCGGTGAATTTCATGGAAACTGGGAAGTCAGCTCCACATTTCTCATGAATGGCTGAAATTATTTCAGTTGAAAAACGTAGTCGGTTCTCCAAACTCCCGCCGTACTCGTCTTTACGTTTATTCCACAAACTTGAATGGAATTGATCTAATAAATACCCACCATAACCGTGCAACTCTACTCCATCTGCACCAGCAGCCTGTGCCAAACTAGCTGAATAAGCCATACGTTCAGTTAGATAATGAATGTCATCCACCGTCAACATTCGACATTTTAAATTTGGGAACCAAAACGAATGTGCCTCATCACTAGCTGAGTAAGGTGGTGTGTATGGATCTGCGTAGACCATTCGACCCAATCCCGGTGTAATTTGAACAAATACTTTAGTTCCATAATGATGGCAACGCTCGATCATCACTGCGAGTTTTTCCACATTATGGAAATCTGACAATTCATTCTCTGGTCGAGTTTCATATTTAGTGCTAGCGATATTTGCCCCAGTAATAATCAGTCCGACTCCACCTTTGGCACGTTCCTCAAAATAATTAATCGCGTTGTCTGAATAACTTCCGTCAGCAGTGGGCTTGGTTCCCATTGGGGCCATAATAATTCTATTTTTTAATTTAACATTTCCTATTTTTCCACGTTTAAATAAATCCAAAATAATCACCCTTTCTCTAGTTATGTTATTCACAATCTTTACTAAAGTAAAGATAACACTTTTTAAATGAAAGCGCAACCAGATGTATAAACATACTTTATGGTAAACTATAGCTAACGCAACGGAGGACAAGCTTTTGGATACTAAAAAATTAATTTTAAGGAATGCTTATCAGTTATTCCAAGAAAAATCCTATCAAGCAGTAAGTGTAGATGATATTTGTGCTGCCTGTGATTTGACCAAGCCTGCTTTTTATTATCACTTCAAAGCTAAATCAGACTTATTGATCCACTACTACGATCAGGTAGTCGATAACATGTCACTCAAAATAAAAAAATCTGAAGAAGACTACTGGGTCCAATTTATCGAACTATTCACACAACTAATAAAATCTAGTGTTGTTATTGGTCCTGATTTAGTAAGTCAACTATTCATTACTAACCTCAAAAAAGACCAAGGATCATTTGATTTCAATCAAAAATTTGCGAAAATGTGTGTGCAATTAATTTCTAAAGCACAATCTTCCGCAGAAATAAGAAATCAGCAGGATCCAAAAGAATTATTTATTGCGGCCTCATTTCTTTTTACTGGTTATGAAGTGTTTTGGGCAATAAAAAATGACAACAGAGACGCCATGAAAAATGTTATTGCGTCGATCGAAGTTATTTTTGATGTTCAACCAAAATACAAAGAATACACTGAATGTATCTTCAACCAGCAAGTATTCCCAGTCGAACCATAAAAGATTGAAAATAAATTCAATCTTTTTTGTGATTTCTGATAATTAGTCCATGCTAAGAATTATCTTATTGACTTACAAACTAATTATTAGATATGATGATTTTAGAAATAATAAAAAATAAAAGAGGTATATAAATGGAAAGCAATACTCAAATGTCATCAACAGACTTACAGCCTGATGATGCCGACCCTGGACAGCAGTCTTCATGGAAGAAGTCCACTGAACAATTAGAAAAGCAGTGGCAAACTAATGCCGAAAATGGGTTAACGCCAGCCGAAGCAAAACAACGACTGACAACCTATGGAAAGAATGAGCTACCAGCAAAGAAACCATCTAACTTACTGCGATTCATCAAACAATTCAACAGCAGTATTATTTATATTCTTGCGGCGGCAGCTATCATTACCTTTCTACTACATCATTATTCCGATTCTGTCGTTATTGGACTAGTTATTATCGCCAATGCCTTCATCGGATTCTTTCAAGAATTGTCGGCTGACAACGCCCTAGCTAAGATCAAGGACTTGTTAGTCGCCAAATGTTACGTCATCCGTGATGGCAAAAAAATCACGATTGAATCTAAGCACTTGGTTCCGGGAGATTTAGTCCAGCTAGAAGCTGGCGATACAGTTCCCGCCGATTTACGATTGGTGGCAGCTGATAACCTACGTATTCAAGAATCTGTCCTTACCGGTGAAACTAATTCAGTTGAAAAAATCGAAGAGGCTATCGACCAAGATGCACTATCCTTAGCCGACCAAAAAAACATGGCCTTCGCTTCCACATCTGTCACTAATGGTTCCGGGACTGGTATCGTAGTTGCGACTGGTCATGAGATGCAGATTGGTCAGATTCAACAAAACGTTTCACAAGTAAAGAACAAGGCCACACCCCTAACTCAAAACTTAAACCGTCTAGGATTAGGATTGTCGATTGCCATCGTTGTAGCCGCAATTCTTTTATTCATCCTTGGTTGGATAACTAAGATTTATAGTTTACCTACTCTATTGATTGCCGTAATCACTATGGTCGTTGGTTCAATGCCTGAAGGATTACCAGCTAGTACGTCCGTCGTCCTTGCGATGGGGACGCGTCAATTAACTAAGCAACACGCCATCGTCAAGTCGCTACCTGCCGTTGAAACACTCGGTGCTGTCGATATCGTCAATACTGACAAGACGGGTACACTGACTAAAAACGAAATGACCGTGACTGACATCATCACTGCTAAACATCATTACACGGTAACAGGTGTCGGCTACGACGCTGACGGACATGTAGTCGATGACCGACAACAAGAGATAAATTGGAAGGACCATCCCAATCTAGATTGGTTAGTCGAAATCGCCGGTCAAACTTCCGATGCTGAATTCCACTTAAAAAATGATAAGTGGACTTTGACTGGCGAACCAACTGATGGTGCATTAACTGCGCTCTATCATAAATTAACTAGTACCGACCCAGAGGTTGAAGAGATTGATTCATTGCCATTTGATTCCGCCTTTAGATTTTCAGCTCGTCTAGTTGACCAAAATAACACTCGCCAATTATTCGTCAAAGGTGCACCGGAAACACTCATGAAACTAGCAAATCAACACGGCGCTCACTATGATACAGAAATGTGGCATCAAAAAATTGAAGAGTTAACGAAACAAGGTAAACGTGTCGTGGCTCTAGGTCATCAGCTCGTCAACAGCGACTTAGAATCTATCGACCGACAAGATGTGGGTAAGAACTTTGACTTAGTAGGTATGGTCGGAATCATTGACCCACCTAGAGAAGAAGTCGCCAAAGTCGTTGAAGAACTACGTTATGCCGGTATCAAGGTTAAAATGATCACTGGTGATGATCCCAATACTGCTAAGGCTATCGCCAAACAGTTGAATCTATCAGACAATCCACAAGCTCTGACTGGTTTGGAAATCAACAAAATGTCTGACGAAACTTTAGCTGACCAAATTGACCGTTACTCTGTCTTTGCTCGTACTACACCGGCAGACAAACTCAGGATTGTTCGTGCGCAACAAGCTAACGACCACGTTGTCTCAATGACTGGTGATGGCGTCAATGATGCGCCTGCTCTTAAACAAGCTGATATCGGTGTCGCCATGGGTATCAAAGGTACTGACGTTGCTAAAGGTGCCGCTGATATGGTGCTAGCTAATGACAACTTCACTACGATCCTTACGGCTGTTAAAGAAGGTCGTCACGTCTTCGATAACATTCGCAAGACGATTCGTTTCTTGTTACCAACTAGTTTCGCTGAAGGTCTGATCGTAGTGATGAGTATCGTCCTCGGTCAAGAATTGCCACTATTCCCTACACAATTGTTGTGGATCAATATGGTCTCTGCCTTGACGATTCAATTCGCCTTCATCTTCGAACCCACTGAAAGTGGGATCATGGCTCGTGGCCCACGTAATATTCACAAGGGGATTTTGAGTAAGTTCAACATCCTCGAAATAATCTATATCTCCATCCTGATCTCCGGGTTAGGTATGATAGCCTATGATTACTTACTAGGACAGGGGGTTCCTGCTGCAGTATGTAGCACTATGACGCTGAACGTGATCATCTTCGGTAAGATATTCTATCTCTTCAACTTGCGGAATAATCACCCCGTCATATCGAAGTATTTCTTCCAAAACAAAAAGGCTTTCTACATCATTGGAGTTTTGATCATCTTACAGATGGGAATCATCTATCTACCATTCATGCAAGAAATTTTCCACACAACTAATGTTAATTTCTGGTACGGTTGGGGCATCCCGATCATCGCTGGATTCATCGTCTTGGTAGTTGCCGAAGCAGTTAAACTAACACACTTGCGTTGGCAAAAAGTACGTATTGATAAAATGAAAATGTAATCAAACTCTAGGTACATTCGCAAGAATGTGCCTTTTTTGATAGCAAAAAAACCTCTAAATAATTTCAGAGGTTTTGAGATTAATTATTTTTTACAGCAGGTTCACGACTACCTAATCTGACTTTGCCCACTTCATGAACGTTTTCTTCAAGGTCTTGTTCCTTGAATCCAAACAAGTAAGTACAGGTGAACGAAACAACGATCGTTACGGCTGAAGCAATCAAGTATCCCGTGAAACTTCCATCCATCCCTTTAGGATTGATGAATGATGCGAATCCGATCAATGAGCCAGCGAAGCCCCACATATCAACGTGGAACAGGCCTGTCAATAGACCACCGACAGCTCCACCGATATTAGCCGTCCAGAAGATCCTACCGTACTTCAAGTTGATACCATACATTGCTGGTTCAGTTATGCCCGCAAAGGCTGAGATTGTTGCAGCACCAGCGATTTGCTTCATAGCAACGTTCTTCTTGGTCTTGAAGAATACGGCCATAACTGCCGCCCCTTGAGCGACCATCGTAGCTGACACGATCGCATTCAGTGCACTGTGACCCGTCGTAGCTATCTGGTTAGCAACAACTGGAATAACTGCCCAGTGCAAACCGAAGATAACTAAGCACTGATAGAACCCACCAATGATCAAACCTGACAGTGCTGGACTAAAGTTGAGTAGAGCAACGATACCCATAGCTAGATAGGAACTCATCAGTGTAATGATAGGACCAACGATAACCAGAATGATTGCACTAACTAGAAAGACCTCCACTAAAGGACTGACAATCATTCTGACCGTGGCTGGAATATGTTTTTTGAGCCATGGCTCAATCATCGAAGCTAGCCAAGCTGCCGCGATCATCGGAAAAATCGAATAAGTATAGTTGGCAACATGAATGGGAATTCCAAAAAATTCGGCGTTCATGTTCATTTGGACAGAACTAGTTTTTGCCGCTAATTGCACCAAGGTTGGATAAGCCAACACTCCACCAATAACACCAACGATTATTTGGTTAGCTCCCAGTCGCTTAGCAGCGGTGAAACCTACTAAAATCGGTAAGAAATAAAAGACTGAATCGCCCATGGCACTGACGATCATATAGGTCGTACTAGTGTCAGATAGCCATTTGGCTGATACGATCAGCGATACTAGTCCCTTGAGAATACCAGCTGCTGCTAGTAAGCCAATTATTGGCATCATGCTAGCAGTGATTACACCGATCAACGACCCAAAGTAATACTTCGTCTTAGGCCAGATACCTTTTGGTGCTGGTTCTTTTTTTGCTTGGGCTTCATTGTCATTCGTACCGATACCTGGTCCCAAATGTTCTACTACGGCATCGAAGACATCCTCGACTGCTGGACCGATAACAACTTGATACTGCCCACCCGCTCGAGCAATATCGAGAACTCCGTCTAAGTTTTTGATGACATCATCTTTAGCAATTGTATCGTCTTTTAAGTAAAAACGTACTCGGGTTATGCAATGAATAACATTATCAACGTTACTAGGACCACCGACATTTTTTACAATCTGCGTGGCTAGTGCATCGAAGTCGATTTTTTTCTTATTAGAAGTACCACCCGAACTATTTTCACCTTTAGCGAATAAACTCGCAGTCGCGGCCGAATCCCCGCCATCGATATTACCAACATGAACATTTATTTCTTTTAGCACTTGCGCAGTATTGGTAATAGCAATGATCACGTCAGTTATTTTACCAGCGTCTTTGATGCTTGCCACATCCATCGTTGCAAGTTGCTGCCCTGCCTTAACGGTATCGCCCTCTTTGACATAAAGATCAAATGGCTTGCCATTCATTTCGACTGTATCAACGCCCATGTGGATCAAAACTTCTAATCCATCATCCGAATCGATACCGATGGCGTGTTTGGTACTGGCGACTAAAACAATCTTTCCAGATACTGGAGAAACAATACTACTGTCACTTGGTATCACACCAAACCCATCACCCATTGCCTTTTCGGAAAACATTGGGTCGTGGACACTTTCGATCTTCACAAGATCTCCACTGACTGGGGAGAGCATGGTTATTGTGTTTTTCATAGAGACACCCTCCTAGCACTTATTTTTTATAAAAAAGGCGATAGATAAGTTGTAATCAAGAAAAATTTACTTATCTATCGCCATTATTTACAAACATAAGATACTACATTTAAAAGATGTTTAAACATCATATTTGGATAATAATTTTTATGAATTTTGTATCATTTGTTTAAACAAATAAAGTTATAATACTGAATAAGAATATGTTTAAACAAATAATCAATGGAGGGGTATTATGACACCACTATACTTAACCGTTACCGATAAACATATAACCTATTCTTATGAAGATCAAAATACTACCGCGACCGTTCAACAATCTTACAATATCAATCCCAAGTTGGAACTAGAGGATAATTTTATTAACTTTAAATCTAAATTACCTGAATACTTCGACGTTATCGTTATTTTAAATCCACTCGATATGGAATTAAGAGATACGATCGTCAGTTGTCTGGACCAACCTATTGATATTGGACTTTATATGGAAAACCTATTCCACATCCCAACGGTGGGTATTCATCAGGTTGCCAAACTAGGATTGAAACAGGCGGCCTCCATTGAAGCCGAGTATGCTGGTTGGCATCTCGACTACTTCGGTATCGAGGTCGGTAAGAATCAATATTCTCAAGAAGCCATGCAGACGCTGGGCAATGGATACTTTGGACTTCGGGGCGCATATGTGGAAGCAAAGGCTGATAAGGATAATTACCCAGGGACCTATGTCGCTGGGGTATACAATCAGTTGAAGACTAGTATCAACGATCGAGAGATAGTCAATGAAGACCTCGTCAACTTACCCAATGCACAATTTATTACTTTTAGCATTGATGATACTGAAAAATTCCGATTCAACGACGACGAGATCGAGAACGTCTTTCGCTCACTCGACATGCGTACGGGACTACTAACAACAACCATGTTCGTTCGGCTCAAAAATGGTAAGCGACTGAAAGTTACTAGTCGTAAGGTAGCTGATATGAAAAACTATCACAGTTATTCGTTGCAGTATACAGTTCAACCTTTGAATTTTTCTGGAGAAATGAAGATTCACACTGAAATCGACGGACAGGTGCGTAACACTAATGTTGAGCGTTACAAAAAGCTCGATAATCACCATTTGATCACTGATAAAACACTGATAGAAGATAATGTAGCCATTTTACTGTCACATACACGTCATTCAAATATTGACATTGCCGTTGGTTCAAAGATTGATTCTCCAAATCTCAGTGACTTGAATATTCATACCGATAAGTTGCATGACAAAGTAGCACAGACGGTCACTTTTAATGTGGTCGAGGGTAATACTTATACGGTCGAAAAAACCGTCAGCATCTATACTTCACTAGAGACCAAAAGTAACTTAGTTGAAGCTGTTAAATCTCACTCGTATCACAAGACGTTCGCAGATGCCGTCAGTAATTCAATGGAAAGTTGGCAAGATATTTGGAGCAACGAATATTTGGAGATAGATGGCGATATCACTTCCCAAAAACTGCTTCACCTCAATGCCTTTCATGCGACAGTATCAGCTCAACAAAATGTCAATTGTGACCTAGATGTTTCGGTCGGAGCACGCGGACTACATGGTGAAGCTTATCGTGGGCATGTTTTCTGGGATGAATTGTTTATTTTGCCATATTACAATCTTCATTATCCTGATCTGACCAAGTCACTTCTGATGTATCGTTACAATCGTCTCGGGGCCGCTCAAGAATATGCACATACCAATGGTAACGAAGGTGCAATGTATCCTTGGCAGAGTGGCATGTACGGAGACGAACAATCACAAGTTATGCATTTGAACCCCATCACTAATCAGTGGGATCCCGATAATTCGCGTAAACAACGCCATGTCTCCTTATCAATTGCGTATAATATCTGGAATTATTACAGCATGACTGACGATGAAGACTTCATCAGAGATTACGGACTGGAGATGTTGCTGAACATCACTAAGTTCTGGATCAGTATGACTGAATATGACAAGGATGCTGACAAGTACTCCATCTCCAATGTCATGGGACCGGATGAATTCCATGAAGGCTATCCCAACGAAGAAGACAGTGGTTTGACAAACAATGCTTACACTAACATCATGACGAGCTGGGTCTTCAAAAAAGTCGACTACTTCACCACTCATGAACCTCAAGATGTTTTGGATGACAACTACAAACGTGCCCATTTTACTACGGAAGATCTCGAGTTGACTAAAAAAATTCGACACAACCTAGAACTGGAATTCAATAAAGACGGCATCCTAGCTCAATTCGAGGGATATTTCAAACTTCAACCTATCGACTTCGACTATTACCGTCGTCAATATGGCGACATCTCCCGAATGGATCGAATCCTCAAGGCTGAAGGAGATAATCCTGATGACTATCAAATTGCTAAGCAAGCCGATTCTTTGATGGCACTCTACTCGTTGCGAGAACCAACTTTTTTTCACATCATGTCTGATTTAGGTTATGAGATCAAAGACAAACACGATTTCATAACAAAGAATATCGAGTACTATCTAGATCGGACAACTCATGGATCGACCCTATCTAGAATTGTCTATGCCATGCTGGCACTGAAGGTGGACAATAACGAGCTCGCCTGGGACTTATTCTCTCAAGCTCTGACCTCTGACTTCTCTGATATTCAAGGTGGAACTACTGCTGAAGGTATCCATCTAGGAGTTATGGGCGCAACGTTGAATGTCGTAACTTGTTTCTTCGCCGGAATAGATTATCGTGGACCAGAATTAGAGATCAATCCAAATGTTCCGGACGCCTGGCAAAGTATCAAGTTCAACATGTTATTCAGAGGTACACACTTCTACTTCACCGTTACGCACGATCAAGTCAATGTCATCCCTGACAAAGAAATAATCGTCGTCTTCAAAGGCGACAAGGTAAAGTTAGAGGCTCACAAAGAAAAAATCTTGAGTTACTGATGGATCATTATATGATTTATTAAATAAAATAATACAAATATATTGAATAACCTCCACAAAAGTATATTATAGAGTGATTGTGATTACTTTTGAGGGGGTTATTTTATGAGTGATTTAACAACTGGAAGACCTATCAAAGTTATCTTTTTATATACAATTCCGTTGTTATTAGGTAACTTCTTCCAACAATTTTATAATTTCATCGACACTTTGATCGTTGGTAAAACCATCAGTGTCAACGCTCTGGCAAGTGTCGGGGCAACAGGCGGTCTGACTAGTTTAGTAGTTGGTTTTGCGATGGGCATGACCAGTGGTCTAACGATTTTGACCGCCCGACGTTTTGGCGCTGGGGATGAATACGGTGTAACCAAGAGTTTTGCTTCAGGCATCATTATCTCGCTGTTCATCACCGTCATCTTCACGATAATTGCCATGCTAGTCGCCTATCCACTTCTAGTCGCAATGCAGACGCCTAAGGTCTTATTGCACGATGCCTTTATATTTCTCGAAATAATCTTTGCTGGCATCTTTGCATTTGTCGGCTTCGACTTCTTAGGAAATACCATGCGGGCACTAGGCAATTCACGAGTTCCACTATTCTTCTTGATGGTCAGCACTGTCCTCAACGTCTTATTGGAACTAATCTTCATCCTATACTTACATATGGGAGTTGCCGGTGCCGGTTTAGCAACTGTTGTAGCTCAAGCGATAACCATGATTATTTTATGGTTTTATATAAGAAAGAAAATACCGTATTTGATAGTCAGTTTTTCAGATTTTAAAATCGACAAGGCTGAGATCAAAGAGTTGTTGCGTATGAGTTTGCCGATGGGATTTCAATCTTCAATCATTGCCATCGGTTCGATTATTTTGCAGTTCATGCTCAATACCTTGGGTGCTCAGGCCGTTGCTGCCTACACAGTAGCTGGTCGTGTTGAACAAATCGCGACCTTACCTGCTATGAGTTTTGGGATCGCCTTAGTCAATTACACGGCTCAGAATTTAGGTGCCAAAAACTACTCACGGATTTTAGAGGGAGTAAAAAAAGGTCTACTAATGTCGATCACTTCTAGCTTGATAATTGGTGCCATTTTGATCTTATTCGGTCGCAACATTTCACATTTATTCATGAATGGTCCTGAGACGCACGTGCTGAATCTGATTCAAATCTATTATTGGTTCAACGGAACCATGTACTTTATGCTTTCTATCTTATTCATCGTCAGGTACACGCTACAAGGCTTGGGCAATCAAAAAGCACCAACGATTGCTGGAGTGGCAGAACTGTTGATGCGGATATTTGCTAGTGTAGTGATGATCCGATTCTTCGGATTCTATGGTGCTGCTATGGCTAGTCCATTAGCGTGGATCGGTTCAGTATTGGTACTCGTAAGCACTTGGAACATTGAGTTACGTAGGCTTAAAAAGCTTCAAGAATCGCCAGAAGAAGGTATACCTGACGTCTATCAACACAGCTAAATAATAAATCTATTTATTATTTCTTTTTCATTTGAATCTGTTAAAATGAAGGTGAATCAAATAGAACTTATTAATTATTAAAGAGGAGAATATCGATGGAACTTATGGATATGCAAGATGGTAAATCTGCTAATAAACGTAAACCTCGAGCGTCGGTCATGCTAGATGATGATGTACCGATATTAAGCTTGACGGTGAATAGGCAGGTGAATAAATAAAATGTTAAAGAGAACATGGAAGTACTATTTACTTTTGGCACTAGCCATTTTATCATTTTCAGTTATTCAATCTGACCTTGTAATATGGATGCTCGTTGCACTAAGTATCATTTCAGTAGCATTCACGTTTATTGATACGCAAGAAAATAGGTAACTGTGAACTTATTCCTCATAATGAGAAGATTCAAATCTCTACTGGCAACCTTTTAGGTTGTCTTTTTTTGTCCTTTAATGCAACAATTGAAACATAACAAATTGGAGAAAAAACATGCTACTACAAGAAAAAATGAAAATTACACATTTCTCACCTAACGAAAAAATCATTGTAGATTTTATTTTGGAAAAGCAAGAGTTGATCCGCGATTATTCAACTATATCCATCGCCAATGAAACTTACACTTCTCCTTCAATATTGATTAGAATCGCTAAAAAATTAGGCTTCAATGGTTGGAACGATTTAAAACATGCCTTTTTGGAAGAAACTTCCTATTTGAACAGTAACTTCACTGATCTTGATGCTAACTTCCCTTTTACGAGCGATGACTCCTTAATGTCAGTAGCGAATAAGATTGCTAACTTAAAATCGAAAAGTCTAATGGACACTATCCAATTGCTCAAACCTGAAATTTTGGAACAAGCTGTTCATCTATTAGACAGTAGTCAGAACATCAAATTATTCGGTCTCTCCGACATGATTTTTCTAGCACAAGAGTTTACCTTCAAAATGCGCCACATCAATAAACCAACTGAAACTTTTCCAATTCAAAATACTATGTTTCAAGAGGCGGCTATGATGAACGCTAATGACTGTGCTATTTTCATTTCATATTCGGGAGAATCGGATCCTTTGTTTGACGTTGTTGATATTTTAAAGCATCATCGTGTTCCTATCCTTGCTATCACAAGTATTGGTGATAATAAATTATCAAGAATGGCTGACGTGACATTAAATGTAACGACACGAGAACATTCGTATTCTAAAATTGCTAATTTTTCTTCGCAAGAATCAATTAATTTAATCCTCGACATTCTTTACTCCGAATTATTCAAACTGCAGTATGATAAGAATTATCAATTCAAACTACAACTATCACAATTAACTGAATTTCGAGACATAAAAAACCAGATTATCAACGATGAAAATTGATAATCTGGTTTTTTTAACGTACTATTATGCCCCGATCAAGATAGCCTCTCAAACATTCTTCGATTGTTTCTAAAACCGTATACTTCGGTTGATAGCCCAGCAATCGTTGTGCGTTAGTTATGCTATATTGACCACTTCTAGCAATATGATAATAACTCTTGTCGATGTCAGCTTCTGAACCAACGTACTCACACCACTCATCCCACTGTAAAAAATTTATCTTTGGTTCTTGATCAAAGAAGCGATAAGTAGCCTGTGCATATCCATACAAAGTGAGTGATTCGGTAGACACTGCGTGAAAACTCTGTCCCAACGACTGCGTCCGATGAGTGATTGCATCAACGAATAATTGTGCTACGTCATCAGCATGTACGTGATGTAGTGTTTCCATCCCAAAATTGGGTAAATAAAGCTTCTTACCATCCGCAATATCTTGGAAGACTTGGTCATTCTGATTCCCTAGTGGGTTAATGATCGACCACGCAGGTCCTGAAATTTGTCCAGGCATGATGATTGTTGCAGGAAAATCATTATGTAGAAATTCTGATTTTAAAATCATTTCACTCTGATATTTATTAATACCATATTCATCCAAGGGGTGCTTGATACCATTGGGATCAGCCGGTAAAGTTTCAGCCCGTCCATGTGCCCAAATAGATGAACAAAATAAATAGTGTGTTAGATCAGTTGATTTAAGCGATTTAATGATTTTCTTTGTATCTTCAACTGTGAAACTAATGAGATCGATTACTATATCGCCGTTTAAGTCTGCTACCTTGTCTGCGAATCTAGCATCTTCTTTTCGATCTAACGATACATGTGTGATTTTATTCCAAGCACTATCTTGCGTATAAGGCTCACGTTTCCCACGACTAACTGCTGTTACATCATATCCTAATTTTACTAACTTTGGTACTAAGTACGAACCAATATGTCCATATCCACCTAAAACAATTACTTTCAAAGTATCTATCTCCTAAATGTTTTTCTAAATATTAACACGACAATAATCATTCAAATAAAATGAATAGCAGATTGAAATGACATTTACGAAAAACATCCAAAAACTATAAAAATATGTAAAAAAATAGTATTGGCTTCCGCCAATACTAAATATATTTTATAATCTCTTAGCACATTCATAGATGGCATCTTCACTAGCTGCTGCCTTACCTACTAGGTTCAAGAAGGCATGTGACATACCACCATAACGAATATATGTTGCATCGCATCCTGCCATTCCTAATTTCTCGATAAAGGCTTCATCTTGAAGACGGAATGGGTCATACTCACCTACCAGCACTGTTACTTTCTTAAACAATGTCGGATCTGCGTACATTGGTGAAAGCACTGGTGATGTTAAATCAATATCTTGTTCTGGCAAATATAATTCGGTCATTTTTTTGTCCAATTGTTGGAATATTTCATAAGTTGCATGAAGTACATCGCGTTGTTCATCAACGATTGGAATACGTTCGTCATCCCACAGTCCGCCGTTGTAATCTGAACCATGGATAATTGTTGGGTAGAAGAGCAAGTGGCTAGATATGTCACATATCCCCATATAATGACTTAGCTGTCCTAATCCCAATGCCATGGAGCCGCCGGCAGAATCCCCTGCAAGTGTTATATCATTTTTTGTTTTTACAACTAGTGATAATACTGATAAGCAATCCCACAGTCCGAATGGATATGGATTCTCTGGTGCTAGTCCATAATCTACGGAGTAGATCGTTCCATCAAACTTAGTTGCCAGCAGTCGTAATGGAATCAATGAATCTTCAGCACTACCGCCATAGTATGCACCACCGTGAATATAAATCAGTGCACGGTTATTATTTTCAGAACCTTTTTTATAAATTCTCAGATAACGTACCTTACGCCCTAATTCGTATGAGTAACGAGAATCTACACAGATATCTGGATATTGCATCTCTGGAATTGGTTCAGGCTCTGTACTTGCACGTAAAACTGTCAAGTCGTTGGATAATACTGGATTATCAACAATCCCCTTTAAGTCGTTCCATGTATTGGTCTCATAGGTGTGAGCATCGACACGATCCTTGATGACCATATTGACATCTTCCAGTCGCGGAACTTCAACTGGTTTTACTCTCTTAAGGCGATTCAATTCTGTTAAATAATTATTTGAAATCATAACGTCCTCCCTGATACCTTTTTATTCAGCTTCTGCAACAGTTACATCATGTTTCTTTGCCTCAGCTTCTGCCATTTCTTTCTTTTCATTTAGATTGTAGAATACAAGAATTCCAATGATTAATACTGCTAATGCGATAGGTAACCAAACGAAGTTGATGTTGATAGCCATCTGAGCTTTGGCACTTTGTACCTTGGCTGCTGATTGGAAGCCACCCCATGTTAAGATCCAACCTGATAGAGCACCACCGATACCCATACCGATCTTAGCTCCAACGACGGGAACTGATGATAGGAAACCGGGCTCTTCAATATGAAGATGTGTTCTTGCGTACTCGACTGTATCAGCGATCATAACAAATGCTAGTGTGAAGACAGAACCCATAGCTACCATAGCGATACCGTTACCGATGAACAATAATGGTAAGTTTTGTGATTTTTCACCGATAGGCATTAGTATCTCACCGATAATGAAGATGATTAATGAAATATCCATAACATCACGATTCTTGAACTTCTTCGATAGAATAGGAGCAAGTAGATTTCCAGGTACAGCGAAGATTGTCATACCCAAGAACAAACCTACGATTGCTGGGCTCTTGTAAACATAGTTAATGTAGAAAACACCTGAAGCCATTCTTACTACCCAGAATGTTTGTACACAGATAAAGCTTAGTGTCAGAATTACCCAAGGACGATTCTTGAACGCACCTTTAAATGATTCAGTAACCGATAGGTGATCTTGGATTTCTTCTTCACCTTCTTCTTCGACGATTTCTCTTTCTTTCAAGTTAGTGAATGCGAGGAAGAAGCAGATGGCAATTACGATACCTACAATTCCTCCCCAAATCATGAAACCAGTCTGTTGATTCTTACCACCAAAGAAACTAACCATTGGCAATGTGATGGCACCGATGATGGCTGTACCGGTATTTGTTAATACCATTCTGGCTGATGCTAGGTTAGCACGCTCGTCAGCGTCATCTGTCAAACTAGGCAAGATTGCAGTGATCGGTGTATTGGATCCTGAATATACCAAACTAAATGCTGTATAAATAACACTGATCCAGACCATTTGAATTGTCTTGTTGCCTCCAAATGATGGGTTAAAGAATAATAGGAATGCTAAGATGCCTAGAGGGATACCAAACCATAGGAAGTATGGTCTTGCCTTACCATATTTGGAATGGGTGTGGTCAATTAAAAATCCAAAGAACATTCCATCAAACGCATCAATAAAACGCACTAGTAGAAATAGTGTTCCAACAAATGCGGCGGAAATGTCCAATACAGTTGTATAGTAGAACAATAGATAGAGACCGACCATTTGCCAGATGAGATTTCCGGCCATATCTGTCATTCCATAGAATACACGTTGTTTCCATAGCTGTAACTTACTCATAGTATTTCCTCCTTCCGATATACAAGATACTTAATTATTTATAATTTATTTTTGGTTTATCAATATCTTGATATCATTTTCAACTACATTATATAACCTGTTTAAACATATATAAAGTAAAAAATGTAAAATATTTTTACAGAACTTGAGTTTTTATTGACATGACGGCGCTTACACAAATATTTTACTAAACATTTTTTTATTAATTATTTCATACAAAGTTGACATAGCGTCAGTAAATCCCACAAAAATCAATATTTATGACATCGATTTTTTTATTTCTGAGCACAATTTGACAGTTAAAATCAGTAATTCTATGATGAAGAAATAGGGATTTAATCAATGGAGGGGTTGCGGAATGGCTTTTTTATTAATCAATTTTTTTCTCCTAATCATCTACGTTTTCGGAGCAATTTATCTGATCAACTTGGTAAAAATCGAAAAAATGAAATATCACAATGATGAACGCTGGTACAAAATACGTTTTTTGACTAATCAACGTCTTGAGGACATCAATCATCTCATCCCGATGATCTTGTTATTTATCGTTTTAGTCTTTATAACCTTAGACATCAAGACATTCAGGATCGATATCGCCACCTTCATATTACTGCTAGTGCTGATTTGCAGAGAGTTTGTTGAGAACTTCTTCATAATGAAATTTGACAAAGCTATCAATGAGAAGGGAAAAATATAGCATAGCTTCATCTTTTCTTCATAATTTATTTAAATTAAGACCTTATTTACTCAATACTTCTTTCATATTCGGGCGGTATTATGTATACATAATCAAATACGAAAGATATTTGATTATCCTCCCCCCGTAATACAAAATTATTTTTTGATACTACTAAAAATAACTATTAATCAAAAAGCCTAGTGGAATAGCTGTCCACCAGGCTTTTTCTGTCTACTCTTCAAAATATTTTTCTTTTTCTAACGACCAAATCTTATGATCCTCATCAGTAATTGCGCGTAGAACTCGGCAGGGATTCCCGACGGCGATTACATTATCGGTAATATCCTTGGTAACGACCGAACCTGAACCGATAACGACATTACTACCGATCGTAACTCCGGGATTGATGACAGAATTGGCGCCAATCCAGACGTCATCCCCAATCGTGATCGGTTTACCATATTCGTAATATTCATTTCTAATCACAGCATCAATCGGATGACCTGCTGTATAAAGTCCCACTCGTGGTCCAAACATGACGTTATTACCAATTGTGATCGGTGCAATATCTAAGAAGATGCAATCATAGTTGCCGTAGAAATCTGCTCCTATGGTAGTGTGAATTCCATAGTCCGTGTGAAATGGTGGTTCTAAATACACATTCTCACCAATCTTACCAAATAATTTTTTTAAGATTTCAGATCGTAAATCATTTTCTTCTTCTGTTGTCTGATTATAGATTCTCGTTAGATTTTTGGCACGATGTGAATCCTTAGCTAGCTCTGGATCACTGGCTATATAAAGGTCCCCCGCCAGCATCTTTTCTTTTTGTGAACGCATATCTTCCACCCACCTGTCAGTTATTTAATAAGCCATGAAAAAATTGTAACATTCCCAGCAAAAAAGGAGAACGTCAAAGCGTCCTCCTTAGAGCTTGCTTAATCTTTAACTAACAACGAGGTGAATGCTCCGACTAGCAATGAAATTGCCATGAAAATAAAAGCATTCGAGAAGCTCCCGCCAGAATGATCGACGATACTTCCTATCAACATCGGCGCTACAAAACCACCTAAGGTACCACCAGTACCAACGATGCCTGAAGCTGAACCAATGATTTCTTCAGGGAAAATCTTCTGTGGCCAGGATATCGTCGCCGCAAATGTCGAAACGATAAACATCCCGCTGACAGCAACGCTTATAATGGAAATTATTAGATTCGTTGCCAAAATCAGACCGACGATACCAATTACCGCAATGATCGCACTACCGATGATAAATAGTTTTTGTTTACCAACTAATACCCTCGTTAAGACGACACCTGTACCTAAACTACCGATAATCTGCATGATAGCACTGATCGCCATGATTGAACCAGCTTGAGCCACGGTTAAATTGAAGGTCGAAGTCAAATAACTAGGCATCCACGACATTGCCCCATAAGTGACGATGTTTTCCAAAAATAAAATCACAAAAATCAAAATGACACTGCGATTTTTTATCGTCTGGCTGAATGGCATCTTCGCCTGAACTTCGACTTCTGTACTTACTTCACCAGAATCATTCGGCAACATGAATAATACGCATAAAAAGGCAAACACGAATAGCGTTCCTAACATGTAATAGCCATTTCTCCAATTAGACGAAATAACATTAGCACCAAGCGTATAGGCTAAGATTCCCCCAATGCCTGTGGTCGTCAAGATACCTGACTGTGCCAAAACCCGCTTGTTAAACTCAAAGTTCTCAGCAATCGCCTTGGACGTTGATGGTGGATAGCCACCATGGCCCAATCCAGCCAAAAATCTGATTCCAATAAATAAGGCTAAACTACTAACAACTCCAAAAAAGTACGACATTACTGCGATACTGGCTAGCGAGATGAGCAAGATTTTTTTTGCTCCAACTTTATCAGCTAACCAACCGCCGGGAATCTGCATGCATGAATAAGCCAAGAAGAACGCACTCATAATAAAACCTGTCTGAGTAGTCGAGAGACTGAATTCTTTGGCGATAGGAATAACTGCTGTGGAAATCATGGTTTTATCCATGTAAACCATGGTGTAACCAATCATCAACGCAATGATAACCTTGATATTCTTCCCCGACATCTTGGGCTTACTAACTTCCTTATCCATCGTGCCACCCCCCTTTCTAAAAAAATTAATTACAAAAAAATCCACGAGTTATCTAAAAACTGGCTTACTATTGCGATACAACACATCATCAACGCCTTCTAAGACATTCGCATAACGAGCTGCCGCAAAGAAGTAATCTGATAAACGATTAATGAATTTAAGCACTTCTCCATTGATCGGTTCATCTTGCATTAGAGAAACGACTTCACGTTCTGCACGACGAGTTACCGTCCGAGCCATGTGCAAGTACGACGCTGGGACAGAGCCACCGGGAAGAATGAACTTCTTGACTTGTGGAGCTGCTGCCATATACTTGTCGATCTTCTTTTCGAGCCAATCAACTGTTTCGTCGTTTTTAAATATATATTCATGCTTTGCGTCGTCTTCTGGCGTAGCTAAGTCCGTTCCACAATCGAATAACAATTGTTGAATCTCTTGTAGTTCTTCTCTCAATTCAGAAGTTTTTTCGGTCAAACTTGCCGCAACTAAGCCAACGAGTGAATTCAACTCATCGACTGTGCCATAAGCATTGATGCGCTTATCTGACTTGTACAAAACATCGTTTCCAATAATACGTGTTTGACCTTTATCGCCTGTTCTAGTATAAATTCTCATTCTTTACTCCTTACTTAGGTACATCAAATTTTAAATAAATCATATTTTTCTTTGTAGTTATTGAACATTTTAATCCAACGCTTACCAGCTAACAACAACAAAGCTGCGGTAAATACTGCATGTATCAAATCAAAATAAAAGCTACCAGCGACCGCGATACCAATACTCTTCCAAGTGATCGGATTGACGAAGCCGATAATATAATAAACATCCATGATCCATCCCATGATGAACCCTGAAGCAAGTCCCCACGCAGTCAGGAGCCAGCGCGGTATTTGTTTGTTCGACATCACCCCTGATACTAAACCGATAACTCCCAGTGCAAACATCTGCCACGGTGTCCATGCACCTTGTCCAAAATACATGTTTGAAGTCAGTGCGATTATCGTTCCCATCATAAATCCTGTTTCTGGACCGCTGACCATTGCACCCATGATCAAGATAAATAATTCGGGCTTGACCGATGGCAGTGCAGCAAATAAAATCCGACCACCGACAGCTAAAGCACAAATGATCGCAATAAAAACAACTTCTCGTGAACTCTTACGTGAATGCTCAAATCGTACAAAATAGATCCCAATCGTCAACGCTAAAAAAATGAACGATAATAGTAAATAATTCTTGCTTCCTAAAATAATCATTAGTATCAGAATGATTGCTGAGACTAATAACAAAGAAGCTGATTTTTTGTTCAAAAAATATTCCCCCTCTAAATTACCGATAGTTATTAGTGTAAAGTAAATTATGCAATAACAAAAGATTCAAGCATCGGGATACGAAATAATGATAATAATAAATGAAACCGTCATCGTAAATTTTTTGATAATTATTAGTTTTTTCTAAAATCGCTCTTAAAAATGGTAATTATTCCGTCAAGTATGTATAATATTTGTAAACGATAACATTACTAAAAAAATGGTAATCATATCGATTTTTAAACTATATTTATGCAATTATTTGCACAAAGGGGTGTATTTTATGCAAGATAGCTTAACTTTACAATTATTGGGTGAATTTGTCGGAACTTTGGTACTTATTCTACTCGGTGACGGTGTTGTTGCAGCTGTAAGTTTGAAAAAATCAAAGGCCGAAGGTGCTGGATGGATCGCCATCGCACTTGGTTGGGGTCTTGCGGTAACACTTGGGGTGTACTGCTCGGCATTTCTTAGCCCTGCACATCTTAATCCAGCAGTTACTTTAGGGATGGCTATTGCAGGCGTATTCCCATGGTCATCAGTAGTGCCTTATATCATTGCACAAACACTAGGTGGTATCGTTGGTGCTGTACTAGTTTGGATCAACTACTACCCACATTGGGAAGAAACTAAGGATCCAGATACCATTCGTGGCGTCTTTGCAACTGCTCCCGCAATTCGCAATTATCCAATGAACTTCATCAGTGAGTTTATTGGTACATTTGTTCTAGTATTCGCATTACTAGCCTTCACACGTGGTAAATTTACAGATGGATTAAATCCAATGGTCGTTGGTATTTTGATCACATCGATTGGATTTTCACTCGGTGGTACAACAGGTTACGCTATTAATCCAGCCAGAGATTTGGGACCAAGAATTGCCCATCAAATCTTGCCGATTGCCAACAAAGGTAATTCCGACTGGGCTTATAGTTGGGTTCCTGTCATGGGACCTATGGTCGGTGGTGCCGCAGGTGCATTACTATACATGTTGATCCCTTAAAAAATAATTGCATCTCATCTTAATTGACGAGATGCTTTTTTTGTGAAATAAAATAGCGATTGCTATACTATAGTTGATTAGTGCATAAGGGGTGGACATAATGGAAGACCAAAATGATTTCATTCTCAGACAGATTCGCGCTCTTTCCGAAGGATTAGCATACATACTAAGTGGTGGCAAAAGTGCCGGAAGTACCGAAATCGTTTTTCCACAAAAAGAAGAACAAAAACTTCCTCATCAAATAGAACTTCAGCAATTGATCGACCAAAATGATTATGCAGCTGCTACAAGTAGATTTAATAAACTTCAATATAGCATGTCCGAACAAAGCTTCTTGAAGTTAGGTCTTTGGTTTTATGGCTCCTTAAATCAAATCAACGAACATCAATTAAAAAAAGGTGGGCTCTCCAAAACTGATATTATCGGCGGATTGGAGAAACTTAAAAATAGTTAATTAAATTTTTTGAAAATTCTTCCAAGTTAAAGCATCAGGGAATGTATCCCTAGATGCTTTATTTATTTCGGTTGTATAAAAAAACTTATCTTTAAAAAACTCAACTGGTCGCTTGAAATCACTCAATTTACCGTCGAACATCATGGAAACATAATCAAAATCAGTGGCGAACACTAAGTCATGGCTATTGGCAAAGACTACGCCATCGTTTTTAAGATACCTGTTCAACCACAGATGGAGCTTTAAAACCATATTTGGATCCAATCCCTTGGTCGGCTCATCCAAAAAGATGATTTCAGGATTTTTGATCAATCCTAATACTAGTGCCAAGAATTCTTGCTGTCCTCCACTCAGATCATAGGGACTGGTCTTTTTTAAATCTAATAGACCATATTTTTTTAAAACTTCATCCACTCCCGCTGAAGTAATTGTTGAATCAGTCTGTTGGAGCTGAAATTCAACTTCACCAAAAACAGTATCCGAGACAAACAGTAAAGCTGGATTCTGCGGTAGGACGAATACCTTCTGATAAATATCATTATTATTCTTTTTAATAGTCTTACCATCCAGAATGATTTTTCCTGATTGTTGTAACAATTGTTGAGTTATCACTCTTATCAAGGTCGATTTGCCTACTCCATTAGGTCCTACTAAACAGTACGAGTGTCCCTTCTCCAAGCCAAAACTAACCTTATCTAGAATATTTTTAGCTTCAAAGTCAAATCTAAAAGTTAAATCTTTTATTTTTAAAATTTCATCCTTGTCCACAATTCGCCGGTTATTCTCAACATATGATATTTCTGCTTGATGATAATTCAAAATACTGCTGAATTGACGATTGTTCAGGGGCAATATTGCTTCATCGTCTAAGGATAATTCTTTAAATGAGCGGTCTATTTGTGATAAGTAGTTTTTGTAAAAATCATCTTGATACATTTTGTTCAGAGCCATATCGACGGAATCGTCCAGTAAAATAGTCCCGCCTTCGATAATGACTAACCTATTAGCAAAAAATACGTTACGTTCTAACGAATGCTCTACCAAAATAATAGTTATATTCAATTCCGTATTGATTTTATGGATCATCTGCAATAATTTTTCAGCCGCGATTGGATCTAATTGTGAAGTTGGTTCATCCAACAACAAGATGTCTGGATTAAGAATCAGCGCCGATGCTAAGTTGATCAATTGCTTTTGCCCACCAGACAATTCCTCTTCTGTTAAATCCAATAAATCAATAATGCCAAAATAACTTGATATTTCTGCAATCTTTAAGTGACGCTGATCCGCAGTATAACCCATGTTTTCTAGAATAAAGTTAAATTCGTCCCTAGCGCATTCAGTTATCATCTGGTTATCAACAAATTGTGAAATGTAAGCTATGTTCTTGTCTTCAACCAAACATTCAACATCACCATTAACAACTTCACCAACCGCCAATTCAGCTTTTAATTGCTTCAACAAGGTGCTCTTACCACTCCCTGTTTTTCCGATCAGAAGCAAAAAATCTCCCTGATTGATCGTCAAATCAACATTCTTTAACGATAATCTTTGGCTGTTGGCATACTTGAAGCTGTAGTTTTTGAAATGTACCATTTCCACCATAAGTATTGAAACGCTCCTATAAATATTGGCATTAAAATCATAATTGAATTAATAAGACAAATGAATAAAATTTGCCTGTCGAAGTTGAAACTAATTGCGGCTGATCCAAAATCTACCTTGCCAAACCCTAAGATAGCCATCGCGATGTCGCAGACCATCGTTAATCCGCTAATAATGATCAGCAAGTAGTCAGGTTTATTATTCTGGATGTTCCGTGGCATCTTACTACGATTGTTATAGCCTTTCGTGATCAGTACGTCAGCAACATTCATGAAACTAGCGATTGCCTTGTTCAAGACTATTTCTATCAGATGGACTTGCTTACTTAATTTACTTTCATTGGTAGTCTTTAAACTACGAAACCGATATAAACTACTAGTGCTTTTGAATATTTCGACAACTTTGGGAATGAATTTTATTGTCAAAATAAATACAATCGCGATGCTACGAAAACTGCTAGAAATCAAGTCAAAGACAATTTTTACATTCGTTAACGAGTCATAGATATAAAATGCTAACAATAGATTTACAAATGAAAGACCGAGGATTCCGGCATTAATTAATGATTCAGTCGTCACTGTAATAAATGGGATTTGGAGAACTACTCGTGTGCCTCTCTGATTAACTAATAAATTAAATAATACCGTCGTCAAAAGTATAATCGCAGTGAATTTAAAATAGTTCTTGGAGTTTTGCTTGGTAAAATTAACGACAATAGATAATGAGATAAATATCGTCACGATAACAATTGGATTATTAAATATGAGTGAGGAGATGATGACTGTTAATAAATAAAATAATATCGAAAAATTATTGATTGATTGTTTGAATCCAGAATAAATTTTTTTCATTCAACATCACCTTCCTCTCTACTCACTAGCACATTTAAGAATAACACAATTCAAAAGTATTATTATTCACATGAAATCCTTATATATTGATAAACAAATTCTCTGATATAATAAGAACTCGCAAGCCAATTTTATATGAGGGAGTACAAATTATGAAAAAAAGAATTACTGTATTATTAATGTCATTGTTATTGCTTATTGGAGTGATCGCACCTGCCGCCACGACTACAGCTGACGCAAAGACAAACAACATCAAGGTTACTTATATCTTGAAGAAGAACAAGAAACAAGTTGCTAAAAAAACTGTAACGCTTAAAAAGAATGCTTCAGTTATGACTGGTGTAAAAAAAGCTTGGACTGTCAAAGAAAAAGATAACTTTATTACAGCTATCGACGGTAAGAAACAAAATGACAAAAAGAAGATCTACTGGACTTTCACCGTTAACGGAAAAAAAGTTAACGTGGCTGCCAACAAAAAAACTTTGAAGAACAAAGACAAGGTTACATTCACACTTGCTAAATACAATGGTTAAGCACAATTGAAAAAGCCGTCGAGAAAAATTCTCGACGACTTTTTTTGTTTAACTATGTGGCAAAACATTAATGATATATAGCAATAACGCGAAGACGAAAAACAGTCCATACATAATACCGTTAACTTCTTTTCTTCTACCTGCTGCCATCATTGTCAATGGGTATGCCAAGAATCCAAAGGCGATACCATAAGTGATGTTGTAAGTAAGTGGCATGGCCAAAACCGTTAAGAAAGCTGGCAATGCAATTTCAAATTGTTCCCAATGAATTCCCTTCATTGATTGTGCCATCAGAGCTCCAACGATGATCAACACTGGTGCAGTGACGTTAGATGTAACAACTGTCAATAATGGTGAGAAAAACATCGAAATCGCAAAGAATATTCCAACTACGACTGACGTCAAGCCAGTTCTACCACCGACTGCGATACCAGCGCTTGATTCAACGTAGGCAGTAGGAGGAGTAGTCCCGAAGACCGCACCGCTGACCATTGAGATAGAATCTGCCATCAAAGCCCGACCGATTCTTGGCATCTTACCGTTCTTCATCAGACTTGCTTGTGAAGCTAATCCAATCAAAGTACCGGCTGTATCGAAGAATGCGACTAATAGGAAGATAATTACGACCGCCCACATTTGAGGTTGATCAATGATCTCTCCAACATGCGATACACCTACGCCAAATGTTGGTTTCATACTAGGAATAGCTGACACGATATGCTTAGGCATGGGAATCAGGCCGGTAACCAATCCCGCAATAGTCGTAAAGACCATTCCGATAAAGATAGAACCCGGAACTTTTTTACACATCAAACCTGCAGTTACGATCAAGCCTGCGATCGTCAACAAAGTCGTTGGTGTTGTAAAAGATCCGATCTCAACTAATGAAGACTTACTAGCTTCAATCAAGCCTCCACCTTGTAGTCCAACGAAAGCGATGAATAACCCTAGCCCAGCCGACACGGCTAACTTCAAATCTTGTGGAATCGAATTAATAACTAATTCACGTAATTTTAATAATGAAACGATCAAGAATATGATACTGGCAACAAAAACACCAGCCATAGCAGTCTGCCAAGGAATTCCCATGGCGATAACGACTGAATAACTAAAGAAGGCATTATCACCTAATCCCGGAGCAATGGCAATCGGATAGTTTGCTAATATCCCCATCAAGACTGAACCGACGATCGCCGTCAAAGCCGTAGCAGTGAACAACGAACCTTTGTCCATTCCCGAATCCCCTAATACTTGTGGATTAACAAACAGAATGTATGCCATTGATACAAAAGTCGTTAATCCCGCTAATACTTCACGTCTAACAGTAGTGTTAGCTTCTTTTAGATGAAATAAACGTTCTAAGAAACTTAGATTCTTTTCATCATTTAATGATTCCAATATAAACGCCCCTAATCGATTACTTTTTCACGAACTTATATAGTATTGCAAAAATCATTTACTTTTTCAATACAAATATAAACATTTATATCATCAAAATAATTATAGTTCGGGTTTTCATCAATAAATCAAGCAGGATCGTTTATTTTCAAAAGTTAGTATTCAAACCGTGATTATTTCACACGAAAGAATTCACAGCACTTGTCATCACAGATCTTTGATGATGTGATTTTTCATAAGCAAAACACGAACATTATTTGGACGGATTTTTATTTTTCAGATTTATTAAACAACAACTAATATTTTAGGGTTATTATAGCTGTATAAGTATTTTAATAATTGGGGATTTTGGAGGGAAAACTACAATACTATGTTGATTTCTAATAAGAAAAAATTTGTCTATGTTTTGTCGATAGTCTTATCTGTAATTTATTTATTGTGGCGAGTTTTCTTTACCATCCCTTGGCACGCGCATCTTTTCACACTGATCTTTGCCCTACTACTAGTCGGGAGTGAGCTGATCTCCAACTTCACAGCTTTCGTCTTGATCATTTTTCGTTTGATGCAATCAAAAAAAGATAATAGCTTGGTCATCCCTAAATTCGATCTCACCAAAGCGGTGCCTGACATTGATGTATTGATAGTTACACATAATGAAGACGTAGAACTATTACGTAAAACCGTCAATGCTGCCACCTTTATGAAATATCCTGACAAAAATAAAGTTCACGTCTTTATTGCCGACGATGGCTGTCGACCTGAAGTCAATCAATTAGCCGATGACTATCATGTGGGTTACGTCAAGTTGGAAGATAATAAGCAAGCAAAGGCTGGAAATATCAACCACGCTTTGGAGCAACTACACTCACCACTCTTTGCCCTTTTTGACACAGATATGATACCTTTTTCTAATTTTTTGTACAGTAGCGTTCCTTTCTTCACCAAGAACTGGGCTGAACAAGAAGCCGACCCTGACAACACCAAACCATTAGGTTTCATACAAACACCGCAGAGTTTTTATAACGCCGATATATTCCAATTCAATTTATTTGCTGAGAACTATGTGGCTAATGAACAAGACTTTTTTTCGCGTGACGTCAATGTCCTGAATGGCTATAACAAAACTGCCTTATTCACTGGCTCCAATGCCGTATTCTTACGTCAAGCCATCGATGACGCTGGTGGATTCCCAGTTGACACTATCACCGAAGATTTCGAGCTGGGAACTAAAATAAATATGGAAGGATACATCAGTCTGGCTACTACTCAGCCCGTCTCTAGTGGCATCACCCCGGTTGACGTCAAAGGTGTCATCAAACAGAGAACTCGTTGGGCCCGAGGCGTCGTTCAAAGCTGTCGCAATTTGCACATTTTCACTAATCCCAAACTATCAATGACTAATCGAATCATTCTAATCAATACTTATCTGTATTGGTGGACTTTTACTAGACGTTTGATTTATATCATTGCACCACTCTTATACGCCTTGTTTAAGATTCAAATCGTCGATGCCAACTTCTGGGTTCTGATGATCATCTGGGCTCCAGGCTACTTTTTGTTGCACTACGTCCTAGGTGACGCCTCTAGCAAGATCCGGAATGAACGTTGGGGTGAGATTCAAGAGACCTTCTTCTCTCCGTACTTGTTCATTCCCGTCTTCTTGGAAACAATCGGTATCAAAGCCAGAAAATTCAAAGTAACGGAAAAAAACGTGACCTTCTCGTTCAAAGACAGACTGTATATTTTGCCATACTTACTCCTCTGGATCTTGACCTTGTGGGCAATCATCCACTTCAACTACGGCAAATGGGGTTCAGAAATCATCGTCGGTAGTGTCATTACCTTTTGGTTGGTAACACATTTCATTAATCTTAGTTTTTGCCTTTTTGTATCAATGAAACGAAATATTTATCGCAAAAGTGATCGCTTCGCACGTGAAGCTAAAGGTGATATTACATTGACAGACTACGATGAGCCTATTACTTTCAAAACTCGTGACGTTTCAGAAGGTGGTTTCTCCTTTGAACTGAATGATCCAAAAATAAAGCTTGTTAAGGACCAAACGATCCACGGGAACCTATATCATGACGATGTACCTATCAAATTCACTAGTCAAATCGTGAGAACCGTGGAACAAGATCAAAGCGCTACTTGGTATGCGGCAACGATCGAAATAGCAGAAGTAAGCAGTGAGAATCATTACTTGGAGTTGATTCACGATGGTGACAATCAGTTATTGCCTAAGAAACAAGATAATTGGATAACTCCACTCGATGAATTACATCTAAATGTTGTCATGCACTCGAAAAATATCGAACGTATGGTGACCAAGTTTATACGTAGCAATTCTTAATATTGTAGGTAATAAAAATGTCGGTAATCGGTTTTATAATTTTCTTTGTAGCTCAGATGGGCTATGCTGGTGGTTTACGTGAATTGGGGATAAACAAACACTTAGCGTGGATCATGGCTATAATTATTCAGACGATGATTCTATATGTCTTTGCAATGCTAAACTTACTACCGTTTGCACTAAAAGCGGTAGTTATTTTTGGTATCATCATCGAATTACTGAGGATTATTTTATTAATATTCCATCTGGGACGGACGCAATTTGAAGGAATGCATTATTTTGATATCTGGATGTTGATTTTGGGTATCATCCTTGGCAAAACCTTATTAGATAGTCCTCTGTTGCACTACGATAATTATTCGCACTGGGCCTTGATCGTCAAGTTTTTATTATTTCAAGGACATCTACCCACTGCAAGTGACTCACTGATTTCATTCACGTCCTATCCGCCAGCTACCGCTCTCTATATCACCGAGTTTGTCCGCTGGGTCGGGTTCAGTGATGGTGCAATGTTATTAGCCCAATTCTTACTGATTTGGTCAAGTTTCTATGCTATCTTTTCCGTTCTACGTGATCGTTCGAGAGCTCTCAATGCTTTTATTTTGTGCTTTGTAATATCAATCACTAATGTCTTCAATATTGCGATTCGAATGAATAACTTATTGGTCGACTTTGTACTGCCAGTTGTGACCGCTGCAGGTATTGCTGGGATTTATACATATCGCAAAAAATGGAAAATCACTTGCTTGATCGCCGCATTATTCAGTGCGGAATTGTTGCTGACTAAGAACTCTGGAACGATGTACGTAGTCATGATCGGCTGCTATCTCTGGTATGTATTGATAAAAAATACTAAAGGTAACCGTCTTGAACGTGGTGCCAAGAGTTTTGCACTGACCATCCCTACAATGGTCCTAGGTTATCTGCCATTTTATTGGTGGAATGTGCATGTGAAGACAGTCTTCTCCGCCGTCTCCAAGCACCAGATCAGTTCACAAGCATACAAACATCAACTGTCCAGTGAGAGCTCCGAAGTAATCTGGAAAATCGGACATAAGTTTTTGAATCAAATCATGAGCTGGGATTCCTTGTCGACCAAGGGTGTGATCTTGATCAATCTGACTCTGATCGTCGCATGGCTGATCACTAGGATTTTTTTGGACAAGCGCAACAATCTGATGGCGACTTTGATGGCTCTTGACTTGAGCTTTATCGCATACTATATCAGTGTTTTCGGGATGTATATCCTATCAATGCCATATGCTGAAGCGATTCAGCTGGACGGTTGCGAGCGTTACTTATCTAGTATGGTCGTTTTGAACTTATTGCTAGGGTCGATGTCACTCGTTGTGGCTATAGATCGAGCCTACTTTGAGCAAAATATCAACAGACGTTCACTTCGTTCATTTTATTCGATCATCACCAAAAACATCTACCAAGTCTCTGCCTTAGTCTTAATGATTTTTTCAGTTATTATGATGTTCTCTGAAATCAATGGTATTCAGTACAACAATACTTTGGGTGAGGAAGAACTGCCCGTCCAAATGAAACAACTGGCGAAGCAGACTAAAAAAATGAACCATGACAAAATACTGCTAGTCGATCCACACGTTGTCGATGTTAATAATTACTACGCTGGATATGTTGGTAGGTATTATTTCTTCTCT
Source organism: Companilactobacillus sp. y65-5 (assembly GCF_057541095.1). NCBI lineage: Bacteria > Bacillati > Bacillota > Bacilli > Lactobacillales > Lactobacillaceae > Companilactobacillus > Companilactobacillus sp. y65-5. Next base: position 670,974 of record NZ_BAAJOA010000001.1, read on the forward strand.
GACAAAGTGACTGGTCAGGAAAACTTCACGATGTCTCCAGCACAATTCAAACAGACCTTGAATGGTTATCAATATGTCGTCATCCCAGAATGGCATCGTACATTTACCGTCATGGTCCAAAAAGTCTATCATCAAAATTTCAAAACTGGCATCTATAAAGTGACCTCAGACAAACTAATCAAAGTAAAAAATATCGATACCGATTAAACCAAAAAACACAAGTTGAGAAATTTCAACTTGTGTTTTTGTATGTATCTATTATTTATTTTCAGTTATTTTGATCGTACCATCTACAAGGTCGGCCTTGAGATTCTTGATATCCAAGTTGTCCAAGTAGAATTCAGCGACCTTATCTCTAATTTGTTGCTCGATCACACGACGTAGTGGTCTGGCACCCATGGCTTCATCATAGCCTTCATCGATCAGCCACTCTTTGGCATTAGGTGTAACTTCCAAAGTAATCTGTTTCTTTGCCAAATTATTATTAACGTCTTTCAACAAGAGGTTGACGATTTGGTTCAAATCCTCCTTGGATAGATGTGTGAATTCAACGATACCATTGAATCTATTCAAGAATTCTGGACGGAAGTATGGTGCTAACTTATCCATGAGCTTTTGATTCTTGCTCTCCTTATTACCGAAGCCAGCGTTTGATGTAGCGATAATGATAGTATTCTTGAAGTCAACAACATTACCTTGACCATCAGTCAAACGACCGTCATCCATAACTTGTAACAACAACGTCAATACTTGCGGATTGGCCTTTTCGATCTCATCTAGCAATACGATCGAATAAGGATTACGTCTTACACGTTCAGTTAATGTATTACCATTGTCCTCATATCCCACATATCCTGCTGATGTACCGATCAACTTAGATACAGCGGTCAAATCTGAATATTCACTCATATCCAAACGAACAATCGCATCCTTGCTACCAAACATGTCACTTGCCAGTTGCTTTACTAATTCAGTCTTACCAACACCAGTAGGTCCAACAAATAAGAAACTTCCAATAGGACGATTGCCCTCATCGAAACCAGCACGATTACGACGGATGGCCCGAACGACCATATCAACAGCTTCATCTTGTCCAATGACATGGCTCTTGAGGCGCTTGCCCATCTCCTTCAATCTCTCAATATCACTTGCACCCATTTGTGAAACAGGCACACCGGTCAATCTTTGAACGGACTCTGCGATGTCATTGACGGTGGCGACAGGTTCAGCGGTATTACCATTGTCGTCATTTAATTGTTTGTGCAGATCTTCGATTTTATTTTTTAAGTCAGCAGCTTTTTCGAAATCTTCTTTTTTAGCTGCTTCGTCCTTTTGAACTTCAGCAGTTTTTAGAGATTTTTCTAAGCTGACCTTATCGGTTACAGGATTCTTAGCGGCTAAGTGAGCTGCGGTCATATCGATCAGGTCGATTGCCTTGTCAGGGAGTGATCTCTGTGGAATGTATTGTACAGAGTAATCCACAGCGGCTTTCAAAACTTCATCTGGCAGCTTCACATTATGGTGATCTTCGTAGGCCTTGCGTAACCCCTTCAATATCGCTATGGTAGCATCCTTACTAGGTTCGTTAATAGTTACATCATTGAATCTTCTTGCTAAGGCTGCGTCTTTCATGATGGTATTACGATATTCGTCTTGAGTTGTAGCACCAATGATAGAAATCTCGCCACGGCTCAGGGCTGGTTTGATGATATCAGATAGCCCCTTACTACCAGCATCGCCACCGGCGGCACCAGTTCCGATGATTTGGTGAATCTCATCGAAGAATAAGACTACGTTGCCAGCTTTTTTGACTTCTTTGAGTAAATTTTGGATATTCTCCTCGAATGAACCACGATACTGAGTACCTGCTTCAAGTGAAGATACATCTACAGAAATCACTTGTTTGTCCTTGATGGCAGCTGGAACATCACCCTTAACAATCGCCTGTGCCAATCCTTCGACGACAGCCGTCTTACCAACTCCGGCATCACCAACTAAAATCGGATTATTCTTCGTACGACGACTCAAAATCTCAGCCGTCTCTTGAATTTCTTTGTCACGCCCAATAACGGGATCAAGTAAACCGTCACGAGCCTCTTGTGTTAAATTACGTCCAAGCTTATCTAACAGACCAGCTTTACCAGTCTTGTTAACACCGGCTTGTTGTGGTTCTTCATTAACAACTGGTATTTGCTTACCAGCTGTACGCATCTCTTGATATCTGGCTAATTCTTCAGGCGTCAACTCATGACCATTGACATAATATCTCGTGCCATTGCCATTGTTGCTCTCACCCATCAGTCTATTAAAAATATCGTCCATATCGTTGTTTGAAAATAAATCGTCATCCCAAAATGATCTTGCCATATATGTTACCTCCTCATTTTAGATAATGCAGTTCCAAGTCACGTAGAACACGCCACATCTCAATATCTTGCGCTTTGGCCAAAGCCTCGATATCACGCAAATTGAGCGGCGTTGCGGAAGATTGCTCCTTATTAAAGGACTTATGCAGAGTGGTATATCCATATCCACTCTTCTTAGCTATGAAGTAAATCGTTAAGTGCTTATCCTCTAAATAAGTTTTAATATCTATTTCCATATCTCTATCCTCCACAAATATATTATAACACTTTCGTGGTATATCACAAGTGTGAAGTACCACATATGTGTTATACCAGTAAATATTATACTTCTTTATCATTATTTTGGTAAACTAAAGATAGACATCTCGAGGTGATTTTATGAAAGAGTTACTCAAATCTTTAGACAGATTGAACAAAATATATGATCAATTTGATTTGTTAAACTTTCGAGCACATAAGGCCATGCCCCTGACCTTCAACAAAAAGGACAGTCAAGAACTGCTTAGGCAAAATAAGCGGCTGTATTTTAGTTATTCTTATTTGACTAAAGAAAAAACTAGACTGACAAATTTGATTTTGTCGCAAACCGTCAACTTAAAGGATCCACTTTTTAAGCAGAAAAAAATGCTTCATCCCGAATTGATCGATAAAGCATTAAAACTAAAAAATATCGACGAAACACATGACAAAGAGTTGGAAACAACCCCGAATCGTAATCGTAAAATAAATCGATTGAAACGACTGCTTGCCTTGATTCAGGATGAAAACATCGGACTATCACAAGGGTATTTGACCCAGATGAAAGTCTTGATATTCCAAGATAAAACACATCTGTTCGTGGCTAGAAACCAAAAATATCAACCACGAGAACTGCTGAATGACCTAGACTTTAGAACTCGTATCATGCAATTCGACTATGATCGTTACATGTTTGAGGAATTCACTCCCGAAAGTTTCTTAGACCATTTGATCTATGAAAAAGTTCAACGTCACACCACTTATATCCGTTCATACGATGCCAGAGTATTGATCCCTGACGCAGCTGAATGTGGTTTTTCGGGAATCGCCTATGAAATAGAAATAGACGGGATCCGTGAGTGCTACGTGACATTTAAGGGCACCGAAGCGGATATGGATTATACCGAAAGTTCTCGTCGTAAGCGTCTGGACAAATTCTTGATCGAAGGTTATAAGGATTGGAATTACAACGTTAATGCCATCTTAGTCGGTAACGATACGGACAATAGGCAGATGTATGTAGCTAGAGATTTTATTAAATATTTGCAGAACAATATCAAGGATCAATGCTCCTTATATGGCTTAGGGCACTCTCTAGGCGGACATTTCGTGCAAACCTTACAACTGACCGACGACTGTTTTAGCGCCGGTTATACTTTGAATTCAGCACCTATCAACCTAAAGCAAGTGCAGATAATTGATCCCAATTTGTTCGATGAAAAAACTTGGGACAAGCTATTCAAACTGACAGCTGATAAAACTGGTGGTCATATTCCTAATCAAGAGATCAAAAAATCCTTGCCTAGAGAATATCCCGAAATCATCAACCAGAGTTTTGAGCAAGACTTAACTCAAGTCTTCTACGAAATACCGTATACTATTTGGATCGGTAATAAGTGGGAATACAATCTCAACACTTGGAAATATCCGTTCAAGAATCACTTGGCATCATATTTGAATGCTGGTGAAATTCATTCTTATCAACATTTCTTTGAACAATTATTCGCCTACTTACAAGATTCAGAAACCGGTGCCCAATTGATGCGTAATTCACTGAGCTTCATCAGAGCAAGAGTCAAAATCTTGCATGACGACATCGACAAACCGGAAACTACAGAATTCTTCTATGCCTACTCGAATTATTTGTTCGAATCAAAAATATTTTTAGACCGACCGCAACAAGTGTCTGAGGATTTTAGCAATTCACTACCAACAATGCTGCAATCTTCTCGTCGTGAATGGCCGTTCTTAAAGAGCTTGAATATGGATATGCTTGAATTATCAGTCTACTTCCATATCATCAATGGCGTTAAGTACTTCTTGAACCGTACCCCTAACAAAATCAAATGAAAGAATAAGCTCTCATCATTTTTACGTGATGAGAGCTTATTCTTTATGCCCCAGTGATCGTCTGCACGATCAAATAAATATTTAGAATAATCAGTACTATGGTCGCAAACCATGCACAATACTTGACCCACTTCTTATTCTTGAATTGTCCCATTAGACCTTCATCACTGGTAAATAATACTAGTGGGATGATGGCGAATGGCAAAGCAACACTTAAAAATACTTGTGAAAATGTGAGTAGGTTCTCGATCTTAGCTTCATTATCATGATAATAAAATGCAAAAATCAAAACTGGTGTAACTGACAAAAGTCTCGTGATCAAACGCTGTGCCCACAAAGGCATCTTCAGTCTGATGAAACCTTCCATAATGATCTGACCTGAAAGGGTACCGGTGATCGTTGAGCTCTGACCCGATGATAGCAAGGCCACGGCGAATAGCATACTTAAAATTGGACTAGCAATAGCTCCAACTACTTGTTTGTTATTTAGAGCATTGAACAAATCAACGAAACGACCTAATTCACTATTAGTACCATAGAATAAGGCGGCTCCCAAGATCAACAATAAACTATTGACGATAAAAGCTAAGAACAGTTGAATGTTCGAATCAATCGTTGAGAACTTGATGGCTTTAGCAATATCTTTGTTATCTTCACGATTGACTTTTCTAGTTTGAGAAATTGAAGATCCTAGATACAAATCATGGGGCATAACTGTCGCACCAACGATACCAAGTGACAAGTACAACATCCCATTATTGGAAATAATGCTGCTCTTAGGGAAATATCCATCGATAATTCCAGAAACACTAGGTTTTGCTAGAAATACTTCGTATAAGAAAACTAATAAAATAACCGAAACTAACGTTGCAACGATAGCTTCGATCTTACGAAAGCCTAACTTCATTAGTAAAAGTAAGATCAAAACATCAGCCGCAGTGATCAATATACCAACAATCAAAGGTATATTGAATAATAGCTTAATAGCAATACCTGAACCGATTATTTCGGCAATATCCGTCGCCATAATAGCTAATTCAGCTATTATCCACAGGATAAATCCTCCAACCTTCGATGTTCGTTCACGAGTTAGTTGTGCCAAATCTTTTCCCGTTACGATACCAAGTTTGGCTGCCATAGATTGCAACAACATCGCGATCAAACTTGAAATTAGCACGACTGACAAAAGTGTATATTTGTACTGTGCTCCACCTGCGATCGATGTGATCCAATTACCGGGATCCATGTAACCAACCGCAATCAAAATACCGGGACCTGTATAAGTCATCAATGTCTTCCAGAAGCCTGCACCTTCTGGTACTTCGATGCTTCCATTGATCTCGTCCAAGCTCTTATTGTCGGCAGAACTTGAACTTACAAACTTATTTTTTTTCGTTTCCGTCCCGTTTGCATTTAATTCACCACTATTTTTCATAGCAGTACCTCTTTTCTATTGGTTTAGAAATTCGGCGATACTTTATCATTTATAACTTATGATGCTATCTCCGTATTTGACGACTATTGAGCACACAATCAAGCTATACAACTTGAAGAAGTAAGACAGATTGCTGAATAATTTGAGCGTGTGCTCAATTGCCATTAGATATAATAGCACAATTTATAAAAAAATACAGTGATTTATTTCAAAATGCTAAAATATTTTTTAGGCAACTAGAAAAGTTTAGCAAAGATCCCTAATTTTTTCTAATAAAAAAAAGTGATTGCCATATCGGCAACCACTTTATTAATATCGTATGAATTATAGACGTTCGTTAAGTTCTTTACCAAGTTCTTCAAAGCCTGGTTTGCCAAGCAATGCGAACATGTTCTTCTTGTATGCTTCAACACCTGGTTGGTTGAATGGATTGATACCGTTCAAGTAGCCAGATACGCCAACAGCGATTTCGAAGAAGTAGATCAAGTAACCTAATGAGTATGCATTTTGTTCTGGAATGTGAACACTCATTACAGGAACGCCACCGTCAGTATGAGCAAGGACAACACCTTCGTAAGCGCGTTTGTTTACGTAGTCCATTGACTTGCCTTCCAGATATCCTAAACCGTCAAGATCTTCTTTTTCGCTAGGGATTTGCATCTCATAACGAGGCTTGTCGATCATAACTACTGTTTCCATCAAGTTACGACGGCCTTCTTGGATGTATTGACCTAATGAATGAAGGTCAGTTGAGAAGTTAGCTGATGATGGGTAGATACCTTTTTGGTCTTTACCTTCTGATTCACCCATCAATTGCTTCCACCATTCACCGAAGTATTGCAAGTTTGGTTCGTAGTTTTCGAGCAATTCTGTTGTGTAGCCCTTACGATACAAGATGTTTCTTAAAGCAGCATACTTGTATGCATCGTTCTTAGTTAGGTCGGCGTCTGAGAAGTCTGTACGAGCTTGTGCGGCACCTTCCATTAACTTATCGATGTCGATACCTGCAACGGCGATTGGCAATAGACCAACAGCTGTAAGAACTGAGAAACGACCACCGATGTCATCAGGAACAACGAATTCTTCGTATCCTTCAGCATCTGATTCAGTCTTCAAAGCACCCTTTGCACGGTCAGTAGTAGCATAGATACGGCTCTTTGCGCCTTCTTCACCGTACTTTTCAATCAACTTAGCCTTTAAGATACGGAAAGCGATTGAAGGTTCTGTTGTTGTACCTGATTTTGAAATAACGTTAATACTGAAGTCACGGTCACCGATAACTTCAATAAGGTCAGCAAGGTAGTTAGGAGAAATTGAGTTACCTGCAAAATAAACTTCTGGAACATCCTTACTATTCTTAACGTTGTAGAATGATGAACTTAGAAAATCAATAGCAGCACGAGCACCTAAGTATGATCCACCAATACCGATTCCAACAAATACTTCTGAATCAGATTGGATCTTCTTAGCAGCGTCTTTAATGCGAGCAAATTCATCCTTGTCATAGTCAACTGGTAAGTCGATGAAACCACGGAAGTCAGCACCTGCACCAGTACCCTTACGTAATTCGTCATCGGCGGCAGTTACAAGGTTTTGCATTTCGCCGAGTTCGTTATCTTGAACGAACTTACTTAATTTTGAATCATCAAATTTAATATGTGTCATTTTCTCTCCTCCATTTATCCTAAAACTAGATTATCATTTTCAATGAAAATTTCAAATCTTTATGCGATTTTTCAGCCAATTTCCGACGAAATAAATCAAATATCCGACGGCAGCACCTATCGTGTTTAAAATCACATCGTCTATATCTGTTATGCCAGTGTTTAAAATAAATTGTAGTCCTTCGATAGAAGTAGATATCAGTGCTCCTAATAAGACTACTTTAAAAAATTTTCGTTCTCTCTTGCCCAATGCCGGAATAAAAATCCCCATCGGAACGAACCACCCAATGTTACCACAAACATTATAAAAAAAGTCTACCAGTGACTTGCCTTTCAGCAATTTTAAAGTTTGTATGACTGGTTCGGTGTTGATCTGTGACAACGGTCGATGCCAATAAAATTTGAACTGCCACAAGAAATATCCATCTCTAAATACGGTCAATGCAAAAAGCAGGAACACGTAAAATGCAAATGTCGTGAGCCAAAATTCACGGGCAAAATTAGTTTCTTTATGTTTCCGCTTTATCCAAATAAGTCTTAATACAATGAAGAAAAGCGTATATAATATAGCTTTATCAACACCATAAAACGAAAGACGAATTAACGGAAAATGATTAATTCTAGTGGCATACATATTGGAAACGTAGTTATATAACGGTCCTAAAAATATCATTTTTCTCATTCTTTCCCACTTTTTACTTAATACGTATTATACTAACAATTAAGCAATTTATTTAGATTTACGATAAATTAATTAAAGAAATTTTTCAAACAAGGGATTTTTATGAATAAACTTAAAGCATTTTTGAACAAGCGCATTGGCTTCATGGGTCTGTTGGTCCTTTTTGTGTGGCTAAAAACAGTCATCGCTTACTACGCCGAATTCTCCTTGGGGTTGAATGATCCATTGCAACATTTTATTTTGATAATCAACCCTGTCGCTACAACGGTAGTTCTTCTAAGCATAGCGTTATACATTAACCGATCCATTATCGCGTACGTCGTTATGGGCGTGATTTATTTACTAGAAAATATTTTGTTATACGCTAATATTTTGTACTACCGTGAATTCTCTGATTTTATCGCCTTTAATACTATCGCCGGAGCTTCCAAAGTTACCAAAGGGTTAGGAACTAGTAGTGCCAGTTTAATGCAGGGTCACGATTTCTTATACTTTTTAGATTTTGTGCTCTTAGTCGTATTATTCGCCAGTCACTATATCAAAGTAGACAAGGCTAAAATTCGCAAGTTAACAGCCTTAGCTACTACTATGTTAGGTGTCTTCTTGTTCTCACTTAATTTGATGTTAGCCGAAACTAATCGTCCACAATTATTGGGAAGAACATTCGATAATAGTTATATCGTTAAATATCTTGGGTTCAATACTTTTTTAGGTTATGACGCTCTCAAGTCTGCTCAGAACAATCAAGTTCGATCGACAGCAGTTGGTACTGATATGGACAATGTTCTGGATTTTGTGAATCAGAATTACGCCGCTCCGAATCAGAGATATTTTGGCAAAGCCAAGGGTAAGAATATCATCATCATTCATTTGGAAAGTTTCCAACAGTTTTTGATTGGGATGAAGATCAACGACCAAGAAGTCACACCCTTCTTAAACAGCTTATACAATGACAAGAATACAATGTCATTCGATAATTTCTTCCATGAAGTTGGTAGTGGTCGAACGAGTGATGCTGAAAACATGATGGAGACTAGCTTGTTTGGATTACCTGAAGGTTCACTCTTTAGTAAGCTAGGTTCAGATAATACTTTCCAAGCTGCCCCAGCTATTCTAAAGCAAAAACAAAATTATACAAGTGCAGTTTTTCACGGTAATGTTGGTAGTTTCTGGAACCGTGATGATGTCTATAAGAATATGGGTTATGATTATTTCTTCGACCTTAATTACTTTAACCAAAGTGAAGATTCTAGCATTGGTTATGGTATGAAAGATAAGTTGATGTTGTCTGAAAGCGTTAAGTACTTGGAACAGTTGCAGCAGCCTTTTTATACAAAATACATTACCGTTACCAACCATACTCCGTATGATTTGGGTGATGAAGATCAAGCTGCCGAGTTCCCTAAAGCTGACACGGGCAATAGCGTGGTTAATAACTACTTCTCCACAGCCCACTACCTCGACAGTTCCTTGAAGGAATTCTTCACTTACCTTAAGGATAGCGGCATTTATGACAATTCCATGATCGTACTCTATGGTGATCATTATGGCTTGAATGCCAGTCAGGATAAAGTCGTCGCTCCGATGTTGGGCTACGATGCCAATAATAGTGATTTTAATGAAGTGCAGATGCAACGAGTTCCTTTTATGATTCATATGAAGGGATTGAAAGGTGGAGTTAACAGCACCTATGGTGGCGAAATTGACGCCTTACCGACGATTCTACATCTGGCTGGTGTCAATACCAAAGGATACATTCAGCTCGGCACAGACTTATTATCTAAGAAACATAGCGATATTATGGCCTTCCGTAACAAGGAATTCATAACCTCTAAGTATACCGTTATCAAGAGTTCTGACGGCGGACACGTTGTGTTCGATAACAATACTGGCGACCAGATCGATCTGAACGAAAATAGACAGTTGGCAAAGACCGTCGATAAGTGGCAAGAAGAAGTTAATGAGAAACTGAAAATATCCGATACCATCAATAATAAGAATTTGTTGCGCTTCTATACACCGAGCGGTTTTACACCCGTTGATCCATCCGAGTATAGTTATCAAAATGAAATACAAAGATTAATTCAAACACGTAGTAGCTTGGGATTGAAATCGACTAGTGTTTATTCTAAGAATAACGATAAGTCAACCACCCCACTTTACAATACCGATGCTCCTGAACTTAATGGTGATCGGACTTATATTGATAGTTGGTCTAGTGTTTTGAAAGGTACTAATGTTGATGAGTAAATTAAACGAGACTATGTTTCCTTTTCAGGGAATCATAGTCTCATTTTTTGTAGTTTATATATTTGGTTCCTTCAATTTCTTGAAGGAGAAAGAAATTAAATCATCATTACCAAATGCACCTGCCTTAGTGATTATTCTCAAGCCATCATAATCTCCACCCTTTATCTTCATCATTGGTGTTCCAGTTGCAACTTCAGTAATAATATCAACACTATTTGCTTTAATAACATCAAAAAATCCCTTAGCTGTGTCACCTCCAGTTATGAATAATCCAGATGGTCTAATTTCTTTCATAACTCTTCTACCTAATCCTCCTAAAATTGACTGTACTATTAACCCAATTTCGTCCATGGATAACCCATCAGATTTCAATTTATCTTGAGTATACTTAAGTTCGCTTCTATTGAGCGTTGCAGAAGATGTGATAATAACATCTTGACCATTATTCATAGCATTCACTGCTTCACTAACATAATTATGATATGTTTCATCTTTATATACATCGTATATCGGAATAGAAATCACTTTCACATTATTATCTTTTGCAAATTCAACTTGTTTAGTAGTGACTTCACTAACACTTCCTACTATCGCTAATGATGGTACTACTGGGTTTTCAATACTTAAAATCGCATCCATAATTCCCGAGGAGCCTACCCATAAAACTTTTAAATGAGTCTCCAATACGTTCTTCACAAGTAATTGTAAATCTAAATCAGTCATTGCATCTGCCGAATAGAATTTAGTATTAGGAGTAAAATTTATTTCTTGGTTTCTAATTTCATTCAGATTAATTGACCCTACACTTTCACCAGGAAATGCCTTTTTTAAAATATTAAAAATATTATCATCAGTTAACGGTTTTACTGGATCTTTTGCGAATTGTGTATCTAGACCCTTGACTCCATTTATCGTTAAAACACTATCCTTAATCTGTCTACCAATTGATGGAAGTGAAGGTGCAAATATTAAAATATCACTTTCATACAACTTATTTAGTTCATTTAGCTCATCAGAGATATTCCCTCGAAGAGTAGAATCAACCTTTTTGATTGTATAATCAAACTGTTTCATATTGGTCTGTAAAACAGCTCTCGATACTTTATTTCTAGCATCTCTTGGATCTAAATTTCTAGATTCTGTATCTAACACAAGTGATGAGTAGTTTCCCCCCTCATCATGCAATCTAACTTGTACTGGAATACCACGTTTTGCTAATTGAACACCCGTGTCTGTTGAACCCGTGAAATCATCTGCCATGATTAAATATTTTTTATCCATTTGCAATCACACTCTGTTTCTTCACACCGTCCTTGTCTTTAGAATTAGTTTCATGTTTAACTAGCCATGAAACTAACAATGGACAAAGAATAGCCGTAATAATCACAGAAGCTGCCACTTGCGCCGTAGCAACAGCGGTTGTGTGTGCAAACGAGGGAACGACTGCTGCAATTGCGGCTGGTGTGGCTGCAGCGTTTCCAGCAGTAGTACCAATTGCTGCACCAACTGCAGGATGCTCTGTACGAAGTATATATTTCATAATTAAGTAACCACCAAAGCCAGCTATCACGGTCACCAGAACACCTAAGATAATCCCCGGCAAACCAGCTTTAATTATCTGTGAGAAGTTTAAAGCAGCGCCTAAAGTAAATGCAAAAAATGGAATAGGCATCACAGTACCTGCTTTAAAAAATTCACGAAGATCTGGATCAAGGTTACCCAAAATAAATCCTAGAATAATTGGGACTAATGCCGCAACGAACAACATAACCGGAAGTTTGGCCGTACCAGTTGCTCCAAGAGCTATCATAGTGAAAAATGGTCCATCCATTAAAGTTGTGATTGAAATGGCACCAACATCGCTTGCATCTCCATATTCACCAGCTAATGCACCGTATAATCCACCATTGGCATTAGTCATAGCTGAAATTAGTGCTAATGGTAATATACCTAGAAATGTACCATTACCAAAAAATGAACCAATTATCCATCCAAAGAATAAACCTAACAATAACCTGAAAAATGTTAAAGCGGCACCCCTTATAACTGGTTGTCCAGCTTGTTTAATAGATATTTGAGCGCCATTACATAAACAAAATAATGATAGTAAAGTTAAAGTACCTGTCTTAAAAAGTGCTGTGGTGAATCCACCGATTTCCAACGAATGTGGTAAAAAAGTATTAAAAGTCGTACCAAGCAATAAGGGGACAACCATTAACCCTCCCGGAACTTTATTTATTCCCTTAAGAATTTTCATTATTTGTTCTCCCTTATTTATTAATAGCTAGCTTCGTAGCATAATCTATTGAATTCAAAAGACTAATGTCATTTGCTTTGCCAGTTAAAACTTGATCGAATGCTGTACCATGGTCAACAGAAGTACGAATTATTGGAAGTCCTAAGGTTATATTTACTCCTGAAACATTTCCCCAAGTCTTTGTTTTTTGATCATATTTGAATCCGATTAATTTAATAGGAATGTGCCCTTGGTCGTGGTACATAGCAACAACTATGTCAAACCACCCACCTGCCGCTTTAGGGAAAATTGTATCTGGTGGCACAGGGCCAGTAACATCAATGCCCTCATTTTTTGCAACATTGATAGCAGGGATAATTTCTTTTTCCTCTTCATCACCAAACAAACCATTTTCACTACTGTGCGGATTAAGACCAGCTACCCCAATTCTAGGTTCTGGTATGCCTAATTGTTTCATGGCTTTATTTGCTATTTTAATAACTTCTAAAACTCGCTCCTTCTTTACTAATTCTGTTGCATGTTTCAATGATACGTGTGTGCTAACATGTACAACCCTAAGGTTTTCATGTGCCAACATCATAGTATAATTTTTAGTATTAGTCCTCGTAGCATAGATTTCCGTATGGCCTGCATAATGATGACCCGCTAAATTTATAGCTTCTTTATTCAATGCATTAGTCACAGTAGCGTCTACATCCTTGTTCATAGCCAAATCAATTACCGTTGTGACATACTTATAAGCTGCATTACCAGCCATTTCACTAACTTCTCCGAATTTAAGCTTATCAATATCCACCATATTCATATCCAAAACATCCATTGACCCAAACTCGAATTTGGCATCACTGACATTTTGAATAGGATTCAATTTCAACTCTAAATCTGGTAATTTTTGAATCACATATTGTAAAACTGATATATCGCCGACAATGAACGGGTGACATTTGTTGAAAAGTTCTTCATGTTTGAATGCCTTTAAAGATATTTCTGGTCCTATACTTGCTGGATCTCCCATAGTAATTGCAATAATTGGTAATTTCATTTTCCGGTACCTTGTCTGGTACCCTCACGCCCCTCTCCTTAACTTTCACAACAAGCTTAAAGGGATTGAAAATAAAACGCTATCATAATATGATTTATATTGAAACACTATCAGTAAATATAACAGTAGTTACATTCTAATGAGATCAATTATGTTTCAATATAAAACAAAGAAGGCAAAACATGAAATTTCGTGTATTAGGTATTTACCCTTATTCAGGATTAGAGCAATCAATTAAAAACCAACTATCAAATTTTCCAGAATTGGAAATTGACCACTTTGTAGGAGATTTGAATTATGGTATTGAAATTGCTCAAAAGGAATTACAAGACACTAATTATGATGCAATTATTTCTCGTGGCGGTACAAAAAGAATACTAGAGCAAAAGTTTGATTTGCCAATAATTGATATTGGTGTATCGAAATATGATATATTACAGGCTATTCAGAGTCTCAAACATATAAATAAAATTGCAGTAGTGGGATTCGATTTTTTAAGTGATAATGCTGAACATGTGGTTGAAGATTTTAACAAAGATTTATCCGTGTTTCAGATAAAATCATTGGATGATGCAAAAAAAATCCTCCTTAAATTAAAGGAGGAGGAATACGATGTTGTCATTGGGGACAGAATAACTAGCAGACTGGCAAACGAAATAGGTATAAATTGTATATTAATTTCTTCTGGGGATGAGAGTGTTATATCCGCATTGCAGAACTGCCTAACGGTTCTAAAAAATAAATATTCTGAAAAAGAGTCTAGCAAAATTCTATTGGACTTGTTGAAATACCGTGATGAAAGTCTAATCGTCACGGATAAAAATAATATTATCAACTACACGGCAAACTTAAACTATTCCGACAAACTTTTACCACATATAAAGAAACGTATCCAATATATCGATTGGAACGATAGTAAAACTAGCATTTTCATGAGCCAAAATAAATATTATCAAATGAATAGATTGAAACAATCAACATACATAATTAGAAAATTAAATCATTATCAGCCAAATATGAATAATAACAATTATAAAAATAATTACCCTGAAATATTTAATACCTATTTAAAAAGTAATTTATCACAACAATTCTTGAATGCACTAAATATATACAAAAATAATAACGATATACTTTTTATTGCTGGTGAGAATGGCACTGGTAAAAATCAATTAATTGAAATTGTTTGTTCAAATGAGTACAAACAAATATTACACATGAATTGTGCTGAATTAACAGACGTAACACTAAGCAACTTAGAAAATTCTTTGTCATCTCCATTATTGGATTCTAGAAATGTCATAATATTTGACCATCTTGAAAAGTTAGAAATGAATTTACAAAAGAAATTAATGTATTTTATAAACGAGACATTAATATTCAAAAGAAATAAAATAATCTTCGGTTATGAATTAAACTCAAGAGACGATAATAACTTGACAAAGCTATTGAACAAACAACCTAAATATATCGAACTCAAACCTTTTAATTATTTAAATAGTCAACAATTGTCTTTACTAATCTCACTCCTCATAAATCAACTTAATATTAAATATGGAAGAGAAATTATGGGCGTCACCGACATAACTTTCGATCGTATACTACGCGACCCTTGGGAAAGGAATTATAGACAATTTATAACAGTAATAACAGAAAGTTATAAAGCCACAACATCTTCGTATATCGATTTAAATGGTTTAGGATACGGATTTAACCAAGAAAATAATGAATATAATCTCCAAAACAATACTATTTTGAATCACACACAAAACGATTATTTAAACATTCCTATTAACAATAACTTAGATAAAAGTATTAGCCTAATAATACAAAAAGAACTTGCTATAAATAATTTTAATAAAACAAAAACCGCAAAAGTTCTAGGACTGTCAAGATCCACATTATGGAGATTCTTAAAAAGAATTGAATAAGAAATATATAAAAAACTGATATTGGCGTTAACCAATATCAGAAAGCATAAATCTATATTTCAACTCATATTTTATCTTACTAAAGCCGGTTTCTTTGAATCAAACTTCCAACCGGGAATCAAAAATTGCATAGCTTCCGCATCGTTACGAGCGCCTAATTTCTTTTCAACATACAACTCATTAGCTTTCTTAATAGCATCTAAGTCTATTTCAACTCCAAGCCCTTCATTATCTTTTGGAACTGTCAATTGACCATTTTCAATCTTGTAAGGATTCTTAGTCAAATTTTGACCATCTTGCCAAATCCAGTGAGTATCGATATCAAAGACACGTCCTGGAGCAGCTGCGGCAGCATTCGCAACCATTGCTAGAGAAATATCAAAATGATTATTTGAGTGAACTCCCCAGTTTAAGTTAAACTCATTGCACAATTGAGCTACACGAACTGCACCTTCCATAGTCCAGAAGTGTGGATCAGCCAACGGAATTGATACAGAATTAAGCGCAATGGCGTGTGACATTTGTCTCCAATCAGTATCGACCATATTGGTGGCAGTCGGCATATGTGTGATCTGTTGGAACTCAGAGAGAATTTCTCTACCCGAGAATCCATCTTCTGCACCACATGGGTCCTCAATGTAATGCAAAATATCTTTCATTTCGTCAGCATAATGAAGCGCTTGTTTCAATGTCCAAGCTCCATTAGGATCAAGATCTAGCTTAGCCTCAGGAAAGGCTTCATGCAGTGCCTTCATTGCAGCTACTTCTTCTTCTCCATCAAAGACGCCACCTTTTAGTTTAAATGTTTTAAAACCATACTTATCATAAGCAGCTTGTGCCAATTTGACGATTGAATCTGGGTCCATAGCTGGTTTACGACGTAATTTGCCCCAGTCATCTGAGTTATCATCGTCTTGAATATATGGCAAATCTGTCTTGCTCGTTTCACCTACATAGAACAAATAACCTAAAACCCCGACTTTTTCACGTTGTTGTCCATCACCCAATAATGCAGCCACTGGTACATGAAGATGCTTTCCTAGTAAGTCCAAAAATGCAGTTTCAATGGCTGTAAGAGCATGTACCATAATACGTAAGTCAAATGTTTGATGACCTCTTCCGCCCTTATCCAAATATGAAAATTTATCTTTTATATCAAGTAGAACGGACTTGTACTCACCGATGGACTTACCGATCACTAAACCCTTAGCTTGTTCAAGGGTATCAGTGATTTTTTCTCCACCGGGAACTTCACCGACCCCTACTTGCCCCTCATCGGTTGTTAATACCACGATGTTTCTAGTAAAGTATGGACCATGTGCTCCACTCAGGTTTAATAGCATACTGTCATATCCGGCGACCGGATATACATCCATTTTGACAATTTTTGGAATACTCATAATAAAATCTCCTCTTGTATAAATATATAGTTTAATTTGTGATCATTATATTGTTAATAATTTGCTAGTGTATAATTAATTTATTAAGTGCTTTCATAATTAGGAGTGAATACAGTGGAAATAAATAAGTTAAAGACACTTTTAACTGTCGCAAAGTATGGTAGTTTCAAATCTGCATCTGAAAAATTGTTTTTATCCCCTCGTGCGGTATCAAAACAAATGGATCAAATCGAAAGTGAGTTAGGATTTGAAATATTTGATCGAAAGAAAAACAGTACTGAATTGAACAGCTTTGGTAAGCAATTTATCGTGACTGCACAAGATATAGTTAATAGTTATAACGATGCGCTAACACGTCTTCAAACTGAAAGTAAGATCCCTGAAGATAATTTGCGAATTGGTTTTTCATCCCTAAATCAAGCTACGATTCTTCAAACTGCTATCGCTCCTTTTACTAAAAGACATCCAGATTTAAAACTAGAATTAAAGGAAGAAAGTGGAAAACGCCTGGCATCTTTATTAGAACATGATGCTTTGGACTTTGCAGTGACGCCATTTTACGATCTAAAGATCGGAATAATCTCTTCAGAAGTAATCAACATGATAAAACTAACTGAAGGTGAATTACTAGTCGGAATTAGTCGGAATAATCCACTGAGCCATTTGAAAGAAATAAGTTTAGCTCAACTTAGCAACATGAAAATCCTATATTATAGCTCGTCTGAATCCATTTATTTAAGAGATGTTTTTTTAAATAAATTCCAAGGATTTGTAACTAAGGAACAAATAAGTCGTGTCTCCTCTTTAGAACAACGTGATATGATGGTTGCTGCTAATAATGGTATTGGTTTCTATCCCAGTCCATTGGTTGAAAAAGAGAAAATACTAGATCCAATGATAAACTTCCTAAGAATCAAAGACGACGTGAACAAGTATTACGCTTCGGTATTCATATATAACGCTAATAATAAAAAACCTATCTTAAAGAAATTGATAACTGAATTAAAAAAGTGAGATCGCGAAGATCTCATTTTTTTATTGAAAAATTACTTCAAAAAATCAGTAGCTTCGAGTACACGTACGCAAGCGTCATGCTTAATATTCTTTTGTGCGACACTTAAATATCCACTTTCTTTATCACGATTGAACAAAATCAAATCATTAGTATTTTGATTTGCACAGAGCAAGAAGTCTTCGTTATAACTCAAACTGAAGTCACGTGGAAATACACCTTCAGTCTTGATTTGCTGAATCTTCTCAAGATGTTTACCATCATCGATAACTTTGTAAACAGTCAGTGAATCGTGACCACGGTTAGAAATGTATAAGAACTTTTCATCAGATGTCAATCTGATAGCAGCTGAACCATTATGTCCAACATAACCTTCAGGAATATTAGAATAATCAGCAATTCTTGAAACAGTTCCTGTTTCAGGATGATATTCAACCACCCCAACGCGGCTTGCAAGTTCACCAAGAACATAAACATAATTGTGTTTCTTAGAGAATGCCAACTGACGAGGTCCAAATCCTGGCTTAGCTTCAAACTCTGATACTAGCGTTAATTCCGCATTATCATGATTTACATCATAAACAAATAACTTATCACATCCTAATCCACAGACCATCAATCTGCCATCTGGCAATTCTCTAGCAAAATGAATATGAGCGTGATCTTGTTGAACTTCCGGACCACTGCCTTCGATTTGGTATGTATGGCTCTCGGTAATATTATAATTATCATCCATCTTGTATGAATGAATGGCATTAGTATTGTAATTTGCGGCAAACAAGATCTTATTATCTGTATCGATTGAAATATATGACGGAACAGTATACGGTAATTCATTCCAGAAATAGAGATTCTTTGCAGCGTCATATGCTTCATATGCGCCATGCTTCTTTGGTAGGAAACTAGTAGATATCGTTTCACCCGTCTTAGCGTCGATAATACCCACTCCACCCTGATCATTGTTTTTTGTCAAAACTACGGCAATCTTATGATCTTTTTCAGAGAGATTAATAAAAGCTGGGTTCTGTACCTTAGCTAACAAGCTTATATCAGTTATTTCTTTTTTTTCAGTGTCTAGCGTAGCAACATATATACCTTCTGATTGATTATTTGGTGTGTAATTATCTTCCGTATATCCACCTAAGATAAATTTATCTAACATTTTGGAATCCTCCGTTTTTAAGTTATTTAATTGTGACTTTCTTACATTTTGCAATCGTCTCTGGAGTTAATTCTTGTCCGATACCTGGGCGATCTGGGATGTCGATAAAGCCATTAACTGGTTGATAATCATCATACTTACACGTTGAACGATCTTTAGCATTGATTACACGTTGATATACTTCGTGAATCAAGAAGTTAGGAATTACCGCTTCAACTTGAAGTGCTGCAGCGACGGCAATTGGACCACCACAAACGTGAACTTGAGCATTGATATCATAGGTATAAGCCATATCACAAATCTTCTTAGCTTCTGTGATACCACCAGCTAAGCATAAATCTGGTTGTGCAACTTTAATTGAACGATCTTCGAAGAACTTACGGAATCCAAAACGAGTGAATACACGTTCACCAGCAGCGACTGGAATATTAACATTTTGTGATACTTCCAATGTATCATCGGGATTTAAGGTTTTAACTGGTTCTTCATAATATAGAATGTTCAAGTCTTCGAGCGCTTGTCCAATCTTGATAGCGGAAGTTGTATCGGAATTAGCGTGCATATCGATGATGATATCTAAGTCATCCCCACCGACTTCACGCATTGCCTTTACACGATCATATGCGACTTTAATGATGTGCTGAGATACAGTTCCCTTTGTATTCCATTCACCGCCACCATCAGGCTGATCACTCAACATAATTGGATCAAATTTCAAAGCATCATATCCTTCTGACATAACTTTTTTAGTCACCTCAGCGTAATCTTCAGGTGTGATCAGCTTGAGTTTGTCAATATGTTCACCCCAGTTATATTGCAACTGGCTAGCATATGCTCTCAAATGATCGTTTGTTTTACCACCGAGGATCTCATAAGTAGGAGTGTTGTAATACTTACCTTTAATATCCCAAAGAGCAATATCAATAGCACTGATTGCTGCATTTACAACTACACCACCAGCAATACCCCAATAAGTAGTGTTAAGTAATTTATCCCAAATCTTTTCAATATTAAGTGGATCTTCACCGATGATAACCTCGCTAAAATCTTGAAGCATTCCGAAACCACCACGCCAACCTTTACCGTAGGCTAGACCAGCTTCACCAAATCCAACAATATCTGTATCTGTATTGATTCTAATTACTAATGGACACCAATCTTCTTTTGAACCTTGACCATTTCCACTAAAGCTTGGGTCTGGACTAGGAACTTTCATAATATCAACGCTAACAATTTTCATTACTGATCCTCCGTTCAATTTTTGCTTTCATTTCACATTCGATTATAGTTAAGTATTTCACTAATTCACAGTTCAGACTCATTCCCCTGCTGAACTAATAGTGCACTGTGAGGCTTTTTTTGTTTTGCAAAACGCTTACAAGCGGGCGTATATGCCTACTTATCGCAATTCATATGACATTATTGGTACCTGTGGGGTACATTCAGTAGCTGTAAGTTCGTGAAATCATTAACTATAATGATATGTGAAAACAAATTAATACCACAGTTTTTTTAGGAGGGATTCACAAATGAAGAAAGTTTTATTGAGTGAAAAAATCGACGATAAGGGAATTGAATTACTGAAAGAAAATGGATTCGATGTTCATGTATCTGCTGGTACTGATGTAGAAACCATGAAAAAAGAAATCGCGGATGCATACGCAGTTATCATGCGTTCATCCGAATTACCTGCTGAGGTGATCGATGCTGGTAAGGAACTTAAGATTATTTCCAGAAATGGAACGGGTATTAACAATGTTGACGTAGATGAAGCTACTAAGAAAAATATTCTCGTAGCTAAGGTCAATGGTGCGAACGCCTTTTCCGTAGCTGAATACGTAATTACTACTATGTTAATGCTCAGCAGAAAGGTCATTAAATCTAACAGTTATATTCGTGACAAAAAAGATGAACTTGCACCTGTCGGTTCATTGCCAGGCTTCTCTACCAAATATGAACTCAATGGAAACGAGTTACGAGGCAAAACGCTAGCAATACTTGGTCTAGGAAAGATTGGTCAAGTATTAGTTAAATTAGCGCAAGCCTTTGAAATGAATATTGTTGGATATGATCCATATATCAAAGATTCACCGGTAAAACTTTATGACAAACTAGAAGATATTTATCCGGTAGCTGATTTCCTATCTATCAACATGCCATTAACACCAGAAACCGAAAATATGATTTCAAGCAAACAATTAAAAACTATGAAGAATACAGCTTTCATCATCAATTCGGCTCGTGGTGGAATTATTAATGAACACGACTTAGCAGAAGCTCTAAATGATGATGTCATAGCTGGAGCTGCAATCGACTCATTTAATCCAGAACCACCGGAACCAAATAATCCATTATTCTCAAGCAAAAACACGATTCTTACTACTCACATCGCTGGTACAACTGCCGAGGCTAATCAAGCCCTAGGTGTCGGTGCGGCTCAGGCCATAATTGATTATTCACAAGGTAAAGTTCCTCAGTTCCCAGTTAATAAAGAAATATTAAATTAATAAATTTAATTCAAAAGAGGTTTCCTACTATGAAACACAAAAAATTAATTGCTGGTTTAGTTGGAATTATTCTTGGAGTAATTCTCGTCTTCTTTGTACCTGCTCCGCAAGGTCTCTCACATGCCGGAATGATTGTTTTAGCATCACTAGTTACTGCTAATATTTTTTGGATTTTCAATGTAATACCAAGTTTTGCAACTGGATTATTAATGTTATCTTCATGGGTCGTTCTTGGAGCTGTAAAATTTGAAGATTCATTCGCAATTTTCTCAACTACCACAATGTGGATCATCATCGGTGGTTTGGGCTTAGGTGCTGCTGCTACCAAGACAGGATTGATCAAAAGAATCGCTCTCAAGATCATGACTTTCTTCCCAGCAAATTTTAAAGGTCAAACTTTAGCACTATTCACAGCCGGAACTATTATTGCACCTATGATTCCTAGTGCTCATCCAAAGGCTGCTATGAGTACACCTATTGCAAAGGGAATTAGTAATGCTCTCGGCTATAAAGAATTTGACAAAGGTAGTTCAGGACTATTCTTAGCCGCTATGTGGGGATTCTTTGTTACTGAAGCCAGTTTTTTAAGTGCCACAGCTCAGAACTACGCCTTTAAAGGCTTGATACCAGCTAGTGCGCAAGCAAAATTAAATTGGGGAAACTGGTTCGTCATGATGATTCCTTGGACTATCATCATCTTGGTCGGTGGTTACTTCCTACTCACATTCTTATTCAAACCAAAAGATGACAAAACCGTTTCAAAACAATTTATTTCTGAACAACTTGATGAATTAGGACCTATGTCACGTGAAGAGAAAATAACTGCTGCTGTAATTATTGTAGCTATTGTCTTCTGGATTCTTGAATCTACTGTAAATATTCCTGCAGCTGTAACTGCAATCATCGGTGTCAGTGTTCTTGTAGCATGTAAAGTCCTTACACCAGACGATTTTCGTACTCGTCTAAGTTGGAATACTATCATCTTTATTGGTACCGTTATGGCATTAGGTAATGTTATGCAGTCTGCTGGACTAACAACATGGCTACGTAAAGTTCTTCAACCAGTTATCAGTCCTATCATTGGCAATATCTATATCACAGTTATTGCACTACCTATTATTATTTACCTATGCAAGTTCGTCGTCGTATCACTTATTTCTGCTGGTACCTTGATCACAATTGGTCTATTGCCTTTCTTCACCCAAATGAGCTTTAGTCCTGCAATCATAGCGATCATTGTTACTACTAGTGTTAACGTTTGGTTGCTATCTTATATGAATGCCCCATTTCTAACTGGTGGAGCTGCCGTTCACGATAGCATGGTCTCACGAGGAGCGATGGCTAAATCTTCGCTTGGATACATGTTATTAAACATCATTGGCTTATTAGTCTGTGTTCCTCTATGGCAATTGATGGGATTGGCATAGTGATTCATCAGTTCTCTTGTGCCAATTAAAATAAGGGACTGCAGTATAAAAGCATATGCTTTCATATTACAGTCCCTTATAATTTAAAATCTTATGTGAAAAAAATCACTATAAATCAAAAGGAGGAACATCATGTCAATCATTGTTATGATTCTTGGAGTAGCTATACTATTCTTTTTGATTATAAAATTAAAACTCAACACTTTCATATCACTACTGATCGTCTCTATCATTGTTGGCTTGTTGTTAGGTATTCCATATACTAAGCTACCTGCAACTATTGAGGAAGGAATTGGTAGTCAAGTCGGACATTTAGCAATTATCTTCGGTTTAGGTTCAATGCTTGGAATGTTGATCTCTGATTCAGGAGCTGGCTTCTCGATTGCTAATACTTTTACCAAAAAGTTTGGGCGTAAGTATATTGAATGGGCAGTCGTTTTAACATCATTCATTATCGGTCTAGCAATGTTCTTTGAAGTTGGTTTGGTCATTTTACTGCCAATTATATTTGTCATCGCTGAAGAATTAGATATGGCTTTCTTATTCTTAGCACTACCCATGGCGGTATCTTTGAATGTAGCACACGCTTTTTTGCCACCACATCCCGCTCCAACCGCAGTTTCAGAAATATTGAATGCACCGATAGGTCACGTTATTTTGCTAGGACTTTTAGCAACTATTCCTGTAATCATCATCATGGGGCCTATGTATAATCATTTATTACACAGAATAAATCCCAAAGTATATCGTAAACATGTAAAAATCGAAGTTTTGGGTAATCTAAAAGATGCTCACAAGGACATCAAGGATATTCCTTCGTTTTCCACTAGTATAATTACTGCCACAATGCCATTAACTTTGATCATAGTCGCAACAGTCTTTAAATATTTGTTACCAGCAAAAAATACAATAAACCAAATTATTCAATTTGTTGGTAATGCTGACATGGCAATGATCATATCCTTGTTAATTGCCGTTTACACTCTAGGTATCAGACAAAAAATGCCTATGAAAAAAATTGGAGTATCTATGGAAACTGCCATCAGACAAATATCAATGATGCTCTTGATCATTGGTGGGGCTGGTGCTTTTAAACAAGTATTAATCGATGGAGGCGTAGCCAAGGATGTCTCGACTTTATTTACAAACTACAATTTCCCACCGTTAGTCGCCGCTTGGTTAATCCCAGCCGCATTACACTTTTGTCTAGGATCTACTACGGTTGCAGCCCTCACTGGAGCTGGTTTAGTAGCACCATTATTAGCTACCTCGACCGTCAATCCTGCATTAATGGTATTAGCAGTCGGAGCTGGTTCAGTCTTTGGCGACCACGTGAATGGAGCAGGTTTTTGGATGGTAAAGCAATATCTAGGTCTAACCCTTAAAGAAACACTGACCACTTGGACGACCGCCTCTGTATTGACCTCAGTTGTCGGACTGATCGTAGTATGTCTACTGTCCTTAGTTTTTTAAATATATTTAATAACCTCCTAAAATCCAACCAAACTGGCATCGACCCAAATCGATGCCAGTTTTCTTATAAAAAAGCAATAATAAATAAGCAAACATTTACAATTATAAGTAAAATATTATACATCATTTGATATAATATTTTCATGGGGAAATGAATCAAAAATATCAATTGATAAGGGGTTGAAAATATTATGAAGATTAAGTATGCAATTTGCTCTGCTTTAGTCTTGTTGACTATTTCGGGGTGCTCATCAAATACGAACAAAGAATCTAAATCAACCAATGATAAATCAGAGGTTTCAGTTAAAAAGAACAAGAAGGATACGTCAAAGGACTCAGCTAAGCAGTCTAATTCAGAAACAAAAGCTATAGATATCTCAGGGACATTCTATACGACGTCTGGCGACACTGCGACGATCAACCGTATTAGCGACAACAAATGGCAGATGACTTACCCCACTGCCGAAGGAAATGTAACTGCAACGTTTACAACTAATTGGAAGAGTATCGGAAGTGCCGATCAATCAACTACGGCGATGAAAAAATCCGACGGATCTACGGGATTTGATATCATTGTAAGCTATGTAAGTTCCTCCAATACAAAAATCAAGATGACAGACGGCACTGCTGCTCATGAAATGGTATTTACAAGGCAAAAACCACAAGTGGACTCAACTTATGATGTAGTATTGACAGGTGACTTAACTCCATTTGCTGGACAATTTTCAACTGACGAAATAAATCAAAAGATTGCCGACGAGGGCTTTGTCTTCAATGGATATGGCCCTGAGGATTTCTTTAGTGACAATACTACGGTATTTGAAGCTATCAGACCAGATGGATTCTGGAGTGGTTCAACTCACGCAGTGTATATGGTAAAATCTTCTGACCTACCTAAGAAGGTCAGTGGTTATTATGAAGTGAATGTTTATGCCGCTAATATGATTGCAAATGGTGACGAAAGAACCTTCTGCCTAGTTCCACCTAATGCAAAAGGTCCAGATGGAACTGTAAATTCAGAAAAACGTGTCTTTGAAAAGAATGAAGACGGAACACTCAGACTTTTAGAATACCAAAAAGAAAACTGGTGGAAAGATTATCAATAAAAAGAAGCACCATACAATCGTTGAACTTGCTAACGATTTGTATGGTGCTTTTTTATTCACTTATACTTCCATCACTTTTAGCGCCATGTTCGTAACCTTCATCAAATAAGATTACTGTGAACGAAGTACCTTCATTTAGTTTACTCTTGACGTGGATCTCTCCACCGTGATTCTCGATCAGCTGATGGACGATAGATAATCCTAAGCCTGATTCACCATATTTTCGATTTTTACGCGATGGATCTGCCTTATAATATCTATCCCAAATATTCTTAACTTGGTCTTCAGACATACCGATACCGGTATCTTCAATCTTGAAGATCGAAGCATGCCGATCCTCTGCTCGATACCCTGTGACGGTGATTTCACCACTATCAGTAAATTGGATTGAATTTTGGATGATATTGAACATTACCTGAACGAATCTATCATAATCCGCAAAGGTCTCTAATTCATCTTCTGGAGTTTCTAGTATCAATTCATCCTTTGATTCAGCGGCTTTCTTTTGTAACTGCGATACGATATCCTTCAACGGTGTATTAGCGTCAAAGACTCGTTTTGCTAGAGTTATTTGGTTAGTTCTGATCTTCTCATAATCAAGATTCTCATTGACTAATCGAATCAAGCGATTGGTCTCATTACGCATCAATTGAATACTCTGACCTTTGGATTCCTCAGGAATGGCGTCATAAGCCAGTCCCTCTAGTAAGCCATTAATGGTCGTAAGCGGCGTTCTCATTTCATGTGATGCATCAGCCATGAATTCCTTTCGGCGTTGTTCCTGACGCTTGATTTCTTTATCTGAGGCCTCTAGCGACTGAACCATAGTATTGAAGTCATCCGCCAAGTCATCTAGTTCATCCCTATTCTTACTTTCGATCTGAACTGAGAAATCATTATTGGCAACTTTTCTAGTAGCACTACGCAAACGGTTGATCCGATTGACCTGATAACGGGACAATAGGAAGCTCAAAATTATCGCTGCTAACAAAGAAATAAGCAACGCAAAATACAATCTCTTATTGAGCTCTCCAATATTTGTTTGTAGTTGACTAACATCAGATCCCGCCCAAACGGCAGCGATCAATTTTCCGTTTTGGAACCAAGGCGTTAGTACGTAAACGTAACTTAAATTATCCTTTTTATTACTCAAACGCGGATTGCCTTCAGAACTCTCCGGCTTTTGAATGTTACGTATCGTTTTGCCTTGTTTTAGTTTTTTCCAATATGATTGCTTCAGATGCAATTTTACGTTGGATGGCGGTGTTGGATAAACTTGATCATTTTGATAATCAAAAATCGCGAATTGTACGTTTTTGTCAGATAAAACTTGCTCGACAGTCTTAATATTATCCCCTGTAATATTATGAATCTGTCCGGTTTTTGAATCAGTTTTGAGTGCTATCCGTTCCATATTTCCGGCATAGCTCTCAAGATCCTTATACGTCCGATTGTATTCTGAAGTTGTCGAGGTGCTAGTTACCGAATACAGAATTATACCTAACGTAGTTAGGATCACGACCAAAAAACTAAGCATATTTTGATAAATCAATTTCATAGTTTAATCAACCTTACGTCCAGAATCATCGAATTTGTATCCCACTCCCCAAACAGTCTCAATAACTTGTGGTCCGACTTTTTCGATCTTCTGACGTAATTTTTTGATATGTGCGTCAACGGTTCGTTCTTCCCCAAAATAGTCATAGTCCCAAACTTGCTCAAGCAATTGTTCACGTGAGAACACTTGCTTAGGCTTGCTGGCAAGAGTTTTCAACAGATCAAACTCTTTAGGCGTCAAATCAGGAATTTCCTTATCACCTAAAAAGGCTTCACGAGTATTGGAATTAAGCTTGAAATAACCAGTATTAACGTCAAATCCGTCATCAATATCAGCGGCATCAGATTCCACATTCACAGCACCTTTAGAAGCTTCTTCAGCTACATTTTCGTTGCGACGGTGAATAGCCTTCATTCTGGCGATCAATGTGATTGGACTGAATGGCTTAGTAACATAATCATCTGCTCCAAATTCTAGACCTAGAACTTGATCACTCTCAGTATCACGAGCTGTCAGCATAATTATGGGAACAGTCTTAGAAACCTTACGGATCTCCTTAGCGACTTCCATACCGTCTTTTCCAGGCAAGTTTAAGTCAAGGGTGATCATATCCCATTCTTCGGGTGATTCATTGAACATGTCAATGGCTTCATTCCCGTCGTATGCAAAGTGAGCATCCCAATTTTCTTTTTGAAAAAACATACTCATCATTTCCGATACAGACTTGTTATCTTCTATCATTAAAATTTTCATGTATTATTCACTCCATCTACTTTCGATTTAAGACTATAACAAATTGGCAAAACTTGCTACTATATAATTAGTATAAAATATAATTTAAGTTGGTGATTTTTTGAATAAAGAATATAAAGGAACTGTCTTCTTCGATCTTGACGGCACATTGATGAATGAACATTCCAAAATCGATCCAGACGTTGCTATTGCCGTTCACAAATTGCGTGACAATGGCTATCTTCCTGCAATCAGCACTGGACGTGCACCTAATGAATTAACTGACGTACTCGATCCAACTGGTATCGATACTTACGTATCGTTTAATGGTGCTTACGTCGAATCGGCTGGTAGAACTATTTACAAGAAGAATATCTCCCCTGAAACAGTTGCTAAGGTCATCAAGGAAGCAAAACAATACAATGATATTATCACAATGCATTCCATTGACAAAACTTACACGACTGAGAACACACAATTCCTAAATGATTTTTACGAATCAGTAAAGATCCCTATTCCTGGCATCGATCCTAAATTCTACCAAAAAGAAGAACTTCCAATGATTTTAGTTGTTACACCTGATGGTCCTGAAAGATATGCCCAGGTCTTCGGCAATGAATTGACATTTTACAAGACTGGCCCATACGCAATCGATACTATCTCCAAAGGTGTTTCAAAGATCAGTGGTATCAAACACTTATTAAGTGGTTTAGGACTAGAAAACAAGCCTGTCTACGCCTTTGGCGACGGACCTAATGATTTACCAATGATTCAAGAAATCGAGCATAGCGTAGCTATGGGTAATGGTATCGACAGTGTCAAAGAAGCAGCTGAGTTTGTTACAACTGCCAATACTGACAATGGTATCGTAAACGGTCTGAAACATTATAATTTGATTTAATATTATTTTTTACGACAAAAAGCTGGGTTCACTTTAGATCCCCAGCTTTTTTTTGCAAATAATTTACTTTATTACTACAACTTTACCCATCATATGGCCAGCTTCAACCATTTTTGTTGCCTTGGTCAAAGTTTCTACATTCAGTCCATGCAAAACTTCCGTCATCGTCGATTGGACGGTTCCATCGTCGAGACTTGTAGCTAATTGAGCCAAATATTCACCTTGGCTAGACATTGAATCTAAGTTATAAAATGCCTTAGTGAACATCCACTCCCAAGCAAAATCAGCGGATTTTTGCTTTAGATCTCCAATTTGAGACTCGCGCAAGTTGGTGATAGTCGCAAAGATTCCAAACGGCTTGATCAATTCAACGATTTCATGCCAATGCGGATCGTTATCACTTAATCCCAAAATATAATCAACATTTTCAATTCCAAAGTCACGGACTTGTGAAATCAAATCTTCATGGTGGTTAACTACTAAATCAGCGCCTAAATCAGTGACCCACTTAACTTTTTCAGCAGTTGAGGCCGTGGCAATAACTTCCAGTCCTGCTAAGTGCGCTAATTGGATGGCGATCGAACCTACTCCACCAGCACCATTGATGATCAGAATTGTCTTATCACTATTGTCAGCTTTAGGGTCAAGATGTAATTTTTCATATAGCAACTCGCTAGCGGTCAAAGTTACTAATGGCATTGCGACACTCTTTTCGATTGATGTCTTCGTCGGTGCTAAAGCAACGATCCGTTCATCGATCAATTCATACTCTTGATAACTACCAGCACGCGTATGGTCACCAGCAAAAAAAACTTTGTCACCGATATTGAACTTATTAGCTTGATCTCCAGTTTTGACGACTTCCCCATAGCCGTCAAACCCTAGGATCAGTGGATCCTCTGAACCAGCGAAACCTTTTCTAGTCGCAATATCTACCGGATTGATCGATAATCCTTCAATTTTTACTAGGATATCACTTCCACCTGGAGTAGGCATTGCCTTTTCGAATTCCTTCAGACTGCTCAACTCATTATTCGTAACGCCGTATGATTTCATATGATCACCTCGTGTTATTTATTTTACAACAAAAGACAAATCATTCCAAAATAATAAAAAAAGACGTGAAATATATCTTCACGTCTCTTCAAAGTTTATTAGCCGTAAGATTAAAGAATCTCAACGGTTGCACTAGTGATTCCGTATGAAGGAATCATGCTATTAGGCATTGCAACATCAATCTGATAAGGATTGTCATATGCAAATGTTCCAGTATCATTAACTGTTCGATACAAAACATCGCCTTGTGCGGTTGTAATTTTCAAGCGTGATCCACGTGGGATAACACCTAGATTGGTAGCGACACCACTGTAACCCATGTCTGATCCTAATACTGCTGGATCATAAAAACTAATTTTAAAAGTACCTACATTTCTTGCCGTTGATTGCTGGGCAAGTTGTGTTGCTACTGGTGTAGTCTGTGATTGCTGAGCTTGTGTTGCTTGCTCTTGTTCAGCCTTAATTGCTTCGTTTTCCAAAGCTACCGCATCAACTTCTGGTTGTTCTACAGTAACCTCTCCCATTTCATAGTCTTTTTCGCTATTTTTAATTCCAGGAATAAATTCTTTGCTTCCTGGTAGTGAGACTTTTTTGTTGAAATTATCTTCTTCATCACTTGCAGCAGCTGACAAATTAGACAAGTCCTTAAAGTCTCCGGCATTACTTATTGCTTGATTATTATTTTGAGCATCGGCTTGAACAGTGGCTGTATAGCCCATGAATCCAACTAATATTAATCCCATAAAAAATAATGCGTCTAATTTAAATTGCTTTATCAACTAATCCCCCCGGTATTCGTAATTACAAGAGAGAACTATACAAGATAATTGTTTCAATCATGTTACGCTAAGAATAAAAAAATTCAGACAAAGGACTTTTTTGTAACATTATTGTAATGAAGATTATATTTCTGATTTTTTATTTTTATTTTTTGAATTTATTTCATTATTGTGATCGATTGTGAATTTATCACAATCTAATTTATTGTTAAAATAAAAAAAATATCGCAAATCCGAGAACAAATATTTGTCCAATAAATATCATTATGATAGTTTGAGTATATAAAGGAATTGGAGGAGATAAAAAATGTCAAAAAAAATTGCCGTAATCGTTGGTAGCTTGCGTAAAGGATCTTTTTCACGTCAAGTTGCAAATAACTTAGTGGGAATGTTCCCAAGTGAGTACGAACCAGAATTCGTAGAAATTGGCGACTTACCTCTATACAGCGAAGATCTTGATACACCAGGCAACACACCTGCTGCTTGGACAAAGTTCAGAGACCAAATGAAAGAAGTTAGCGGTGTTCTATTCGTAACTCCTGAATATAACCGTTCAGTACCTGGTGGCTTGAAGAATGCTATCGATGTTGGTTCACGTCCATATGGCGAGAGCATCTGGGACAATAAGCCAGCTGCAATTGTTTCAGTATCACCTGGTGCAATCAGTGGTTTTGGTGCCAACCATCACTTGCGTCAATCATTGGTATTCCTAAACATGCCAACACTTCAACAACCAGAAGCATATCTAGGTAATATTACAAATATGCTTGATGAAGATGGTAAAGTTTCCGAAAAATCCGTTGGCTTCTTACAAAGCATCGTAGACGCTTATGTAGATTTGCTTAATAGATATTAATTAACAAATATTACTATAAAGAAATGAGATTACGACAAAACGCCGTAATCTCATTTTTATTTACTCGCAAAATATTCTGTTAATTCAACATTTTCATTATATAATCGTTCTTTTAATCCATATTTTTCAGCAAACCGATCAGTTTTGAGGATGACTCGCAAGATATTGATGGCGGATTTCTGTAAATCACCAAGGTATAATCGGTCATTGTCTTTCCAATGCCCTTTCAACAGTATCGTCTTGTCATCAATGATCTGTGCCGCACCATCATATAGCATTTTTTTCATGTCATCAGCCAAATCGCCAGAAAGTTGAATACGAATATAATTATCGCCATCAACCGCTGGTATGAAATCATTCCATAATTCCGTAGTCGTTTGCTTAAATGTTGCGATGTCGAATGATTTTCTGATAGCAATACGACCGTCAACCGAAAACTCTGGTTTCAAATCATCGATCGCCGCAAATAATTTATCTTGTGAACCACCAGGCATTATCAAGTCATTTCCAGCATGCATGCTGTTTATAGGATCGGCCAAACTAAACCAGTCGGTCATGACCAAACCATGAAACTGCCATTCATCTCGAAGGATACTTGTGAGTGAGTGATAATTTTCTCCTGCAAAAGTTCCATTCACCAAATTGTAAGATGACATGACTGCCATGGGTTGAGCTGCTTTGATAGTGATTTCAAAATTCCTCAAGAATATCTCCCGCAAAGCTTGTTCGCCGATCAAGCTATTACCTGTGTTGCGCTTGGTCTCTTGGTTATTGCCGAGAAAATGCTTGATCACTACCCCTATACCAGTATGTGATTGGACACCTTTTGTTTCAGCTGCAGCGATTGTTCCCGACAAAACAGGATCTTCAGAGAAATATTCAAAGTTACGTCCTCCGAGAGGATTACGATGAATATTCATGCCCGGAGCCAACCACATAGTGATGCCTAATTCTTTCATTTCAGTTCCGATTGCATCGCCGACTTTTTTCAATAATGCTTGGTTCCAAGTTTGAGCCAACAATGTCCCGATTGGCCACGCAGTTGCGTATTGATGCTTGATCTCACCATCTGCCTCAAATGTTTGATCTAATCTCAATCCAGCCGGCCCATCGGCGTTGACAGTTGCTGGTATGCCGAGACGATCATTTGCGTTAGTTTGTCCAGCCGCACCGGCGACTAAATCTGCAGCGTTACCGACCAAGCTCCCATCAGTATTAGGCTTCAAAGAACCTTCGACTAAATCGATCAGCTCAAGGTTAGTCATATTGGCGACAAATTCTCTTAGAGTGATTTTATTATTATAAACATCTAACAACTTATTATTTTTATTTTCGGAAATTTTTTCTATTCTTTGTTCATAGCCTTTACCTGATAACCTTTTGTCAAGATCGGTTGTATAGGTGACAACTTTTGACTCATTCGAATAATCAATCGGCGTGACAGTTTCAAAATCATCAGCTTTTAAGATGAAAAATGGTACTCCACCGACTTGCTCCATGGATACTTTATTCATTGTCAATTCAGTTGGATCATTGACTGGAACTAATTTGTGTTCTAATTGTTCCACAACCACTAATTGATTCAGCTTTAATTCACCGATAACTTGAGTATCTCGTGAGCTATTACCAACTCTGATCAGATAAATCCCTGGTTCCATGACCCAAGCGGCGATTCTTTCATCGAAGACTGCTAAGTTCTTGGTATCAAAACTCATTGTCACAGTTTGGCATTCTTCAGGCCTTAAACTCCTAGTTTTAGCATAGGCTTGTAAACTCTGATACGGGGTGATCACGTCTGACCTGGGATTAGATACGTATAGCTGGACTACCTCTTTACCATGAAATTTATCTCCAATGTTCTGAACATTGATTTTGACCGTGACTTTTTTTTCATTGGCTGATATTTTTTCAGTGTTCAATAAAAACCTAGTATAGCTCATCCCAAAACCGAACTCGTATCTAGGAGAAATATTAAAACTATCAAAATATCTATATCCAACATAAATCCCTTCGTTGTATCTAGGATTGTCTTCGCCAAAATATTTTGATGATGGATAATCATCATAACGATAGGCCCAACTGTCGGTCAACTTACCTGAAGGTGTGACTGTGCCGTCGAGAATTTCTGCGATTGCATTTCCAGCATCCATTCCTGGTTGTGAAACCAAAAGTATGCTATCTAGCAAGGGACATTTCTCAACAAAACTCGTATCGATAATTCCACCGACATTTAGAAGCAAGACACTATTTGGATAATATTCACTCATACGTTTGATATTAGATAATTCATTATCAGTTAACTGATAATCACCTTTTTCGTTCTTTCGGTCGTGTCCTTCACCTGAACTACGAGA
Source organism: Companilactobacillus sp. y65-5 (assembly GCF_057541095.1). Taxonomy (NCBI): domain Bacteria; kingdom Bacillati; phylum Bacillota; class Bacilli; order Lactobacillales; family Lactobacillaceae; genus Companilactobacillus; species Companilactobacillus sp. y65-5. The sequence continues at coordinate 705,012 of NZ_BAAJOA010000001.1, forward strand.
AATAACATACACGCCTGTCGATGCATTTTCGAATTCACTGATTTCTACATCATCCATGCTAAAGGCGGGAGCTAACAATACGGCAAGTGAGCTGTCAAAACCGTCATAATAAGTTTTTTCCTTTGATTGATAATATTTTTGAAATCTCATCAATCGCGCCTTAGTCGTGATCTCAAAGTCGTGCATTTCAAGACCCCTTATAATAGAAGAAACATGACGCTGATTTACATCACCAGAGCCTGTACCGCCTTTAACAGTAGCGAATGATCCACTTCCGTAAAGTGCAATTTTTTTATTTCGTAACGGTAAGGTTTTATTTTGATTTTGTAATAAAACCATGCCATCCTGCGCTGCTTTTTTGGATAAATTCAAATTTTCGATTTCTCGCTGTGACATATTTTGTTCCATCATCAATCACTCCTTCGGTGAAACATCTCAATTATAATTCTACACTTTTTTATTTAGATTTATGTGAGAAAACACGTTTCAAAAGCAACTTGTTTAGTAAATAAATTAATAAGGCAATAATTATTGCGATGATTATTTCACTAAAAATAAAATTCAACCCAAACGATGTTTGTAAAAACGTTAGTATTGGATTGTTTATAAATATTATTAGAATAATTGTTACGATGATGTCGATAGTTGCAGTATTCATGTCAGCCTCCTGTATAACTTTCATTATAATGCAACAAAACAATGTATAATATAGTATGAAAGAATATGAGGTGACTGTATGTTAAAAGATAAACACATTACACTTTATGTAACGGGAGGAATCGCGGCTTACAAGTCTTTGAACATCGTTCGTGAGTTGATTAAAAATCAAGCTAAGGTTCAAGTCGTCATGACCAAAGCGGCACAAGAATTTGTCACACCGTTGACTTTTGCCACATTGAGTCAGCGTCCAGTCTTGACTGATAATTTTATTGCTCAATCGGCGCAAGATGATTTCATCCCCCACATCAAACTGGCACACTGGACTGACCTAGCCGTCGTTGTTCCTGCCACTGCCGATATTATCGCCAAGATGGCTAATGGTATCGCTGATGATTTGGCATCAACCACTCTATTAGCGACTGATGCACCCAAGTTAGTTTTCCCAGCCATGAATACAACGATGTGGAATAATCCCGCTGTTCAAACAAACATCCGAACTCTGGCCTTGATGGATATCAAAATCATTCAGCCCGGTTCTGGCTTCTTAGCTGAAGGTGAATCTGGTAAAGGCAGACTGCCTGAATTAACAACTATAATGGTAGAAATCTTTAAAACTTTTACCAAACCAGTTTTGGCTGGAGTTAATGTTATCGTTACGGCTGGTGGTACAAAAGAAGCAATCGATCCAGTTCGCTTCATTGGTAATAATTCCTCAGGTAAAATGGGAATCGCAATGGCTAATGTTGCGGCTGATATGGGTGCCCACGTGACTTTGATAACTACCGTTCACGACCACCTGAGTTCGCCTAACTTGAACGAAATCAAGGTCTCAACTGCTTTAGAAATGCAGCAAGCCTTGGAAAGTCATTTTGAACACAGCGATGTTCTAGTGATGGCGGCCGCTGTATCAGACTTCAGGCCAACACATCCTGCAGATCAAAAAATCAAAAAAAATGATGGTCAAGACTTGTATACGATCGAATTACAAAAGAATCCTGACATCCTCAAAGAAATCGCTCAAAAGAGAACTAATCAATTCATCGTTGGTTTCGCAGCTGAAACCGAAAACCTCATACCTTATGCTCAAAAAAAATTGCATGACAAAAAAGCCGATATGATTTTAGCAAATGATGTTTCAAAAGCTGATACCGGCTTCAATGTTGATAATAATCAAATCACCTTGATCCAAGCTGATCAAAAACCAGAGACTTGGCCAATTATGTCTAAAAATGATATTGCAGCTAAATTCTGGGATTACTATCAAAAGAATATAAAAAAATAACCGTCATATTTACAACGGTTACCTGAGAGATGTCTTTGGCATCTCTTTTAGTTTGAATTTTCTTATCACTATTATAAAAAAAGCCTGAGGCATTAACCTCAAGCTCTATAACAGATTAGTCCATTTCGGGTTGTTGATCCTTTTTTGACGTAGAATCTGTTTTGTCATTCTTCTTGTCTTTTTTAGGCTTTTTAACGCGATGAATTCGCTTCTCGTGCCACATCGTCAAACTTATCAATGACGATAAGGTCAACGGCAAAATAATCACGAGGATTATTAAACCGAAGATAACGCCAAGCGCTACCTGAATCAAGGTCGTCACTCCTGATGGCATCAAGGCGGCAAAGGTACCACTTAGAATAATTGCCGCAGAGATAACTACCGCACCAATAGCAGTGGCCGCATTGAGCATTCTATCTTTCAAGTCAGGCATCTGTTCATCCTTGAATCTGACCATCAAGAAGATACTGTAATCGACACCAAGTGCCATCAACATGATAAATGTAAAGAACGGTGTATTCCAACTCAACATTGAATCACCTAAAACTAGATTAGAAACTATTCTTGTAATACCTAGAGAAACTTCATAGGCTAACAGCAAAGTTCCAATGATCGTGACAGGCTGTAAAATCGACTCTGTAACTATGATCAAGGCAATTCCGATACCGATCGTCATGATCAAGGCCGTCCGACCGAAATCATCATTCGCAAGTTTTCTCAAATCATTATTTTGCGAAGTCTCACCACCGACTGCAACTTTAGCATTCTTTAAGGCACCATGTTTCATCTTTGCTTTAATATCTGTTTGGATAGTCTTCAATTGTTTAGAAGTGGTCTCACTATTAGGATCACCTTTGAAGACGATTGTTATTTCTGCAATCTTACGATTCTTGTCCATATATGCGTCCAGAGCTGGCTTGAATTCACTACTCTTGATCGTTTGCTTAGGTAGATAGAAGGTATCACCGACATATGACTTGCGCAATCCATCCAAGTAAGTCTTCATAGTCTGGTTACCAGCTGCAATCGTGCTGAGTCCATCATCAGCTGAAGATAATCCCGACTCCAGCTGTGTAACTTCCACGCTCATCTGTTTGAGTTGTGTGTTCATTTGCTGAACACCACTATTGACCGTCGTTGCTCCACTGGCGACACTCTGACCACCGCTTGTTAGAGTGGAACTGGATGAGTTCAAAGCACTGGTTCCCGTTGCCAAAGTTGAAACTCCTGAAGTCAAAGTTGGCATCTGACCTTGTAGTTGGGACATCCCTGACGAAATAGCGGCCGATCCACCATTTAATTGACTAATCGAACTTTGTAGCGCAGAAATTTCTGCAGTTGCAGCTGAAGTGTCTTGACCAGTGCTCTGCATGAGAGTTAGCAATTGACTGGCTTGTGCCGAGATAGAACTCACTTGAGTTTGTAGCTGCGATAATCCTGCTGTCAACTGCTGTGAACTACTAGATAGTGTAGAGACACCACTAGTCAAAGCTGGCATCTGACTATTTGCGCTTTGCAAGCCACTGTTTACACTAGAAACGCCACTAGTATATTGATTGATGCCACTGGATAACTGCTGTGCTCCTGATTGTAATTCACTAGTTCCGTCTGCTAATTCTTGAACTTGTGCCACACTTCCACTAAGATTTGAACTTTGTAATTGTGAACTGGCTGAATTCAATCCTGATTTGATCTTCTCTAGACCCTTGGTCGAGGTATTCAATCCATCCGTGACACTTATTAATTGGTTCTTAAGATACATGCTCTTAATTTTTGAGCCTCCGGGCTGTGTTGCTGAAGCGACTGTTTTAACTCCGGGTTCTTGCTTGAGATATTGTGTCAGATCATCGACGGCAGCTAATTTAGCCTGCGTGTTTATCTTGGTAGTATCTTTAATATAGACCGTTGCTGGAGCAGACATACCTTTGGTAAAGTGGCTTTGGATTACTTCATAGCCCTTCTTGGCTTGATAAGTGCTAGGCACTTCATCGGCATTGTTAAAGTTCAAAGTCGAGTTAGTATTGACTAAAAACGGTATAGCAACTACGGCAATGATTGCCAAGATGACTACCGGATAGGCTAAAGCAGCACGTGATAGACCGTACCAAATCCTACTTTTACCACGACCAGCGGTGACCTTGCTTGGCCAAAACATCTTTGAACCGAGCGTCTCCATAAAGAACATATTTAATGTCAGCAACACTGCCAACAAAACTAATACACCTATGGCGACACCGACAGCACTCTGATAAAACGAAAATTTAGCCAATGATAGGACTGAGAATCCAATTAAAACTGACAATCCACTATATAAAATCGTCCGACCACCGTGCTTTTGAGCATCATGCGCCGCTTCTACTGCCGACAGTCCCCGCGCCAGCGCTCCTTTGAAATAATTGTATAGTAGAATATTGTAATCAGTACCAATACCGAATAATACAACCACTAAGAAAACTTGTGTGAAGTTAGAAATAGGAAAATTAAACTTATCTGCAAGATTCATGACGATACTCAATGAGGTCACAAATGCGATTCCAACATTAAGTAATGAAACTAGCGGAACGACTGGCGAACGGAAGACTAGGATCAATACGATAAATATAAAGATGACCGCAATTATTTCCGTCTTTTGTATCCCACGCTCAGTTACCGTTGAGAACTCGTCGTTCAGAGCGTCTGAACCAGTAACGTAAGTTCTGATGCCAGACATTTTCAATTGACGTTTTAATTCCCTAACTTGTGGACCAACAGATCCATCCTTTTTGACTGTGATTTGTGCTAGTTGTGTTGATTTATCTTTTGAGATCAACTGTTTTTTTGTTTCAGCATTATCACTAGGTCCCATTACTTTTTCAATTTTAAGTGAATTATTATTTTCCAAATTATTCAACTTACGAGTGATTTTTCTATTTTGAAATGCTGTAAGTTTATTATTGCCGTTATTATTAAATACGGCCGTATAGGTACGTACAGACTTATTTCCATTTGCCTTTTTTTCCATTACTGAAGCTTTTTGACTCTCAGTATAACTGGGCAATGTAATATTTCCCTTATCTCTAACTAATTGGGAAACGTTAGGCATAGCGACTAGAGCTATAATCACAACGATGATCCATCCAATTAGAGCAGGCACATATTTTCTAGTGATCCGCTTCATATTTACATCTCCTCAACCCGTCATCATGTGTAAAATAATTGACAACTGTAAAAATACAACATTCATCATAGAATTAATGGTTTGATTAGACAAGAGACAATTAATATATATTTGTATTGATTTAGACATATTATGAAAAGTGTCTAATAAAATTCAACAGAACGCTATAAATAAATGAAAATGAGTAAATTAATGAAAGTTAGCAACCGTTTTCAAATAAATACCTTTTGCACTTGCAAAAATCTATACTTGTGTTAAAGTCGATTTAATTGAGGATTAAAATTTGGGGGAATTATTATGAAAATCGACGTGAGTCGGCATCTAACTTTAGGTGCAAAAAGAACTTTAAAAGCTTTTCGTCTAGCAATGTTCGAATCACTGAGTGAAAAGGAATTCGACAAAATAACTGTTAATGATATTTGTAAAAAGAGTGAATATCCACGAGCTACTTTTTATAACTACTTTGATGATAAATATGACTTGTTACAATATCTTTGGTCTTACATCGGCAAGGATATATTGGAAAAAATCCCGAAGGACGTCAAGCCAGACCAAGGCATCGTCATGACATTCAACTTATTGTTGAAATTTTTCAATGATCACAATGAATTATTAGCTAACATCACTAAGAACGACGGCGTTAACTCTCACCTCTGGCACAGCATGTCAGGTTACTTACGCCACGAAGCAGATATTTTGGTCTATGATTATTGTGCTGAAAACGATCAAGTCAGAGTACCCGTCAAACTACTCTCACGTTTTTATAGTGATTTGATAATCGCCGTACTAGAATGGCGCTTATTTGAACAACCAGACATTGATCAAGAAACAGCTGACAAGTATTTGATCAGTTTATTGAATGGTGGTTTTTACGACTAGACTAAAAAGGGCTACAACTCTTCTTTTATTGAAGAATTGTAGCCTTTTTGATATTAATAATTTAATCTGGTTTTTCCATTAATAACCATAGTACTAGATACAATATGATTCCCGGAAACATTGGTGTAAATGACAGAACTGCATATAGCACTCGACCAACAGCCGGATCCCAGTCATATTTTTCACAAAAGCCTGCGATGACACCACCAAGAACTTGATTTGTTTTTGAACGTTTAATAGGAATATGCATTAATCTCACCCTCTATATTATTCTGGATTCTCCATTAATAACCATAATACTAAATAGCCAATGAAACCAGGGAATGGTGTAAAAGTTAAAATCACCCACAAAACTCTGGCAATTGCGGTGTTCCAACCGAAGTGTTCTGATAGTCCTCCGATTACACCCGCAAATATTTTGTTGTTACTCGAACGTTTAATAGGAATATGCATTAATAACTCCCCCTTATCTTTATTAATATAATAAAATATTACGATATTTTAGTACATCTAAAGTGCTTACAACTAACTTACAATTTTGTCACTCTGTCGTAATCTCAACTTGACCGTTGCCACTATTGATGGTTAGTTGTTTGGACTTGTAGTCGTCATAGGTATCGTCATGCTTGGTTCCATTGAGCTTGAATGATCCATTACCCAAATTAACTTTTAAACCAGGAATATTCACATCCCTTAACTCCAACTTGCCATTTTGTTTGTTCAATGTGCCAGATTCATTGATAGTCATCCCTTTGGCAATTGTAGTTCCGTTCTTATGATCGATATCCACAGTTTCAGCCGTTACATTGAGCAGTTTTAATGTTCCATTCAATTGGTTAATAGCGATTGCATCTACCTTATGTTGTAATTTAATAACAATAATCGGAGCTTTACCAATTTCTAGCTTGTGAGCATCACTCCCAGCCTGTGAAATACTGAGAGAGTCAGCGGTCTGGTGGATTTTATATTGGTCCTCTACATAGTTTTGAAGTGAAATCGAATCAGTATCGGACCTTTCAATGATTACTTTGGCCGTTCGTACATCAAGATCGATTTTTTCCAATTGCTGAAGTGCGATTTCTTTATCTTTTAATTTATTTATTTTCAGATCACTAACATTGATCTGTTGATTGGTTGAATTAGCCCAACTGACCAAACCTCCGATAATTACAGCAGTCACAACTACGATCAACAAGATAATTTTTAACATTTTTTTCACTATGTTCTCCTCGCTAATGAATGAATATATTTTTCATTCATTCACTCGATTTCAAAATTTTTTTTATTTTTAATTATTTATTTTAAAAACACTAACAGGATTCCTTCAATTAAATCATTCAATAATTGAAAATAATTATCCGTAGTAATTTCTTTTTGATGTATGTCAATTATAGTCAAAGCACTGAAAAGATCCATGATGCGTGCTTTGTCAAAACCAGCTCGGATTCGGTCTTCGGTCGCCCACTTATCGATAAGTTGGTTCAGCGTCACATAGATTACACTGTCTTCAGCAGCGTGTTTATTGGCTTCTACGATTATTTGATTGATTTTCGAATTAGTAAACCACTCCTGCAAAATCTGATTATCATCAGTATATTGAAATATTTGCTTCAAAACATCACTGATCAACGCTTGTGGCTCTTGTTCCATATCAATATGCGCGATGATTTGTTGCTTAACCCTTTCATTCTCAGCGTTATAGACTTTTACAAAAATATCTTCCTTAGATTCAAAGTACCGATAAAATGTCCCTACTGCAACTCCAGCTTGCTTGGCGATGCTAGAGATATTAGTATTCTTAAAACCCTGTTCCAAGAACAGATCATGTGAGGCGTCAAATAATCTTTTTTCTTTATCTTCCATAACTATCTCCGTTTTTATCAATGAATGAATATTATAATAATTCATTCATTTTGTCAAATAAAAAAATGATTGAGAATATCCCAATCATTTAAATATTAATGTTATTGAAGAATCTTGTAATTCCAAGCGGCTTTTTCTGATTCTCCATAGTACTTCTTGTATAGTTTAGCAGTTTCTTTTGTTTGATATGCCTTAACGATCTTCTTGTAAACCTTGTTGTTTCTATCTTTCTTGTTGGCAGAAATAACGTTCACATATGGTTTTGAAGCTTTAGTTACTTTTTCAACATAGACTGCTTTTTTAGGATTCAACTTAGCATCAACAGCAACACCACTATTGATTACAGAAGCTGTAACATCACCTAATGAACGTGCTGTTTGAGCGGCGTCTAATTCTGAAATCTTCAAGTTTAGTTTATTTTCGATAATTGATTTCTTTGTTGGTAACTTGTCTTTGTTAAGTTTGATCAAACCAGCACTCTGTAGTAAGGCTAGTGCACGTCCTTCATTTGTAGCATCATTAGGTACGGCAATTGTGTCGCCCTCTTTGATATCACTTAGCTTTGTAACTTTTTTGGAATATAGAGCCATTGGTGCGATAGCTGTGTCACCAATACCAACGATATTAGTATGATGAGTCTCGTTCCAGTTATCCATGAAGTAGACGGTTTGGAATGCATTCAAGTCGATTTGGCCTTGATCCAATGCAGCATTAGGTTGGCTATAATCTGAAAATTCAACTATTTTGATCTTAATGTTATCTTTAGCCAATTTCTTAGATACAGAATCCCAGATTCGATGATCTGAGCCCGTGATACCTATTTTGACAGTTGTAACTTTATCCTCTGATGCCGAAGCACTTTTTCCACAACCTGCTAGTACAAAGATCGATAGTGCTGTAAATAATATTGCTAAAATACCCTTAATTTTTTTGTTCATAGTCTCTACGACCCTTCATTTTTTGTAAACAAAAAGCCGCTTCTATTATAGAAGCGACTTATCGCGGTACCATTCTAATTTGTAATAAGTTTGAGCTTATTACCTCACTAGGGAGCGCTGAAGAGCACTCTCCCAGTAAGATAATGGATACCAACCATTACATCCTAATCTTGACGACTCGGTGTACCAATCACAGGTCATTTTCATTTGAAATCGCGTCCTCATCTCAGCTAGTTGAGGCTTTCTGTGCACGATCATCAAATTACTTCCCCTGATCAAATTGTTTCAATATTTATAAAGCTTAAACGAAACCCGAATTAATGTTCTAGCTTTCTTACTGCGAAGTCCCCTAGACCTTGTATAACAAAAACTAAAACTAAGATCAAAAGCATGGATACAATGGTTACATCATTTTCAAATCGTTGATAACCAACGGAAATGGCCATGTTACCAAGACCACCACCACCAACGGCACCAGCCATGGCTGTTAAGCCAATCAAACTAATTGTCGTTAGAGTTCCGGAACGGATGAGTTCTGGAAGTCCTTCTTTTAGATATACTCTAAAGATTATTTGAGTTGGTGATAATCCCATAGCTTCTGCAGCTTCGATAACTCCCTTATCAACTTCAACTAGTGCCAATTGAACTTGTCTAGCGAAGAATGGAGCTGTACCTACTACTAGCGGTACTAATGCACCAGTAGGTCCGATCGTTTGTCCGACTATCAACTTAGTAAATGGTCCAATGACCGCTAATAAGATGATAAATGGTATGGAACGGAATAAGTTAACTAGCTTATCTAAGGTATTATAGAAGGCTTTGTGTGGAGTAATTCCATCGTCAGTCGTAACGACTAACAAAATTCCTAAGATAATCCCGATAACACCAGCAAAGATTGCACTGACGAATGTCATATATAATGTCTGTTGAATGGCAACAACGAACCCGTTGTCACCCTCCCAGTTAGCTACAACGTTGGGTAAGTATGTATTTAAAAAATGTGACATAAATTATTTACCCTCACTTTCCTTTAAATCAATTTCTTTAACATTTATCTTCAAATCAGTTAGATATTTAAGCGCTTTGTCGATCTTATGTTGTTCACCTTCAAGATCAAATAACATAATACCAACGGTCGTACCTTGTAGTCGTTCAATATTACTGAAGAGAATATTGGCTTCGATATTGAATCGTTTGTACAACTCAATAATGATCGGTTCGTTCGTAACGTCACCCATAAAGTTCAATTCAACCAAGTGTCCAGAGATAGAGTCGATGATGCCACTCTCTTTGACTTCATCCAAAACATTACTGATTTGTGTAGAAGTATTAACAAAGTCCTTAGTTAATTTTTCTTTAGGATTTGCAAAGATCGTTAGCAAGTCTCCTTCTTCAATCAACCTACCTTCTTCCATGACGGCAACTCGATTACAGATTTGCTTGATGGCGTCCATTTCGTGAGTGATGATGACGATCGTGATACCTAATTCCTTGTTCAGTCTTCCTAACAGACTCAAGATTTCAGTGGTTGTCTTGGGATCCAAAGCACTAGTGGCTTCATCAGAGATCAAAATCTCAGGGTCACTAGCTAAAGCACGAGCAATCGCAACACGTTGCTTTTGTCCACCAGATAATTGCGATGGATAATTATTAGCTCTGTCCTTTAATCCAACTAGATCAAGTAAGTTGTTTACCTTGTCCTTACGTTCTTTTTTTGAAATATTAGAATCACGTAATGGAAAATCTACGTTGCCAAAAACTGTTAAAGATTGCATTAAATTAAAGTGCTGGAAGATCATCCCAATGTTTCTACGAGCTTTACGCAAGTCTTTGGAACTCAGCTTCGTCAAGCTTTGATCATTAACAATGACTTCTCCGGCTGTCGGTTTCTGTAGGAGATTGATAACACGTACTAGTGTACTTTTACCAGCTCCAGAGTATCCAATAACACCGAAGACATCGCCCTTTTGAACATTGATGGAAACATCTTTGACGGCTTCGATAGTTTTACCCTCACTGTTAAAGGTAACATCAATATTCTTTAGTTGTACTATCCCGTTCTTTTCTACCATAATTACTCCTTATTTACTTTGGCTAAAAATTCATCGAAGAAATCGATAAAGTCCAAATAATCTTTGATACGAATGTTTTCGTTAGGTGCATGTGCTCCACTCTTGGCATAACCAACACCGATTGAAACAATTGGGGCTTGTGCATATTTATTAACTACATACATTGGACCAGTACCAGGACTTGATGGCAATGCTTCAACCTTATCCTCACCACCATAGAAAGCTTTGGCAGTTTGAAGTAAAGTATCAACGATTGGACTATCGAGATCCCAACGATATCCCTTTTCACCTAATAAATACTTAACTGATACATCGCTAAATCCTTGTGATTCTAAATACTTAGTTAATTTGTCAAATATATCCTTTGGATCTTGATTCGGTACTAATCTAAATTCTAGTTTAGCAGTTGCAGACTTAGGTGTAACAGTTTTAACACCTGAACCTTCCCAGCCACTACTAATTCCTTCTATATTAACAGTTGGTTTGAAGGTCAAATTATAGTTTGGAGATTCATTTTTTAATAATGGAACTTTCAATCCCCATTTGTTAGTCAAATCAGGTTCAATTGCTTTAGCAACTAATTCTTTTTCACGTTCACTAGGTTCAACTACGTCATCGTAGAAGCCCGGAACTTTTATAGTTCCATCTTCATCACGTAACGCGTCGATGGCCTTTGTCAACCTCCAAGCGGCACTGTCAACAACAGCGGCGAATGATGAATGAAGATCGATGTCTGCGCTGGTAGCTGAAAGTTCAAAACATAAAATCCCTTTGTTACCACCAGTGATACTGAATTGTTCATGCTCGTTCTTGCTACCTGATTCCCAAATAATTAGGTCATTAGATAGCACATCCCCGTATTTTTTAAGATAATCGACCAGATGTTCACTAGCGACTTCTTCTTCACCTTCAACTAAGAACTTAATGTTGCAAGGTAGGTCACCGTGTTCTTGACGATAAATTCTTAAAGCAGTGATACGACTGATCAAATCCGACTTACAGTCAGAAGCTCCACGTCCGATAAATTTATCATCGGTGATCTTTAGTTCGAATGGATCGGAGTTCCAAAGTTCGATAGGCTCTTCTGGTTGGACATCGTAGTGATTGTAGATAAGAATTGTGGTATTGCTGGGTTTGTCAGGCTTGGCTTCGGCGAAAACTACCGGGTGCTTGTAATCGTCCCAAATAGTTACGTCTGCTCCAAAGTCTGTCAACAATTTCTTGAGGAATTCGGCCGTCTCATCAATTGATTGATGTTTTGCGGATACTGATGGTAGAGCAATATATTGCTTCAGTTCTTCGATTGATTCTTTAATTAATGGATCTGTTAATTTTGACATTTGAATTCCTCCTGATTTTTTCTTCTATCTTAAAGATTTACTTTCCATGCAGGTACAGCATTTCCACCATAAACCTTTTTAATAGCCTTCTCTACATTCTTCTTATGGAAGTCTTTAACGACTTTCTTGTAAGTTTTGTTATCTTTATCTTTCTTTTGTGTAGCAATTAAGTTAATCCATGGTTTAGAAGCTTCGTTGACCTTTTCTCTATAAAGAGCTTTCTTAGGGTTCAACTTAGCATCTGTTGCAACGTTAGCGTTGACTACTGATGCATCGACATCATTCAATGAACGAGCTGTTTGGTTAGCGTCAAGCAATGTTAATTTCAAGTTAAGCTTATTACTAGTTACATCCTTAGGAGATGCTAGTTTCACACCTTTTTTCAATGTGATCAATCCGGCTGATTGAAGTAATTCTAGAGCTCTACTTTCATTAGTTGCATCGTTAGGAAGTGAAACCTTAGCGCCTTCCTGCAAGTCACTTAGTGAAGTGACCTTATCTGAATAAAGAGCCATTGGTTGGATAATGGTTACACCGATCGAAACCAAGTCTGTATGATGTGCTTTATTCCATGCATCTAAGAAGTACTTGTGTTGATAAGCGTTGATATCAAGTTCGCCTTGAGCTAGGGCGGTGTTTGGTTGGTTGTAATCGTTGAATGTTACAATTTTGACGTTGATGCCATCTTTCTTCGCATTTTGTTTTACAACTTTCCAGATTGGCTCATCTGATGCACTAATACCAACTTTTACCGTTTCTTCTTTACTACTCTGATTGCCACAGCCGGCTAATACAAAGATAAATAATGCTGTGAATGCTAATAGTAATACCTTGCCTAAATTCTTGAAATTTTTCATACGCTTCCCCACCTAATTGTTAGTTTTTACATTATAGTTTTGTGTTCCATGCTGGTACTGCTGAACCACCATAAACTTTCTTGATTTCTTTTGCGACTGCCTTTGTTTGGAAGGCCTTTACGATCTTCTTGTAAGTCTTGTTGTCTTTGTCTTTCTTGTTAGCAGCAATGAAGTTGATCCATGGTTTAGTACTCTTATTGATTTTTTCTGTATAGAGAGCTGCTGATGGTTTCAACTTAGCATCACTTGCGTAGTTACCATTAACAACGGCGATTGATACGTCATCTAAGGCACGTGCTGTTTGTGCAGCGTCTAATAATGTGAACTTCAAGTTTAGCTTGTTCTCTGAAACATTTTTAACTGTTGCTAGTTTTGTCTTGTTATCAAGTTTGATAAGTCCGGCATTTTCAAGTAGTACCAATGCTCTACTTTCGTTTGATGCATCGTTTGGTAATGCTACCTTTGAACCATCTGTTAAGTCACTCAAGTTCTTGATACTGTTTGAGTAGATTGCCATTGGTTGAATAACCGTGTTACCAATTGGAACGATATTTGTATGATGTGCTTTGTTCCATGCATCTAAGAAATACTTGTGTTGATATGCATTGATGTCCAATTCACCTTGTGATAAAGCTGTGTTTGGTTGATTGTAATCACTGAATTCAGTAATTTTAAGATTGATTCCTTCTTTTTTAACCTTTGACTTTACAATCTTCCAAATTGGAGCATCTGTTGGGTTGATACCAACTTTTACGGTTGTCTCTTTAGTTTGGCTACCGCAACCAGCTAGTACGAATATGAATAAGGCCGTACAGGCTAGTAATAAAATTTTGGTTACTTTCTTGAATCTTGTCATTATGTTTCTCCCCCATTTAAGTTCTTTTCTGTGATTTCTAATAAATGCTATTTCTAAACAAAAAAAGTCGCTTCCAAAGACGAACAATTATTGTTCATTTTTAGAAGCGACTTCTCGCGGTACCATTCTAATTTAGGATAAACTTGCACTTATCCCCTCTACAACGTACGGAATCTGGGTTCTATACGCGTGTACTGTAAAGGGTACCAACCATTGCCTCTTTATCCGTAAGGACTCAGCGCACCAATCACAGGTCATTTTCATTCAAGTCCGCGTCCCCTTCTCAGCTAATGAGGCTTTCTGTACTTTGGATATTGAATTACTTCCCCTGATCAAATTGTTTGAAGTAGTTATTTATTATTAATCGTTGAAATGATGATACAATTTGAAAACGATAATGTCAACAGATAAAATTAATTTCTTTCATTTGTTTTTTAATGTTTTCATTTCCAAATCCATGACTTCATTATATCTAGTTTTGTGAATTTGAAAAGCATTTTTTTCATATCCAACGTTATGACGCCGATAGAACGCCGATCTGACGGGGTTTTATTATCAGAAATATTTTTTTGTCATAGTTCTATAAACAAAATATTTTATATCAATTATATTTTTATTAGAAATATAATTGAAAATTCTAATAAAAAAAGTCATCCTTCCGGACGACTTTTCAAATCATATTTAGTTATTTGATTATGATAATACTTCAACCGTAGCTGAAGTTACACCATATGAAGGAATTGAAGAACTTGGCATTGCAACGTCTAATTGTTGTGGATTGCTGTATGCAAATGTTCCTGTATCATTAACTGTTCTGTACAATACTGTACCGTCAGCCAATGTGATCTTCAATTGTGTGCCCTTAGGAAATACTGATAAGTTAGCAGCAACACCGCTGTAACCCATGTTTGAACCTAAGACAGCTGGATCATAAAAACTGATCTTGTAAGTACCAGCTGCTGAACTTGTTGTGCTAGTGGTTGCTTGTGTGTCCGTTGTTGTAGTAGCTTGTGTACTTGTATCTGTTGTTTGTGTGTTTGCAGTTGATGTTGTATCTGTTGATGTTGTATTAGTTGAAGCTGATGGCAAAGTTACTGTTTCACCCGGATAGATCAAATCAAATCCACCAATTGTTCTACCATTTGCTTGTTCAAGTGCTGAGACTGTTGTGTTGTTTTCGGCAGCAATGCTCTTATATGTATCACCTTTTTCTACTGTAACATGTGTACTGTCAACTGTTGTAGCAGCATCAACAGTATTTGCTGTTGTTGCTCCTAATGCTGTTAATACGATTGTACTTGCTAATGCGATAGATAATACTTTTTTCATAAATTAAATTACATCCTTATATTTAGATTGTTTAGCTCTCATTGCTATGGTGCTATACTAACAGCCCTATGTTACATAGCCACAACCTCAGAGTTACAGTTTGGTCGACTTTTGTAATCTTAGTAATGCTTTTGCAACAAAGAAGTTCGTAAACACTGATACAATGAGCTTTCCAAATTTATGAAACCGTCGTAATAAATTGTTACATTTTTTATTTTATGATATACTATAAGATATGTTGAATAAAAAATATAAGCTTTATCTAAAAATACTAATAATTCTACTAGCTTTGGAGCTGATAGCCTTCAGTTTGAATATGTTCTTCGAACCCAATAAGGTCGCTGCAGGCGGTGCAACTGGGATTGCCATTTTACTATATGAAGGATGGTCGATCCCAACGTCATTATCAGTTTTTATCATTAATATTATTATGTTGATATTTTCATATCTTCATTTGAGTAAGGCCACGACATTGAAACTAGCCTTTGGTAGTTTTCTACTACCAGTATTATTATTCGTCACTCCCGTTTACAACTTGATCCCCGGTAATAAAATCTTAGCAATTATTATTGGAAGTTTGATTTTTGGGATTGGCTTAGCAATTTTATACACATTGGATATGTCGAGTGGCGGCACTACCGTCCCACCAATGATCATTCATAAGAATTTCGGAATTGACAAGTACATCAGTTTATTCATTATTGATGGCATTGTTTGTTTAGGAAATATCGCCTTGACTGGATTCATATCATTCTTTTTAGCAGTGATGTCGGTCGCAATATCAAGTGCCGCTATTAAAATTTGTACTATGATAGAGAATAAATTAGCAGTAGCGTAGCTACACAAAAAAAGAGGTCCAATGACCTATGCTCCAAAAAATTGTTTTAGAGTATAGGCCAGTAGGCCTCTTTTTTATTTACTTAACATTAACTTGGCTCTTGCCAGTCACCTTATCATCAGTTAAATTCACTTTGATATAAGCCGCATCATCGTCTACTCTTTCCTCGACGTCAGATGTATATATCAACGTTGTAACTCCATTTGATTCGGAATAATTGTCTGGATTACCTAGCAAATCTATCACTTGATCATAACTGTCATCATTCTGAATCCGCTTGAAGTTACTCATCGTCAAGTCTGCTTTACGATCAATATCTAGTCCCTTGATAGATTTGGCGGTCGCCCTTCCATCTTGAAAAGTAATATCGATAACAACATCATCATCCAGCCCTTTGAGGTTACTCCAACTCAAAGTCGCATTACTATGATCCTCAGTATTACTGATCAATACTGGTTTACCAAACTTGCTTTCGATATTACTCTGAGTGCTACCACCAGCACCTAGTTTAACTGAATTGAATTTGTCAATTATAGACGTTTTGGAGTCGGATGTTTTCTTGAATAAGTTCTCTTGCGTATACGCCTCTTCATCGGCCTTATCCTCATAGGCATTCTCGACTACGTAGGCTGTGGCAGTGACAACTACTATTGCCACGATGACTGTTAACCAGAACCATTTCTTCTTATAAAAAGGTTTCAACATTCTAAACTACCCCCATAATTGTTAGTTATAACTCAATTTTAGCAACTGTGGAGATATTTAGCATTATTAATGTATTTATTTAATAGTTGGTTATCAAGACTTCATCGGTTCCTAATAAGTTAGGGTGATACGATGAGGTAGAATAATTAGCGTTCAGGTGTCGAATATTGTATTTGATCGCCCAATCGATCACTGCTCGATTGACATATCCCTTGTGCCTGAAGACGTTAGACATGGCAAACTTAATATTACGGTCATTTAATGAATCTAAGAAATCATATAAATCATTCTCTTGTTCCTGAGTCCAACTACCAAAGCCACGATCTCCATCGTTGTAAGTTCCATCACTGATCAAGTATGGCGGATCTACGTAAACTAATGAATCTGATGTCAGATTAGATGTGTCGAAGTCACTAAAGTAATTCGAAGTAAAGGTTGCGTCGATTTTATGCAACTTGGTCACAAATTCACGTAAGTTCTCTTTCATATTGTTGGAAAAACGACTTCGCTTGCGACCAAATGGATTGTTGTACTTCATATCTTGATTGAATCGTATCTGATAATTGAAACTAAACGAAGACAAAATATATAAATCAAGTGGGTTAGGATCAGCGTTATAATCATCCCTCAACTGTAAAAATCCAGCTTCGTTCTCCTTACTCAAATGATACCTATCAATCTGTTGATTGATACGATCCAAGATATCAGCGAATTGATGATTTTGAAAATATTTGAACATATCGATCACACGATTGTTGATATCATTGAAGTAATACTTATTAGCTTTGACATTGATACCAACATTAGCTCCACCGCTGAATAAGTCCACGATCGTATCGATATTATCAGGAAATTCTGGGACCAACTGTGGTAAGAGCTTAAATTTACCACCGACATAATTCAGTGGACTCTTGATATATCTAGGTTCATCCTTTGGCAATTCTACTGATTGAATCTGTAGTAAGTCATTATTTTCTTGATGCTTAGTGCGAAAATAGTATAGCAATTCACACAATTGCTTTTTGTTAGTAGTGATTTTGGAATTGTATTTTTTAAATGGCACTTTTATCACTTCGACACTACCAGATACTGCCACCTTATCGATCAGTTCAGTTAATTCTTCTTCTGAAATAATGCCGTCCGTGGAATAACTTAATAAGACATGTGTAAATTTAAGATTATTAAGTAAGTCCTCCATCGTAGACTTAGCCTTGTTCTTCGCCGAATACTCTGATTTCAAATCCGTATAGTCCCTGACTCCACTGACACCGTGAATCTTGGGATCGTCAAAGCGGGCAATCGTTTCTAGTAGATGATAGTTAGAGCCATATTGACGTACATTATACGGAGTATCGATATAAACGATATCTCCGTGAATTTTTCGGACTAACTCATTTGCGTCTTCATTGTATGCATGATTTTGTAGCTTATTATTGTAGATTTTTTGTGGTTCCAGTTTCAGAGGTTTGTTGGCACGTTTGTCATTGAAGTTCTTAAGGTAGGCTCCATAAGTCCCAGTAGTATTGGAAACGTACGGAACCGCCTCAATTAGACATGCTAATAAATAAAAATATTCATTATCAGTAATATCATTATCATCGCGCCACTTTTGAATCGTAGTGCGGACCAAGTCGATCCGCTTGGCATTAGCGATAGTAAAATACATTCGCATATCCTTGCCGGCTTCGGAATAATTCTTAGTTATGAAGTCTCCTTTGTAATTAGAAACATCGTATTGATTGAAGTAAGTAAACGGATTATGGATCCCAAATTTAAATAAACCAGTAAAATCTGGTTGGCTGTTGAGAACTATCTCACCCTTTGACAGGGCGTAGGAAAAATAAAGCAGGTCATTCGTTGTGATTGAATATCTCGATTTAAAATATTCACCTACAACATTTGATCCTGAAAAAATATCTGCGAAAGTTTTTTCTGAACCATTCAAATGCTTGGTTAATAATTCATCTATTTGATCTAATAATCTCGTCTTACTTCCAATAAATCTCATGTTTAATCCCTCGTATTCCTTCTACTAATACAATGATACCATGCTAGAGATTAAACCTTTCAAACGCTTTGATTATTTTTGTTATAAAGTTCTTAGATATAACTCATAAGCATGTCTATGTATGTAATATAGATATTAGACATGGGTGTGTTTTTCTATTAGTCTATTACCGTAAATTGATAAAGGAGTGATGATCAACTTGAGTATTGTAAATAAGGCATTAAACAACGAATATATTGATTCATCGGCTAAAGAATTCATCGAAGTGAAAGATATCGTGGAAGACACCACAAAATTATTGATGAAATTTAACAACCAATACTTAGACAAAACGGAGCGTCAAAATTTATTCAGTCAAATAATCAGACAACCAGTCGCAACTAGTAATGAGATAAATGCACCATTTCACACTGACTTTGGTCCACACATCTTTCTAGGAAAAAACATTTTTATTAATAAAGACTGTTTATTTATTGATCTAGGTGGGATTTATTTGGGTGATGACGTGTTGATTGGACCTAGAACTACAATCATTTCAGTTAATCACGCTGAAAAATCGGATCAACGTAGCGGATTAATCTTGAAATCTGTACATATCGAAGACGGTGCGTGGCTAGGAGCCGGTGTAATGGTAATGCCAGGTGTCACTATCGGCAAAAATGCAATTATTGGTGCCGGTTCGATCGTTACTAAAGATATACCAGCAAATAAAGTTGCCGTTGGCAATCCCGCTCATGTCATTCGTGATGTCCAACAATAAAGTTAAAAAAATAAGGTAGGATTTCTCCCCACCTTAGACCGTTAACTTAAATCCGATGTGATTTGTTTTAAGAATGCGTTAGCGGAATCAGACAGCCGTGCATCTTTTTCCCAAACCAAGCTCACGCCTGCAGTATGGCGAGGTTCTATGGGGATAAATGTTAAATCTGATTGGTTAGTATTGATAATACCATCTAAACACAAACAATAACCGACCCCTGATGATACCAATAACGCGGCATTATATATTAAATTATAGGTAGCAACGATATTGAATTTTTTCTCACTCTCGCCGTACCAATTTTTTAAAATATCCAGCATTCCTTTTTGACGAGAAATAATAATATCATTTCCCTCCAGATCACTTAAAGATAAGTGGTCTTTTTGGGCTAGCGGGGAACTGTTAGGTACTAATAATCCCCAACGGCTCTCCCCCGGTAAACTAATAAAATCATAATTACTTTTATCAGTCGGTTCCATAACTACCCCAAAATCATAAAATCCCGAACGCAAGTTAGCTTTGATATCATCGGCATTCGTACTAATAATATTAGTTTGAATGTGAGGATAGGTCTTCCTCAAGTTATTAATAGACTGAGCAACATTGATAAAGCTACGTGTTTCTGCAGCGCCGATGACAATTGAACCAGTAATATCTTGTGCTTCATGAATATTTTTCAGAGTCTTATCAGTTAATGAAAGAATTTGATTCACTTGTTCAGAAAAATACTCACCGCTATTTGTCAATTCAATGCTACGACTACCACGATCAAATAATTTAATGCCCAATTCATCTTCCAGACCCTTTAGCTGTCTGGACACTGCTGGTTGTGATACATGTAATTGCTCAGCCGCACGACTGATATTTCGTTCACGAACTACGGCTTGAAAATATCTGAGAACTCTTAATTCCATAGTCATCCTCCTATAACATAAATGTATAGTTTTCAATTAAATAAAAGCATTAGACATATATATTGTCAAGCTCTAAGCTAGTAACCATAGGACCATAGACGGAGGTGAAATGATGCAAAAAAGTATGAATAAAACTTGGAGTATCGAACAAATCAGGCTCTTTTCGAGTGCCGATGATATGCGAATCTCGCCCTTTTATAGCGATGGTAAGACTTACGGAACTCCAACATGGATCTGGTCTGTGACTTTAAACGACCGACTCTACGTCAGAGCCTGGAATGGTCAAAAATCTCGTTGGTATAGATCTGCGATCCAGCAACATGCTGGTAGGATGTACTTGGCAGGTGGTAATTTTGAAATTTCCTTCATATCAGTAACTGATAGCCAATTAAACGACGATGTTGATGACGCCTACCGTAATAAGTACGCTGGTAGTCGGTATTTATCGCCAATGCTGCAATCAGGGCCTAGGAGCTCGACTTTGAATATTATTCCGCGCTTAATCTGAATCAAAAAATCAGTAATGCTAAACGTAAAAATCTGTTCGATGTAATAATAATGACTGGCTTCTGAATGCTATGAGATTACTTCTTAATATTGTAAAATAAGATTAAGAATCTGAGAGGTGAGTTATTATGAACGACTTTTGGAAAAAATCAGAAGACAGTCTGACAAAATTCTTTACAATTGCTTCCAAGATTGCTTTGGCTATTTTGGGCTTATTATTGGTATTTTATATTTTTAGAAGTTTATACAATTTGACACAATATCTTTTAGTGCCCGAAACTAACAAACAATTTTATGAAATCTTTGATGGCATTCTATCCTTCTTCCTATTTTTGGAGTTCTTAATTTTGGTTAAAACTTCTCTCAAACATGGCGGACACGTTTCACTCACCTTTTTGATTACCCTCGCCATTACGGCAATTGTTCGGTCATTACTAATTGCACATGACGAAACTTGGCTAATATTAGTAATATCAGTATCCGTATTGATCCTATCGGTAGCCTTAGCAATCATTCACTATTTTAAATTGGATGATGACCATCAGTGAGTTGCTAAATAAATATAAAATTCTATAATAATGATTTTAGCGACTATGAGAAAGCACATTCTTCTGAATGTGTTTTTTTATGCGTGACTTGAATTTACTAAATTTACGATCTAGTACTCCTATATATTTTTCTTGCCTTACAGTAGCTTTAAGGTCTTACAATCAAGGCAATAACTATATAGGAAGTGTATAAAAATGAGTGTTTTTGAAGAATTGCGATCCGGAAAGATTATTGACATTAGTAATGAACAATATCAAAAAGAAGTACACGGTGAAATTGATCGTTGCAATGACCTTTGTCATGAAATTAATGCAACGATTCCTAGCCAAAAAGAAAAAATTCTCAATCTCGAGAATAAACTTTTGAATGGTCAGATGAAAGATGGAACCTTTTTTACGCCCCCAATGTTTATTGATTGTGGAAATCGTGTTAATTTAGGTAAAAACGTATATGCAAACCATAACTTGACGATGATGTCAGTTGGGACTATCACAATTGATGATGGCGTCATGATGGGACCTGGCGTAGGATTATTTACTGATAACCATGAGCCAAATGATATTCGTAAAATTAGCACTAAAGAAATTCATATTAAGAAAAATGCTTGGCTAGGCGCTCGGGTCAATGTTGCTCCTGGGGTAACCATTGGTGAGAATGCAATTATTGGAACTGGGGCTGTAGTTACTAAGGATATTCCCGATAATGCTGTCGCCGTGGGTGTTCCAGCCAAAGTCATTAAATATAATAAATAACAAAAGAGGTCGGTAATGAATATAAAAGAAGCTAGCGAAATAACTGGTATTTCCTCAGCCGCAATTCGATATTACGAAAAAGAATCGTTGATACCACCGATTGAACGTACAGAATCCGGCAATCGTGATATCGATGAGCGAATCATCAGCAGAATTAAATTCGTCACCCAAATGCGATCAGCTGGTATGAGTATTGACAGCTTGCAAAAGTATATCCAATTGTTCGAGGCTCAAGAAAATAACGTTAAAGAACAAAAGGAGCTGCTACAAGAACAATTAAACATGATGGAAGAAAAACGCGACGATTTACAGGCTGCGATTGACCACTTGAATTATAAACTGACTCATTTTGATCATTTGGAGGCCGCTGAAGAAGAACTTCGTGAAATTGAACGTGAACATAAAAATAAAAAATAATCAAAATTCTTTCTTGCCTTGCAGTAACTTCAAGGGCATATAGTAAGTTTACTGATGAAAGAAGGAATTTACTTATGTCAACAAAAGTCCAAGCATTAGAGGCAACCACTGAAGGAAATTTCACATCGTTTGAGCATACTGTTATCGAACGTCGTAATCTTCATCCTGATGACGTTGCGATTGATATCAAATACTGTGGCATCTGTCACAGTGATGTGAGCATGGTTCAGAGACCGGGTGCAAAATTTCCGATGGTACCAGGACACGAGATCGCTGGGATAGTATCGGCAGTGGGTGATAATGTCAAGAATTTCAAGATTGGTGATCGAGTAGGCGTAGGATGTTTTGTCAATTCCTGTGGTAAATGCGCTGCTTGTAAAGCAGGACAAGAACAATTCTGTGAAAAAGGCGTTGTCCTAGTTTTTGCTTCAGAAGATTATGATGGAGCTCCCACACGAGGTGGATATTCACAAGCTATTATTGTTAAGGACCGCTTTGTATTACATATTCCAGATGCTCTATCGTTACAAGATGCTGCCCCACTGTTGTGTGCGGGAATTACAACTTACAATCCATTAAAAAGATATAAAATCGGCACAGGTAGTAAGGTTGCAATTATTGGTCTAGGTGGTCTTGGACATATTGCAGTTCAGTTTGCACATAAAATGGGTGCTGATGTAACTGTTCTTGGCCACTCAGAAAGTAAGCGTAATGAGGCTCAGCAATTCGGAGCTAATGGTTATGAAATTTTGAAAACTGATGATGATTTTAAAGCTCTATCTGGTCAATTTGATTTTATTTTGAATACTGTAGCGGTGGACTTAAAACTAGACAATTATTTGCCACTTCTCAAAATCAACGGCGTATTTTGCTATGTAGGTCTTCCAAGTAACGATGTTAATTTTCACGTATCTTCCATTTTTGGAAACCAAGCTAAAATTACTGTATCTAACGTTGGTGGAATTAAAATGACCCAAGAAATGCTTGATTTTGCTGCAAAAAATGAAGTTAAACCTCAAATCGAAATAATTGGTATAGATGACGTTGGTGAAGCTTATCAAAATATTCTCGATAGCAAAGTTCATTATCGTTACGTGATTGATATGTCGACTTTGAAGTAATTTAGATTGACTATAATTAACACATTCTAACGAATGTGTTTTTTTGTCCTTTAGTTAGAGCCTAGACCAGGCATGATTAAGTTCCACATGTCTTCAAATCTAGTCTCAAAATCAGGATCATTCCAAGTTTCTTTGAAACTGGGCAAAGTAAAAACAGCAAAGGCAGAAATGATCGTCTCAGCATGGGTGAAATCGGCGTCGGACCAGCCCATGAGTTCATTTACCTTTTGATAGAGAGGAATTAACGTTTCCCGAAGCGCATGAGGATTATTATCCACATATTGAGTATTAAGAATAAACATCTGGTGATTGTGATTGTATGTCATTCTTTTGGCTTCAACAAAACTCCACAACAAATTATGTAACTGTTCTATTTGACTTTCAGAATTACTACCAAGTTCGATTTTATTAACAATATTAGCTTGGAACCAAGTTTTAGTGACAGCCTCCCAAAGCTCTTGTTTATTGCCAAAATGCTTATAAATTGCCGCGTGAGTCACACCTAACTCTGAGGCAATTTGTGAAATAGTTACTTCTGAACTATTTAATTTAATAATCAAGGCTTCGGCAGTTTCAATGATTTTTTGTTGGTTAATTTTTTCTTTTACCATTGTTTTAGTGTACTTACGATCCTTTCTAAAATAAGGCGATTTAATAAATTTCATCATAACACATACATTCCAGTTACAAAAGTTGACAAAAGTAACCCGCTGAGATAATATGTCTCTAAGTTACAAAATGTAAATAATGTTACTAAAATGGAGAATGTTATGAAAGCAGCAGTTTTAGATAGATATGATAAGAATTTTAATTTAATCATTAAAGAAGTTGATATTCCTGAGATAACTGCCGATGAGGTTTTGGTGCGAGTAAAAGAAGCAGCCGTCAATCCTTTAGAAAAATTGATTGGTACTGGTAGTGTAAAATTAATTCAAAACTACAAACTACCATTGATAATGGGAAATGAATTGACCGGTGTCATTGAAAAAGTTGGCAAAAATGTTAGTTCATTTGAAATTGGTCAGAATATCTATACTCGTTTACCGCTAGCTCAAATAGGTGCATTTGCGGAATACGTTGCTATTCCCGCCATCGCCATTGCACCATTACCTGCTAATTTAAATTTTAAAACTGGTGCTGCCGTTGCTTTAACAGGATTAACAGCCTTTCAGGGATTGCATGAAGAACTTGAGGCTAAGAGTGGGGAAACCGTCTTTATACCCGGTGGATCTGGCTCATTTGGTCAATTGGCCATTCCCATCGCTAAAAGTATGGGGCTAAAGGTTATCGTTAGTGGTAATTCTCGTTCTCGGGAACGCATCTTAGGAATTGGAGCAGATCAGTACATTTCCTATGAAACAGAAAATTATTGGGAAATTGTCAAAGACGTAGATTACGTGATCGATACCCTAGGAGCGGATGAATTCGATCATGAACTAATGACTATTAAATCTGGCGGGCGAATGTTATCGCTACGTACTGGTCCTAACAGACGGTTTGCTATCGACCACCATTTGAGTTTCATCAAAAAGCAATTATTTACATTAGCAGGTTATAAATTTGATCGAAAAGCAAAGAAAAGAAACATTCAATATCACTTTATTTTTGTCAGAAGTGATGGTCAGCAATTACGAGAAATTACTAGAATAATTGAAACTAATAATATCGTCCCAGCGGTCGATCCAACTGAATTTTATCTTAAAGACATTAATAAAGCTCTAGATTCAGTGTTCAACGGTCATCCGAAAGGGAAAATTTTAATCACATTATAAAATATCGATCACGATAAAGGAATTATACTTTTTGAAGTAAAAGTTGAAGTGTATACAATATTTCATAGTTTTCTATACATTAAAGTGGATAACTCAAAGTTTAGATATTAACTTCATAAAATGTAACTATTATGTCAAAGTATAATTCTTATCCGTATTATTGGTATTTGAACTTGATAATGATTAATGGGTCTCATAACAAATAAACTTCCACATGCAATTTATAAATTACATGTGGAAGCTTATTTCGATACTATATATAACGCTACTAATGAAATATATTGAAAAAATCTATATCATCAACTATAAGAAGATGACTCCAATTATCCATAAAAACTGCAAGAAAATACGACTATAACACTTTTGACTTATAAGGATATATCTCATTTGCAAAGGCCACTTATTGAGATAATGGTTTGTTGTTTACATATTTCCATTGATACATTGGTTTACAATATCATCAATCTTATTATCAGATGTTCTAATAAAATTCACTTGATCGGGTGTTAATTCTGATAAATATTTTTGCTGTAATGTGCCGTTTACAGTAAATGCTTGACCTTTATTTTTAGCAAAAAATTCCCTATAATTTTTTATAGAAAACGAAACGTCATACATTTTTAGTTTTACTTGCCAACCATTTTCATTCCAGATGTTATCTCCATTATTGAAACCAGCGATTTCAGATTTTTTGGAAGAAAATACATCTGAGACTGCTATACTGACAGCATAAATCTCACCATCATGAGCATTAAAAATAACATCTCCACATTTCACACTTCTCATTGCTTTATAACCACTGTTTTCGGCGCCGTTTCGTGATAGTTTAGGGGACCACAAAAAATTACCCTCGCTTTCAATTTGCCAAGTTTTGTTCTGAGATGCTAGAAAGTATTTCATAACTACCCTCCTAAATATTTACTATATTCAATATTATACAAGCACCTATTCTTTAAGTAATTAATTTTGCACAAAAATGTTACTTAATTAAAGACATAATAATAGCTAATAATTATTACTTTAATTGACTAAGTTTTTGACTAAGTAAACTTGTTTTACAATACTATTTTATTAAATATCAAAAAAACAAAAAACCAGTTATACCAAGGCTTTAAGCCCCAACATAACTGGTTATTTTTTGTAAAATGGAGATGAGGGGTATTGCACCCACATTTTACATAATCGTTGTTATATCAAGCATATTAAGGCGTTTGAACTGTTTATATTTTTAGTTGACTACCATTTTGACTACCAAATAACTTAGAAATTGAGATAATTAACTAATTTTTGTACGGCCTGTTCGTCCTGTTGCTTAGTAACATGCGTATATATATTTAATGTAGTTTCGGCGTCCTCATGTCCTAGACGTTCCTGTACTTCTTTGATCGTTGCACCAGCGGAAAATAAAGCACTAGCGTGGCTATGTCTGAAACCGTGTATACTTATGTGCGGTAAAGTTATGTTGTCGTCTCTCATACGATCAGTAATTAGATCCAGCCACTTTTTGGGTGTATTCAACGACTTAAATGTATTTTTGGTTGTCGCAAAAAGTAATTGGTCTGTCTCATTAGCATTAAAGCCAAGCATGAATAACGTTTGTTTTTGTTCTAATTTCCATTTTTTGAGATAGAATAAGGTAGTAGCATCTAATGAAATTATACGGGTTCCTTTTTTCGTCTTAGTTGCCTGTATGATCTGTTTGCCCCTAGCACCCTGAGTTAACGTCTTGTTAACATTCAGAGTGCTATTTTTTATGTCTATATCATTCCAAGTTAAGGCCAAGCATTCGCCTCTCCTAATTCCTGTGAAAGCTAACAAACGAAATAACGTATATCTTTCTAGTTCTTTATTTGGATCCATGTAGCTAAAGAATATTTTTAGCTGAGATTTATCCCAAAAGTTAGGGGCTTTTTTACCAGCGGTGGCGGTTTTTTTAGGCATGATTGTACGTTTGGTGGGACTATCTGTTATATAACCTTGATGTATTGCATATTCAAACACTGATTGCGTGTAATTAAACCATACACGATAGTTGTGTGTTGTTAGTTTAAACCATTTATTAAGGGCTGTTTGACACTGAGCCGTTGTAATTGTTCTAATTCGATAGCGACCGAGTGCGGGTAAAATGTGATTGTTAAACATTGCATCAGTCCTAGCCCATGTACTTTCACGTACGGTATTGATATAGCTCTTATACCATTCGTGGTAAACCTGTTCAAAGGTCTTATTACATTGCTGAATATTACTAATTCCTTGAGTGGCCTCGAACTCTATTCTTTTTAATTCATTTCTAGCATTCTTTTCATTGGTAAAGCCCCGCCGAGTTGTTCGCTTAGGCTTTCCAGTCTGTGGATCTATTCCAAGATATGCGCGGAACATATATGCCTTAGTTCCATCATTTTTTGTATACATCTTTATTCTTTTATCCATTTTGTTACTCCTAACGCTGGAGGGGCGTTTGAAGAGTTTAGGTCAAATAGTCAATGAAACTGTAGCATCAGTAATATCAAAAAAAACAGCATTTTCCGAAACGTAATCTAATTGTTTGGCAATCTCAACGTCAATTAGATTTTTTATGTTATTTTCAAACTGGCCTTGAATATCGGTTTGAAATCCGGCAGGAATTGGATCCCAGTAGCCTTTAAAGTTTTCAATATCACCACTATCATCATTATCACCACTACTATAATTAAGTGTTAATTTAAGCGGTTGTTTTGTGCTATATATAGAATTTTTGCCGATTTTTATGTTACAGTCGAATGTTTTCTCCGTTATTTTTCCGTTAGTTGATGCAGATGAAACAGACAAGAAACCATCTATATCTAATTTTTCTATTATAACTTGCTCAACATTATCTTTATATTCAGCATTAAAATCCAGATTATTTAAAAAAAAGTTTCCATTAACATCGAACGGCAAATATTCAAAGAATTGTTCAGGTTTTACGCCTAAATATTGACATAGGGTGTTTATTGTTTCTAGTTGTATCATTTTTCCATCATTTTGCGCGGTACTAGTTATAGTATTCCTAGATATACCCGTATCGTTTGCCACCCTTGTTATTTTTAAAGAACGTTCAGCAAGTAAAACAGCTAGATTGTTTCTTATCACTATGATCACCTCAGTGCAATTATAAGTATTTAATTCAATATTAGCAACAACAACAAATAAACTATATAAAAATGACAAGTTAACTTGTCACAAAACTATTTTATGATGTATACTCTTGTTGTTGACAACTTAACTTGTCAAAAATACAATTTTAGGAGTGAAAACCGTGAGTAATATCATAAATGAGAACCTAAGAGAAAAAATTCAGCGTGCAAATTTAAAGTATTGGCAAGTTGCTGAAAAAGCAGGAATCACAGACGCAACGTTTTCCCGTTGGCTTAGAACACCGTTAAACGATGATCGTAAGAAACGTGTTCTAAAAGCTATCAGTGAACTTACAAAGCAAACTAATATTTAACCATCCCTTAGGGATGCAATGAAAGGAGGCAACAAGATGGATCAAGGCATTAGCGTAATACTTAGTGATCACGATTCTAACGAATTGCGTAGGCAAGTTTATTCCATCGTTACTAATGAGATTGAACGGGCTAGACGTGATGCAGGACTAGACAAGCAATATTTAAAGCGTAAGGATGCTATGAAGTTTGCTGGTTGTAGTGGGTCAACGTTTGATAAATGGGGTATTCCCGTACACCAGATTGACGGCATAACCCTGTACAGTAAAAAAGATATTCAAAATTTTATTGAAGCACACTAATAATTTAAGTCTGGAGGGGCGGTTATTGTGCTAAAAATATTTAATTAAGGACTAATAACATGGGAAATGTACAAAAAAATAGCCATTACTATCCGCAAGTAAGTAATGGCCATTGAGTATTTAGCTAATAAAATACCCTTTTATTTTATCATGTTTAATACAACTTGAAGGATAAACATATGAAAAAAGAAATTAATAAGTATATTGATCCTGTAATTACAGGACTTGCATTTATTGTAGATGAAATTAACCAACGTAATAAGCCAAGTGGTAGCGACTTAGAAATATTAGAGCTTGCTCAAAGTGACCTAGTAACACTAAAACAGGCAAGAACTAAGATGGAGGTTAAAAATGGAAATAACTTTATTGATGGATCCTATTAAAAATGAAAGCTACAAAAGGCTTCTAAATAACGTTAGCACGTCAGCATTTAATACTTATGTGTTAATCATTAATAAAACACAACATATTAATATCCCTTATGACCGCCAAAATATACCCAAATCAGAAAAACAATTTATAACATCTTTGAATGAATTAAAAAATAATAAACTAATTAATTTGAGTTTAGAGGGATGATTCAATGAATAGTTATTTTTCTCACGATTCTAATGCTAAGGATGATTTTAATATAATTCAAGTTAGAATGAAGTACGGTGCTAAGGGATATGGCATCTATTTTATGATTATTGAGTGTTTACGCGATCAAGAAAACTACACTTTGTTAAAGGATTATGACACATTAAACTTTATTATCCGTGATGAGGTGGAAACTATCCGCGATATTGTAGAGAATTTTGGGCTTTTTAAATTTAAGGATAACAAATTTTATTCCCAATCTTTAATAGATCGTATGGCCTTAAAGGATGATATAAGTAAGAAACGTTCCGATGCTGGGAAAAAAGGTGCTACACAGCGTTGGGATAGCAAAAGTATGGCAAAGCCATTAGCAAACGATAGCAAAGCCATTAATAGCAAAATAGCAAAAAATAGCAAAGCCATTTCTAGCAAAATGGCAAACGATAGCAATAAAAGTAAAGTAAATAAAAGTAAAGTAAATAAAAGTAAAGTAAATAATAATCATCATTATCATGATGATGGTAATAAGAACGATAACGACGATTTTAAAAGTCTAATAGACTATTACCAAAAAAATATCGGAGTTACTAATCCTATCGTTATTCAGCAGCTGAAAGAATCAGTTAACGACTTTATAAAACAATCTACCTCCGCTAAAGAATCGTATCAAATTGTCAGGCTGGCTATTGAGTTAACGGCTAAGAATAATATACACAGGTGGAGTTATACGAATGCTATATTACTTAATTGGCAAAATAACAACTTGTTTACCTTATCAAATATCAAAGCCAATCAAAAAGAACACGGTAATACTTTAAATGCTGATGACATTGAAGAAAAATATAATCATAGTGCGGAAACATCTGGACTAGGGTTCTAGGAGGCAAAAATGAAAAATGTATTTAATCAAAACTATTTGGATCCTCAAATACTAGAACATTTAAAAAACAAGGGCTTAAATATTGATATTAAAAGTATCGAACGTGATCGCGATATAAGAGAGCAAGAAAATAGTATCAAGTTCACTCAGGCTTATTTTATTAATGATCGTTTAAATATATTTAAAAGTTCACTAATTGGTAACATGAATAGCCTTACTAAGAATTTTAGTGATTTTAATGTTACAAACGATAAACAAAATAATGAATTGCAAAAAGTTATGAATATATCGAATCGAATCAAGAACGGAGAGAAACATAAATTTGTATTCTATGGTAATCCCGGCACAGGTAAAACAATGCTGGCGATTGGCATACTAAACGAGCTAAAACATGATCAAAGATGTTTATTTATAGATATAGCAATGTTCATTGAATTAACTAAACGTTTTAACGATGAGCGTGCAAAACTACAAGTAAACAGCCTCTATAAGGCTATGAGTAATGCTGATATCCTTGTATTAGATGACTTAGGCTCTGAAAGCAATTTAAAACGTTCAGCAAGCGAATCAAGCGAATATAATCAAAAGATTTTATTTAATTTAGCGCAATTAAGAGATGATAAGACCACCATAATTACTACTAACGCTAGTGGCGATGAGTTAAAAAAAATATATAATCCAAAATTAATAAGTAAACTGATTAAAACAGATAAAAGTAATATTGTTCATTTTGATAGTGAGGATTATCGAATATACAAAAATTAATTATTAGGGATGTCATTATGTCATCCCTTTTGTCTTTTATTAAAATAAACAGCATCACTTAAAACACAAAATATAGCCTTTGTAGTCATTTTACTGTAAATCTAACTTCCTATATTGTATATAGCATAAAAAGCCTGTAAGGCTGAAATAATGGCAAAGAAGTACACTTATTATATTCAATGTAATTGATAGGAGTTAAAACATGCAAATAGATAAAAAACAAACAATTAAGAATGTTAAAAACTTTTTTAATTATGAATATCCCAAGTTATTAACTATGTCTAATATTAATTTAACTTTTATCAGTTCTCCAAAAATTGACGGATTACCCAATAGAACAACAAACAGCAATGTGCAAGAAATTAAGATCGTTAATACTTTGAATGCTAACGATGTTGTAACAGGCGTCAAAAAGCTAGTTAATGCTTGCCCGCCTAATTTTAAAACAATACTAAAAGTAAGGTACTTGCAAGGACAAAGTATGACCACAACAATGGCGGCGGTTGGTTATGAATCTACTAGATACCATGAACTACAAAATGAAGCACTATTGTATTTTGCTGATGTATTTATAGATTTCTATGAGTTGCACGCGTTTATAGAGTAAGGCGGAGTTTTCCGCTTTACTTAATTTAACAGCTGTAGCTATAGTTACGGTTGTTAATTTTAAATGGATATATAATCAATAAGCCGAAAACTCGGCCGATTAGATGCAACCATAAGATGTCTTGAGCATCAAAATATAAATCAGTTGCCTGTTGTTTCCTTAACTCGGCTAGTTGGTCTTTTATGTTAGGGTTTGCGAGGGCGCGACTGCCTTCAACCCTTGCTGTTTCGTATCTACATTTATAAGCCTGCTGATACGCCCATGTTGCGTTAAATCGCTGTAAATAAAAGAGGCAAAACAACTTTTGCTTATCTGTAAGCTCGTTGTTTGCCTCTAACTCATCTACTATTTTAGATGCAACTTTTTTCCTTGTGGGTGCAACTTTTTTGTGTTTGGGTGCATCCTTTTTTGATGTAGGTGCATCCCTTTAAAATGTGCGTGTGTATTGTTAAATAAGGGATGATCATGTCTAAGATCCATATTAGTAAATGCTAGTAAATGCTAAGATTTTTCTGAGCATGTTAATAGCAAAAATATGGCAAAGCTATTAGCAAAAAATAGCAATGCCATTTTGCTATTAATGGCAAAATGCTAACTACCAAAATAGCAAAATATAGCACTTAAAAAAGCTACCACCTATAAATAGATGATAGCTAACGCCCCTCCAGTAAATTTTTATTTATATATAAAATTGACTACCATATTGACTACCATTTGACTACCAAAACGATGTAATTGAATATTACTTAAAATTATCATGGTCAAACAAAAAACCAGTTATACCAAGGCTTTCAGCGCCTAATATAACTGGTTATTTTTTGATTAGTGGAGATGAGGGGAATCGAACCCCTGTCCAAGCATAATGCTATGCAAGCCTCTACACTCATAGTTGTACTATTTATAATTTCGCCACTATGAACGCCGCACAACCTGGCTAGCCACAGTGGCTAACCCCGATTAATCTCTTTTTAACTTGTTCAGGCTGGACAAATCAAACGTAGCTCAATTAATTTGAGACCCGGCTCTGACCCTTGAGCAAAATCAGACGGATCACGATTAGACTGTTTTTAGGCAGCTAATGCGTAAGAATTATTATTTTTTGCAGTTATAATAAACTGTGTGTTTTTTCGGAACACGAAAACCGAAGTGCAGCCTACACGCTATTACACATGTCGAATCCAGAACATCCCCAAGATGCACCTTATTATAATAACGAATTTATGTTTATTTGGCAAATTTCAACCCTTGCCAGCTTTATTTTTAACCTAAAAAGTGCATTATGGTCCCGCCTTCGATCAATATAAATGAACCTATACCGATATATACAACGGCAGTAATATATCTCCCCCACTTCTCCAAAACATCTGCCACCTTAGGTATCTTAACTAACAAGTATCCGATGTAACAAAATAGTGTCAACATGAAGAAGAAAGTAATTAAAATTATAATTAAGCTACTAACGCTAGACTGAACAAATATCGGAACATAAATCCCGATATTATCTGCTCCACAAGTGGCAATAGTTATTAAAGCAACGTTCAAAATAACACTTGAACGTTTTTTCATACCGTTCTCCACTGCATCATCGTCATCATCTTCACCTAAGAATAATAACTTTAATCCCATAAAAATTGGAATCAACCCTAACAGTCCTAAAATCCATTCGTCTGGAATAAAGCCCAAAACAAATGCCATCAATAAACTCGTAATGACTAAGGTCGAAGTTCCTAAAATATCTCCAAGATAAACTAACCATCGCTGATTGGGTTTGGTTGACCCAAAGATAACCATCAGAATAATCAAATAGTCTATACTAGTAGATATATAAGCCGTCACACCTGTTAAAATAGCTTTTAACATTATTGTCACCTCTAATTTCTTTAATTCATTTCATATGATAACATCATCATATGAAACTTTCAACATATGTAGGAGGAATTATTTTGAATAACGTAAAACTAATCGCACCTGATCTGCTTGATGAAGCACAAAAAATCATAAGAATCCTCAACAACCCCACTAGACTGCAGATGCTCAATATTCTTGAGCAAAAGGAAATGAGTGTCAGTGAAATCGTTGATTTATTAGGAATGGAACAGTCTGCTGTTTCTCATCAATTGGCATTACTACGCAAATATCAACTAGTTAGCTCTCAAAAAAAGGGTAAATCTAATTATTACAAATTAAATGACCCACACATTTTAGACGTTATAAACGAGACGCTTGAACATGCGGATCACGTAATGCGCGGCAAAAAACACGGAGAATAGTTTTAATTGTGATATTTTTATCATAAAAACAAAGAATATTCCATTAATATATTGATAACGATTTCAAAATGACATAACCTAAGGATGTACGTTGTATTTGGTTACAAATATTTTCATAAATTCACAGGAGGCTTTTGCATGTCAAAGAAAAAGATTGTTATTGTTGGAGCATCACACGGTGGGCATCAATCCATCATCGAATTATTGAATAGATATAGTGACGTAGATATCACCTTATTTGAAGCTGGTGATTTCATTTCATTTATGTCATGTGGCATGGAGCTGTTTTTGGAAGACGGCGTCACAGATGTTAATGACGTCAGAAACTTCAGTGAAAATAGTTTTCCACAAGATAATGTTCATATTTTGAACAATCATCTCGTTCAAAAAATCAACGCTGACAAGAAGACTGTCTCTGTCTTGGATTCAACTACTAATGAAACTAAGGATTACGAGTATGACAAACTGATCCTCAGTTCTGGTGTAACTCCAAAATCACTTCCTGTTCCAGGTAATGAATTAGAAAATGTTTACCTGATGAGAGGATATGACTGGGCAACTAAGATCAAGGCAAAATTAAATGATCCTGAGACAAAGAACATTACAGTTATAGGAGCTGGTTACATCGGTATCGAAGCCGCTGAAGCCGCAACTAAAGCTGGTAAAAAAGTTACCCTGATGGACGTTATCGACCGTCCACTAGGTACTTACTTGGACGAAGATATGACTTCGATCCTTGAAAGACATCTAATCAAAAATGGCGTCAATGTAGTGATGGATGCCAAAATCCAAGAATATATCGGTGATGACAAAGTCACCGCCGTTAAGACACAAAATGATGAATATCCAGCCGACTTAGTTATCCAAGCTGCTGGTGTGCAACCTAATACTGATTGGCTCAAGGGAGTGATTGATCTAGATGATCGTGGTTGGATCAAGACCGATGAATATCTCCGGACCAACGTCCCAGACGTCTACGCTATGGGTGATGCTACATTGGCATACTCCATCCCTGCAGAAACTCACGTGCCAATCGCATTAGCAACCGTTGTCCGTCGTGAAGCTAGATATGTGATCAAGCATTTGTTTGAAGACAAACCCGCCGCACCATTCAAGGGTGTTGTCGGATCTTCTGCTTTGAGTGTCTTCGACTATCACTTCGCTGAGAGTGGTTTGAATTCCTTCACCGCAAAACGTGCAGGTGTCAAATTCGTCACTTCATTCTACAGTGATACTCTACGTCCTAAGTATGTTCCAGCTGATAAGGGCAACGTAAAAGTACACGTATACTTAGCCTATAACCCTGACAATCATCAAATCTTAGGTGGCGCCGTATTATCCAAGTACGACATTACTGCTCAAGGAAACGTCTTAGCTCTGGCAATCGAAAATAAATTGAAGCTTGAAGATTTAGCAGAAGCCGATTTCTTCTTCCAACCCGGATTTGACCGTCAATGGAGCATGTTAAACTTAGCCGCACAACATGCTTTAAATGAAGACAAATTTTAAAAATACCCAAAGAGTGCCATAAATAATTGGTACTCTTTTTTTGCACTCAATTATTTGAATTTTCTTTAATTAATTTTAAAAACACAGATTTACAGGAAAAAATTGGTATTATAGATACATGTAAATATCCATTGTTATAGGGGTGAAAAAATGAATAATAACGAAAATATGTCACGTGTAGCTTTGCGCAGATCACAAAAAAGACCATTTTTCAAAAAATGGTGGTTTTGGCTACTACTATTATTAATAGTTATCGCTGTTGGCTTGGGATTATTTGGTTATATCAATCATAAAGACGACAGTTCCAGTGATAATAAGACTGAAAAGGTTGAAAAAACTAAGTCTTCTACGAAGAAGAAAAAGACTAAGACGACGTCAAACGATGGCGGAATCACGCTTGAACAGTTCAATAATATCGCCTTAGATCCTGATAACGGAACTTCGTGGGACACTATCAAACCAATTTTTGGTCAACCTGCTAGTCACTCTACTGGTAATGTCCAGGGTGTTGACGTTGATCTACAAACTTGGGATAAAGTGGCCGATGCTGACAGTAACGCAACGATTTCTGTCGGTTTTTCGAACAATCATGCAGTAAGTAAGACTATCACTGGTTTGAAGGTCAGTCGGGATAATAAGATAGATATCCAAACATACGCTAAGATCGAAAGTGACCAAAACACCGATGATGTCATAAAACTGCTAGGTCAACCTAATGGCTACGATAATTCATCGATCAATGGAACATCTCTCAGCAAACTGACCTACACATCTGGTATCAAAGGTGACGCTGGAGCTAAGATCGAAGTGACTCTTACTAACGATAAAGTTACTGAGCAGACACAAAGCAGCGTTAAATAAGGTTTTTTAAGTTTTCTTAATATTTAATAACACCAATAATACCAATGGTACAATTCTTTCTGGTGGAATCAGTATAGGTCATCTCCGGGAGTCACGAATGGGGATGACCTTTTTGTATACCTTTATTAAAATAATAATCAAAATATATTGCTTTTTTTGCAATAATCATCTAGTATGTACAAGATTGATAGGAAAACTATCGCCGATTTCGGCGGTGGTTTTTTTTAAGCGCTTTTAGCGATATTGAGAGGAGGATTATCATGGAAAAAAATAAAAAGTCCATTTATATTTTAATTTTTAGTAACTTTCTGATTTGTTTAGGTATTGGTTTAGTGATTCCCGTCACGCCTTTTATCAAAAATGAATTTCATTATACAACATCTCAGATGGGAGTTATGACTTCACTATTTGCTTTCGCACAGTTTATCGCTTCACCTATTGTTGGTAGAATGTCTGATAAAATCGGTCGTAAACCTGTTATTGTGTTCGGCTTATTTACATACATGATTTCAGAGTTTATTTTTGCGATTGCTACAACATTGCCACTATTCAACCTATCACGTATCATAGGTGGATTATCCGCTGCCATGGTAATCCCAACTTCGATGGCACTCGGATCTGACTTAACGACCTTAAAAGAACGCGCTAAGGTCATTGGCTGGCTGTCAGCTGCCTTTAGTGGTGGACTGATCCTAGGTCCCGGTCTTGGTGGTATTCTTGCAGGAATCAGTTATAAGACACCTTTCTGGGTTGCTGGTATTTTAGCGATCACCAGTTGTATCTTTACACAGATATTCCTCAAGGAAAGTAAAGAAACCATTGAATTAGAACGTAAACAAGATGCCAAGAGTAAACAAAGTAAAACTTCTATCATATCGATTCTGACATTGCCAATGGTAGTGCTTTTCGGAATGATCCTAGTTTCATCCTTTGGCCTTCAAGGATTCGAAAGTATCTATAGTATCTACGTAAATCAAGTTTTTAATTTTGGATTGGGTACGATTGCATTAGTATTGACACTTAACGGTATAATTTCTTTGATATTACAGGTAGCAGCATTCAACTGGCTCATCAACAAAATCGGTGAAGTCGGCTTGATAAGTTACTGTTTCCTACTGAGTGCCGTCTGTGTATTTTGGATTACACGAGCACATACCAATGTGGAAGTAATCGTGGCAACACTGATCATTTTCTCATCGTTTGACTTATTGCGTCCAGCGATCACGACGCTATTAACGAAGGCAAGTAGATCTAATCAAGGACTTATCAACGGGATGAACATGTCCCTCACTAGTATCGGTAACGTTATTGGACCTTTGATGTCAGGTGCATTGATGGATTGGAACACGCATTATCCATATGTTGTCGTTTCTATCATCCTCGCAGCTTCATACTTGTTAACATTTGTAGTCAAAAGATTCCCACTTGTTGCAGCTGAAGCATATTAAAAAAGCTGAGCTTTCTAAGCTCAGCTTTTTTTCGTCCAAATCATAGTTATCTCGGATTCACCCGTATCTTTATCGATTCCCTCGGACTTGATCGTAAAACCATTAACACGATAAAAATTAAGTGCTTTGAAGTTTTTAACATAACAGCTAACTATCAGGTCATCATGATTCTCTTTAACATGATCAGATAATTCCTTACCGATTCCCTGACTTCGATATTCTTTTTTTATAAATACACCAGCGATGTAGTTACCATTCAAGCCAATGAAGCCGGCCACCGCATCGTCGATTTTGTAAACATATACTTCCGAACTAGAGAATTCTTTTTTTACTTGTTCAAAATTTCTTTTCCAATATCTTGGACTAATAAAATCATGAGCATCTAAATTCCCCTCAAGCCAAATATTAGCAACTTGATCAATTTCATTCAGTGTCATTTTCTCAATCATTTTTAAACAATCCCCTAGCCATAAAAAATTTGATGTGGTATTATTCTATGATAAATCAATACACCGCCGGGTGTCACTAAAAAAAGTATTCTTAACAATTCCATTAGGCCTATGAAGGAATTGCTAGGGATACTTTATTTTTTTTCGGGAGGAATTTATTATGAATTGGATTTATTTATTAGTTGCTGGAGGATTTGAAGTCGTTTGGGCCTCAATGATGAAACTCAGTCACGGATTTACCAAGTTGAACTACACAGTCTTAACTGTCATCGGAATGATAATTAGCTTTGTCCTTTTAGCCAAAGCCACTAAAAGTTTACCACTGAGCATCGCCTATCCTATCTGGACTGGTATTGGTGCACTTGGGTCTATTTTAGTAGGTTATTTCATTTTTGGCGATAAAATTTCACCAATAACCTGGATCTTCATTATCCTATTACTAGTCAGTATCATTGGCATCAAACTAACTACTACGAATTAATATTTTTTAGTTAAGCGTTCCCTCAATATTTGAATACAATTATTTAAATGATATTTAATAACGGGTTGTATTCACCATATGAATGATTTTATACTTAAAGTGTGTAAATTTGTGAAAGGGGAAATATTATGGGGAAAAAATTACGAAATATTTTTACTATAGTATTTGTGGCATTGGGGATGTTCATTCTGGCATTGAGTTTTCACTCGAATGACGCCGTTGCAGCAACTAATTACACTAGTGAACAGCTGATCTCTAATGCACAAATTGTCAACCAGAACAAGGACTACAGCTATTCCAGCTCTGTTGGCGTCAAATACGAGTGGGACACCACTGGTACTGGTATCAGTTTGCAAAATGGTGACACTTTGACTATGGCGTTGCCTGATCAACTGAGATCCAATAGCAAGGCTGGAGTTCCATTTAATGTCAAGGATGACGCAGGTAACGTTATCGGGAGTGCCGTAGTTAACTCCGATAATACCGTTACTGTCACCTTTACTGATGTCGAGCAATACAATGATGTTAAGGGTTCAATTGAAATCGGTAGTGGTATCGGGGTCAGTGACAGTGCCCTAGTTGGTCCAAATGACGTTGTATTTCCAACACAAAGCGGTGGTCAGCACAGCAATATGAACATCGTTCCGTCAGAAAAAAATATCTCTAAAAAAGGTACGATCGGAACCGACGAAAATGGCGATCCCATCGTAACTTGGACGATTCTGGCTAACAGACAACCACTTGACTTAGGTAACCTAAACGTTTATGAGACTGTCACTGATAAGAATCTAGAATACATTCCTGGATCAGTAATTGTACATGAAGCAGAGTGGAGAACACAATCTTCATATACAAAGGGAAGACCCTTATCTAGCAATGAATACGCTTTGAAAGAGTCTTCAACTGGGTTTGATCTTCATATACCAGGTTCAAATAACCAAATGTATGC
Source organism: Companilactobacillus sp. y65-5 (assembly GCF_057541095.1). NCBI lineage: Bacteria > Bacillati > Bacillota > Bacilli > Lactobacillales > Lactobacillaceae > Companilactobacillus > Companilactobacillus sp. y65-5. The sequence continues at coordinate 745,155 of NZ_BAAJOA010000001.1, forward strand.
CATCACGATGCAGACTAAGATCGTTCCACCTGACAAAGCTGTGGATGGAACAACTTTAAAAAATAAAGCTGAAATGACGTGGGGAGTTCCCGGCTCTAATGGCGAGACACCACGTGAATCTGCAAGTGGTAGTGTAACTTCAGAGCCTGATAACGGAAATTCTGGTTCTGGTAGTGGTGATTTCTATGGATCAGTTGAGTTACAAAAACTTGACGCAGACTCAGATACTACACTATCAGGCGCAGTTTATGAATTGTATCAAGTTATGGCTGGGGACGATAAACTAGTCAAATCTAACTTGACAACTGATGAAAATGGAAAAATCAATGTTTCAAACTTACCAGCCGGAAATTACTACTTCAAGGAAGTAACACCTCCGAGTGGATATGAACCAAGTAGTAATGAAATTCCATTTACTATCAGCGGTGAAAAGGATAGTCCAACTATTCAATTAGTGACTAAGGACGAACAGGAAAGTAATGCAAATCCAGAAGGATCGATCATAGTTCAAAAAATCGATTCTACAACTGGTCATAAATTAGCGGGCGCTGAATACGACATCATCGACAAGGATGGTAATGTCGTTGCACATATCGTAGCCGACAAGTATGGTGTGGCATCATATTACAATTTACCAATCGGTCATTATATCCTTCGTGAAACCAAAGCACCGGATGGCTATGTAGTTGGTAAAGATATTGAATTCGACATCACCGAAGACAACTTAACACCTGGATTAATAACGATGGAGAACGAGAAGGAATCAGTCGATGATCCACTCTATTCTGTAATCCTTCAAAAATTCGATACTGATGAATTAGAAAACGACATTCATATCGGAGTTCCAGGTGCGATCTATGGACTATATGACGAAGATGGAAATATCATCGAGAGTAAAATAACTGATGAGAATGGGGTTATCACTGTCGAAGGACTACCATCTGGAACATATTACTTCCAAGAAGTTGAAGCTCCTTCAGGGTACGAGATCAATGATGAGAAAATCTACTTCACTATTGAAAATGACAATATTGCATTGGGTGAACTGACAACTTCAGATCCCAAGAAAAATACAGGCGGTTCTAGCGGTGGAGATACCGAAAATCCAGATGTAGATAATAATAATAACGAAGACGACAATGGCTTAATTACCAATCCGTCAAATCCTGACGATAATAATGGTAACGGCTCATCCAATAACACAGGTAATAATGACAAACCACAAACATACTTGCCTCAAACAAGTTCACAAAGTGGCGTATTAACTAGTCTTATTGGTTTATTAGCTTTAACAAGTATTATTTACTTCAAACGTCGCAAAATATAATAATCGTACTAAAAAAGCTCAGGCAATTCAATTTGCTTGAGCTTTTTTGCTATCCCTGAGTAGGATTATGATTTTCACGTGCAGATGTATCAGGAAATGCATTCAAAGTTTTCATATCAGCTTCACTGATTTCAAAATCTAGTTTTGCATTGTCCTTTATATGATCCACATGAATCGCTTTGGGTAGTGGCAATACATCATTTTGGATAACAAATCGCAATGCCAAACGTGGAATACTTACACCGTATTTCTCGGCGATCGATTTGATTTGTTCGTTACGTAACAACCCACCTGTGGCTAATGGAGAATAAGCTTCGACCAAAATATCATTCTTTTGTGCATACTCAGTAATCTTAGGTTCAGTGAATCCAACATAGTATTGAATTTGATCGATCATAGGTTTGACAGTTGCATCTTTTTGAATGTTCTCCAAATCATGAACTGTAAAATTAGAAACACCGATCGCACGGACTTTTTTAGTAGCATATATTTCTTCCATTGCCCGCCAAACATCGCGGTTTTGTTCATCGCAATTCTTGCCGATTTCATCCCATGGCCATGGAGCATGAATTATATACAGATCCAAATAATCAATATCCAAATTATCCATCGTCGTCTGGAAGTCTGTCAGTGCTCCTTCATAGCTCTTAGTTGCTCCCGGAAGTTTTGAAGTTACGAAGATATCCTTACGATCGATACCAGAATCTCTAATAGCTTCACCAACACTCTTTTCGTTGCCATATGCCAAGGCCGTATCAATGTGACGATAGCCTTCTTTGAGCGCATTGGTCACTGCATTGTATGTCGTTTTACCTTCTGGAATTTGCCAAGTACCAAATCCAACCTTAGGGATCTTAACCCCATTATTCAACGTGAATGTTTCCGTTAACGTACTCATAAATGCACTTCCTTTATAATTTTTATCAACAAATTAATATTACATTTCCATTCAATCCACGTAAAACATTATCACTCGAATCATAAAATATCCTAGAAAGCCCCACCGCCTGAGCCTCCACCAAAGCCACCTGAACTGCCGCCAGAAAATCCACCAGTGCCACCAGTAGTGGATGATGAACCAGCTGACTGACTATATGTGAATGCATTTGCGAACGAACGATCTAGATTCATACTGCTACCTAAACTACCGATACCCCAGTAGTAATACATCATCCCTGGATTAGCTTCAAAAGCTTCCGTACCGAATTCGACTTTCAATGCCTTTACCACTTTCTTTGAGATACCAAAAGCTACTGCATACGGTAGGATCTGTTCCCACAAAATCAAATCTCCCACTTCAGCTAGATTCAAATCATCTACGTCCTCAAACATGCGCTTGAAGGCTTGTAATTCATTAGCTACCTGCTCACCATGCTCTGTATAAGAGCTTATTCTCCTCTTTGCAAGTAAATATACTACCCATATTATAAAAATCGTTATAACGGATATTATTGAGAACACCATTGCCCACGATTTAACCAAAAATACAGCTAAGATGACAGATACGATTAATAAAAATGTGATGAAGATACCTGAAAGCAACAATCTAGATAACGTATCATGATTGTTGGTATCGATGTATTTTTCATTATCATTAGCCGCACGTGCCTTCCAATCATCGAATTCTTGAAATAATTTACCCTTTTTATCATGTTTTGCATATTTATTGAGTTCTTTGATAGTGACACTAGTACCATCACCAATAGTTTGAATCATGAATTTTAGTAAGTCATCCTGTGGTTCCGTCAATGCTGTAATCCTAAAAGTCTTATCTTCCTTCTCAATTTTCAGATTACGCTTGCTGGCTTGCATTAGGACATCCCCCGTAAAGCCTTTATTATCACCGATATTGGATTTATTCAAGATGACGTTAGCCATACTTGGTGCAACGTCAGGTACATCAAACCAATGATATAGCGGCGTAGGCATCGGATGCTTATCAATAGGATGTCTTCGCCACTGAATTGCATTGTACAAGAAGATCATCAGTACTATCAAAACCATAATTACAATAGCAATCTTAGAGACACGTGTTGGCATTTGACGCTGATAATTAGCTTCTTCAGCTAGTTTCTTTTCCTTAGCTAAAATACTACTCTTAACTTTTTTATCGACCGTATTAGTGTTCAGAGGTGTGACACTAGTTGGAAAAATAATATGACTCTCGACCGTATCGCCCTCATCTACTGAGCCGACTGTTAAAATAACTCGGCCATTCTTTCGATCGACCTTGTTATGACCGTCTAAACTACCATGTGCCCACGCCTTGAGTGAACTAATATTGTTAGCCGGCAAATTAATAGTTACCTTTACGTTGTTTAAATCCTGATCCCAACCACCACCGATAACTTTCCAGTTTAACTCAGCCGTATCTTGGTAATTTTTGATAACGCCCAATAACTTGTACCGATAAATAAAAGTGACTTTTTTATCAGAAACAGCGTGATAAACCTTTAATTTTAGATAATCACTCGTCCGATTCACTGAAAAAGAATTATTCTGTTCCGTTGATGACTGAACGAGTTTTTCTACACGCCCATCTTCCTTTACCGATACACTAGGTTCACCAGCGCCCTTGATTCCTCTGATATCTTGATTGTAAAAAACCCCGTGAAAATCACCATCAAAATCATAGGTAACATATTGAACTAATTCAGCGTTACCTTCTTTATCCACATCAATATTTGCCGTATATTTCGTGATGTCATAATCACCATCCGCTTGAACATTTGTCGTAAATAGACTAAATGAAAAGATGGCCATCATCACAGCAAAAATATTTAAAATGATTTTTTTCATATGGACCCCCCTATATTAAAAAATCCACTACATTTTGTAGCGGATTTTAATTTACAGTAATCTTTGTAACCATGATTTGTTCAAGAATTCTTGCCAATAAGTCGAAGATTGTTGTAACAAAGCATCGTTAGACAAAACATACTTCCGATAAGGAACATGATTAGGTAACTGCGCTTGCCCAGCCAAGAATCTATCATCTTGAACTCTGACCAAGTTGATATTGTAATTTGCGGTCATTTTGTACCCTACATTAACAGCGCACATTGCCAAAATCACGACCAGTATAATTCGTGATTTATCAACAATCGCTTTGCTGAAATAACTAGCGGCTGTCAATACATATATGATTGTAGCAATATATAGAAAAACATACGAAGTAAAGAACTCACGTGAATTTATCGGAGAAATTATCACAATAAATGGTGATATCAAAGCAAAGTAGGTAAACATGCTAAAGTACAACACATAATTCTTCTTAAGTTTAAATAAATAAATCGTGCAGAAAATTAAAAATAACCAATATACGATTGTCATTACACCATCTAGAAGTGTAATTTTGGTACTCAAATCACGATACATAAAGAATTGGTCATAATGGTGCCGACCTAGCCAAAAGTTAATTAGAAGATAATACATGATGAAGAAACAAGCTCCAATGTTCATTATCCACTTTACTTTGCTGGCATGCTTTAATTTATTTGTGGCAATAATAATAATTGCCAGGCACAAGACGACATTGACGATCAGATTTAACGTATTGAACCAGTAATGTGTGATATAAAAATAATTATTTATAATTCCATGAATATCAAAATTAGTATCTCGATACGTTGATTTCTCATGATAGGCCGGATGACTAAACATGATTGCAGCCGACAAAATGGCTCCAGCCAAATAGCTACCTTCAAACCATTCAAAACCTCTGTGGTAGAAATACTTACCAGCTAAAATGACCACTACACCAATAAAAATTTGATATAGCGTCAGATGCTCAACGAACAATCCGCCAACCAGACTCATCAAAAATGTCGCTATTGCTAGAAGAATAGGATTATAAATCTTTTCTCCATCGTACAGGTCCTTGATAAAGGTCAAAAATAATAACATCAATGCCAGTGGTGGGATGTAATTAACAAATCCAGCATTCCAAGCAAAAACCGTACTAATGTAACCATCTTGAAATGTAAAAACGAATAGTCCACTTAAAACCAACGATAATTTGGACTTGTTAGTCAATTTCCAAATACACCAGATCAATAATGTCCAAAAAACAGCGTACATCAACATTGCGAATAGTAGATGATGTACTGTAAAAATTTCAGAAAGATTCCCGATCCAGCGACCATTACTACTACCACCATAAATCTTTTGTGGACCATAGAATCCGTGATTCATTAAATACTGACCTTGCTCACCACCCCAGAAAAAATCATCTCCAGATGGTATCACAAGAAATCTAATGATAAAAAAATACAAGAAAACAATTGGAAAAAATATTTTTTCCCATCCCCTAGTTTTACTTTGCATGAAGTTCCTCCAAAATCAAATATCTATTACAGTATAACCTATAATAATCATCAATTGCAGAACCAAAAAAAGTGACCCGATATCTAATCGAGTCACCTAATATTAATCATTCCAAATCTCTTTAGCGCGATTGAATGCAGACCAAGCCTTAGGCCATCCAGCGTAAAATGATAAGTGCGTAATCTCTGCCACAATCTCCTCTTTGGTAATGCCATTTTTCTTACCAATTCTTAGATGAGTTTCCAGTTGTTCTATATTTCCTGCGGAAATAATGCTAGCAATAGTAATCATTGATCTGTCATGTGCTGATAGTTCATTTTCCTTGCTCCATACCTCACCAAATAGTACATCATCGTTCAATTTAGCAAATTGTGGTGCAAATTCACCAAGTTGTTCTTGTCCAGCTGTTTGTTTTTTCATTTTGTTTCCTCCAAGTCATCCTATGTTTTGATAAATCCATTAAATCACTTGAAGTTAACTTTAAGTCAATGATTATTTTGATATTATTATGGTTTGTTAGTGAAATGAAAAATCACTGATGAATCCCTCATGTCGAATCTCGATATTGCCAATGTATTGGGAATATCACACACAATTTTGTCGTGGATGTTCAAATGTAACAATCCCTTCTAAGGTCTATATCCATCTATTAAATGACTATCGTCAACGTGAGGATACAAAGCTCTTGATCAACTCTAAAAAGGTGCTCAAAAGGTGCCCAAAATACTTAAAAAGTGCCAAAAAGTACCCCATTTTTTTCACAAGCGAGTAATGAGTTAGGGAAACAAAAAAAGCCCTAAATGCTGATTTAACAACGTTTAGAACTAAATGTTATCAACTCGGTTAAGAGTTAGTATTCACATGTAATACCGGTGATCGGGGTCGAACCGATACTCCTTATACAGGAACGGGATTTTGAATCCCGCGCGTCTGCCAATTCCGCCACACCGGCATTTTAATATCTAGGCATAGCCCAAAGGCGGTAACCGGATTTGAACCGGTGATGAAGGTTTTGCAGACCTCTGCCTTACCACTTGGCTATACCGCCATATCGTATATTAGAACAATTGGGTTAGCTGGATTCGAACCAGCGCATGATGGAGTCAAAGTCCATTGCCTTACCGCTTGGCTATAACCCAATAATAAAGGGCGGTATGTGGGAGTCGAACCCACGTGTGCCGGTGCCACAAACCGGTGTGTTAACCACTTCACCAATACCGCCATGATAAAAGGTAGAAACAGGGATAGTAGGAATTGAACCCACACTGACGGTTTTGGAGACCGTAGTTCTACCTTTAAACTATATCCCTAAACTATGGAGGGGAGTGGATTCGAACCACCGAACCCGAAGGAGCGGATTTACAGTCCGCCGCGTTTAGCCAGACTTCGCTACCCCTCCAAAATGGCGCGGGACGGAATCGAACCGCCGACACATGGAGCTTCAATCCATTGCTCTACCGACTGAGCTACCGAGCCATTAACGGTCCCTGCGGGAATCGAACCCGCGATCTCCTGCGTGACAGGCAGGCGTCCTAACCAACTAGACCAAGGAACCAAAAGGTTAATCATTTTAAAGCTAATTGCGGGAGCAGGGTTTGAACCTACGACCTTCGGGTTATGAGCCCGACGAGCTACCAGACTGCTCCATCCCGCGATAATAAAAATAAAACTTGTAATACTCTGTAAGGAGGATGTGGGATTCGAACCCACGCGCGGTTTGACCCGCCTGACGGTTTTCAAGACCGTTCCCTTAAGCCGGACTTGGGTAATCCTCCATGCTTAAAAAGTAAAACATATAAGTTGTAATGACGTATAACGTCAATGACCCGTACGGGATTTGAACCCATGTTACCGCCGTGAAAGGGCGGTGTCTTAACCACTTGACCAACGGGTCATAAAAAACGGAGAAGGAGGGATTTGAACCCTCGCGCCGCGTTAGCGACCTACACCCTTAGCAGGGGCGCCTCTTCAGCCACTTGAGTACTTCTCCAGACATAGTGGGCCTAAATGGACTTGAACCATCGACCTCACGCTTATCAGGCGTGCGCTCTAAACCAGCTGAGCTATAGGCCCATAACAAGCGGCAAAGCGGGTGACGAGAATCGAACTCGCGACAACAGCTTGGAAGGCTGTGGTTTTACCACTAAACTACACCCGCATTAAAGCCTCTAAAGGATTAATATGACAAGGCGCTATCATATTAACGGTCCCTGCGGGAATCGAACCCGCGATCTCCTGCGTGACAGGCAGGCGTCCTAACCAACTAGACCAAGGAACCATGTACAGTAATTCAATTGCGGGAGCAGGGTTTGAACCTACGACCTTCGGGTTATGAGCCCGACGAGCTACCAGACTGCTCCATCCCGCGATAACAATATGAATTTTAGGCTTTATTCCATGCGATGGACCCTGTAGGACTCGAACCTACGACCGAGCGGTTATGAGCCGCCTGCTCTGACCAACTGAGCTAAAGGTCCGGAATAAATAGCGGCGAAGGGGATCGAACCCCCGACCTCCCGGGTATGAACCGGACGCTCTAGCCAGCTGAGCTACACCGCCAAAAATAAAACTTGCAACATAATGCTGCTATCGGGAAGACAGGATTCGAACCTGCGACCCCCTGGTCCCAAACCAGGTGCTCTACCAAGCTGAGCCACTTCCCGAGATAAAACAATGCACCCAGTAGGAGTCGAACCTACAACCTTCTGATTCGTAGTCAGACACTCTATCCAATTGCGCTATGGGTGCATATTCATTATAGTGCCGAGGACCGGAATCGAACCGGTACGGTAATTACTTACCGCAGGATTTTAAGTCCTGTGCGTCTGCCAGTTCCGCCACCCCGGCGTTACTATAATGAAAGCGGAAGACGGGATTCGAACCCGCGACCCCCACCATGGCAAGGTGATGTTCTACCACTGAACTACTTCCGCATA